>CAZZMP010000005.1:0-157884 GCA_964655435.1 uncultured Geobacter sp.
TTAATAACTAAACGCCCTGCACTCAATTCGAGTCGCAGGGCGTTTTACGTTAAATATTAATTAAACTTAATACCAGTGTGACGGACTTAACGTTAAGCCCAATTAGACCAACCGGAGTTTGATTCTGATTGTAGCCCATCAATATTATAGGCTTGTTTAACGGTTTGTAATCCTGAAGAGGTTGAAAATAAATTTGTCTTTGCTGTGCTATCTGCCTGTAGTTTTTCTTGCTGAGCTTGTGCCATACGGCTTGCTGCCTCTGCCGCCACAGCTCTGTCCTGTCCTGAAGGGTCATTCGGCGCTAGTGCAGCTCTGATAACTTGCTGCATACGTGTAATAGTTTCCTCAGCGGTTTGTCCTTCAGATAAATCTATTTGTACTTCTCCACCAGTTACATAGCTTTTTCCGTCAGGTCCCTGAGTGTAGCTATATGACGCAGATGAAGCCAGATTACCACCAGCTGCTTGATGAGCAGCCTCATGTGCTTTAACTTTGGCTTCAACTTGTTTCAATCTTGCAATTTGCTGTTGAATTTGGGGATCATCAGTGCTTTTTCCATTTAACGTTGTTTTACTATCGAAATTTTGTGGTTTTGTATTGTTGTTTGAGACAGAATTGCTGTTAATATAGGCTTTATTATCAATGCAATCACTTGATAAAGTGACATTATCGTCGGGGAGTCGCACAAATGAAGGAGACTCTTTTGAGCTTTTATAGTCGCAAGCTCTCCGGTGATTGACGCTGTTATCATTTATTGCCACTGTATTGAATTTTTGACTTACACCATCCAGTGGACACATGCTTCTAACCCTCTGCTTTTATGAAATCTGCAGGTTAGGCTTTTGTACTGAAATTTTCTTTTGGATCTTTATGGTTACTGTTTTTCAAATTGTTAGACAGAGTATCATTAGCTGAGGTCATTTGTAATGCTTGCTTTGAGAAGGTAATAGTGTCTGTCTGAGAAACTTTTGTAAGCTTTTGCGTTTCTTGATTGGCTTGTTCTATTGAAGCTGGTTGTTGCTCTGTTGTTCTTGAATAAGGATTTGCATATGGATTTGTTGAGGTAAGGCTGTTAGGCGATATTTGACTTATTGACATAATAAACACCCCCTGTCGTTGTTAATCTAAACGATCAATTTTTCTTCATTTGAATTTTGAATTATCAACATATCGGAGTAAGAAATATTTAATGGAGGTGGTACAATCATTCTTAAAATTTCTCTATAGAGTGCAGGTGAAGAAGATTTAAGTGCTTTGAGCGCTTCACCGTTTCCCATAAATGGTGGATAGCCTTTAAGTGCTGCTTTGAACTTTTCTTTATCTGTTGATTGAGCTTCTTCCTTCAGGTTATTTTGATTTTCTTGCGATTCGACTTTATTTTCATGCTGAACATTTAAAGCCTTGCTCATATTAAGCGCAGTTGATGAAATTGAAATGGTATCCTGAGTTGATGACTGCTTTGAAAGTGATGTAGAGTTGCTCTGCTGCAATTGTGTGCTGATTTGTGAAGTAGAAATCTCAGTCTTTGGGGAAGGAGATGAGATATCGGATGGAACTGGATTCGTATTAGTGGATATGGGAGCTATCATATAATTCTCCCGTACTGATTTGTTATATATTACTCTATAACTTTATTTTATTTAAATCAATTGAGTTTTTCTATTGCAGATGAAGTCGTTGCTACTTTGACAGAATATATTATGTTCCTGTATTGTCTTTAGAAAATTAATTTACATAACACAGCTGAAAAAGGATTTTTTATGAACTTTGTTGAAATAATTAAATCAATTTCATTAAGTGCTCGTCAGGCATCTATTCAGTTAGCTAATCTCACTACTTATAAAAAAAATGAGATGATACTTAAAATGGCCGATGCTCTTGTTGTTGCTACAGATTGGCTAATATCTGAAAATGCCAAAGATCTGAAATCAGGGGAGGGAAAAGGACTTTCATCAGCCATCCTTGATCGACTTATGTTGGATTCCAGCCGAGTAAAAGGTATGGCCGATTCATTGTGTGAAGTTGCTAGCCTACCGGATCCTGTAGGTGAGATAACTAAAATGTGGAAACGTCCTAATGGTCTGGTTGTTGGAAAGATGCGTATTCCACTTGGTGTTATCGGGATTGTATATGAGTCCAGACCTAACGTTACTGCTGATGCTGCAGCTTTATGTCTTAAGTCTGGTAACGCTGTTGTTTTGAGGGGTGGTTCAGAAGCAATAAATTCAAATCGTGCGATTGCTTCACTTTTACAACAGGTATTGAGAGAAATGAAGATTCCTGAAGCAGCTTTATCTTTAATTCCATTTGTTGAGCGTGAAGGTGTGCTTGAGATGTTAAAACAGGAGGAACTGATTGATCTGATAATCCCAAGAGGCGGTGAAAGCCTGATTCGTTTTGTTGTAGAAAATTCTCGCATTCCTGTCATCAAACATTATAAAGGCGTTTGCCATGCGTTTGTAGATGCTTATACAGATTTTAAAATGGCTCGAGATATAATAATAAATTCAAAAACCCAGCGTCCGGGAGTATGTAATGCACTTGAAACTCTTCTAATTCATAAAGATGTTGCGCCTTCTTTTGTCCCATATATTTCTGAAACATTAAACCAACTAAACGTCGAATTACGTGGAGATGAACTTTTTAGAAAATACTGTACGGAAGCAAAGGGAGCCACTGAAGAAGATTGGGCTGCGGAATATCTTGAACTGATACTTGCCTGTAAGATTGTGGATAGCATGGATGAGGCTATTGAACATATCAATCGTTATGGTTCCCTGCACAGTGAGGTTATTATTACCAAGGATTATTCAAATGCACAGCGTTTCATACGTGAGGTCAACTCTTCCTGTGTCCTTGTAAACGCATCAACCCGTTTTAACGATGGAGGACAGCTTGGACTTGGAGCAGAAATTGGTATATCTACAACCAAATTGCACTCATTTGGGCCTATGGGGTTGGAAGATTTGACAACCACAAAATTTATAGTTTATGGAGATGGGCAGATAAGAACCTAAAATCTGATTGATGGAACAGATATCTACAGAACGTTACTGGATGTTTTGAATTCCACTCCACTTTTGAATACAAAACCTTACGGATTTTGGCTTGATGCAAAGATAGATGCTAATCATGGTTGGGTTGATGAATTGGCTGATAGAGAACATCTAAAACTTCATATCAACTGGATACCAGATAATTAACAAGGCTCGCCGCATTCTTCAGGCGAGCCTTGTTAATTGGGAATCAATATTCTATTTGGTATTATCTGTTCCACCACCTAAAGCCGCATGAGCTGCAGCCAGACGTGCAATAGGCACCCTGAATGGAGAACAAGAAACATAATCAAGTCCAATTTTGTGGCAGAAAATTACTGATTCAGGATCGCCACCATGTTCACCGCAAATGCCAAGCTTTATGTTTGAGCGACTGGCGCGACCTTTCTCGCAGCCCATTTTAACAAGTTGGCCAACGCCGTTTTGATCGAGAGAAACAAAAGGGTCCTCAGGCAGTATGTTGTTGTCTATGTAGAATGGCAGGAACTTTCCGGCATCGTCTCTTGATAGGCCAAATGTTGTTTGAGTCAGGTCATTGGTTCCGAATGAGAAAAATTCAGCTTCTGTAGCGATTTCATCAGCGGTAAGCGCTGCTCGTGGCAGCTCAATCATTGTTCCAATCAGATATTCTACCTTTACCCCGTACTGTGCAATAACTTCATCGCAAATTCTTTCTGCATTTGACTTCAATACTGACAGTTCCTTTACTGTCGCTATCAAAGGAATCATTATTTCAGGCACAATGCTAAAACCTTCATTCTTTATAAGTTCACAGGCCGCTTCCATAATTGCACGAACCTGCATATCGTATATTTCAGGGAAGGTAATTCCAAGACGGCAGCCACGGTGTCCAAGCATCGGATTGAATTCATGAAGGAATTCAACCTTGTTTTTAAGGGTCTGTGCTGGAACATTCATAGTTGCGGCAAGTTCATCAATGTCCTTGTCTTCCTGAGGTAAAAACTCATGCAAAGGGGGGTCAAGGAGGCGAATAGTAACAGGCAATCCTTTCATTTCACGGAAAATCCCAATAAAGTCTGTTTTTTGCATCGGAAGGATCTTTAATAGAGCCTTTTCGCGACCTTCAAGATCTGCAGAAAGAATCATCTCACGTACAGCTGCAATCCGCTCTGCGTCAAAGAACATATGCTCAGTACGACAGAGACCGATGCCCTCGGCGCCGAACTCACGGGCAACCTTTGAGTCGTGCGGTGTATCGGCATTGGTGCGTACCTTCAGCCTGCGGTTCTTATCTACCCAGGACATCAAAGTGCCAAAATCGCCGGTAAGCTGTGGGGGTACAGTTTTGACTTCTCCAAGGATTACCTGACCTGTTGAACCATCAAGAGTAATCATCTCTCCCTTTTTGACAACTATACCATCTCTTGCAGTAAAGCTTTGAGAAGCATAATTCACCTTTATATCGCCGCAGCCGGCAACGCAGCACTTGCCCATTCCCCTTGCAACAACAGCAGCGTGAGAAGTCATACCGCCACGAGCTGTCAATATTCCTTGGGCGGCATGCATACCATGAATATCTTCAGGGGATGTCTCAATACGAACCAATATGACTTTTTTACCGTTTTTAGCCAGTTCTTCAGCCTCATCGGCTGTAAAGACGACTGTGCCGCCTGCAGCTCCCGGAGAGGCTGGCAGCCCTTTGGCAATAATCTTTTTATCGGCTTTTGGATCAAGTGAAGGGTGAAGCAGTTGTTCTAGTTGTGATGGAGCCACTCGAAGAATGGCTGTTTTTTCATCAATAAGTCCTTCTTGTACCATATCAACGGCAACTTTTATCGCTGCGGTTGCAGTCCGTTTACCGTTACGGGTCTGCAGCATGAAAAGCTTATCTTTCTCAATTGTAAATTCAATATCCTGCATATCTTTGTAATGCTTTTCAAGAGTCTGTCGTATTTCGGCCAATTGTTGATAACATTTAGGAAGAACCTCTTCCATAGATGGTGGATCTCCCTGCTTTTTCTGGTGAATATTTATCGGCTGAGGTGTGCGTATTCCGGCTACGACATCTTCACCCTGGGCATTAACTAGGTATTCGCCATAAAAGTAGTTTTCACCAGTAGATGGATCCCGGGTGAATGCGACGCCAGTTGCACAGTCGTCACCCATATTTCCAAAGACCATGGACTGTACGTTTACAGCAGTACCCCAGTCTGCAGGTATGTTATTAAGCTTACGGTATGTTATTGCGCGCTGGTTCATCCATGAGCCGAATACAGCGCCTATAGCCCCCCAAAGTTGTTGTTTGGGATCTTCGGGAAACTCAACCTTTAGATCAGATTTTATTCTTGCCTTAAACTGTAAAACAAGATCTTTCCAGTCTCCTGCTGTCAGATCTGTATCAAGGTGCACACCTTTTTCAGCCTTCTTTTGCTCCAGAAGATGTTCCAGTGTGTGCTTGTCCATTCCCATTACAACATCTGAATACATCTGAACAAAACGGCGATAAGCGTCAAATGCAAAACGCTCGTCACCTGACTGGGCAATTATTCCCTGAACGGTGCTATCATTAAGTCCTAGGTTAAGGATTGTGTCCATCATTCCAGGCATTGATGCGCGGGCACCAGAACGAACCGAAACAAGGAGCGGGTTCTTGTGGTCGCCAAATGTGCGTCCCATAATCTGTTCGACCTGCTTAAGATGTGTCTCTACTTCTGCGCTTAATGAGGCAGGATAGGTTTCCTGATTGGCATAGTAATAAGTGCAAACGTCAGTGCTGATAGTAAACCCTGGGGGTACAGGAAGGCCGATGCTGGTCATTTCAGCGAGATTTGCCCCTTTACCACCAAGAAGATTTTTCATATCTGCGCGGCCTTCAGCTTTGCCATTTCCAAAAAAGTATACATACTTCTCTGCCATTACAGTCTCCTTTTCCTTTGTTGATTTTAATTAATAGTAATCATTTTTATTTATAATAAATTCAAATGCTTATATGAATATAGAGGAAAAAGCAGATATCCTCAAGCAATTTTAATATAAAAAATTGAATGTTTATATTTGTTGAAAGAGGGATGATTTAAGAGTCTAAAGGTTGTTTACCCCTCATTATTCGCTTGTCTCCAATCCTTATTGTTAGCTTTTTGCTATCAAAATATTCCAGAAGAGGGATCATGTATTTTCGGGACAGGCCGGTAAGTTCACGGAATTCAGCCGGTGTAATCTCTCCTTTTGCCTTAAGATGAACGATGAGTTTTGCCTCAATTTCTTTTACTGTTTCTGTTTTGTAGTGGATATCAGATGAAATCTTTATTATAAGGCCATTTCTCAATGCTACGGTCAGATGTGCCCTGATCTCTTTTTCGCTAATATCCGTCATCTCAGCCAACTCTTTTATGGTAGGCGGTTCATTAGTATACTTTGATAAAATATTGATTATCTTCTCTGTCTGATTGGCAATTTCAGGTTTTATAATCTTCTTTTCAATAGGGCTGTTTACAAGATCGCATTTGATAAGCAGTTTGCCCTCTGCTTGTAATTCAGTGAGTAAAGGGGCGAAAAATCTCTGATTGCTTCGCGTTGGGAGTCTGGTTTTGAGTTCTTCTTTAGAGATGCCTTCTTTTAGTGGATTGGCTGCAAGATAAGCTGTCAGTGCTTCTTGTAAAAGTTCTTTCAGGTTGCTTACAGACTCCTTGCTTAGAAAAATTCTTGGTTCACGGGTCATCTGAACAATTAGTCCGGCAGATAGTAGAGATTGTAATGCCGCTTCCGCCTGTCTGTGAGTAATACCGGAGCGAAGGGAAATATCTTCAAAAGAAATACCTGAAAGTAAAGATTGTCTTATGATTAGATAACAGGTTTTCTGATGCTCGGCAGCATCCAAAGATTCAAGAAGATTTAAGGCCTCTTCATTGCGTCGACGTCTGGCTGGTGGGAATGGGTCAAGGACTACTCCGCCTCCTATTGTTACAGAAGGAGAGGTTGCCCTTATAAGGTATGGGTCACCTGAGACCAGCAGGAGCGGCTGTTCAAGTCTCAGTTGTGCGTAAGCACTTTGTCCAGGGCTAATAATATCCTGTTCAAGCAGGATAACCTGTGCAGTTATCTCTGAGGTGCCACTATGAAACCTGACTTTACTGCGATGTTTTAGATCTCGGGAAGCAGAAGCCAGATAGTCGATCCGGACATCAATTCTGCGTGAGATACGGAAATGATTTGCAGGCACAAGGACATCTCCTCTCTCTGCCTGGTTCAATTCAATTCCCTGTATGTTTACAGCAAGACGCTGACCTGCCAGGCCAAAGTCAGCTTTCTCTCCATAAACCTGAATACCTCTTGCTCTTCCCTTAACCCCGCTTGGCAGTAGCTCCAATTCATCTCCAATCTTTATCTCGCCAGAGAGCAGTGTGCCGGTAACTACTGTGCCAAATCCTGATATTGTAAAGACCCTGTCAACAGGAAGTCTGAATGAACCTTCATGTCTCTTTTCTCCTGTTGTATAAGCGAGCTGCGTCAGTTCCTTTTTAATCTCTTCAATACCTTTACCGGTCTTTGAAGAGACAGGAATGATTGGAGCAGCTTCAAGAAAAGTACCAGCAACAAAGTCACGAACCTCTTCAATAACAAGTGAGCGCCAGTCATCTTCAACCAAGTCTGATTTTGTAAGTGCTACCAGGCCGCTATGTATCCCCAATAGTCTCAGAATATCCAGGTGCTCACGAGTTTGCGGCATTATACCTTCATCAGCAGCAATAACAAGCATGACCATATCCATGCCTGCAACCCCGGCAACCATAGCTCTCACAAATTTTTCATGACCAGGAACATCTACAATTCCAAAATCTATTCCATCAGCAAGGGCAAGATGGGCAAAGCCAAGTTCTATAGTAATACCTCGTTTTTTTTCCTCCTTAAGTCGATCTGTATCAATTCCTGTAAGCGCTTTTACAAGTGAGGTCTTTCCATGATCAATATGTCCGGCTGTGCCAAGAATTAGGTGTTTCATGCTCATGTCCAGATAAGATTAAAATATTAATGCTTGCTTAGTAAAACTAACATATATCGAGAGCTACATGCAAAAAAGTTCATATTGCTTGAAATGTTGTAGCAAGGCTATGTTTGTATCTTGCAATCTGTTGTGTTAAGTTATTTCAATATTTTTAATGAGAAATGTGACAGGGCTTTCATGGTGTGCTATATAGTTAACCGTAAAATTAATTTAATGGAGCTGATTACTATGTCAGATAAAAGGAACAACTGCAGAAAGCGTAGAAGAATAGCTTTAAGTTTTGGTGCTTCTGAAAACACAGGAAGAAGAGCTTTTACAGAAGATATATCACCTTTAGGGATGTTTATAAGAACAGCAAATGTTTGTAATCCCAATACCATAGTGAAGGTTGAGTTGCTTCATGATGAAGAGCCGATTATCTTTGATGCGAGGGTTATGTGGGCAAAAAGAGTCCCGCAAAATCTCTTTCATCTCGTAAAAAAAAGCGGGATGGGAGTAAGAATTATACGGTTTCATTCTGGTCGAGAACGCTATATGTTGCTATGTGAAAAGTCACTTTAGGTTTTCAAGATATCATTAACTTTTGCTGCCGGTGATATCACTTGAGAATGTTCTAATAATTACCGAATAACTAAATACCTAAAAAAATACGAAAAAGCTTGACCTGATACAGTTGTTTGATACTGTTAATAAAAATTGCCTTGAGGCTCATTTAATATGATTTTAGTTACACGCCTTGATCGCCAGACCATGTTTTTGAATCCTGACCATATATTAAGCGTTGAAGAAACACCTGATACAGTGATAACACTCTTCAACGGAAATCATCTGCTGGTTCGAGAACATGCCAGTGTTATTCTGCAGCGTATTGTATCTTTCAGATCAAAAATAATAAGGCGTTCAGGTGCATTATCCATGAGTCATGCATATTTGCGACGAAAACGTAATAATCAATATAATCGTTCTGAAAGTGAACATTTTGTTACTTTGACTAATACAGATAGTAAAAGACAACCAATGCATCGTCAGGAAATCTGATCTATGGATCTAGCAACAATAATTGGTCTTATACTTGGTTTTGGCGCTGTTTTTGGCGGAGCCGTACTTGAAGGAGTTCATATTGGAGCTCTTATATCTCCGACTTCGGCTCTGATAGTTCTTGGCGGCACATTCGGCGCCGTATTTATCTCATTCCCTCTTTCTGCCTGTATTAACGGATTCAAGGATGTTAAGACAGCGTTTCTTCCCCCAAAGATGGATCCTGATGCAGTAGTAAAGGATATTATTGGCTATGCTACAAAGGCTCGCCGTAATGGCCTGATATCGCTTGAACAGGAAGCGCAAAACGCCAAGGATCCCTTTATAAAGAAGGGGATTTCACTTGTGGTAGATGGTATAGATCCACAAAAGTTGAGAGAAACCCTTGAAGCTGAAATTATGGCATATGAGGATCATAAGAAACATTCTGTTGAATTTTTTGAGGCTGCCGGAGGCTACTCTCCTACTATAGGTATTATTGGGGCGGTACTTGGACTTATACATGTTATGGGAAACCTTTCTGACACTTCAAAGCTAGGTGCCGGTATTGCTGCCGCCTTTGTTGCGACAATCTATGGACTTATGACTGCCAATATCATCTGTTTGCCGATAGGTTCAAAGTTAAAGATCCGGATGAAGGAAGAGGTTCTTCGCAGGGTAATGATAGTTGAGGGGCTTATAGCTATTCAGAATGGTGAAAATCCCCACTTTATTGAGCAGAAGTTAAAAGCCTTTGCCGGATCTGAGCACTAGGAGCTTTTGTGGCATTGAAAAAAGAACCGGAAAAGCATGCCAACCATGAAAGATGGCTGGTCTCATATGCGGACTTTATTACACTTTTGTTTGCTGTGTTCGTTACGATGTATGCAATGTCTCAGACAGACAAGAAGAAGGTGGAGGAGGTAGCTGCTTCATTAAGGGAATCTTTCGGTTACTCCTCACAGGCTGCAGCCGGTCAGAAAGGGGTTCTCCACTCTCAGGATATCAAACCTATACCTGCAATAAAGCCTGAAATGGCAGTTATTCCAATGATCAATAAAATGCCGCCTGCAGGTCCACGACAGGGCGGGACTGACAAGGGGCGTGCCAAAGTAAAGGCGGAAGAAAAAGAGTTTAAAGAGATTCAATCAGCTATTGAGGCTTACCTGATAAAACACGGGGCTCAGAATAAGGTCACAGTAGGAATTACTCGGCGTGGGCTTGTTGTTAGTCTAAAAGAGGCCGGTTTTTTTGATTCAGGTTCTGCCGTAATAAAACCGGCTGGTTACCAGTTGCTTAATACAATAATTGAAGCAATGACTATATATTCTAATCCGTTAAGGGTTGAAGGCCACACTGATAATATTCCTATCAATACACCACTCTTTCCGTCTAACTGGGAACTCTCTGTATCCAGAGCTACCAATGTCCTGCGATATATTCAGAAAAACTTTGATGTTGAACCAGGCAAATTATCTGCAACCGGTTATGGCGAGTTTCGCCCTGCATCAGATAACGCAAGTTCTGAAGGACGTTCAAAAAATCGCCGTGTAGATATTGTACTTATGTCAGGAGATGCAATACATGGCGAGCCATAAAATCTGATTCAACCTGTAATAGTTTTTAAAAAGACATATTGTGTCATGACGCTGTGTTATCGTTTTCAAAACAATGCGGAGGCATTTATGGAACCGATACTTTTTATTGGCGTGGTGATCCTGTTTCTTGGTGTTGCAATGACTGTTTATGATCTTGTGAGTGATTTTGGCTGTAAAATCAGAATCCGTAAAATTGAGATTAATAAAAGATGTAATATCAGCGATTATTCTGGTTTCAGATCGCGTGACATAAGCTCAAGTACGGCCTGTCGAGCTGGTTTGTTGCAGTAGAGAATCTCATATACCTTGCGAGTAATAGGCATCTCTACCTTCAGTCGTTCTGCTAAGGCATTTACTGATTTAGCAGATTTAACACCTTCAGCAACCATCATCATTTCAGCCATTATAGCTTCAAGTGTCAAGCCCTGTCCCAGTTTAATTCCTACAGTACGGTTGCGCGATAGATCTCCAGTGCATGTCAACACGAGATCCCCCATTCCTGCAAGGCCGGCAAATGTTGCGTCTTCAGCACCCATTGCATTCCCCAGACGTCGCATCTCAGCTAGTCCCCGTGTTATAAGGGCTGCACGAGTGTTGTGGCCAAATCCCATTCCATCGCCAATTCCAGCAGCAATTGCTATTACATTTTTAACTGCTCCACCAAGTTCTACTCCAATGGCATCACTGCTTGTATAAACCCTGAATAATGAATTGCTTAAGGCGGTTTGTACCAGGCAGGCGGCAGCTGAATTTATGGAAGCTGCAACGATAAGTGATGGGAGTCCCTCTGCTACTTCTTTTGCAAAGGTAGGTCCTGAAAGAGCAACAAAGCGTTGAAGGAGCGTTTCACCCAATGTTTTTGTACAGATCTGAGATATTGTACAAAGTGTATCCAGTTCAATGCCTTTTGATGCGCTGACAATTACTGTATTATTACTGATTTTGTCTGCAATAGATGCAAGGAGGCTCCTTAGTACCTGAGTTGGAGTGACCAGCAGCAGGATCTCCGCATTATTTACTGCATCACCAAGATCTCCGGTAAAGTCAAGCGATGGATGAAGTTTGATGTCAGGCAGAAATAGGTGATTAATTCTGTTTTCTTTCATGCCTGCAACCAGTTCAGGCTCATAACACCAAAGCAAAGTTTCATTGCCGTTTGTTGCAAGAAGATTTGCCAGAGCGGTTCCCCAGCTTCCTGCTCCTATTACTCCAATCTTCATTCCCATTCCCCATCTTCTTCTTCGTAGATAATGTTCTTGCGGGGGTCAAATCCTTCGTTGAGTGATTGACGTGCCATTTCAATGCTGTCTGAAGCCAAGCGTTGTATAAAAGGGTGTGTGTAAAGTGGCAGAGGAGAACCGGCAAGGCTGAGTCCCAGAGCTAAGACCTCTTGTATGTCACGTTTCTGGTGGCTACTCTGCTGCATGAAGTCAGCAATCAACATTAATCGTTTTAACAATCCTGGCTTGTCAGATTCAATCAGTTCGTTACAGAATTTTGCAATAGTTGCCTGATAGAGATCCTGAGGGAGTTCCAAAAGTGAGTCTTCACCAAGTCCTTCAGCAATTTCGTAAACCATGAGATCTGTATATAACCAACCTTCAAAAAGAGGGTGATCCAATAATTTTTCACAATTGGAGAGAAGTGATGAGATCCGTTCGAGAAGTCCGTGAAGGAGTTCCGCAGAAAAAGTGGGGTTATATGATTCAGGACGAAGATCCCAGTTTCCGAAAAGATGTTGACAGGCATAGAGATCCGGCGGCAGATAATAATTGTTTTCAATGCTCTTTTTGATAGCATCCTTAATTAACTTCAGCAGATATTCTGGCTCAACCGGAAGAAGACCCTCTTCCGAATTTATCTCATCAAGATATCCGTCATGTTCAGTTTGCAGTTGAAATCTTGATGCAACAGCCTGCTGTATCCCCTCATTTTCAGCAATTTGAAGCATTAATCCTGCATAGTTATTGTCTGGTAACTCCCATGAAAGCCATAATGTTCTCATCCCGTAGCAGTCCAGAGAACCGGCCTGTGAGGTTAGAAGGAGAGTTGGCTCTTTGAACTGTTCTGACATCGGTTCAGGGCTAGTTATACCAAGAAAGGCCAAACGGCGGATACTTCTGGCAATAAGTGGTTCAAGCCCTTCAACTGTAAGATTTTTTAGAGAATTAAGAACCGTCAGGGCAGAACCGTGTCTTAATCTTCCAAGGGTTTCTATGGCAGCAGTCGCTACTTCGGAATATTCAAAGTAGGCCAGCATTCTCAGACATGCTGCGGCTTCTGTTTTATGATTTATGCGACTGCCTAAACGGGTAATCAGCTGATTACGGAGTGAGTCTTCAGAAAGCAGAAAGCGATCCATAAACCGTACCAGTCCCCAGGCTCCTTCTGCCAGACAGATATCAAGAAAGCTGTTTATGGTTGTATGGTTCAGGTTGTCCCGAGAGAAGGGAGGTGAGGAAACATCAATGCCATAATCCTGGAGGATCTGCAGAAGAGGCATTCGCCCTTCATCTGCAAGATCCTGACGTTTAAGGGTAAGGCTTACAAGCTGATCGAGCCATGTTGTAGAATCAAAAAAATCAAGCATGCAGGTATAACGATAAAGCCTCTCATGATCCTGCTCCCTCGATATGCGCCTGACGAGTGGTGGTAATGCACGTCTGGGTGATTTTTGCAAACTACGACCTATCCGATCCATCTGGTCGTGGGTCAGCTGATCTCTGGTCAGGAAATCGAGCAGTCTTACGATCCGTCGTCTTTCGCGATAAGTTGTATCAACGGTACGTAGTCTGTTCACTATTCTTGGCTCCAAATATTCAGGCCTGTTCATCTTCTGATTCAGTTTCTTCTTCATCGTATTCGCGTTCTGCAAGCTTGGCAACTGCAACTATCTTTTCTTGCTCTTCAGTAACCATAACTCTTACGCCTTGAGTATTTCTTCCTATTACTGAAAAACCTCGCACCGGTACTCGGATAATTTTTCCCTGATCGGTAATTACCATCAACTGATTTTCGTCATCAACCTGCATTACTCCAACAACCAGACCATTACGGATTGTCGTTTTTATGGTTATAATTCCTTTGCCACCACGACTCTGGCCTTTGTATTCATCAAGGTTTGTACGTTTGCCAAAACCGTTTTCGGTCATTGTAAAGATTGTGGAGCCGGCTGCAGTGGGGTCAATTACCTCCATCCCTATAACCTGATCTCCGTTATCAAGATTCATGCCGCGTACACCACGGGTTACCCGACCCATTGAACGGGCGTCCGATTCAGAGAATCGAATAGCCTTGCCCTGTCTGGAAGCCAGGAAGATATCTTTGTTGCCATCTGTTAGCGCAACGGCAATGAGCTTGTCCCCATCATCAAGATTTACTGCATTGATCCCGCCGGAACGAATATTAATATATTCAATCAGCGGGGTCTTTTTTACAATGCCGTTGCGGGTTGCCATGAACAGAAAGAGATCTTCACGATTAAGATCTTTAACAGGCATGATAGCAGTGATCTTTTCCCCTTCCTGAACATTGACAAGATTTACTACAGCCTTGCCTTTTGTTGTGCGGCTTCCTTCCGGTATCTCATATACCTTGATCCGGTAGACTCTGCCCATATCACTGAAAAAGAGGAGATAATCTTTTGTGGAAGCGATGAAAAGCTGCTCCACAAAATCTTCTTCCCTGGTCTTCATTCCGGTCTTCCCTTTGCCGCCACGACGCTGGGCGCGATAGAGGTCAGATGCGCTGCGCTTTATGTAGCCTGTATGAGTGACTGTTACTACCATCTCTGCGTCATCAATGGTATCTTCGAGAGAAATGTCAGCGGTCTGGTGAACAATCTCTGTGCGGCGTCTGTCTCCAAACTTTTCTTTAATCTCAGAGAGCTCACCGATGATGATTTTCATTATTTCGGAATCTGAGCCAAGAATCTCCTTAAGCCTTGCGATAAGCCTGAGTATATCCTCGTACTCCTGAACAATCTTTTCTCTCTCCAGGCCGGTAAGGCGTTGTAGGCGCATATCAAGAATGGCCTGTGCCTGAAGGTCGGAAAGCCTGACGGTTCCTTCGTATCCCGCAGCTCCTTGCAGAGTCATCCGCTCCAGCCAGAGGGGATCGGCAAACTGACCTTCCATAAGTCCCTGCTTGGCCTCTGGGGGAGTTTTTGAAGCACGGATAAGTTCGATGACAGCATCCAGCCAGTCAAGGGCAATCTTCAAGCCTATCAATATGTGCGCCCTGGCCTCGGCTTTCTTTAGTTCAAAAAGGGTGCGTTTTGTGACCATCTCACGACGGTGTTCAATAAAACATTGAATCATATCTGCCAGAGAGAGCAATTTGGGGCGATTATGCACAATTGCCAGCATGTTTATACCGAACGAAACCTGCATCTGGGTATGTTTATAGAGCTGGTTTAGAAGGACTTCCGCGTTCTCATCCTTTTTCAGATCCAGAACGATTCTCATCCCGTCACGATCCGATTCATCCCTCAGATCGCTTATCCCTTCGATCCTTTTCTCTTTTACAAGTTCTGCAATGTTGGTAATCAGTCTGGCCTTGTTCACCTGGTAAGGTATTTCTGTTACTACGATGGATTGGCGATCATTTTTTTTGCTGTTTTCAACGTGAGCCTTGGCTCTGATCTGTATAATACCCCTTCCGGTTGAATAACCGTCAATAATGCCCTGACGGCCATAGATGGTTCCGCCTGTTGGAAAATCAGGGCCGGGCACCAGTTCAAGAAGCTCTTCGTAAGTAAGTGCAGGGTTGTGGATTATTGCAATTATCGCATCAATGACTTCCCCCATGTTATGCGGGGGGATATTGGTAGCCATACCAACGGCAATGCCTGATGAACCGTTTACAAGGAGATTTGGGAATTTAGCAGGCAGAACAGAAGGTTCTGATAAAGATTCATCGTAGTTAGGGGTAAATTGAACGGTCTCTTTTTCCAGATCCGCCAGCAGTTCGTGGGTGAGCTGCTTCATTCTTATCTCTGTATATCGCATGGCAGCCGGGTTGTCGCCATCAACAGAGCCAAAGTTCCCCTGACCATCAACCAGAAGGTAGCGCAGTGAAAAATCCTGAGCCATTCTTACAATGGTATCGTAAACAGCTGTATCTCCATGTGGGTGGTACTTACCTATAACATCACCGACTACCCTTGCCGATTTTTTATACGGCTTGTTGTAGTCGTTACTCATGTCATGCATAGCATACAGGCATCTGCGATGTACCGGCTTGAGACCATCACGCACATCAGGAAGGGCGCGACCGACAATAACGGACATTGCATAGTCCATGTATGAACGCTTCATCTCATCTTCAATATTTACAGCAATTTTTTGGGTTACTTGTTCCTGCATAACTTTCCCTTCGCTATCTCAGATAAACAGCTTGGTAAAATATCATATTTTCTCAGGGATGAGAATTAATTTAATGGTTAAATATATTGGATATTAACGATAACAGATGGATATCTGATCTTTTATGAGCTCAACTGATTAGGGATGGAATTGTTTTTGCCAGTTTTTTTAAAGTATTATACAGACCTGTAGGGGATGCCTCAAACGTTACTGCCTGAATGCCAAGTTTATTTCCAACTTCAAGGGGTGTCAGCCCATCAAGAAAACAGCCTTCCCCCTCTTTTAACATTACCTCTGGTATTAATAATACTCCCTCTGCTCCCTTGTCTTTTAATCTGTGAATGATATCAGCGCCGCAGACCAATCCGCTTACGGTTACGCTATTTCCAAACAGACGATTGGGGATGGCTAAAACGGAAAGGTTGCAGGCGGTTTTAATAGACAGTGCCTTGAGAAAATCATCTGCCAAGGCTGCGGCTGACTCTCCTGTGACAACAGTTGCATTGACCTTTGCCGGTAACAGCCTGGCTCTTTTCAGAACAGCGGCAGCATCTTTGTGAAACCATGGAACCATGCCGACACCGTTTTCCCATTGGGGGAGATCGCCGTATTCTTTTAGTTTTGGGAATGGGTACGACGCCTTAAGAAAAAATTCATCGGCAATCTGAAGAAATGCTTCGCCAAGTTTTTTGTTTATCCTTTGCATTGTTGGATACCACTGTTCAAGAAAGTTTCTGGCATAACTGCTATCCATATCTTTCAACTTGGGGAGATGTTCTCTGTGTCTGGTCAAGCCAAGTGGAACTATAGCAAGTGAACGAACCGAGGGATAAAGAAAAGAGAGCTGATCGACGGTTTCTTCCAGAGCAGTACCATCATTTAAACCAGGGCAGAGCACCACCTGGGTATGCATATAAATCCGGTTGTCAGCCAGTATCTTCAGTTGTTCAAGGATTGGAGGTATCCCTTTTCTACCCAGAAGTTTTTCCCTTAAAACAGGATTAACGGCATGGACTGATATATATAGCGGTGAAAGTCTCTGGTTTATAATCCGTTTAAGCTCAGATTCTTTCAGGCTGCTCAGTGTAACGTAGGTGCCTTGCAAAAATGAGAGTCTGTAGTCTTCATCCTTTATATAAAGAGACTGCCTCAAGCCTTTTGGTAATTGATCTATAAAGCAGAATATGCAGTTGTTGTGGCATCGTTGAGGTTTTTGCGGGAAAAAGGTAAGTCCTGGGTTTTCGCCAGGCTCCGGAAGAAGCTCTGCTGTGCTAAAAGTTCCATCCGGTCTAAGAAATTTCAGTTTAGCTGTTTCATCTACCGTAAGCCAGATGTAGTCAATAATATCTCGTAAACTTTTGCCGGAAATAGATAGTAGACGGTCGCCAGGCAATAGTCCGGCTCTATCTGCCGGAGAACCCTCAGCTACAGTTTCAATTAAAAGTCCTTTCATTTGAATTATGTCTTTATTGAAAATATGGTTGGTTTTTATGCCTGATGATGCAGGCGGAAGGTGCCGCTAACCGGAGTGATTGTAACAATGGCATGTTTATAGATAAGGATATCACCGCCTGTGCCGTTGTCCAAAAGGAGCGAGAAATTATCAAATGATTTGATATGACCATCAATCAACTCACCGGTAATCATCCTTACATTAACCTTTACATGCTCTTTGCGTGACTGGTTAAGATACTGATCCTGGATGTTGAAAGGGGCTTTAGGCATGCTTTTCTCCTTTACTCGAAGAACTTGGCTGCTGCTGAGTTGATATTAGCAGAGTTTTCCGGATATGCAACCCAGTGCATATCCGGCTCTTTTCTGAACCAGGTGAGTTGACGTTTTGCAAAGTTACGGGTGTTCTGCTTGATAAGATTAATCATCTTATCATGATCAATCAGTCCCGAAAGATATGCTGTTACCTCCTTGTATCCTATGGCCTGCAACGGTTTTGAATCAGCAGGCAGACCCCGTTGCAAGAGGCTTTCAACCTCATCAACAAGTCCCTCTGCTATCATCATCTCTGTCCGTTTGTTAATCCTCTCGTACAGTAACTGACGTGGCATATCCAGGCAGAACTGGAGGCTGGTATATGGCGTTTCTGAAAATTGATGTCTGCTTTGCATTTGAGACAGTGGAATGCCGGAACTGTAATAAACCTCCAATGCGCGTATTATTCTTTTTGTGTTGTTTATATGAAGTCTGTCTGCTGTTTCAGGGTCAACCCTGCCCAATTCAATCAACAGCGACTCTGCCCCTTCTTTTTCAAGGCGTATCTTCAGTTCGTTTCTTAATCCGGGATTCTCGCCAGGCGCCTCAATTAGGCCTCTCAGTAGCGTTCTCAGGTACAGGCCGGCTCCTCCTGCTATAATCGGTCTTTTTCCACGCAGTACGATATCATTAATAGCATTTGCCGCTGCTGTTCTGAAGTCAGATGCTGTAAATGAATCAGTTGGTTCAGATATATCCAGCAGGTGGTGTGGTATGCCCTGGCGTTGTGCAGGGGT
Organism: uncultured Geobacter sp.; assembly: GCA_964655435.1. Taxonomy (GTDB): domain Bacteria; phylum Desulfobacterota; class Desulfuromonadia; order Geobacterales; family Pseudopelobacteraceae; genus Trichlorobacter. Next base: position 18,505 of record CAZZMP010000005.1, read on the forward strand.
TGGTTTTGCTGTCCCGATATTGAAAGAGCGGTATACTGTCAAGGAATCCGCACAGATAATCTCGCCTTTCAGCTCTTTTGCCAGCCTGATAGCCAGATCGGTCTTTCCTGAACCGGTCGGACCTGCAATGACAAGTATCTTCGGTTTCATGTTCTGTGAAACAGCTTCTCGAGCTCTTTAATGGTGATATTATATGAGACAGGGCGACCATGCGGGCAGTGTGCTGAAAAGTCGGTGCGATCCATATCCTTAAGCATTTCCTCCATCTGTAGTCGATCAAGAGGATATCTGCCTCTGACAACAGAATGGCAGGCAACCCTTGCAAGCAGTTCATCTCGTGTGACATCGAAGCTTGAGCTACTGCCGTTTTCAAGGAGTTCAGAGAGCAGATTCCGGAGCAGTACGGTATATTCCTGCCCTGATGCTATCCTGGGAATAGCGTTGATACGCCAGGTATTGTTGCCAAACTCCTCCAGTTCAAATCCAAGCGAATCGAGAACAGAATGATAGCGGCGGATCGTATCTGCTTCTGTAAATGAGATTTCAATTGTATCTGGCATCAGAAGTCTCTGCGATTCAACTCCGCCGGACAAAAACCCTGATTTCAGCTGTTCAAAGCGGATCCTTTCAAAAGCCGCATGCTGATCAATAATTACCAGCTTGTCGTCAGCCTCACATATGATATAAGCCGCCTTGAACTGACCTATTACCCTCATGGCTGAAAAATAGCCTGATCTGCTCTCTGCAACGGGCTTTGTTTCTGGTTGAGAAAAGGTGGCTGCAGGTTCAAAGACACTTTCATGAGTGGTTTTTGTCATGAACTGATTAAGAGCCTGTTCTGTTCCGGCTTTATAAGATCCCTGCAAATTGCTGTAAGGACTCCTTTCAGGTATTGTTATGGGATATTCCTGACGTTTAAGCCAGGGTGATTTACGGAGGATATCCTCCAGAATTGACTGAATGGCATCATGAACAAGGCTGGAATGGCGGAACCTGACTTCATGCTTTGTTGGGTGTACATTGACATCGACTTCGCCTGTCGGCACGGTTATGAAGATAGCAAGCAGAGGGTAACGCCCCTTTTCAAGAACTGGTCTGAACGCCTGCATTATGGCATGTTGAACTACCTTGTCCCTTACAAAACGTCCGTTAATATATGTAAACATGGCTGTTGAAGAGGATCTTGCAGCAGAAGGGGGGGCAAGAAAGCCATTGATTGAGGCTGCAGCAGTATCACCTGAGACTTCGAAGAGTGGTGCATCCCGTGCAACAAGCTTTTGCATCCTTTGCAGCAGAGTTCCGTGAGAAACACGCAGTATCTCACGTCCATCATTTCGATAGCTAAATGAAACATCCGGCCTGGAAACAGCCAGGCGGGTTATCAAGTCTCCGACATTAGCTGATTCAGTTTCCGCGCTGCGAAGGAATTTAAGGCGCGCAGGTGTGTTGAAGAAAAGCTGTTCAACTGTAATCTCTGTTCCTGCAGCCATTCCACAGGCCTGAACAGTTCGGATAATTCCACCTTCTACTATAATTTCAGTGCCTTCAATACTCTTGGATTCACGACTCTTTAGATTTATTCTTGATACAGAGGCTATAGAAGGGAGGGCTTCACCGCGAAAGCCCAGAGAGGATATCTCTTCAAGGTCATGATCGTTATATATCTTGCTGGTTGCATGACGCTCAAGAGACAACAGGGCATCTTCGCGTGACATGCCGTGTCCGTTGTCGCTTACCTTTATTATGCGACGACCTCCTGCAGTGATCTCCAGCCTGATATCATCAGCCCCTGCATCAAGTGAGTTTTCAATCAGTTCTTTAACTACAGAAGCAGGTCTTTCCACTACCTCGCCGGCGGCAATCTTGTTGGCAAGGTTTTCAGAAAGTATTTTTACATGTCCGGGCACGTTCGCTCCATAGAAAAGAGCGGGGAATCCCCGCTCTTATAAAAACTCTGTAATCTATAAATTAAGATTATTTTTTATCTGAGTTGCTCAGGTCGCTGAACAGCTTGTCAAACCCGTCATCATCGAATCCAGCTTGGTCAGTACCCTTTTTATCAGTGGTACCTGGAGTAGGAGTATCGTCCCATGAAAAATTGTTAAGTTCAAAGGCAGGTGAGGCTGGTTGTTTTGCAGGAGTTGCCTCAGGTTTTGATATTGCTGAAGTTTCAAGTAGCGAGGCAAAAGGATCCTGTTCTTTAGAGGAAGGAGGTGTGTCAAAGGAAAACTGCATTGTCGGGGCAGCAGGTGTGCTACCGGCAAATGGATCTGTCGGAGTGTCCAGTTCAGTAGTAGTCGAAGCAGATTCCTCATTTTGTGTATTGAAGGAAAATATATCGTTATGAGAGTCTGATGATGCTGCGTTATCTGACTGTTTTAGTCCAAGCTCCCCTGCCATGGTTGCACGTATAGCAGTTGGCAATACCAAAGCTGAAATTCCGTGGATTTTTTTAAATTCAGTTAAGTCGTTAGAACATCTACGACAGGAATCATAGCTTTCAAAGCTTGTATAACCGCATTTCGGACATTTCATCTGAAATCCTCCTTATTGTATTACTCTATTACTCAGATATCTCCCCATTTATACTGCACAATAGCTGTCATGGCAAGAGCTGCAGTTTCTGTGCGCAGTATTCGCTCGCCAAGTGTAACAGGTACAAAGCCCCATAATGAGAAGGTCTCAGCCTCTCCTGGCTCAAAACCTCCCTCCGGTCCAACAGCAATTGCAATGCTGGAAGGTCTGGTAAACTCCTTGAGAATATCCCTTAAAGGTGTTGGTTCGCCACGTTCCCAAAGCAGCAACTTCAGATCCGCATTTGCAGCGCTGGTTGCAGCAGCTGCGGCGGAGGGATGCCAGGTTACTGTCGGCTGATCAAACCGCTCTGATTGTCTTGAAGCTTCTGCGGTGATCCTGAGCCAGCGTTCAAGGCGTCCCTGCAGCTTTTCACCAGAGAGTTTCGGAACAGAACGATCCGCCCTGAAAATTGAAAATTCTGCCACTCCCAGTTCGGTTCCCTTCTGGAGAATAAGCTCAATCTTTTCCCCTTTTGGCAAGCCCTGAATTACCGTAATTGAAGGGGTGTCTGAAAATGCAGATGCCTCAACAGTCTCTGTCAGTCTGACAGCGGTCCATTCCTGGGTTATCTGGTCAATAACTCCATAATGCCGTCTTCCCTGCTCATCTACCAATGTAACCTTGTCGCCTGATCTCAGGCGTAGAACACGGGCTATATGGTGGTGCAGCGTGCCGTCATATGAGGCGTAGCCGTCACAGATGCTTCTGGAATTAACAATAAAACGTCTGCGTCCGCTCACAATTGGCTCCGATAGTGCAGGCAACGCCATTCTCCATCAGCAAGAGAGACCTTGAAGTCAAGATGAAGCGGATCAAAACCGTCACGCACAAGTTGCTCCCTCTCGGCCAGAATGCCGGAGAGGATCAGATCTCCTCCTGATGAGAGATGTTTTATAATTTCAGGCGCCATTCTTACAAGCTCTTCGGCAAGTATATTTGCAAGAATGATTTTGTAGCTTCCTTCGAGCTGTTCAAGGGGGGTGTTGCTGCAGCGGATCTTGTTCTCCTCCCCGTTAAGGGTACAATTTTCTGTAGCAACAATAACAGCCTGCGGATCAATATCAACGGCGTCAATCTTTGTCGCTCCCAGCTTGGCTGCCGCGATAGCCAAAATCCCTGAGCCTGTGCCAAGATCCAGCACTCTGGTATCAGCATTTGATCCTGTTGAGGTTAGAATGGATACGAGGCATTCAAGACAAAGCCTTGTTGTTTCATGACCTCCGGTTCCAAAGGCCATTCCAGGGTCGAGCAGTATAACCTTCCGTTCGTTATCTTTAGTCTGTTGTTCCCATGAAGGTGTTATAATGAGCCGTTCACCGATTTCAATCGGCTTGAAATGGGTTTTCCAGGAGGTTGCCCAGTCTTCTTCCCCCAGAATGGAAACATTTGGAGCCAGATAGGGCATCTGGTCTGATATTCCGGCGAGAAAAAGTTTTATATCAGAAAGATGCTGCTCAATGTTACAAGGGATATTAAAATAACAGGTTATTTTTGTTGAAGAAAGCTTAGCGATATCTTCTGTTGAAAAGGTATCAACATCTCTGTTGTCTGTGCATACTCCGCAACCGGACAGCTCAGAAAGATAGTCTGCCAGATATTCAGCAAACTGATTGGGGACTTCCAGGGTAATCTGATACCATGATGCAGCCATTGTGACCCTTAAAGGAGGCAAATTGGCGGGACAGGCCGCCAGAATGCCAAAACGTACCAGAACAGTGAGAGCGTTACAACAAAAAACCTTGACAATCATATACCTGATGGATAATTTTCATTAAAAAATAGCAATCAAACGGTTGTCTGATCTGATTTTTAGTGGGGGTTGTTTAAGTGAAAAAAATCTATGTGCTTTCGGACTCTACCGGAGAAACTGCTGAACGGGTAGTAAAAGCCGCGCTCTCCCAGTTTGGAGGCACTGATGTTCAGATTGTCCGTCTGGCAAAGGTTGCGAATCAAAATGAAGTGCAGCAGGCAGTGGCAACTGTAACGGCTGACGAAGGTTTGCTGGTATACACCCTGGTTGATTCTTCCCTCGCTATTGCAGTACACACCATTGCAGAGGAACATGGTCTTATGGCCTTTGATCTGCTTTCTCCGCTTTTGCACAGCCTTTCTGTCTTTCTCGGTACAATGGCACAATCAACTCCAGGATTGCTTCATCAGATTGACACCGCCTATTTCCGCCGAATGGAGGCTGTTAACTTTACTGTAAAGCATGATGATGGTCAGGAAACCAGAGGCTTAAGCAAGGCTGACCTGGTTCTTGTCGGGGTATCACGATCATCAAAGACGCCGCTTTCTATGTACTTGGCAAACAAGGGATACAAGGTGGCCAATGTCCCTTTGGTCAAAGGTATTGAACCGCCTGAAGAGCTTGAAGGGATTGATCCGCAGAAGGTGGTTGGTTTAATAATAAACCCGAAACGTCTTGTAGAAATAAGGACGTCACGTCTGGTTACTATGGGGCAGAGCATGAAAAACAGCTATGCTGACTACGAAAAAGTGGAAGAGGAGATCTCTTACTGCCGTCAGTATTTTCGCCGTCACCCCGCTTGGGTTATCATTGATGTTACTACCAAGTCTGTTGAGGAGTCTGCATCAGAAATCCTGCGGCGTCTTGGAAGCCAGAATGCTTGAACTTAATTTTATATATTCTGTTTAACAGGAGGAGCCATGAGGATACTTGTGGTTGAAGATGAGAAAAAAGTGGCGGCCTTCATCAAGAGGGGACTTGAAGAAGAAGGATATGTTGTCGACACTGTTCATGATGGTGAGGAAGGAATCCGGAAGGTGCAGGAGGTAGAGTATTCACTGCTGATTCTGGATGTAATAATGCCTCGCAAAGACGGTATCTGTGTTTTATGTGAACTTCGTCAGGCCGGTCTTAAGCTGCCTGTTTTGATGTTGACAGGAAGAAACGCGACTGATGATATTGTTACAGGTCTTGAAAGCGGAGCAGATGACTACCTTACAAAACCGTTTGTCTTTGCAGAGCTGTCAGCACGGGTAAGAGCCCTTGTTAGGCGGGTGGGACGTGATCGTGGGGCAGAACTTGCGATAGCTGATTTAAGGTTGGATCCGGTTACCCGTAAGGTATGGCGCGCTGATAAAGAGATAATTCTTACCATCAAAGAGTATGGACTGCTTGAATTTCTGATGCGTAATGCAGGAACAGTTGTTACACGCACCATGATTGCTGAAAAGGTATGGAAACATTCGTTTGAGTCATTTACAAATATTATAGATGTATATGTAAACTACCTGAGAAAGAAGATTGATTCCGGTTTTGAGAAAAAGCTGATTCATACTGTTCGCAGCCAGGGCTATATTCTTAAGGTTGAATGAACAGAGTATAATCAATATGGAGGTTTTAAAGATGAAGTCAGGTAAATTTCTTGCGATTTTTTTGACATTGGCAGTTTCCCTGCTCTGTCTGGGGACTCTGAATCTTGATGCAAAATCAATAAGCCCCGATTTTGTTGAACTTACAAAGAGGCTCAATCCTACAGTTGTAAACATAAGAACGGTTAAAAATGTCAAGGTAAGAAGCGGTGGCCGTTTAGTTAATCCTTATATGGGAAATGATCCGTTTGGTGACCTTTTTGGGCAGTTTTTCGGACAGCAGGCTCCTCAACAGCCACGCAAACAGCAAGGTATGGGGACTGGTTTTATAATCAGCTCCGATGGTTATATCCTTACAAACAATCATGTGGTTAATGGCGCAGACGAGATAATGGTTAAGCTCTCTGATGGTCGCGAGATTAAGGCAGAGCTTAAAGGTACTGACGATAAACTTGATGTTGCACTTCTGAAGATCATTGACAAATCTCCACTTCCATTTGCTGAATTGGGAGACAGCGATAGGGTGGAAGTGGGTGAATGGGTTATGGCCATAGGCAACCCGTTTGGTCTGGCTCATACCGTTACAGCCGGTATAGTAAGCGCAAAAGGACGGGTCATAGGCAGCGGTCCATATGATGACTACATACAGACTGATGCATCCATAAATCCTGGAAATTCGGGAGGCCCTCTTTTTAATGGAAGTGGCAAGGTAATAGGTATAAACACTGCTATTATCGCAAATGGTCAGGGTATAGGCTTTGCTATTCCAATCAATATGGCCAAGTCTGTTGCTGATCAGCTTAAATCAACCGGTAAGGTTGTCAGGGGGTATATTGGAGTCAACTTTGATAAATTAAGTCCCAATCTTGCGAAATCACTTGGTTTAAAGTCAGAGAAGGGTGTGATAATTACAAATGTTGAAAAAGATTCTCCGGCTGACAAGGCAGGTATGAAGGTTGAGGATGTAATAGTTGAGTTTGATGGAAAACCGGTAAATGCGCAGACAGATCTCCCTAAAGTTGTTGCAGCGGCACCGGTTGGAAAAGATGTAAAGGTTGCGCTGTTTCGTAAAGGCAAAAAGGTTGTGCTTACAGTTAAAGTCGGACGTCAGGGGCTTTCTGCGGTTTCTGCAACTCCCGCTACCGCCGGTATTGGTATAAGCATCCGTGAACTCTCTCCTGATGTTGCGCGTCAGCTGGGTCTTAAGGAGACTAAAGGGGTAGTTGTCTCAGAGGTTAAGCCAGGTTCTCCTGCTGAAGATGCCGGCATGGTCAAAGGGGATCTGATAATTGAGTTTAACGGTAAGCAGGTAGATAGTATTGAAGGTTTTTCGGAATTGGCTGCGAAGGTGAACAAAGGGGATGTTGTTAGGCTCCTGTTGCGACGTCCTGATGGCACGTTTGGTTATGTTGCAATAACTGCAGAGTAAGTTTGATAAACAAGAGGGCTGCATATTTGCAGCCCTCTTGTTTATAACTATTCAAAATCGATGTAGTTATTTTGATTTCAGGTAGTTATTACAGGAACCTCTTTTTCCATTATTCCGTTAGCCCTTTTTACTGCCAGCTCTTCAACTCTACTAAAGTTAATCTTTAAAAGATTAAGCAGCTCGTCGCTGTTTTCTGCCTTTACTACAACAGGCTGGATCTTCTTTTCTGCTGCCATTCTTTTAAAGTTTGGACTCATTGCAACTGCAGCAACGCAGTCGCAATTGCCAAGGCTCTTGATTACTTCGGATAATTTTCCGGCGCTGTTATGCTCTTCATCGAAGTCTCGAGTTTTGTTATCGGTCTCTCCATCGTAAGCAGCTTCTCTGTCAGGATAAATATAGTATTTGACAAATTTTTCCGAGTCTCCAAAATGCTTGTCCCACAACGTCCCGTCATTAAAAATCCCGAATATTACAGCTAATCTTTCCATCGACATTACCCCTTCGTTTTTTTGTAGTTATAAATATCAGAGTATGACGGTTGATATTACATGGTTTGTCATCTCTTGATTTAAAATTGGAATTACAGGTATTTAACTAATTTATTTTACATTTTATTTTCAGGATAGCAAGAGCGAAATTAGCGCTGCTTTAATAGTCATACTCTATATTCAGGCAGTTTTGAATTGAATTGCTTGTAATCTTTTTTATCTTAATTAGTTTCCATCCGGAAACTGTAACATTTTGATATTTATTTAAAAAACCGAATATTGCGCTCTGATTTTCTGGCATTTTGTGGTAGTATTTCGCTCCAACAGACTGTAATTGTTAATGATCATTCTTTTGGAGCTTGCCAGATGCGACGTAAATTCAACCCGCAACTCAACCTGTTCATGCCGGTACTCCGGAGTAAAATAGCCAAGGAGTTACAGGAGATTTCCAAGGTACTTGACGCCACCCCCAAGGTGCTTGAGTTCGTCTACCAGGACATGGTTCGTATTGCCCGTCCGACCACTGGTCGTGAAGGAATGACTGCCGAGCAGGTACTTCGTTGCGCAGTTTTGAAGCAGTACCGTGAGCTCACCTACGAAGAGCTTGCATTCCATCTGGAGGATTCTGACTCCTTCCGTGGCTTTGCCCGTCTGGAGATGGGTCAGTACCCGTGCAAATCTATCCTGCAGGAGAACATCAAAACCCTGCGGGAAGAAACCTGGGAAGCGATCCATCGGGAGATCCTCTGCCATGCCAAAGAATCCGGGGTGGAATCGGGTTGAAAGGTACGGATAGATGCCACTGCTGTTGAAACAGACATTGAAGCCAAGCTGCGGCTGATGGCCAATGCCGGCAAGTTGGGAAGGACAGCGATAGTTTCAGGAGGAGCAAGCAAACGAGGTTTAGAGAGAATGCGAAACACCTGGTTCTCATTTGGAACTGTTTGCTTGTACAGTTCAGTATATTTCTCTGTTGCGTCCTGCAGGCCGATGCTGCATCGACAGTAAGCAAGGCGTTTTACAAGATGCGGGACTGGAGAGATGAAAGGTTTTCAAAGCATCTTCTTGTGAATATTAAAGTTAATTCAGTGTGTTAAGGTAGTTGTCTAGCAATAGATTGCGCTTTTTAGTGCGAATGTTGGGTTTACCCCAATTAAACGATTATTCCTGCTTGGGTTAGCTCTGGAAAATACTGCTGGCATCTGCTATAAGAATCAGGATTATTTTCTTATTATCTCTGCCAAAACGGGAGGAAGCATGAAGCGCATGGTATTGTTGTTATCTCTACTTTTACTGCCGATATTGGCTGGTTGCGCCCATAATTATTACAATCTGCCTCAGGATGCTGTGGCAGAAAAATTAAGGGTGCTTGGTGTGCTGCCTATTATAGTTGATGCTGATTCGGATATACGCCACCCGCAAAGGGAAGAGCTGATTACACTCCTTGTTAACATGAATCGCTCGTTTGAGAGGGATTTGTTGCGCCAGATAAAGAATACAGATAGTTTTTACACGGTTACAATGCTTGATGCTGACCCGAAAAATATTTTTACCAGTCTCATGTTTAGACGTGAGCGTCGTGATGATGGCGGAATACAGTATAATAAATATTTCTGGAAGGAAGACAAGCTGGCTGAATTTGTACAAAAGAACAGTGTTGATGCGGTTATGTTTGTGATAGTCAGTGGCATAACAAGACCAGACAAGATTTTTTCCTCAAATCTGCTTGATTCCCTGGAAACCGATTATAACTTTCTGATTATGACATCCCAGATTATTGATGCAAAAGGTATGCTCCTCTGGGAGTATCCAAATTTCCGCCAGAAGTCACTTTCATATACCCCTTTAATGAACCTGCAGTACCCTGATTTCGATGAGGCCAAGGCAAACATGAGTCCACGGGTTCAGGTAAAGTTCAAGACAATGGAAGGCATAAGGCGTTTGCTTGAAAAAAGGCGGCTGGATCTGCTACGCAGGGAGACAGGTGATCTGGAACTTTATGCGACCCAGTTTGAAGAAATGAGTTCAATGATGGATATTGACAAGGACCTCAGAAAGCCTGTGTCACAACCCCTTGCAAAACCTGAAGACAAAGAGGAGAAACAAAGATGAAGGTTGATATAAGCTTTGAGGGTGGCAAGAAAGTTGCTGCTACTTTTTCTGATGGACTTAAGATGGTAACTGATCAGTCGGTTGAGAATGGCGGGGAAGGGAGTTACCCTGAGCCTTACGACTGTTTTCTTGGTTCAATAGGGACATGCGCCGGAGTCTATGTCTTGGAGTTCTGTAATGCGAGAAAGATTCCTTCCGATAAAATTTCTCTCACCCAGACTGCGGAGTTTGTATCTGATGATAACGGGAAAAGACGCCTTTCTGAGGTTAAGCTTACCATTAATCTGCCGCCTGAATTTCCTGAAAGATATCAAAAGGCCGTGGTTAAAGCAGCCGGTCTCTGTTCGGTTAAAAAGGCGATTATGAACTCCCCTGAATTTGTTATTAATTTTGAAGTAAAATAAAGGTTATTGTGGAACAGGCGCGTAAGGAAAAACTTGTAAAGGAGATACAGGGGATAGGAATAGCCGCTGTCGGTCTGTTTATACTTTTGGCCTTTCTATCCTATAGTTCATCTGATCAATCCTTCAACAGCTGGTCAACCGAAGGGGGTATTCATAACCTTGGTGGAAGGCTTGGCGCGCAGATTGCGGATCTCTTCTATATGCTGTTCGGGCTGGCGTCCTACCTTCTCCCTGCTGCATTGTTATATATTGCTTACAATCTGCTTCGATTCAAAGAACCTCGAATAAGGTTATACAAGGTTGCTGCATTTTTTGGTCTTATCCTTTCCCTGTCATCCCTTTTTGCCTTTTTTGTAGACAAGATGGAGTTTTTCGGTCAGCTGGTTGCCACAGGTGGCCTAGTTGGGGGATCTGCCTCAAGGTTTCTTAAGGTGAATCTCAGTACCTTTGGAGCACTTCTTGTTTTGATCCCGCTGCTGGCAACCTCGATCATGACGCTTTCAGGTTTTTCTTTTGTACTCTTCGCATCATGGTGGCTTGAGACAATGCGGAACAAGTGGGCTGCCCGTCATGAACGTGCAGCCCATATCCGTGAGGAGCGTGATCGTGAAAAGGCGCTATCTGAAGGGAAGATCCCTGCTTCGGTTCGCCCTTTTATAAAAGAGGCTTCCGTCCCATCGCCACCTCGTCCTAACTTTTTTAAGAAAGAAAAGAAAAAAGAGGCAGCTAAAGACAAAGCGGTTCAGGAAACTTTCGATTTTATCAAGGAAGAGGGGGATTTTGTTACTCCACCCCTTTCTCTCCTTGATAACCCTTCTGTGACGGAACAGAGGATTGATCGTGAATCTCTGGAGATGAATGCAAGACTGCTTGAAAAAAAATTACTGGATTTCGGGATAGATGGTGAGGTTAAGGAGATCTGCCCCGGGCCGGTTATAACCATGTACGAGTTTGCGCCGGCTCCAGGCATCAAGATCAGCAGGATTGCCGGCCTTTCGGATGACCTGACTATGGCGCTGCAGGCTCTTTCGATAAGGATAGTGGCTCCGATTCCAGGCAAAGGGGTGGTCGGAATCGAGGTTCCTAATCGTGATCGTGAAACCGTATACTTGCGTGAGATATTTACATGCGAGGAGTTTTTGCACAGCAGGATGAAGCTTCCTCTGGTGCTTGGAAAAGATATAGCAGGTCTGCCTTCACTTACCGATCTGACCAAAGCGCCGCATCTTCTGGTTGCGGGCTCTACCGGTTCGGGCAAGTCGGTTTCAGTCAACACGATGATACTTTCGCTTTTGTATACCGCTACTCCAAGAGATGTCCGTTTTATAATGGTTGATCCCAAGATGCTTGAGTTCTCGATGTACGAAGGGATTCCGCATCTCTTGCTTCCGGTGGTTACCGAACCTAAAAAGGCATCTCTTGCTCTTAAGTGGGCTGTAAACGAGATGGAAAGACGTTATCGCTTGCTGGCTGACAAGGGTGTTCGTAATATTGAATCGTACAATAGAAAGCTTGCTGCCGAGGATGAGACCCCTGTTGAAGAAGGGCTTGATGATGAGGAGATTATCGAGGGGCTTGAAGAGGTTACTGATGGAGAGGACTCTGTTATACCTGAGGAACCTCTTCCCTTTGTCGTTGATGATCCGGTTGATACATTTAAACACAGTCATCTGCCTTACATAGTGGTTATAGTTGATGAACTTGCAGATTTGATGATGGTGGCCGGTCGAGAGGTGGAGGAACATATTGCGCGTCTTGCCCAGAAGGCCAGAGCTGCAGGAATTCACCTGATTCTTGCGACACAACGGCCATCGGTTGATGTAATAACGGGGCTTATAAAGGCCAACCTCCCTTCAAGGATCTCCTTTCAGGTCTCTTCCAAGGTCGATTCCCGCACAATACTAGACTGTAACGGTGCCGAGACCCTGCTTGGCATGGGGGATATGTTATACCTGCCTCCAGGTACATCAAGGATGAAGAGGATTCATGGGGCATTTGTATCTGATGCTGAAGTGCAGAGAGTTGTAGATTTTCTCAAGAAGCAGGGTAAGCCGGTCTATGAGAAATCTATTCTCGAGATGAAGGATTCTGATGAAAAAGGAGCTGGTGATGAGGATGAGCAGCTGGATGAACGATGGGAAGATGCCCTGCGTTTGGTAGCTGAAACCAGACAGGCAAGCATTTCGATGGTTCAGCGCCGCCTTCGGATAGGATACAATCGCGCAGCCCGGATAATTGAGATGATGGAGCGGGAAGGGATGGTCGCACAAAGTGATGGAACCAGTAAGCCCCGTGAAATCTATATGGATATTGTTAAAGCCTATCTGAATTCACAGTTGACAAAGTAGGAGATTCTGTAATGACTACTATTACTGCAGCAGCCATTCAGTTTAACGTAAAGCAGGGGGATATTGATGCCAATCTGGCATATATCCGTGAGGCGTTGGCAAGGGTTGCCGATAAAGGCGCTAATCTGGCTGTTTTGCCTGAGATGTGGTCAACCGGTTTTGCCTATAAGACCCTGAATGAACTGGCAGAACGAACCGGGTTTGTTGTGTCCGAGCTCTGCGAGCTTTCGGCAAGGCACAGACTGGTTGTAATCGGAAGTCAGCCGGAGCCTTCAGGGGATGGCAGGGTCTTTAATACAATACATGTTGTTGATAACGGTCGGGTGGCTGCCAGTTACAGGAAGTTGCACCTCTTTTCTCTTCTGGGAGAGGACAAGGCTTTCAAAGGTGGCGACGCCTGGTGTCTGGCTGAGACATCCATTGGCAAGGTGGGGGTTATTGTCTGTTACGACCTGCGATTCCCAGAACTTTCCCGCCGACTGGCGCTGGAGGGAGCACGGGTCATCTGTGTGCCGGCTCAGTGGCCCAAGCCCCGCCAGGAACATTGGCGGACATTGCTGCGAGCCAGGGCGATCGAAAACCAGCTTTATGTCGTTTCCTGCAATGCCTGCGGTGTAATCGGGAAACTGGATTTTTTTGGGATGAGCATGGTTATTGACCCTAAAGGCGAGGTTCTTGTCGATGCAGGAGAGGAAGAGACTGAAATACTTTCGCAGCTAGATTGGGAAGCTATGAATGCCTGGCGGTCTCAGATTCCATGTTTTAAGGATCGTAGACCAGAGTGTTATGGATAAAGATTGTTTGCTTGACGCTCTATCATTGAAGAGCTAGTTTGCGGGTAATATTATCTCTGGAGGTTATATATCGTGGGCTTGGAAATGTTTTTTACCGGCACCGGTCTTGTTGTTAAAGGTGTACTGCTGCTGCTTATCCTCTTTTCAGTGGTATCCTGGGCAATCATAATGTTCAAATTTTTCCAGATTCAAAAAGCATTTACAGAATCAGGTCGTTTCATGGACTTTTTCTGGAAGACAAAGCGATTTGACACTATTGCCGCCCAGGCGGATCGTTTTGCCAGCTCTCCGCTTACCGCTCTTTTTAATGAAGGCTACAGTGAGCTGAAGCAGTTGATGGAGGCTGACGGAGCCAAGCCGGATCATGGAGGTATAAATACTGATCTTGGTGGTGTGGCCAACGTTTCCCGTGCATTGAGAAGGGCAACCAACCTTGAAGTTAACCGACTTGAAAAGTATACAACATTTCTTGCCACTACCGGCTCAACCTCACCTTTTATAGGTCTTTTTGGTACGGTATGGGGGATAATGGTTGCCTTTGTCGGTATAGGGAAGACCGGTTCAGCTTCTCTGGCTGTTGTTGCACCAGGTATTGCCGAAGCGCTGATTGCAACAGCTGTAGGTCTGGTTGCAGCCATACCGGCTGTTATGGCCTATAACCATTTTCAGCACAAGATTCGTGTGTTGATTAAAGAAATGGACAGCTTTTCCACAGAGTTTCTCAATATCGTTCAGCGCAACGTTGCCGGAAAGTAGGAGGACAACATGTCAATGGGCGGTAATGATGATGACAGGGGTATGATGGCTCAGATTAACGTAACCCCGCTTGTGGATGTTATGCTGGTGTTGCTGGTTATTTTTATGGTGACGGCGCCAATGATGCAGCAAGGGGTTCAGGTAAATCTGCCGAAGGCTGACACCAAAGGGATGTCTGCACAGGAAGATACTGTAATTGTTACGGTTGATACAAATGGGCATACCTATATCAATAAGGATCAGGTGCCAAGTGGAGATCTAAGAAACAGGCTATCGGAACTCTTTGCAAACCGTACGAAGAAAGAGGTCTTTTTAAAGGCTGATTCAACGGTTCCATATGGAGAAGTGGTGCGTGCAATGGCTGAAATCAAGGGTGCAGGAATTGAACGGTTGGGAATGGTAACGGAGCCGGCCAAGAAGTAGGATGCATGTATCAGCTTGTTCAGCATAAAGAAGCAGGTTTGGCTGTAAGCACCGCGCTGTCGGTTGTTTTTCATGCCGCTGTCTTTGCGCTTCTAATCTGGTGGCAGCAGATGATCCCTAACATTCCTGTTGAGACCACTTACTACGTTGATGTAGTTAACCTTCCGGTAATGGATCCCCGTTCCGGTAATCCTACCCAGACAGGAAATGAAGAGGTTCCGGCAGCTCAGCCGGAGACACCCCCTCCTGCCATGGCAGTCCCTGCAGCAACAGGAAAATCTCCTGTTGTCAAAAAAAACGCTCCACCAGCAGATTCAAAGGCTTTTCTGGATAGCCTTTCAAAGCTTGAGGGAAAGGTTGATTCTCGGCGCCAGGCAGCTGCTTTTGAGGATTTGAAAAAGAAGGTTGCCGCAAAAGGTAAAGTAGGGATGCCCCGAGGCACGGGAGGTGAGTCTGGCAGTGATTATACCTCATATCTGCATTCGCGCCTTAAAGATGCTTTCAGAGAAACAATAAGTTATCAGAGTAAAGAACCTTTTGTTGTAGTGCGATTGTCAATTGATGGTGATGGACGGATCATAAGAACACGATTTGAAAAGAGCAGTGGCGACAGGGTGTTTGAGCTTTCTGTAACGAGGGCTATTACCCTTGCGGAGCAGTCTATTGTACCTCCTCCCGGTCGTTCTGTTTATGAGGGGGGTTTTGTATTTAAGCCTCAGGGAGTTGTTCAGAGATGAAGATAATTATCCGTATTCTGTTCTGCTGTATGCTGCTTGCCGCAGTAGCTCAGGATTCTTTTGCAGCCAGCTATATAGAGGTTACTGCTGCTGGCAACCGTCTGCTCAAGCTGGCTGTAGTGCCGCCACAGCCAATGGGCTCTGTCATAAAAGCTGAAATGGCCAATGAAGCGGCAGGCATACACAGTTTTGATCTCACAATGTCCGGTCTTGTCTCTGCAGAGCGCAAAGATGCGGCTGTTTTGGCGAATGGACTGGCGCTTACCCCGATTGATTTCGTTCCCTGGCTTTCAGCCGGTTATGACCTTCTAATACGTGGTGAGTATGAATTGCGTGGCCAGGAACTGACTATTGAGTTCCGTTTGTATGATGTAATGGCAAAAAAACTTCTGACTGCAAAACGCTTTCTGGGGACTGAAAAGGAACTAAGACGTTATGCCCACAGTTTCAGTGATGAAGTCTTGCGTGTCCTTACCGGTCAGAAAGGCTGTTTTACCTCAAAGATTCTTTTTGTCTCAAATCAGCCTGGAAACAAGGAGCTTTTTCAAATGGACTGGGATGGTTTTAATCCCCAGCAGTTGACTAAGAATCGTTCAATAAATCTCTCGCCCGATATCTCTCCAGACGGCAGGGAGATAATCTTTACCTCATACAAACGTGGGAATCCGGATCTCTACAAGAGGGCGGTTTCCAGTCCTGTAGAGGTTCCAGTGTCAAACAGAAAGGGTTTGAATATTACCGGTGCATGGTCTCCGGACGGCAGCAGGATAGCTCTATCTCTTTCAAAAGATGGCAATACGGAAGTATATACTATTGCAAAGGACGGTTCGGCTCCAAACCGCCTGACAGTTACAAACTCTGCCAATGTTTCACCTGCATGGAGCCCTGATGCCAAAAAGATTGTTTTTGTATCGGATCGTTATGGTAAGCCGCAGCTCTTTATAATGGATGCCAACGGCGGAAATCTTCAGAGATTTGGCACCAGTGGTGGCTACACGGTTAACCCGTCCTGGTCTCCCAGAGGTGATAAGCTTGCTTTTGCCAGATCTGCAGGAGGGTTTCAGATCTTTGTGGCAAATGCTGATGGAAACAATGAGACTCAGTTGACCTTTGAGGGGAATAATGAGCGTCCCAGATGGTCTCCTGATGGACGTTTTATAGTATTCAGCTCGAAAAGAGGGGGCTCTGAGGCTATCTATGTTATGCGAGCCGATGGTTCCGGCCAGACTAAAGTGAGTCGCAACAAGGGGTTAAGCCAGCATCCGGTATGGACTCCAATGCTGCAATAAAAAAACAGTTAAGCAGTTGCAAAAAGATTAAAGCGATGTATAATCCCGATTAAATGTTTCTTCAGGCTCTCAAAGCCGTTAAATATCGATGATCATCAAGGAGGCAGCAATGAGGAATGGATTTAGAGGAATGGTGGTAGCTCTGGGTGTTGTTGCAATGATGGCTGCAGGTTGCGCCAAGGAAGAGGTCGTCAAGAAAGACGAGCCGGTTGTACAGCAGCAGACTGTTAAGCAGCAGGAACCTGTAAAACAGGTAGAGCCTGTTCAACAGGAAGTAAAACAGGAAGTAAAACAGGAAGAGGCTACAGCTGCCAAGGCGACTGTTGCCGTTGCCCTTGAAAATGTTTATTTTGATTTTGACAAGTCAGATCTTCGTCAGGATGCCCGTGACGCTCTTTCCAAGAATGCTGAAGCCCTCTTGAAGCAGGTTGCTGATGCTAAAGTCAAGATTGCCGGCCACTGTGACGAAAGAGGTTCTGATGAGTACAACCTGGCTCTTGGTGATCGCCGGGCAAAGTCTGTTGCCAAGTATCTCCAGACCCTGGGTGTTAAAGCTGATCGTATAACAACAATCAGCTTCGGTAAAGAAAAGCCTGCTGTTGATGGTCATGATGAGGCAGCCTGGTCTAAAAACCGTAGAGCAGAGTTCGAGATTATTAAGTAAGTTCAATTTTTACATTACTGCAATTACTGCAATTAAAGCACCGTTATCCGGATTTTACCGGTTCCGGTGCTTTTTTTATAATTTGCAGAGCTTGACATAAGTAATTTACCATATATATTAATATTAATATATATCGAGGTGAACCGGATGCTTTTGAAATATCTGTTAATGTCATCATTAATACTGATTATTACTTCTTCAACTCTCAAGGCCGCAGAGCTAGAGAAAATATCTCTCAGAGAGGCTGTTACAAGGGCACTGGATCAAAATAACCATGCCAGAGCTGCCCGCTTTCAGGCAGAAGCTGCTCGTGCAGGGGCAGCCGGAGCATCTCTGCACTATCTTCCCAGCATCAGCCTTGAAGAATCCTGGTCAAGATCCAATCTTCCGGTTAATACCTTTATGATGAAGTTGAATCAGGGGCGTTTTAGCAATCAGGATTTTGATGCTGCCAGGTTAAACAATCCATCACCGACAAATGATTTTAAAACAGCTGCAACCATAGAACAGCCAATCTTTTTGCCTGTTGCCTGGGCTGCTAAAAAGGTTGCAGAAACTGCCGCTGATGGCCAGGAGGCGATGAGTGAACAGGTGCGCCTGCAGATTGCGTTTCAGGTGTTCCAGCTTTATCTTGAGGTTCAAAAGGCTAAGGCCTATCTGGAGGCAATTGATAAATCCGTTGATGAGGCGCGCGAAAGCAGACGTCAGTCAGCTGTACGGATTGCTGCCGGATTGGGGCTTAAATCAGATGAGCTTAGAGCCTCAACACATCTTGCTGCTATGGAACAGAAAAAGATAACCGCCATCAACAATCTGACACTTGCCAGAATGCAGCTTGCCATTATTACAGGAGGTAACCCGGGCAATGAAATGGATGCCGTTGAACCGGTGAATATAAAGCCGCCTGATAAAGATATGAATGCCATGCTGAACCTGGCTCTCAATGAGCGGAAAGATTTGTATGTCGCAGAGCGTGCCAGAGAACAGGCAGACGCAGCGGTTCTTCAGGCCAGAGCCGGTTTTCTGCCAACTGCCGCGGCTTTTGGTTCTTGGCAGATGAACGATCATAATACTGTTTTCGGCAGGGAGCATGATTCCTGGATGGTAGGAGTTTCTCTTCGCTGGAATATATTTGACGGTTTTCGTAGCTGGAATAATGACAAACAGGCACGTTCAATGAGAACAGCTGTCAATGAGCAGTTTGAACAGACAAGAAAACAGGTGAGTTATCAGGTGCAGGAGGCATGGTTGAGACGAACAGAAGCACTCAAGCTTGAGGAGGTTTCAAAAAAGGCTCTTATATCTGCGGAAGAGGCGGTAAGACTTCTGGGTAAACGTTTTGACAATGCGCTTGCAACGATGCTTGAGCTTTTGGATGCCCAGAGCGCCTTGAACCAGGCCAGGGCTAATCACCTCGAGAGTGAGGCAAACCTCCAGCTGGCAACCGCTCGTCTTTATCATGCTGCTGGGGTCTTATTGAAGGAGGTTCAGTGATGTATCGTAGATATTCGTTGAGTATTCTGCTTGCCTTGTCTGCAGCTGCCGGACTTGCTGCCTGTTCATCAGATAAAGGAAGGCATCCGGCAACAGCTCCTGCTGTTGTTACCGGTCTAGGCCTTACCCAGGTGAAGGTTGTTGATCTGCCAGAGAATATTGATGTGGTTGGGACAGTCAGGGCACGAACAAGTGCGCTGGTCTCCGCACGGATACCTGGTACGGTCACTCTGCTGCATGTTCGTGAGGGAGACAGGGTAAAAAAGGGACAACTGCTTGGCAAGCTGGAGTCCAGGGAAAATCTGGCGCAGGCTACCGGAGCTATTGCTGCTGTTGATGAGGCAAGGCGCGGTCTGGAAGAGGCTCAGTCCAGAAAAAAGCTGGCTGATGCTACTTTTGCACGATTTAAAAACCTGTATGATGAAGAGGCGTTGACCAGACAGGAGTTTGATACGCGTCAAACGGAACGAGACCTCGCTACACAGGCAGTATCCCGGGCTGAATCACGTCTGATTCAGGTGAAAGAAGCTGCAAAAGCAGCCGGAACAATGGCTGATTACAGCAGGATAGTTGCTCCAATTTCAGGTGTTATTGTTTCCAGACAGGCGGATCTTGGAGCCACTGTTTTTCCCGGGCAGCCTTTGATGACAATCGACGACGAAGGCAGTTACCAACTGGAGCTGGCGATTCCTGAGTCCAACTTGAAAACTGTCCGTTCCGGCACTCCTGTACAGGTTAGAATTGATGCAACTGACAGTAGCTTCAGCGGTATCATAACAGAAATTGTGCCTGCAACTGATGCTGCAAGCAGAACCTTTATCGCCAAGGTGCCTCTCTCCGCAAAAGGGGTTCGTAGCGGCATGTTCGGTCGTGGCAGCATTGTAGCCGGAACTTCAACAAAAGGGGTGCTTGTGCCACGAAGTTCGGTATTTGAACGAGGCGCTCTTACTGCTGTATGGGCGATAGGGGCTGATGATATTATAAGGATGCGACTTGTTAAGCCAGGTCGTATAAGGGCTGATAAAGTTGAAATTTTATCAGGTCTGGCTGATGGTGACCGTATAGTGACAGCAGGGATGGAAAAGGCTGCTGATGGTCTTCGTCTGCAGAGTGCTTCAGGAGAAAAACGATGAGAAGGGTTATACTTTCGATTTTTGCTATTATAACAGTTCTATCAGGTGTGGCATTGGCGGATAATTTCCGATGCCCCAACGGCAACATAGTTTCAACAGGAGATAATATCTCTATGGTTGCCATCAAGTGCGACCCTCCCACCTTCAGGAATACCCGAATGGAAAGTGAGGCAGGTCGCATGGGGGCTACTATTCTGATAAACATTGAAGAGTGGACCTATAATGAAGGGCCAAACCGCCTTGTACACATACTTACCTTTCGTAACGGGATACTGGATTCTGTTCAGACTGCAGGATTTGGCAAGTAGAGGATAATGATGGAACAACTCGGAATAGCCGGAAAGATTGCCAAAGCATTTATTGATTCCAAGCTGACACCGTTGATTGTGGTGGCATCTCTGCTACTGGGGCTCTTTGCGGTAAAGATGACACCTCGTGAAGAAGAACCTCAGATAGTTGTACCAATGGTGGATATCTATCTGCCGATGCCAGGTGCGACCCCTAAAGAGGTGGAGGAGAGGGTTGTAAAGCCGATAGAGTCCAAAATGTGGCAGATTAGCGGGGTTGAGTATATCTACTCTGCGTCACGTCCCGGCATGGGGATAATAACGGTTCGTTACAAGGTAGGGGAAAATATGGAAGACTCGCTTGTCAAGCTTTGCAACAAGCTGACGAGCAATCGTAATCTCCTTCCCTCGGGTGCTATGGAACCGATGGTAGTTGCAAAATCGATTGATGATGTTCCTATCCTTACTCTTACATTATGGTCAAAGCGCTATAACCATTTTGAATTGCGTCGTGTCGCCCGTGAGATATGCGATGAACTGAAAAAATCTGAAAATGTTGCCGAGACCGAAATCAAAGGTGGGCTTCGCCGCCAGATACGGATACAGCTTGATACCGCACGTCTGGCCGGTTATGGGCTTTCACCCCTTCATTTGGTAGGGATGTTGCAAAAAGGAAACGCTTCACTTCAGAGTGGCAGTTTTGAAGGCGGCAATCGTGAGTTTTTGGTTCAGACCGGAGAATTTTTCAGGTCGGCTGATGATATAAAGCGACTTGTAGTTACAGTCTCTGGAGGCAAACCGGTCTATCTTGCTGATTTGGCAAAGGTTGTTGATGGGCCGGAGGAGCCCGCCGACTACCTCTTTTTTGGTCTGGGGCCTGCCTCCTCTGCAAAACAGGATAAAGGTTCAGCAGAGACTACCTGGCCTGCTGTTACAGTTTCTGTTGCCAAACGTAAAGGGGCAAACGCCACCTGGCTCTCTGACGATCTTCTGAAAAAAGTAGAATTTATGAAGGGGAAGGTAATCCCTTCAGATATAGAAGTCGCTGTGACCCGCAACTATGGTGAGACAGCAAAAGAGAAGAACAATGAACTGCTTTTCCATATGTTCCTTGCAGCAATCTCTGTCACTATTCTTATCGCCTTTTTCATGGGATGGCAGGCTGGTGCAGTGGCTGCTGTGGCTATTCCAGTTACTCTGGCGCTTACCCTCTTTGTATTCTCACTGATGGGATATACCCTGAACCGGATCACCCTCTTTGCTCTGATCTTTTCGATAGGAATTCTGGTGGATGACGCCATAGTGGTTGTTGAGAACATTCATCGCTACTTTACAACCATAAAACTCAACCCGATGGAATCTGCAATCCGTGCTGTAGATGAGATCGGCAATCCAACGATACTGGCAACTGTCGCGGTAATCGCCTCAATACTTCCCATGGCATTCGTTTCCGGCCTTATGGGGCCATACATGCGTCCCATACCTGTTGGCGCCAGCATGGCAATGATCTTTTCGCTATTGGTGGCATTCATCGTTACACCTTATTTTTCGTACCGTCTGATGAAGAAGCAGATCCACTCTGGTAGTCACGAAACTGCTTCAGAGATGCGTCTTGCATCGCTCTACCGAAAAATAATGGGGTCACTTCTCCATAATCCACGCCTAAGAGCAGGTTTTCTGGTAACAGTGGTTATTCTGCTTATTCTCTCCTGTGGTCTTATCTACGTTAAGCTGGTGACTGTAAAAATGCTGCCGTTTGATAACAAGAATGAGTTGCAGGTGATACTGGATGCTCCAAACGGCACAACACTGGAAGAAACCTCAAGGATTGTTGGAGAATTGGCCGATGTACTCCGTAAGGAACCTGAAGTTGCCGATTTTCAAACCTACACAGGTCTCTCTGCTCCATTCAACTTTAACGGTCTGGTGCGTCATTACTACCTCCGTAAAGGTTCAAACCTGGCAGATATACAGGTAAACCTTTCACATAAGGAAGATAGGAAGGTACAGTCTCATGATATAGCCAAGCGGTTGCGACCGCATCTTAAGGAGGTTGCGGATCGTTATTCCGCCAGGATAAAGGTTGCAGAGATTCCGCCCGGTCCACCGGTCTTGTCTACGCTTGTGGCAGAGGTTTACGGACCGGATCAAGCCACAAGGCTTGAGATCGCTAAAAAGATAAAAGATATTTTTAAAAGAACCGCAGGTGTTGTTGATACGGACTGGTATGTTGAAGATCCACAGCAAAAGCTAGGTTTTGTAGTGGATCGGGAAAAGGCCGCGCTTGCAGGTGTCTCGGTTGATGATGTTGCAAAAACTCTGCGTATTGCTCTGTCAGGTATGGATGCAGGTATTCTTCATGATGAGAAGGAAAAAGAGGCGGTCTCCATTAATCTGAGGGCACCGCTTTCCGACAGAAGCTCACAAAATGCCCTTTCTTCAATCAATGTACCTTCTCCTAAGGGGGCTGTACCTCTGTCGGAACTTGTAAAGGTAGCCTCCTCTGACGAGGATATATCACTTTACCGTAAAAATCTGAAGAACGTGGTTTATGTGATTGGAGATGTAGCCGGAGTGATTGAGGCCCCTGTTTATGCCATCCTGAAGATGCAGGAGGAGATCGACAAGATACAGTTGCCAGATGGTTACATGATTGAACAGTTGGCCTCCCGCCAGCCCTGGTCTGAAGATCGGGTTGGATTGAAGTGGGATGGTGAGTGGCATATAACTTTTGAGGTATTCAGGGATCTCGGAATTGCATTTGCCGCCGTTATGGTGCTTATCTATGTGCTTGTAGTGGCCTGGTTCCGTAACTTTACCACACCATTGGTTATTATGGCTCCGATCCCCTTAACACTTATCGGAATACTTCCAGGTCATGCTATATTCGGGGCATTCTTTACAGCCACTTCAATGATCGGCTTTATTGCGCTTGCCGGAATAATAGTTCGTAACTCGATTATACTGATTGATTTTACTGAGCTCCGGAGAACTGAGGGGATGGCGCTTGATGAGGCGATAATTGATGCCGGTGCAGTCCGTTTCAGGCCTATTCTGCTTACTGCTGCGGCAGTAGTTGTGGGTAGTGTGGTTATCATATTTGATCCGATATTTCAGGGGCTGGCAATTGCCCTTATGTGTGGAGAGCTGGCATCGACTTCTCTCTCGATGATTACCATACCTATACTCTATTATCTTGTTCAACGTCGTGATGAAAACAGAAAAAAGGATATGAACGGAATGAAGCCGGAGATAGAAACGGCTTGAACCGGATACAAAAAACCCTTCCAGAGTTTATCTGGAAGGGTTGAATTTTGGAACTACAGGTTTATTATTCAACTATCTTTGCTGAGATTATTGTTACAGGCTCCAGAGGAACATCTCCATGACCTGCCTTGTTTCCTGTCTTGACCTGCCTGATCTCGTCAACAACCTCAATGCCGTCAACCACGTTGCCGAATACACAATAGCCGAAGTCGTCCTGACGTTTTCCTTTGTTGTCAAGAAAAGCGTTGTCCACTGTGTTGATGAAAAACTGTGAGGTGGCTGAATCAACCATAGCAGTACGAGCCATTGCCACTGAACCCCTTATGTTTTTCAGCCCGTTCTGAGCCTCGTTTTTGATCGCAAATTTGGTTTTTTTGGGCTGCATATCTGCATCCATTCCGCCACCCTGAATCATAAAATCCTTGATGACACGATGAAAAATAAGCCCATCGTAATAGCCATCCTTTACATAACCCAAAAAGTTTTTGACTGTAATAGGAGCCTTTTCCTTGTTCAACTCAAGGGTAATATTTCCTTTGCTGGTCTCCAGTAAAACCATTGGATTGCTTTCTTCTGCCATATCTGCCTCCTGCCGCATAAAAGCGGTTTGATTAGTTTATACGAATTTTTATATCACAGGGATTAAAGAGGTGAAAGTGATTTTGAGACTTTGACAGTCATATCAGCTTCAGGTACTCTTTTTTTATGAGAACTCTGGAAAATGCCACAGTACGACTCTTGAAGAAGAAGCCGTTTTACGGCCATCTCCTGCTACAACTCCGTCGAATGCCACTTAAAGAGAGCAAGCTGGAGACAGCTATCAGCATAAAAGATTCCATTCCTTTGCTCTCCGTTGCCGAGGAACCTTTTGCAGCTCTCTCTTTGCAAGAGCAGGAGGCCTTGCTGGAACATCTCCTGAAACATCTGCTTCACCTGCATCCACTCAGAAAAAAAGAACGTAATTCTCATGACTGGGACATTGCCTGTGATCTCGCAATAAATCCCTCTATTGAAGGTCTGCCTGACGGGGCTGCTTATCCTGCTGATTTTAATATGGAGACAGCTCTTTCAGCTGAAGAATACTACGATCTCCTGGCATCTCCGTTTGATTTCGGTGATATGAAAGGTTCTGGTGAGGGGAGTGCAGAAGAGGAAAAAAATGGTAAGAAGGGAGAAGGCCGGGATCGTTATGAAGCTGAAACAGTTGATGATCACTCGGGCTGGGATGAAGGTGAAAGTACACCGCTCCCTCTGGCTGAGGAGATGCTCAGAAGCATGGTGAAAGATGCACTTGTAGGTAGTGATGGGGAGATTCCTTTTGATCTGAGGGATGTTGTTGATTCATTGCTGGATCCCCCGCCTATCCCCTGGCGACAGATACTGCGTCAGTTTATTGCGGCAGCCGGCAGGACAGGACGGAGCGGTACATGGATGAGGGAACACCGTCGTTTTGTCCATGAAACCCCAGGTGTAAGAAAGAGACGGAGGCTGAGTCTGCTCGTAGGTGTTGATGTAAGTGATTCCACAAATATAGTTGCTTTAAGAGAGGCATTTGCTACAGAGCTTGTAAACCTTGCGCGTGGACGGGACTGCAGTATCACGGTGCTTTATGCAAACAGCCGGATTCAGGAGATAGAAAATTTTAAAACCTCTTCTTTTGTTGCCCGTAGGTATGATGGTGGAGGTTTTACCGATTTGCGACCGGTCTTTGACTATGCCGGAACAATGCACCCGTTACCTTCAGCTGTTGTATATCTTACTGATGGTATTGGATCTGTGCCTGAAAAGATGACTTTCCCTACACTCTGGGTTTTGACAAAGGATGGAGAAAGACCTGCCCCGTGGGGGGTTGAACTCAGACTGACGGTTTAATCTGCTATATAAGACTTTCTCCGGTCATCTCTTTTGGCTGCCGGATCCCGAGTATCTTAAGCATTGTGGGAGCCAGGTCAGCCAGTTTTCCACCTTCCTTAAGAATCGAACCTTTGCGGCTGTCATCAACAAGAACAAGCCAGACAGGATTGCAGGTATGCGCTGTGTAAGGTTCGCCGTTTTCATCAGCCATCTGCTCTGCATTGCCGTGGTCTGCGGTTATCAAGACAGTGCCACCGAGAGAACGTACCTTTTCAACTACCTTCCCTGCACAGGCGTCAACCGCTTCAACCGCTTTTATGGCGGCAGGCAGTATCCCTGTGTGTCCTACCATGTCGCAGTTTGCAAAATTAAGGATGATGACATCATAAATATCCTGTTCAAGCCTTTTTATCAGTTCATCAGCAACAAGATAAGCACTCATCTCCGGTTTCTGATCGTAGGTGGAGACCTCTTTTGGAGATGGGATCAGGGCTCGATCTTCATTAGGAAAAGGGATTTCAACCCCTCCATTAAAGAAGAATGTTACATGGGCATACTTTTCGGTCTCTGCAATTCGTAACTGCTTCATCCCGTTATCAGCAAGCACTCCTCCAAGTATATTGGTCAACTCCTCAGGCCCAAATGCCAGTGGAAGGCCAAAGGTGGCATCATATTCGGTCATGCAGACGTAAGATGAGAGCCTTGCAAACTTTTGCCGGATGAATCCGTCAAATTGATTGGAGGTAAAGGCGCGGGTAATTTCTCTGGCTCGGTCTGAACGGAAGTTAAAGAATATGACGGCATCTCCGTCATTTATAGTGGCAATAGGCAGACCATTTTCAGAGATGACGGATGGAAGCATAAATTCATCATTTACACCGGCAGAGTAGCTTGCAGAGATTGCCTCGGCGGATGAAGTAAGAAAATCCCCCTGACCAAGAACCATCGCATTATAAGCCTTTTCCACCCTGTCCCAGCGATTGTCCCTGTCCATAGCGTAGTAACGACCGGTTACGGTTGCCACCCTGCCAATTCCGATTCGCTGTATCTCTGTCTCAAGGTCTTTGAGATAGTTGACTCCGCTTTGCGGTGGGGTATCCCTTCCATCGAGTATGCAATGGATAAAGAGATCTTTTAGCCCCTGTTTTTTCCCCAGCTCCAGTAAAGCATAGAGATGGGTATTGTGAGAGTGCACACCCCCATCGGACAGCAGGCCGGCAAGATGGAGGTGCCCACCAGCTGCCTTTACCTTGCCTATACAGTCCAACAGGACAGGATTGTTGAAGAAGTCACCATCCTGAATAGACTTTGTAATCCTTGTAAGATCCTGGTAAACAATCCTTCCTGCGCCAATATTAAGATGACCTACCTCTGAATTTCCCATCTGCCCTTCCGGCAGACCCACCGCCATTCCTGATGTGTGGATTCGGGTGTGCGGAAAATTGGCCAGATAGCTGTCAAGATTGGGTGAATTTGCCTGGGCTACAGCGTTGTTTGCAGTTGCAGGGTTTATTCCCCATCCATCCAGTATCATAAGCATCAGAGGTTTTTTCATTCTTTAAGCTCCTTAGAAACGTGGCCCCATATGGGGAGATCCGCTTCCTCTTTTTTTCTTCGATTTATCAATCTGCTCCACAATCACTTCATCTCCTTCTTTGAGATCTCCATCAACAATCTCACTGAAGCCTGTATCGGAGAGTCCGGTTTTTACAGTTACAGGTACGGGCTTGTTATCTTTAAGTATATATACCTTTTGCTGTGGAGCTGTATTTTTTGCTTTCTGGATGCCTCCCTGCTTTTGCCCCATTCCTCCCTGTTTACCGGTTTTGCTGACCTCATCCCCGTTTTTGGGGCGAAAACGGAGAGCAGCAGCCGATAACTTCAAGACTCCATCCCTGCGACCAGTCTCAATAGAGACATTTGCGGTCATACCTGGTTTAAGGTGAAGATCCTTGTTGTCTACCTGTACAACGACGATATAGGTGACAACGTTCTGAACCGTAATAGGCGCTGAACGGATCTGGGTAACCTTTCCCTTGAATGTCTTTTCAGGATAGGCGTCAACGGTAAAAGTTGCTGATTGTTCAAGCTCTGCACGGCTTATATCCGCTTCATCAACGCTTGTCTCTATCTGCATCTTGGTAAGATCCTGTGCAATTGAAAAGAGGGTAGGCGTCTGAAATGATGCTGCAACAGTCTGACCGACATCAATACTTCTGGAAATAACAACGCCGTCAACAGGAGAGCGTATAACCGAATTTTTAAGATTGGTTTCAGCCTGCATAAGTGAGCCACGGGTTTGAGTAACTCCGGCTTCAGCTGATTTGACACCTGCCATAGCTGAATCAAAGGCGGTCTGCGAAGCATCAAAATCGCTCTGGGCTACTATCCCCTGGCTGATTAATGTCTTGTTTCTTTCCAGAGTCCGTTTTGCATCGGCAAGAGTTACTCTGGCCTTTTGGAGAGCGGCCTGGGAGTTTAGGTGGTTGCCGCGAGCCTGCTCTAGCTGTGCCAGAAAGAGGGAAGGGTCGATCTCGGCAATTATCTGTCCCTGTTTTACACGTGAATTGTAATCAACATACAGTTTCTGGATGGTGCCTGAAACCTGGGAGCCGACCTGAACTGTTTTAACGGCATTTACAGTACCAGTGGCCGAGATTAGAGAAATTACGCTTCCTTTTTCAATGTGGACAGTCCTGTAGCTGCTTTCCGGGGTACGGGCGGTCATGTACCAGATGGCAGAGGCAATAACAACGAGCAGAAGAAGAGATATAAATATGTACTTTTTCATAAGTTGGCAGATTACGCAGAAAGGATACTTATGTCAACCGCAACGGGTCTTAAATCCCGGGAAACCAAATCAGCCCAATAATCCCAGAATGCTTTCAAATAGCCAGTTTGCTTTCCCATCGCCATGCATCTTCTACTATAGTTCTAAGGGAATCATATTTGGGTCTCCAGTTTGTAAGCTGTTTTATTTTTTCAGCTTTTGCTATCAGGCAGGCAGGATCACCAGGGCGGCGGTCAGCTTCTACCACCTTAAAATCAACTCCGCTTACCTCTTTTACCATTGCCATTACTTCACGGACACTGCTTCCCTTTCCGTATCCCACATTGATGGCGGTTGAGTTACCACCTTTGTCAAGATAATCGAGCGCGGCAAGGTGCGCGGCAGCGAGATCTTCAATGTGGATGTAATCCCTGATACCGGTTCCATCAGGGGTAAGGTAATCAGTGCCGTAAATTGCGGCCTGCTGACGTTGTCCCAGGGCAGTCTGGCAGGCGATCTTTATAAGGTGTGTGGCTTCAGGGGTGCGTTGTCCTATTCTTGCCTCCGGATCAGCTCCTGCAACATTGAAATAGCGCAGCGCAACGTATCTGAAGCCGTGGGCAGCCGCAGCATCTCTAAGCATCCATTCGCTCATAAGTTTTGATGTGCCATATGGGTTGATTGGAGCCAGCAGGGTCTCTTCTGAGGCGCTGCCGCCTTCAGGGAAACCGTAAACAGCGGCAGTGCTTGAAAAGATGAACCGCTTTACGCCGTATTGCACAGATTTTTCGATAAGTCCAAGAGTGTTGCGGGTGTTGTTACCGTAATATTTAAGGGGGAGGGAAACCGATTCAGGAGCAACAATGGCGGCGGCAAAGTGCAATACTGTTGTAAACCGGTACTTTTTAAACGCTTCATCAACTGCATTCAGATCCGAGAGTTCTGCCCTGATTAATGTTTCGCCATGCAGCAGCGCATCAGGGAAGCCTGTAGAAAGGTTGTCAAAGACTACAACTTTATTTCCTGCCTCGAAGAGTTGACGAACTACATGGCTGCCGATATAGCCGCAACCACCAGTTACAAGTATGGTTTCTGACATGTTTTCTCCTTATAGATATTTGCTTACAGCTTTTATTGATCTATCAAGACGTTCACGGCTATGAGCTTCCAGTGTCCAGACTGAATCAGGCGCATACTGTTTAAGAAGTCCGGTTGCCTTTGTAAAGTCAATTATCCCTTCTCCTACAGGAAGATGCTCGTCTGCCGTGCCGTGGTTGTCGTGCAGGTGCGCTTCAATTATACGGTTTCCCAAGAGGCTGAACCAATCATCAAATGATACAGTGGCAAACATGTTGAAATGCCCCACATCAAAGCAATGGCCAAATAGCGAGCTGTCCAGTTGATCCAGTACCTTCCGCAGGGTTGATGGCTCTTCTTCAAAGATGTTTTCCAGGGCAACAAGACAGCCAGCCTCTTTTACCCTCGGGATCTGCTGCTTCCAGAAAGAGACGGTATTGGCAATCCACCTGTCTACTACAGAGCTGTAAGAGAGACGACTGTAGCCAGGATGGAATACAACGACACGCGCTTTCAGGAGATTGGCTATATCAATAGTCTGTTCTACCCTTAGCCTGGTTGTTTCACGGATGTTTCTGTCTACTGAACCTGGATTGAGATCCATAAAAGGTGCATGAATGGTACATGACAGGCCGTTATCAAGCAGTTCAGATGAGAAATCCTGTACCTTTTTGACCTCTATAGAATCAAGGGCATCGGAAGAGAGATAGATTTCAGGGTTTATCTTTTGTTCAATCAGATATGAACGGTTTTCTTCAAGATGATGCCATGGAATATGGCCGCATAGCAGACTAGGCATTTTTTACTGTCTCCTTTTTGCGATGGGCGGTATGACCAACGGTAATCCGTTGTTTTATAAGCTCTTCCAGTTTGTCTACAGATGTCGGATCTCCGAGTACGATAAGCGTATCCCCTTCGTCAAGTTTGTCGTGGGGGTTAGGGTTGAAAATCATATGTCCGTAAGATTTTTTAATCCCAACTATTATTACCCCTGTCTGTTTGCGGAATTCCGAAGTTACAAGGGTATGTCCGGCAAAATCAGAATCGTTTGGGATGCTGATCTCCTCCATCTGGAGGTCAAGGTGTTCGCTTGCTGTGGCTATTTCAATAAAATCAACTACGTTGGGGCGCAGTATTGATTGAGCCATTCTCATCCCGCCTATTGCATATGGGGAGACAACCTTGTTGGCTCCGGCGCGCTTTAGTTTCAGTTCTGTTCCGTCTTCACCGGAACGTGCAAGTATATAAAGATCTGGATTCAGCCCTCTGGCTGTTAGTGTTATATAGACATTTTCAGAGTCTGAGCTGACTACTGAAACCAGTCCGGTCGCCTGCTCTATCCCTGCATGTATAAGTGTGTCATCCTGGGTTGCGTCCCCCTTCATCCAGAGATAGCGTTCATCTTCAATTGCCTCAAGCACCTCAGTATTATGTTCGACAATAACAAACTGGACATCATTTGCTGCAAGTTCACGGCAGATCATTGAACCTATCCGACCAAATCCGCAGATAATATAGTGATCTCTGAGAGCGTCGATCTTCTTTTCCACCTTTTTCCTCCCGATGATTCTTTGAATCTGCCCTTCAAACATTAATTGAGCCATGCTGCTTACCAGATAACCTAGTGTGCTTACGCCGAAAACAATAAGAATCATCGTAAACAGCCTGCCCTGATCCGTCAGGTCATGCACCTCTCTGAAGCCGATCGTTGCAAGAGTTATAACAGTCATGTAGAGGGCATCGAGCAAACCCCAGCCTTCAACAACAACATAGCCGGTTGTCCCCAGGGTAAGCAGTAACAGTAGTATGACGATAGATATTTTTAGTCGGCGAACCGGATCCATTAAACAACCTCTGTTTTTGATGCCTTCTTTGCACCCTACTATCTGTAAGACCAAAATTCAAGCGACTTGAAGATGTTCCGCATCTATATATTATTCATCATATCCTTCAAAACTTCTTAAAACGACATTGATTTAATTGACAATCAATGCATACTGTATACAATGTAATCAATCATTTTTGGGGATAGATTATCGACCATGAAAAAGTTCAAAGAAAAACATCTGACTTTGCGGGAAAAAATCCTTGAAAGCATCCGTGATGCCATTATCTCAGGATCCATGACGCCAGGCAGCCGTGTTTCCGAGCCTGAACTGGCAGAACGGTTTGGCATAAGTAGAACTCCCATTCGAGAAGCCTTCCGTCAGCTTGAGTCTGAAGGCTATCTAAAGGTTATTCCAAGAAAAGGGGCTGTTGTAAGCGCTTTTACCCAGAAGGATGTAGAAGAGTTTTATGCAATAAAGAGCATTCTTGAAGGGTATGCTGCAAGGCTTGCATGCAGCAGGCTGACAGAAAAAGAGATTGAGCGCCTGCATTCCATAAACAAACGTCTTGCTGAATTAAACACCCTTTCAGATGTAAAGCAGTTCTTTAAGGTTCATAGCGATTTTCATGACCTTTTCATAAAAGCGGCTGATAATGAAAAATTAAGGGAGATGATCAATCTTCTTGTGACTCGCTTCCAACGTCTGCGCTTGATGTCTATCTCAAGGCCTGGACGTATGGCCGTTTCTGTTGAGGAACATGAAAAAATTATCGCTGCTTTTCGTGCGCGTGATTGTGAAGCTGCTGAACTGCTGGTGCGAAAGAATGCAGAGTATGGTGGTAAGGTTCTTCTTGATGAGTCAGCCTGCAGGCCGGGTGAGGCTATGGATCTATAGGAAACCGGTATGCCCTCATCTACACCGGACAACAGAAGCAGACTACCAAAAATGGACAAGGTGCTGGCCTGGCCAGAGATCTCTTCCCTGCGGAAAATTACCAGTTATAGCGGTTTAAAAAATGCGGTTCGCAGCGTTCTTGAACAACTTAGAACTGCTGTTGCAAACAATGAACAGCCGGATCTCTCTCCTGATAATATTTCACATTTGGTACTGGTTCGTATAACTGCTGATGAGACTCCAAGCCTCAGGCGGGTGATAAATGGCTCCGGTGTTGTGGTTCATACAAATCTGGGACGCTCGCTGCTGCCGGTTGTTGCGGAAGCTGCCTTGCGTGAAACAGCCTGGAGTTACAGCAATCTTGAATATGACCTTGGAAAGGGTGAACGGGGCGAGCGCTATGTACATGTTGAAAGTCTGCTCTGTGAACTGACAGGCGCAGAGGCTGCGCTTGTTGTAAATAATAATGCTGCTGCTGTGATGCTGGCTCTGTCAACCCTTGCCCAGGGGTATGAAGTAATAGTCTCCAGGGGAGAGCTGGTAGAAATAGGTGGTTCCTTCCGCATTCCGGAAGTTATGAGACAGAGTGGCGCAACACTTGTTGAGGTTGGAACTACCAACCGGACTCATCCTCGTGATTATATAAGTTCAATAACTGAGCATACAGCTCTGCTTTTAAAGGTGCATACCAGCAATTTTGCAATAACCGGGTTTGCTTCAGAAGTTGATGTAGCGGCTATGGTGCAGATAGGGATGGAGTCAGGGATACCAGTTATGGTTGATGCCGGTAGCGGATCCCTTATTGATCTTTCCCGTTTCGGTATTGCCGGAGAGGCTACAGTCCAGCATTATATAAAGTCTGGCGCCGATATTGTAACCTTCAGCGGGGACAAGCTGCTGGGAGGACCACAAGCCGGTATTATTCTTGGTAAGACCAGGTTTATTGAAAAAATGAAACGTCATCAGTTGTTACGTCCGCTCAGGATTGACAAGCTGACCCTTGCTGCCCTGGAAGCTACATTAAGGCTTTATCGGGATGAGGATAAGGCGTTGGCTGAGATACCTACTCTCAGAATGCTTACAATATCTTTGAACGAACTTTCTGCCAAGGCGCGTAGAATGCTTCGCAGACTCCGCTCCCTGTTGCCTGATAATTTTACCTTGTCTCTTTCTGACGGCTATTCAAGTCCGGGTGGCGGTTCGTTCCCTCTTCTTCAGCTGCCAAGCCGCCTGATAGATATTACAGTTAGCGGCTATACTCCGCACAGGCTTGAAGAAATCCTTCGCAAGACATCTCCGCCGGTAGTTGGCCGTCTCCGCAAGGATCGCTTCCTGCTGGATGCTCGAACCATTGCCGAGTCAGAACTTTCCCTGCTGGCAGCCGCTCTGCTGCAGATCATAGAGTATAAGCCATGAAGGACGTGCGGGCTTTTGCGGTGATTCCCGCTGCAGGAATGGGTAAGAGGATGGGAGCCTCCATTAACAAGCAGTATCTGTTGTTAAAAGGAAAGCCTATTGTTGCCCATACGTTACAGCTATTTCAGGACAGTCCTTCCATATCAGGGATTATCCTTGTTATTCCAGCCGATGAAATTCCTTATTGCAGAGAGGAAGTGGTTGAGCGATTCAGCCTGTCAAAGGTGATTGAGATCGTGCCAGGAGGAAAGGAACGTCAGCATTCGGTTATGAATGGACTTTCAGTATTAAAGCGGTATGCAGGAGATGAAGATGTAGTGGTCATCCATGACGGTGTTCGTCCCTTTATTGATGAGAAAATGCTCCAGGAATCCATTGCTCTTGCTTCTGAAGAATCTGGCGCATTGACTGGAGTGCCGGTCAAGGATACCATAAAGGTGGTTGAAAACGGTTTTGTTATTGACACTCCTGACAGATCCGCTCTATGGCATGCACAGACACCACAGAGCTTCAGATATGACTTGATACTGCAAATGCATGAAATGGCCGCGCAAGAAGGCTTTCTCGGTACGGATGACTGTTCGCTTCTGGAGAGATACGGAGAGAAGGTCAGGATTATAACTGGCAGTTATCGTAATATAAAGATTACCACGCCGGAAGACCTGTTGCTTGCCGAAGAGTTTATAAAAAATCCTGGCGGAGGTTTGTTGCCATGAGTCCTAAACAGATAATTATTGTATCTAATAAAACTGATATAAGCCAGCTTGCCTACCGTTTGCTTGATGGGGGTGAACATAAACTTTACCAAGCTGAAAACTGTGACCTTGCCCGGAGTATAATACAGAAAGAACGGATTGATGTAATCCTTCTGGGTTTCCCTTCAGCTGATCAGTGCCTTCCCCACCTTGATTATTTGCTTGAATCAGGTATTGACCCTGCTGTTATTGCCCTTCTGGACACAGATGACCATGAACGCTATCTTATGTGTCATAAAGAAGGAGCGCTTGATTGCCTTACTGCACCATTAACTGCAGAAAGGCTTATTAAGAGTATTGAACGTTGTGTAGCGATAAAATCGCTGGAGCGGGAAAAGCGTGATTTTGTATCAATGCTTTCGCATGATCTTAAAAATCCGCTTACAGCGGCAATCGGTTCAATTGATCTTGTAAGGGAAAAACGGTTGGGGCCACTGAATCCTGAACAACAGGACTACCTCGCATCCGCCATTGAAAGCTGCAATGAAGTGGTCAGTATGATAGACAACCTGCTTGACATCCACCGTTTTGAGGGGGGTAAGCTGGTATTCAACAAGAGCCCATTAAACCTTGTAGAGTTGACACGTTATGTACTGCACAGTTTCAGAGGGATAATTAAACAGGTGCGGATCAATCTTACCACCCGTCTTGATGATAATATTCCGGAGCTTCTCATCGACAGGGGTAGGTTCTCCCGCGTTATAGCCAACCTGATTGCAAATGCAGTAAAGTTTACACCTGATGGGGGAGATATTGTAGTAAGTTGTGGTTACGGAATCTCGGAAACATCAAAAATGTCGGTTGTGTTGCAGGTAAAGGACAGTGGCAGCGGTATCTCGCAACTTGATCTTCCTCTAATCTTTGATAGATTTGTGCAAGCATCAAAGCATGGTGGTCGTGGCAGTGGTGGAAGTGGATTGGGGTTGGCTTTCTGCAAGATGACTGTTGAGGCTCATGGTGGAACCATAAAAGCAATCAGCCAAAAAGGCGAAGGTAGTGAATTTATTATAACACTGCCAATTCCTGAAGAATAAAAGGGAGGTTTTAGATGAAGCGCTTTCTTACCAGTTTGTTGTTGATTTTCAGTTTTCATCTTTTTATATCTTCAGCATCTGCATCATGCACGGATCTTTCAAAGGCTCTTGTAATCGGCAATGGCCCCAAAAAAGTTATTGAATTCACTGACCCTGATTGTCCTTTCTGTCGCAGGGCTTCAGCTTATTTCCATAACCGTAGTGACGTAACCCGTTATGTCTTTTTCAATCCACTTGCAATGCACCAACATGCCCGTCAAAAGGTGTTGTACATACTTTCTGGCAAGGATAAGGCACGCCTTTACCACGAAGTTATGTCCGGTGGGATTGACAATCTTGATAGCACTAAGCTTCCGGTCAACCAGGCAGGAGTCAAGTTGTTGGAGGAGCAGCAGGCTGAATCCAGAAAGTCCAATATAGATTCAACCCCGACATTTATGATTATGGGAAGAATAGTTGAGGGGTTTGATCTTCCGAAGATTGAAGCCCTGCTTGGGAAGTAGAGAAAGAACCGTTTTAATGATTCTTTAAGCCCCCGGCCTGGACATCTGGCTGGATGATGTTGCCACAGCACCGATGATTGCAGAACCTATCCCTGAACCATCTTTGACCAGTGCATAAGTTATCCTGTTCGAACGGCTTTCAAAAAGTTCGGACAGGATAATTTTCATTTCATCCTGAAAACCCGGATATTTTTCAAACAGAGAACCGTCAATGGCAACGGTATGACTGTTATCCAGCTGAGGATCCATCCATGAGATGACAGCGGCGATTGCTGTGCCTGCCAGACGGGCTGATCTCGTAGAAACGATACGGGCAATATCAATAACAAACTGTCTGTCAGTAGCTGATATTCCATTATAATCTGTTGAGTTTATTATTTCTTTGTCTTCAGCGAAGTTCGCCAGATGTTCTGTTGTGAATCCATTTTTTGTTTCAAATATCGACTGCTGCTTTCCTTTGAAAAGCAGCCCTCTCTCTGTCATCTCAAAGATAATCAGTCTTGCAATCTCACCCAGATACATGCCTGAAACCATCTTTTCGAGCTGTTGCTTCCCCTGATTATGGGAATTTTTGTCCAGATACTGATCAAATCTGTTTGTTTTAAGCTTGTTAAAGTTTCCCCACTCGATATTTATGATCATCTCTTCTGAATCAGTTTTTGTTTGGATTTTTTTGATATTAGATGATTTTTCAGGGTAACAGGCATTTGTTCCGGTGCCCAGTATTACCCCGATATCAGATGATTTATCCGAGTAACTCCTGGCCAGCAAGGTTCCTACAGTGTCGTTGGCAAGTGAAGCAACGTAAACACTCATCTGTTTTCTCTTTAGAGCCTCGGAAAGCAAATCAACAACATCTTTGCCAACCATGCCTGAGATATTGAAACCTTTTGCCCAGCAAATTAGGGTTCCTGAAACTATGGAATGCTGTTCCACCGGGAATGAGAAGGTGAAGGAAAGGGGATACTCTTTATCTCTTGCCACGTTCTGGTCTTTTAAAAAAAGGGATATACTATCAACAATAAAATCAAACAGTTCGTTCTCTGTCCCTGTCATAATCTCTTTTGGTATCATAAACCTGCTTACAGCTGTGGTTTCGGCTTTCCCTTTGCCATCAAGAGTTACTGACAGAACTCTTAAGTTTGTCCCCCCCAGGTCAATGGCCAGAAAATTTCCTTTTTCATTCCCTGACGGGCGGCTTACAAATGATGGGATCATCTTGAGGGAGCTGGTACTCCCCTCCAGCCCCAAACGCATTTCATTATGAAAACTGCTGATAATCTCTTTTGCGTCGTTAAGGCCGATAAAAAAAGAAGTCTGAAGTTCATTCAAGAAGGCTTTTGGATCTGATACCAACGTGTCGTTCATATTCTATTACCAAAGTCTCCGGCTAGAGGCTCTGCTTCTCCCTTAATGCCACCTTGTTTGTCTTTCCTACACTCGTTTTGTCTATAGCATCTACCAGTTTTACTTTCAGAAGTACCACATGCTTGTTTATAACTCCTGTATCTGCATATTCCTTAATATGGTGTGCAAGTTCCTTTTCTGTAACCGACATATCATGTTTTGCAACAACAAGGGCAAGTGGACGTTCTCCCCATTTTTCATCAGGTATCCCTATTACAGCTACCTCGGATACTGCGGGATGATGAGCTATCATATTCTCCAGTTCAAGCGAAGATACCCATTCGCCTGCTACCTTGATCAGATCCTTAATCCGATCCGTTATTTTTACGTAACCCTGTTTGTTCTGGACTGCAACGTCACCTGTGTGCAGATAGCCACCTTCCCAAAGACGCTCCGATGCCTTATGATCTTTTAGATAGCCTTGTGTAAGCCAGGGTGCTCTCACGATGATTTCACCTGGAGTTTTATCGTCTCGGGGCTGCTCATTGAATTTTTCATCTACAATCTTCAGTTCTACAAGTGGTAGTGTACGGCCGGTTTTGCACCGGATTGCCGCCTGCTCATCATCTGGCAGTTCAAGCATTTCGGGCGAAAGCTGAGAAATAGTCAGAATCGGGCATGTCTCAGACATTCCATAACCTGTGAATACGTCAATTCCCCTTTTCATCGCCTCAATACAGAGAGATCTGGACATTGATGCGCCACCGATTATAAGCTTCCAGCCTGAGAGATCCATCCTTGCTGAATTTGGATGCCTTAGCAACATATGGAGAATGGTTGGAACGCAGTGTGAAAAGGTAACCTTTTCTCGCTCAACGAGTTCAAGGAGGGTTTCCGGAATGTAACGGCCAGGGTAGACCTGTTTTACACCAAGCATGGTTGCTACAAAAGGGATTCCCCAGGCATGCACATGAAACATAGGTGTAATTGGCATATAGACATCACTACGATTGAAGCTCCCCTGACCTACGGCGGAGCCTAGGACTCCTAGAACTCCCATTGTGTGCAGCACCAGTTGTCTGTGGCTGAAGTAGACCCCTTTTGGCATGCCTGTTGTGCCGGTAGTATAAAATGTTGTGGCTCGGCTGTTTTCGTCAAAATCAGGGAAGCTGAATTCAGGGGATGCGGAGTTGAGTAGAGATTCATATTCACCTGCAAACTCAATGCTGGTCTCAGGGATGGCCGGTTCGTCATTTAACAGAACAAAGCCTCTCACCGTGTCAATTCGACCTCTGATCTGTTCCAGAATAGGTAGAAACTCCGAATTTACAAGGAGCAGATCATCTTCGGCATGGTCAATTGTGTACAGGATCTGCTCAGGTGAGAGACGAACATTTATTGTATGTAATACTGCTCCAATCATAGGCACTGCAAAAAAACATTCCAGATAGCGGTGTGAGTCCCAGTCCATGACCGCTACCGTATCTCCATGTTTTATTCCAAGAGCAGTAAGGGCATTGGCAAGACGGGCAATCCTCTGTCTCAGCTCTCGGTAGGTAAAACGTTGGTTACGGTACACTATTTCCTGATCCGGCTCATCTATTACCGGGAAGAAAAGAAGATTCTTGATAAGAAGGGGATAGTTATATGCAGAAGGGGTACGGAAGATCAGGGAGTCGGACATCGGTGGTCTCCTGTTAGGGCAGGAGCATATACTGATATGCCCCTGCCGGTAAAATAAAACTTATATAGCATCCACCAGGCGTTTCTGTTTGGAATTCAGCCGGTTTAGTGCGTGTATATAAGCCTTGGCTGAAGCGACAATGATATCTGTGGAAGCGCCTTTTCCTACCACAGTATGACCGGCATCTTCGACCCTTACAGTTACCTCTCCCTGGGCATCTGTGCCACCTGTAATTGAACCCACGTTGTACTGGGTTAGTTTTGCCTTTGATTTTGTCAGTTTTCTGATCGCCTTGAAGGCTGAATCAACAGGACCGTCTCCAAGTTCGGCAGTGCGTACCGGTTTGCCATCTATCTCCATCTGAACAGTTGCAGTTGCAACGGCAAATGAACCACAGGTAACAGTAATATGTTCAAGCTTGTATTTATCCTCTTCTCTGGACTCATCCGTTACTATTGCATCAAGATCCTCATCAAAAACCTCTTTTTTAAGATCAGCCAGATCCTTGAAGCGATCAAATGCGCGGTTTAGCATATCATCAGCAAGGTCGTGACCCAACTCCTCCAGACGTTTTTTAAAGGCGTGTCTACCGGAGTGTTTGCCAAGCACCAGAGCGCTGGCAGTAAGACCTACCGATTCAGGTGTCATAATCTCGTACGTTGACTTGTCCATCAGCATGCCGTGCTGATGGATGCCAGCCTCGTGAGCAAAGGCGTTGGCTCCTACAACAGCCTTGTTAGGCTGTACAGAAATGCCAGTAATATTTGTAAGCAGACGACTAGCAGGCGTCAACTGCTCGGTGATAATGTTCGTTCTATATGGGAGTATGTCCCGGCGTGTCCTCATGATCATGACAAACTCTTCCAGAGAACAGTTCCCTGCTCTTTCACCAATACCGTTGATGGTACACTCAACCTGACCTGCTCCTGCCTGTACTGCGGCAATAGAGTTCGCGACAGAAAGTCCCAGATCGTTGTGGCAATGTACAGAAATAACCGCTTTTTCTATGTTTGGCACATTGTCCTTCAGATACTTTATGATGTTGAAATATTCAAACGGAATGGTATAGCCAACTGTGTCAGGTATGTTTACTGTTGTTGCACCGGCAGCGATTACAGCCTCAACCACCTGTGCCAGAAACGGCAGTCTGGTGCGAACAGCATCCTCGCATGAAAACTCAACATTGGCAGTATATGAAGCTGCCCTTTTAACAGCCTTTACAGCGGATTCAAGCACCTGATCCGGTTCCATCTTCAGCTTGTACTTCATATGGATATCGGATGTTGCTATAAAGGTGTGTATCCTTCCTTTTTCTCCTGCATATTTCAATGCTTCCCATGCCCGATCTATATCTTTCTCGCTGGAACGACAGAGACCTGCAATCTCAGGTCCTTTTATAACCTGGGCAACTTTTTTTACTGCCTCGAAGTCCCCTTCAGAGGCGATCGGGAAACCGGCTTCGATGATATCAACATTCAGCTTCTGCAGTTGTTTGGCAAGACGCAACTTCTCTTCAATATTCATGCTGTTGCCAGGAGCTTGCTCACCGTCACGCAGTGTGGTGTCAAAAATCCTTATGATTCGTGTGTCATCATTTGACGCTTTTTTAGCTTTTGTCATTTGCCACCTCCTGTGGTCTTTGTTTCTGTAAAAATAAAAAACGCCTGCGCCCCATTGCAGGGACGAAGGCGAATGCTTTCGTGGTACCACCCTACTTCGCCCTGTCGCTTCGTATTTTGACCGTTACCTGGGTTGGCTTCGTAATCAACGG
This sequence comes from uncultured Geobacter sp., assembly GCA_964655435.1. GTDB lineage: Bacteria > Desulfobacterota > Desulfuromonadia > Geobacterales > Pseudopelobacteraceae > Trichlorobacter. The sequence goes on from CAZZMP010000005.1 coordinate 58,983, forward strand.
CTAAACGTAATGATGATTACGCTCTTGCTGTTTCTTCCTTGCCTGCCTTGGTATCGAATAAATACAAACCGACAATAGGCCTCATTTTGACCCGTTACGTGGATAATACGGCTCTGACTAATCCTGTTTCATCAGAGCGGCTCCGAGGCGAGTTCACAGTTTCCATCCGCCGGTTTGCACCAACCACCGGCTCTCTGAAAGGATGTACCTCTGCTACTACTCCTCTTCCCAGCCTTTTCTTGCAAATAATTGGATACATCATAAAAAGAGCTGAACAGTCCGTCAACTGTTTTGTTTTTGGTGGTTTCTTTTTGATTAAATCAAACAGCTATTGAAACTTAATGGCAGTTGCTGATGCGCGATACTCAGTGCTTGGAAACGCAGGGAAAACCACTATAGTAATCTTTCTACTGGTAAATTCTGGCAGTATTACTGCATCTGCATTAAGTTTATATGCCTCTTCGCGCAGTGAACTTATGGCCCAGTCATATAGATTTGGTTCAAGAGCATAATCCATTCCATAAACTTCACGAACAATCTGTATTCTGCCGATCTGAATGTATGGGCGTACCAGTTCATCCTGTTTTAGTACAGGAGGCAACTCTTTGCCCTCTTTGTTTATAGTAGGGATAGCAGAGCAAGCAGGTAGGATTGCGAGAAGAATCAGCAGAAAAGCTGTTAGAATTCGAATAGATTTAAACACAAAGATACCCTCGTGTTTGCAGATAAGAATGTGAGAATTCTAAATAAAGTGGCAATGAAAAGTCTATCTTTAATGACTTTCACACTTTTTATTAATCAGGTCAATAGTTCTCCAAGTTCGTTCTCCAGAAATTCTCTTGAATAACGGACATAATTTCCTGCAGATTTTTTGAGCCAGGCGATCTCTTCCGGTGTCAGATCTCTTTTGTATCTGGCTGGTGAGCCTATCCAGAGGGTATGAGGAGGAATAATGGTTCCTTCTGTCACCAGGGCTCTTGCGCCAACCAAGGCGCCTTCTCCAACAACCGCCTTATCCATAACCATGGCTTGCATCCCTATAAAACAGCCGTTCTCAAGGGTGCATCCGTGCAGTGTAACGCTGTGGCCGATAGTTACATCATCTCCAATTATCAAAGGTGCGCCTGGATCTTCAGCATTTTTCCTGTGTGTGACATGAAGCATTGTCATGTCCTGAACGTTTGAACGAGCGCCAATACTTATGAAGTTTACATCGCCTCTTGCAACCACGTTGTACCAGATGCTGGCCTCTTCGGCTATTGATACTTCGCCTATGACTACGGCGGTTTCCGCTATAAAGGCTGATGGATCGATCTGCGGGGTCATTCCTTTAAATGGACGTATCATAGATTGTTCCTTTGCTGGATAATATAGATGAGGCAAATATAGATTTTGATTCTCATATTGTCTGCGATATAAAAAACCCCCGATGACTCTGACGGGGGTTTGCTCTGTTCTTTTTCGACGCACGGTCGAAATATTAGATGCCTCAGCCAGCAGATGAGCAAGAGGGAGCAGAAGATGAGGAAGAACAGGAAGAACTGCTGGAGTTAAACCAGCCATCTCCTTTAAGGCTGAAGGCCGTTTGAGATATAAGCTTTTCTACCTTTCCTCCGCACTTAGGACATTCCTCGGCAGGTGGCGCCGAGAACTTCTGAAGCAGTTCAAATTGATGGTTGCATGACTGACAGCGGTATTCGTACATCGGCATATAAAAAGCCTCCTCAAAATATATCTATTTTTGAATATAGGTATTCTTTTAGTTGTTTGTCAAGGGGTGCAAAAAAATGACAAAAGCTCCATTGCCTCCCATCTCTGGAGGAGCAGGAGCAAATTCACCAACAAGTTCACGTCCCTGATCTCGTAACCATGCGGCTACTGTCTGCTGGAGCACCGGTTCAACTGCTGAGTGGATTCCCTTTCCGGTTATCACAAGCACTGCTTTCTCACCTACAGCTTGTGCAGACCGGAGAAACGGCATCAGTGATTCAACAGCTTCTTCACGGGTAAGACCATGCAAATCCAGCTGACGATTAAGTTTTATAATTCCTCTCTTTATCTGTTTCAGACGGTTTCCTGGTAATGGTCGTAGTTCATCATCTTCAGGCAGGCTGTCTTTAAATTGGACATCAAGTTGAAGCTTTTCCAACTCCTGCAGGAATGTTTTGCGTGCGGCAATCTCTTCCCTGGGTAAAGGCTTTTTAAATGTGGGTATTCCGGTTATCTCCTCCTTTTTGAACTTTCCTGTCTTTTTTACAGCAGGCCTTACAGGCTCTTTATTATCAAGTCGTCTGACACCGGCCATTGCCTGAATAAATAGTTCGTCTGATTTCTGCTCTGGCTTTGTTTCCTTTTTTTTCTCGACAGGTTTTTGTTGCGTCTGTTCTTCAAGAACAATCCCTTTAAGTTTTGTAAAAGGATTGTTACTAAAGGGGGGGGGATTTGGAGCTTTTTGTTCTTTCTGCTTTTTTTTCGGCATGATCTTTCCTTAGTGATACAAGAGATATGGGATCATTGCTGCAGCTAGCACAATAAGAGATGGAGCAAGCAGACGGCGATATACTATAGCGGTATCTGCCGAGAAATATTCACGAGTCAATACAAAACAGAGGTGGACAGGCGAGAGCATTACACCGGCAAAACCTCCTGCAAATGCAAGGGCTTCAAGCCAGAGGTCAGGATGCCCATCTGCACCCATAAGAGGCAATAAAAGCGGAAATGTTATCCCTACATATCCAACAGTCAGTCCGGTCATTACCCCTGCAATAAATGGAATAATAAGCATTAATAATGGTATAGGCAGGTCTGATGCAGCAAAGAAACTGGATATTCCGGCCAAAGACCCGGTTGAACGGAGAACCTCTTGAAAAATCATTATTCCTACAACCAGAAAAAGTGCTTTGAATGAGAGGCTTTCATGCAATGTCTTTAAAATCTGAAGAGGTTTATAGCGATGAACGATGAAAAGGATTGCAACCCCGCCGGAAAGAGCCAGAACAGCACTGAAATTGAAGGCAACAACAAGTGAGAGAGATATAAGGATTGGTGATGACATCAGTAAAAAGGTTCCAAACTGTTTCAGGCGTTTCTCATGACGGTTGTTCTGTTCAGTCTCTGGTCTGGCTATGTTATGAAAACAGAACCAGGCACCCGCAAAAATTACCGTAATGGCAAAGGGGAGGTGGGAGATAAAGAGTTGTTGAGTTGATATACCACTAAGTCCTGCCACAAGTATTATGCCAGGATATAGTGGCGATATATACTCCCATATATGTCTGTACCAATAGTTTATCAGCGCCTTCTGTTCAGGAGTTGACGTTATTCCCTCTGCCGCCTGTGCTACCATAGGAGCTGAAAAGACTGCACCACCAGGCGAGGGGAGCATTCCTATCATTGCTGGAAGAGCTGCCATAACCATCCTGCGATCAGGTAGGGCTGCTGAAAGTGATGTTACCATTCGCTTTAACATACCTGTTGTGCGCAGGAGGTTTTCCATGACCATTGTTAGAGCCAGAGTGGCAGTCATCTCAACTGATTTTGGCGAAGCTATGCCAAGATATATGGATCGTCCAAGTTCATGGAGTGGAAGCAGATAAAGAAGTGCTAAAAGAAGGGAGCCAATCGGCATTACGGCTGTCATGGAGACCTTACGTCTCAAGAGCCAGATGATAAAAATCAGCACCAAGCCGGTCAAAAGCAGATGTCTCATGACCTTAACTCTCCAGCTTAGCCTTGCTGCTAAGGGAACTGAAGATCATATCCAACACGGCTTTTTGGCGGACTTCATGTTTATTGAGTACCGCAAGGCAGCTTCCCATAGGACACTGCTCATGCAAAAAATCTGCATCACGGCTGGAAAGGATTACAATCCTTCGTTTTTCTATTCCGGATTGTACAGCAAATTTCAATAGTTTAAGCCCATCCAGGGTTGGCATCTCAAAGTCTATCAAAATTAGATCATATGGAGCCTTTTTGATAACAGTTAAAGCTTCAAGCGGGTTGTTGCAGATTTCAACCGCAAGCAGAGGGTACTGCTCTGCAATATAATCTTTTAGCAGACGGGTAAAAGCGGGGTCGTCATCTATCAGTAAAATTTTTCCCATTTGTTATTCTCTATATACTAAAACAGGTAGGGGGAGTTATTGATAAACTGTTCTCTCTGTTTCCAGATTATACGGCTTACCCAGAGCACTATCCCGATAGTCAAGAGGTTGCTGAATAACATCCCCTTCGGATCTATTGTCCGTTCAAGTATTCTTTCAAGCTCATTATGAGACACTAGAAACAGGTTTGCCAGAATATTCAGCACTTCATATCCGTTATAGACCAGTAGAAGTATCCATGTAAGATGCTGTCGCTGCCAGAGTCCCAGGAAGAGATAGAGGCATAAAAGGCTGTCTACCATTATGAATATTCTTGCTGATTTTCCCTCAAGAATATGTCCGAAAAGAGGAATCGGCTGTCCATAGCTCATTAATGTCATAAGAAGCATGAAGAGATATAGACCTGTTAACATAATCATGGTCTGGGAGCGGGGAGAAGCGTCATCACGGTTAGGAAGGCCGTCAATCATGACTTTTTCTTCCTCATATCACTTATTCCCACGCAAAAGGCTATGACCAGAAGTATAAAACAGATGAATAACCAATCTGCATTACTGAATCCAAACATCTAACACCTTCCGCGAACTGCATCGGCCTTGTCGATCATATTTACGGCACGATAACATTGTTCAAGAAAACGATATACCCCTGCCATTGGAAACTGAGCGCAGAATACCTCGTCTGCAAGTACATCTTCTGCAATAGCCGCAGCCTCGTAGTATTCTTCTTCCTGATGTTGTTCAAAGGCAACAGAGAGAGCCGTCAGATAGTCTAAAGCAGGAACTTTGGGCAATTCCCCTTTTTTGATTGCATTGATCCTTGCTGTAAGAGCAAGACGTTCCGAATCTTTAAGTTTGTCAAGCAGGGGTTCCCATAGTTGAAGAGTTTCTTCATAGTGTCCAAGCACATAATGTGTTTCACCCAGCTGATAAGCGGTATGAATATTCTGCGGTTCAAGTTCCAGGGATCTGGCGAGGTATTTTTCAGCCCCATACCATGATTGTACGGCCAGATGCGCCGCCTCCATTCTGCTCCCTTTTTCCACCAGAGTTTGTCCTATCTCGCACCATAGCCCAGCATTATTGCTCTCAAGCATAGCCATAATCTTCAGGAGATTTATCCTGCGGGATAGGAACGGGAGTTCAGCTTCCTTGATATCAATGGTTATAACCTCGCCCCCTATTTCTGTGATGATGTGAGGATATCCGGACTGAAGGACTCGTGCGAAATCAATAGCGTAAACGCAATCAGGATTCTGAGTCAGTGCCTTGAACATGCCCTTGCCGATCTGGTCGTAACCCGGTTCACCCTGCTCAAGTGCTGTTCTATAATCCTCTTCAACAAGCGGAATAGGGAGTTCCCAGGGGATGTTCACTCGGCCATCCCTACCGGTGATATGGAAATTTTCAATCGGTTGAAAGTAGCTGATACCCTCCAGCTGGGTAGGTTCAATACATTTTATCATCTGTTTCATGCTCCATGTTAATGTGATTGTTTAAAATAGATAAACATGACCGTAAATACAAATATATATTATTCGGTATATCTGTCAGGAAAGGTGTTTAACCCTGCATGCACACCGATCATCTTATAGATCTGTATCCCGTCCCAGGGTTCGTCCATAATGCCGTCATGGATTGCCCAGCTTCGCCCACGTACGGATTTTTCCATACCTGGTTGACGAAATGGGCTGGAACCATCAAGGCGCCGGAACAATTTTCCACCTCTCTGAAATTCAGTATTAATTTCAACCATTTTTCTTCGTCCGGTCAGGTAGTCAAAGCCGTATTTTTCGTATCTTATTGCATTATCATATGTAAGTGGTTCTGCAACTATCATTTCCATTCCCAGGCTGTCGGTAAATTTTTCAACCAGCTGGAAAAATTCATTGAACATCTTTAAACCGCGTCTGGTCTGGTTAGGAAATAGTCCGGCCTGCATAGCTCTCAGTTCTTCTGGCAGGTTGCGTCCGTGAGAAGTAAAATAGTTTACCGCTCCGGCTTCTGTTACGTCAACCGCAAAGCGTGGAGCCGCAGGATCGCAGATGATGCAAAAGGCCAGCTCCATCTGATGAAATTGTGTGTCTGTCAGCTCCGCAAAGAATACGGAGTCTCTATCATCTCTGTTTGCCCTTACATTAATCCTTACAAAATTGAGTCCTTCAGGAGCAACTATCTGGATAAGCTGTTTGTTGGAATATGGAGGGGGACTTTCTGGTGTAATCTGCAGAAGATTCAAAAGACGTTGAGGGAGCAGGGTTGAATAGATGGATTCCCTTTCGCACTGTTGTAAACGGTTTACTGCAGACAGTGATGTTAGCGGAAAGCCTGAACTGCTTGATAATGCTATGTTCCCAGGCAATTTCGGCATTAAAGAAGCTCCTTCAGGTCTCCGCCAATAATCGTTGGAAATACTTGCTTTCTTATGATGGAAATGCTTCTTTCCATTGCATCCAGAGCCAGACAGCGATCATGCTCATCTGCCCAGTGCATGGCATCAAGAAGCATTGTATTAGGATATCCCTGATTACGGATTTTTTTCACAAATTGAGCAGGGAGACGCGGATGTAGTTCAATATCATTCATGGCAGCCCAGGCAATAGTCCATGCCCGCGCTGTATTCATTAGATCGTAGCCTCCCCCACCCAGCGCCACCCATGGTATCTTCAATGCCTGTAGCTTGCGCATGATATAGGAGTAACCGAATGTGGTTATCTCCAATCTGGTCAGAGGATCGGTGCGGAAGGTGTCTGCCCCTATCTGGGCAACAATGATATCCGGGTTAAAGGCTGCCACAAGAGGGTATACCACTTCGTCAAAGGCTCTCATGTAGAGAGGATCGTCAGTATGCGCCAAAAGAGGCAGGTTGATTGTATAGCCAAGCCCTGCTCCGTTTCCTGTCTCATCCTCAAAGCCGGTGCCGGGGAAAAAATAGATGCCGCTTTCATGCAGAGAAACTGTTAGAACCTGATCTGAATCATAAAAGCCTTCCTGCACACCGTCGCCATGGTGAGCGTCGAAATCCAGGTACGCGACTCTCCGTCCCCGTCCAAGCAACCATTTTATAGCTATTGCAGCATCATTTAAATAGCAGAATCCTGAAGCCTTGTCTTTGTGGGCATGATGCCAGCCCCCTGCAGGGGAGAGCACTGCCTGAAAACCTTCCTCCTCAATCAGGCGGCATGCCTCCATTGTGGCGCCGGCTCCAAGAGCCGCATAATCAAAAAGACCTTTGAAGACAGGGCAATCTGCATCACCAAGGCCAAATAAAAAATCTGCCCTGGATTCATCTGAGAGGCTGAACTCTTCAAGACGGTTTATATATTTTGCAGTATGAAAGGAGAGCATTTGCTCTTTGCTTATAGGTTGGCAGTCACGCCGTTCCATTTTTGGAAGGTTTAATAGTTTGTATGCTTCCAGCAGTTCAAGGGCGATTCCATAGCGATGTAGCTTGAAAGGATGGTTGCTGCCATAGCTGAACTGCTCAAAGCTTGATGAGTAGACAAGTGCAGTTTTAGGCATTTTTAATATCTGAGACAGCGTTAACTACCGGCGACAATCCATTGCCAGAAGAACTTTGTCTGCTTGTAAGATGTTTTGGTCTCATTTGATTTGTCCAGGCTATTAACATGTTGTTGTTTTGTAACTATACAAAATAATGGCTTTACATCGCAACCATTAAGCCTCTGTTCTATTCTCCTGTTGACATTGGATGCAAAAAGAGAGGATTTTGGATTAAATTAATCTTAAGGAGGGAGATATGGGCTATCGCATCACAATATTGTGTGAAAACTCTGTTGGTTCAATATCGGGAACAATGGGAGAACATGGTTTCAGCGCTATTATAGAGTGGGATGGAGGTTCTTTGCTGTTTGATACCGGACAGGGATTTACACTCTTGCATAATGCCCAGCGTATGAACAAGAATCTCCATCTTGTTAAGGATGTTGCTCTTTCACATGGCCATTATGATCATACAGGCGGTCTTCTGCCGCTTCTAAGAACCTGTGGTTCCAAGAAAATATTCGGGCATCCAGAACTTTTTATTCCACGCTATCGTTATAAAGATACTGGTGAAAATATCTCTTTAGGTGTTCCGTATCCTAAAGATTATCTAGAAGGGCAGGGGGGGACTTTTGATTTTTCAGATCAGTATCGTGAGATCTGCTCCGGCATCTTCATGACAGGCCAGGTACCAAGAAAGAGCAGTTTTGAGACAGGAGACAGCGGGCTTTATATTGATACCTTAGCAACTGTAAGAGATCCTTTCAATGACGACCAGTCACTGGTTATACCAACTGCAAAAGGACTTGTTATACTTTTGGGCTGTTGTCATTCAGGTCTTATCAATACCTTGGAGTATACTGCAGGGATAACCGGTCGTGACGATATTTTTGCTGTAATCGGGGGGACTCACCTCGGTTATTCCAGCGCCAATCAACTGGAACAGACGGTGAAAGAATTAAGAAAATGGCAGATTAATAAGCTTGCGGTAAGTCATTGCACTGGTTTTAATGCTGCTGCCCGTTTGAAACATGAGTTTCCATCTGCATTTCAGTCTGCTCATGTAGGCTATTCTATTGAAATATAGAAAAAGCCTCAAACTTTAGTTAGCCCCTTTTGTTTTAGTCTCTCTTATGATAAATAAGTAAGAATAAATTTTTGGTTTATAGCGCTGGTTATTTCTATTTCCTGAAGGGGGAGGCGGCAGACATGAGTTATGAAGTAAAAAATGAACAGTTAAAGCAATGGGTAGCGGAAATGGCTGAGATGTGTCAACCGGACAGCATCCACTGGTGCGATGGATCAGAGGAGGAGTATGACAAACTCTGTGCACAGATGGTAGCGAGCGGAACCTTTATAAAGCTGAATCCCAAAAAGCGTCCTAACAGCTATCTTAGTCTTTCTGATCCATCCGATGTTGCCAGGGTTGAAGATCGCACTTTTATATGTTCCCGCTCCAAGCAGGATGCCGGCCCGACAAATAACTGGGTCGATCCTAAAGAGATGAAGTCAACCCTTAAAGGTCTTTTTAAAGGTTCCATGAAAGGGCGTACAATGTACGTTATTCCTTTCAGTATGGGGCCTCTGGGATCAGATATAGCCAAGATAGGGATTGAGATTACAGATTCTCTCTATGTTGTTGCCAACATGAGGATCATGACCCGTATGGGCAAGCAGGTTATAGATGTGCTTGGCGATGGTGAATTCATACCTTGCCTGCACTCTGTTGGAGCACCGTTGGAGCCTGGACAGAAGGATGTTCCATGGCCTTGCAACAAGCAGAAGTATATAGTTCATTTCCCTGAAGAAAGAGCCATCTGGTCATTCGGATCCGGCTATGGTGGAAATGCACTTCTCGGCAAGAAGTGCCTGGCTCTTAGAATTGCATCCAAACAGGGTAAGGATGAAGGATGGCTTGCAGAACATATGTTGATACTTGGTGTTGAATCACCAACGGGTGAGAAGACTTACGTTGGTGGTGCATTTCCAAGCGCATGTGGAAAGACCAACTTTGCAATGCTGATTCCTCCTACCCCGTTTTTGGAAAAAGGCTGGAAGGTTACCACCATAGGTGATGACATAGCATGGATTAAGCCGGGGGCTGATGGGCAGGTGTATGCCATAAACCCTGAGTATGGATACTTTGGTGTAGCGCCAGGTACCAACTACAAGACCAATCCCAATGCAATGATATCATGTGAAAAAAATACCATTTTCACAAATACAGCCTTGACTGAAGATGGCGATGTCTGGTGGGAGGGCATGACGGATGAGCTGCCTGCAAAACTGACTGACTGGCAGGGTAATCCATGGACACCCGATTGCGGGCGTCCAGCCGCTAACCCAAACGCACGCTTTACCTCACCAGCATCACAGTGCCCAAGTATTGACCCTGACTGGGAGAATCCCAAAGGGGTGCCGATGAGCGCCTTTATATTCGGGGGGCGGCGTAAAGATACCGTGCCATTGGTTTATCAGGCATTTAACTGGAATTATGGTGTTTATTTGGCATCTACACTTGGTTCCGAAACTACCGCTGCGGCTGTAGGTGCCACCGGTAATGTCCGCCGTGACCCTTTTGCAATGCTGCCTTTCTGCGGATACCATATGGCTGATTACTTTGCACACTGGCTACAGTTCGGCAGAAGCATTCCACGTCCGCCACGGATATTCAGCGTTAACTGGTTCCGTAAGGATGAGAACGGCAAGTTTCTCTGGCCAGGCTATTCTGACAATATGAGGGTACTGAAATGGATAGTTGACAGGGTTCAGGGCAAAGTTGGCGCTGTTGAGTCACCTTTGGGCTGGATGCCCCGTTATGATGATATGGATTGGCAAGATCTTGATATGTCGCGTGAGAAGTTCAATGAACTTATGTCGGTTGATCGTAACGTATGGCAGAATGAGGTCATCTCTCACGAAGAGCTGTTCGTAAAGATGTATGACAAGCTACCTAAAGAGTTCCTGCATATCAGGGAACTGATACTCTCTTCCCTTTGGCGTTCTCCAGAACATTGGGAGCAGATAGGTGAGCTTCATCCAAAGGGTTGGAACGAGTAATCTGATTTTGTTCTGATAGATGTAAAAGAAGAGCTGATCTGATTATAGATTAGCTCTTCTTTTTTATGACATAAAATAAAAAAAGCCTGCGGAATAACCGCAGGCTTTCTATCCAATATGGATAAATATCAGTGCTTCTTCTCGTCCTTTTTAGGCTCAGCAGCAGGAGCAGCAGCAGGTGCGGCAGCAGCTTCAGGAGCTTTAACGGAAGAAACAGGCTTTTGTGCTTCAGGAGCCTTAGGAGCTTCAACAGCAGGAGCAGCAGGAGCAGCAGGTTGCTGCTTCTTGCAGCCAGCGGAAACACCGAGAGCCAATGCGAGTACCAGGGACAGGGAGAGCAGTTTTTTCATTTGATTTCACCTCTTGGGTTAATTAACCCCGCTTAAGCAGGGTAGTGTAAGCAACAAAGGGAAACTATACTCAATCAAAAAAAAATGTCAATATTTTTTGTTGTTTTATTTTCCATGATGATATTTGCCTTTGCGATCCTTGTGAGCCGGAGTCGGTGCGTTGTGACAATCAAAGCAACGTGAATCATCACTCTTTCTAAGCTCTAGCTCAGATGATGGCTGATTCATTCTTGGAGGAGTGTTGTATTGAGGGGTTTGAAAAGCCAGACGCCCCTGTTCATCTGCAATGTTGGCAGGCTTATAGGCAACTGCCCAGTTACCGGATAATGAGACTGAGTGACATTGGTCACATCCCCCTGGTGGAGGAATGCTCTTCCAGGCTGTAAACATAGAGCAACCTGGCAGAGCTAGAATCAAAAAAAAGATTGCAGGAAGAAACTGTTTCATGGCTGTCTCCTTTTTCAAACCGTATCATATTGGCGTGCGGATAAACAAGTTAGATATTATAGCTTTGGTATAAATCTCTTTGCGTTTGCTGTTGTTGTTTCGGCAATTTTTCCTATGTCGCAACAGCGGATAGCGGCAAGTCTTAATGCAATATCCAATAACCATGCTGGACGGTTAGGGGAAGTATGATGGCTGCTTGGGGTAAGGTACGGGGCATCGGTTTCAATCACCAGCTGTTCAAGAGGTAGTTTTTCAGCAATCAGTAAAGGCCTGTATGCTTCTTTGCGTGTTATTGTGCCGGAAACCGATATTGCAAAGCCAAGTTTTGCAAATTCAAGGGCGGATTCAAGAGAACCGGAAAAGGAATGCATTATTCCTCCTGACAGATCTCCTACTTCTTCTTTAAGAATCTGAAGAGTCAGACCAATTGCCTTACGGCAGTGAATAAGCAAAGGCAGACTATGTCTTTTGGCTATCCTCAACTGTTCTCTAAAGAGCCATTCCTGTTTATCAATGTCAGGAAGGGTCTTGTCAAGACCTGTTTCTCCAATGGCAACCCCTTGCGGCGCGATTTTATAAAGTTCTTCCAGGCTGTTTTCGTTAATCTTAGAGCTGTGTGAGGGGTGTATACCAAAAGCTGGCCTGATTGAACTGTCAATGTTTCCCAATCCTAATATCTGCTGCCAGTCGTCAGGATGAACCGATGGTACAATCCACTTGAAAATCCCGTTGGCTCGTGCCTCCTTCAACATCAGATCCAGATTATCGGTGATTGGAGGAAGATTAAGGTGACAATGGGTATCAACGAACATGGAAGCACTCCTATAAAAACCATCTTAAAGGCCGTAGCAGGCGTTCCAGCAGCTTGGCTATAATACCTCTGCGAATATGATCTGCCAGCTTTACCTCATGAGCTTCTGAAAAAGCCTTTTCAATGTGTCTATGTACTTGTTCCCCAAAACTTACCGATCTGACATGGGCATTGATTTCATAATTTCTGTTGAAACTTCGATAGTCCATATTCGCTGAACCTATTACGGTTCTTACACCGTCAATTACCATCAGCTTTGCGTGGAGGATCTGGTTCTGCATCTCGTAAATCTGGATGCCGGCTTTTAGAAGTTGATCAAATGTGCTGCGGCTCAGTAATCTGACCAAAGGTACATCGCTGCGAGCCGGGAGCAACAGCCGTACAGTAACTCCTCTTCTGGCAGATCTTAGCAGTGAACGGAGTATAAGGGGACCCGGAAGAAAATATGGATTTGCAATCAGCAGTTCAGTTGATGCTGTTGCCATTGCAACCCTGAATGCAGATCGAATTCTGGAACGTTTATGATGTGGCCCGCCACTTACAAGGGATATGACTGATTCAGGTTTATCTACTGGGCAAGAATCTTCCTGATTGGGTGTAAAGGGTTTAAAATAAGGCTTTTCTCCTTTTTCCATCAACCACACCTCTGAGAAAAGCTCTGTAAGCCGTTCTACCGCAGCTCCTGAGATACTGAAGCCTACATCATGAAACAAAGGGAGGGTTTCCGGAGTTCCAGCGTAATCGTCTCCAATGTTACGTCCCCCGAGAAAAGCTGTTTTGCCATCAATAATGGTTAGTTTACGGTGATCCCGGCGGTCAAACCAGTTTATTCCCCGCCTGAAAGATGGTGGGTTGAAAACAAGTACATTCACTCCATTCTGTTTAAGCTTTTTAAAGTATGAGTCAGGCGTGTCAAGAGAACCGAAATAATCATAAATCAGATAGACATCTACCCCGCGTTTGCGGGCATCAAGAATCATTTCTGCAAGGCGAAGACCGGTTTTGTCTGCGGAGATCTTGTAATATTCAATGCATATATATTGCCGGGAAGCGGCTATAGTATCAAAGAGCAAGCTAAAAAACTTATAACCTTCAGAGATAAAGGTTAACTGGTCTGCAGGGTATGTTTCAGGTAGATTCTCAGGGGCTTGGCGATGTAAGTGTCTGAATATCCTGGCAAAACGTTTGCTGTTATGTAATCCACTCATTGACACTGTTTAGTTACTGGACTCCGGTAGCAACTGCAGGCTTCTCTTCCTGCTGGTTTGCTGCAGGTTCTTCTGTATGGGAAGATGTTGTTTCAGTGGGGGTGGTTTGAACAGGATTTTCCGGTTGTTCTGCAGGAGATGGTAATCCCTTTGATGATGATGTTGCCTGAAAAGCAACTTCCTGCTTAATGGTTATGTCTATCTTATTTTGAAGTCCGGTAATATTAGGCTGTTGATTAAGAGCCAGCTGAAGTTCATCTGCCGATATTACTCCGTGGCTGCGGAGTTTTTTAAGTATCATATTGGAACGGCTAAGAACCTTGCCAAGATTTCGATAAGGGTTGTAGGCTATTCGTGGGCCAGGTAGCATAGCAGCAAGAAATGCACACTCACGAGGGGTCATGGCTGAAGGTGATTTGCCGAAGTAGTAATGTGAACCATGTCCTATGCCGTAAACCATTGGTCCCAATTCTACTATATTAAGGTAAAGTTCAAGTATGCGGCCTTTTGTCAATTCCCGCTCCATTCTCCATGCCAGATAAACCTCCTTGATTTTACGTGTCAGGCTCTTCTCCCTTGTGAGAAATATGTTTTTTGCAACCTGTTGGGTTATTGTTGAGGCACCTCTGGCCATGCTCTTTTTTTCCAGATCATATTTGATTGCCTCTTTTATAGCCTTAACGTCGATCCCTTCATGTTTGTAAAAGTTGCTATCCTCCGCGACAATCACTGCCCACTTCATCTCTGAAGGTATCCGTGAAGAGCTTGTCCAACGCCTGTTTTTGGGACCGATAACAAAAGGATGTTCTTTTCCCTGCCAGTCTCGTACCTGTACTGTAAGATTCAGCTTCTTGTCAGCAAGCATGCTTAAAGGGGGTAACAAGGCGAGGGATATGACGATATAGCCAAAATATATCAGCGCTGTTAATATTAAGACCCAGAAAAATTTTTTCACATTTAGCTCCGATTAATGTCGGCGTGATTCATTTTTTCCATTCAGATACTCTGCAAGGATCATTCGGCTATGCTCATCTTCATGGCAGTAAACGCACAGATTTTCCCAGTTTGAGCCATCTTTGGGATTATTGTGATGATTGCCATCTTTGTGATGGACTGTGAGTAGATGTAGATTTTCACGCTCAAACTCCCGCCCACATTTTGCACAGATCCAGCCATGAAGCTTTAATGATTGTTCCCGATAATTGGAATTATCAGTTTTGTTGTCTGATTTAAGCTGCGCTACAAGCTGGTTCAGTTCTTCCGGCGAAGGGAGCTTCCTTGGTTGAGGCCTGCGTTGAGTCATACTCAGGAACCGGTACGAGAAAAACGATAACCTACACCTCGAACTGTCTGAAAGTATACAGGTCTGGAAGGATCTCGCTCAAAGTATTTACGAAGTCTGACTACAAAGTTATCAAGTGTGCGGGTCTCCGCATCAGATGAATAGCCCCAGACAGATTCCAAGAGTTCACCACGAGAGATGACCTGGCTCTCACGTTGGAAGAAAAGCGCAAGAACCCGTACCTCCATTTCTGTCAGTTCTATCTCTCCCTGGGCTGTTTTTGCGCGGTAGGATAAAAGAAAAACCTCATTCAGGCCAAACTGGTAACCCTCTTCAACCGGTTCAGGGCGATACCAGGAAGAACGTCTGAGCATCCCCTTTACCCTGAGCAGAAACTCTGCCAGATTAAAAGGTTTTGTTAGATAATCATCTGCGCCACTTTCAAGACCGCTTACCCTGTCAGCATCCTCTGAACGAGCTGTAAGCATCAGTATGGGAACACGTGAGTCTATCTCCCTCATCTGTCTGCATACCTGAAAGCCATCCATGCCAGGGAGCATTACATCTAAAATGATTAGGTTAAAACGATCTACCCGCAAGCTCTCAAGAGCTGTTTCCCCTTTATCAAAGTGGCTCACTAAATATCCGTCCTGTTCAAGGTTGAAGCAGATTCCACGGGCAAGGTGCATCTCATCCTCAACTAGCATTATTCTCGGCTTATCCTCATTCATAACGCAAAGCCTCTATAGGGTTAAGTCCAGCCGCCTTGCGAGCAGGGTAGAAACCAAAGAATATCCCTACAGCGCCGGAGAAGAGAACTGCAACTGTGACGGCTAAGGGAGAGATTAATGTTGGCCAGGAGAGAATCTTTGAAACTATGGTTGCTCCGCCTGCCCCTAGGGCTATGCCTATAAGTCCACCTAAAACGGTTAATAGAACCGCTTCAGTAAGAAATTGCAGAAGTATATCCTTTTTTTTTGCTCCTATTGCCATCCTTATTCCGATTTCACGTGTGCGTTCGGTAACGGAGACCAACATTATATTCATGATCCCTATCCCGCCAACAATGAGGGAGATAGAGGCCACCGCTCCAAGAAGAAGTGACATCGCTTTAGAGGATTGTTCTGCAACCGCCAGGATTTCAGAGAGATTACGAACGGTGAAATCCGGCTCTTTGCCGTTTGTAATCCTGTGGCGCTGATTTAGCAGGTCATTAATTTCTTTCTCCGCTTTAGGTAGCAGTTCCTCGCTTTTTGCCTTTACCAGAATTGAACCGACTGTGTCTGGAAACTGGCTTCCCATAAGCTTCCGTTGAGCAGTTCTCAATGGAACAAAGATTACATCATCCTGATCAGTTCCCTGTGGCGACTGACCTTTGGCTTCCAGTATGCCGATTACTATAAACGGAACCTTCTTTATCCTGATCATCTTTCCTAACGGATCTTCATCTCCAAAGAGTGTCTGAGCTATGGTACGGCCAATAACACATGTTTTGGCCGCACCATCCACATCAGAGCTGGAGATGCTGCGGCCGCTTACCACAGGCCATTCCCTGATTTCAAACATTTCAGGTGTTGTTCCCATCAAGAGGGTTGACCAGTTCTGGTTACCATATACAATCTGGCCGCTGCTGCGTATTACCGGAGCAGCAAGTTCTACAGACGGACAGTCAGTCATCATTGCTCTGGCGTCTGCTGCTTTAAGTGTCTGCACACCGCCACTGCCGGTGCGTATTCCGCTACTGGTTGTGGAGCCAGGTATTACAAGGAGGATATTGCTGCCGATACTGGCTATCTGTTGAGATATTACATAGCTTGCGCCTGAACCTACAGCCATCATGGCTATTACTGCTGCTATCCCTATGATAATACCGAGCATGGTCAGAAAGGAACGCATCTTGTTGATTCGTAACGCCCGCAGGGCTATACGCAGTGCCTGGCCGATATTATTCATGGCTCTATCTGAATCCCTAGTCGGCTGGCAACAGATTTAAAACAGTCAAGGGCAGGTTCGCTGTACTGAATCAGTATTATCCTTTCAAAGTTGCCGGATTCTGCTGCAAAAACAGCTTGTTGTAATGCTACAGCCGCTGCCTGCGGCATTGGATAGCCGTACACCCCGCAACTTATTGCAGGAAAGGCAATACTCTTTACTCCATTTTGGCGGGCAAGTTCAAAACTGTTGCGATAGGATGATGCCAACAGCTTTTCTTCACCCTCTGTTCCTCCATTCCAGACCGGTCCAACGGTATGGATTACAAAGGTTGCTGGCAGATTGTAAGCCTTGGTTATACGAGCCTCGCCTGTTGGACATCCACCAAGTGTGGCGCATTCCTGAAGCAGCTTTGGTCCTGCTGCCTTGTGGATAGCCCCATCCACTCCACCCCCTCCAAGCAAGGTGTTGTTAGCTGCATTTACAATGGCATCCACTTTAAGTGTAGTGATATCACCTTTTGTTATCTCTATTTTGCTCTTTAACATCGGTTTTATCCTTGTCCCAATATGATATAAGAACAAATTTTACTCTCTAAAGTTTACAAACTGCATCTCTACATCAAGCTCTTTACCTTTCAGGAGTTGTATCGTTTCTTGCAGGTCATCGCGGTTCTTGCCTGTTACGCGCACCTGGTCATCCTGTATCTGAGCCTGAACCTTCAATTTGCTCTCTTTGATTACCGCTATTATCTCTTTTCCCTTCTCCTTTGAGATCCCTTGCTGAACAGAGATGTTCTGGCGTACCAGACCTCCTGATGCCGGTTCAACTTTTCCATACTGAAGTGATTTTATAGAGATATTACGTTTGAGAAATTTGGATTGTAATACATCAATCACAGACTTAAGTTTATAATCATCGTCAGCAATTATTTTAACCGCATCCTTTTCCTGGGAGATCTCGCTTTTTGAACCTTTGAAGTCGTAGCGTTGGCCGATCTCCTTGATAGCCTGATTCACGGCGTTATCAACTTCCTGCATATCTACCTTTGAAACAATGTCAAACGATGGCATGGCGATTCCTCCTACGGTTTGATTATTTCCACGTCTTTAGGAACTTTAAAGTTGAATTTTGCTCCTGAAATTTCGATATTTGTTCTGATATTGCTGTAATTAATCGTAGTCTCTGTTCCGCTGCTGTCTGTAACTGTTGATGAAACCAGAGGAAACAGAAACTTTACTTTTCCATCTGCATGAAAAGCAGTCACAGCCTCTTCCATGATTGCAAGACGCAATTTTGAGAGTAGCGGGGTAGGGTTGCGTGGCGTCAGTTCAATAATATAGTTCCCCTGCTTGTCTCTATTTGGCTTTGCAAAGGAACTCTTGAAGTCCTTTGATACATTGCCCAGTCCTGTCAGGTAGGTCATAGCTATGCTGTTCCCCCCCTTCATCATTCCTTCAAGAGACGAGATCAGAACCTGCCTGTTTTCAGGTTGATAGAACCATACCTGTTTGCCATTGGAGATTATACTCTGTTTAGGTGCTACATAATCAAAACGAAACTGTGCCGCCCCTTTTGCCGGACGTCTAAGGGCAAGTTCTCCATGCCCTTTTTGTGGTTTGGGAAAACCAGCCAATAGAGTCGTCTGGCTAAATGATGCCTGAAGATCCTTAAGCGAGCTGTAACCCTGCTCAATAGTTGAAATTACCTGTTGAAGATTAGCCTGTTCAGCTTTGGCGGAGCAGACTGAAATGAAGAGAAAGAGGAAAGATATAATTGTTCCCAAAAGTTTTTTCATTGATTGTTTTCCTGTTCTTGGTTTTTCAGTGCTGTTTAGTCGAGTTCATCTATATCACCTACCAGCTGATGCCTCAGTTTTAGAGGATTTTCAGTCTTTGTTCGAACCCGAATGTTAACCATCTCGACAAATACAGAGAATGCCATTGCAAAGTAGATATATCCCTTTGGGATATGGAATGAAAGGCCATCTGCAACCAGTGCCACTCCGATCATCAAGAGAAATGAGAGGGCAAGTACCTTTACCGTCGGGTGATTATCTACAAAACGGCTTACTGCGCCAGCAAAGAACATCATAATTCCAACTGATATGATAACTGCCGTTACCATAACTCCAAGCTGTCTTGCCATACCGACTGCTGTTATAACTGAATCAAGAGAGAATATAATATCCAGAAACATGATTTGTATCAGTACACTTCCAAAAGAGACGGCACCTTTACCGGAGCTTGCATGATGTTC
Source organism: uncultured Geobacter sp. (assembly GCA_964655435.1). Taxonomy (GTDB): domain Bacteria; phylum Desulfobacterota; class Desulfuromonadia; order Geobacterales; family Pseudopelobacteraceae; genus Trichlorobacter. Next base: position 77,938 of record CAZZMP010000005.1, read on the forward strand.
TTCGCCTTCAAGTTTGTCATGTATTTCCATAGTACTCTTGGCAAGCAGAAATAGTCCGCCTGTAATCAGTATGATATCGCGTCCCGATATCCCGTGACCTAGAATATGGAACAGTGGATTGGTAAGTTTCATTATCCATGATAGGGATAAAAGAAGCAGTAAACGGGTGATCATTGCCAGGCCAAGTCCCAGCTTCTGGGCTTTTGGGCGCTGTTTTTCAGGCAGTTTGCCTGTCAATATGCTTATGAAGATGATGTTGTCTATGCCAAGAACAATCTCAAGAGCGGTCAATGTCAGAAGTGCCAGCCAGGCTTGCGGGTCAGTAAGCCAATCCATTTGAACTCCTCTCAAATTTGGTGTTTCAGTTTATCTGATGTAGGATATGGTGGTTTGTTTTTTATCATGCAGAGCTAAATGCTGCAACCAAAGAGGATACTGAATATATGAGAGTTTTATATATCTTACTGTTTTTGCTGTTTATAAGCAATTATGGATATTCCGGGAGCGATTTAGAGTTTGCTGTGGCAACAGCTCCGATCCCTGTATTCAACTCTGCAGAGGCGGCATTTTCACCTGCAGACCTTAAGCCGGATCTTTGTGGTCAGATAAGGGAGCTGGAGTTTATAGCATTAAAAGGTACGGTTTTTAAAATTGTCGGTTCTCTGAAAGATTTCCCGCTTGTATATGAGATTAGCACTGATGAGTATCCAGCTCCTGATGGAGTGCGACTTTATCTCTCTGTAAGGGATCTTGAACTTGAGAAAATTCGAGTAAAAGAGAGAACCCCTGCTTATCCTGAAAGGGAACAGGTGGTTAAGCGTTTGAAAGCTTCTATCGGACGCCCTTATATCTGGGGTGGTAACCTGAGCAAAGGAGTTTTCATCCAGAAGCAGATTTGCATGTTTGCAGGGCTGGATTGTTCAGGGATGCTATACGAGGCTACAGAAGGTTACACACCGCGTAATACAGCTCAACTTGTTTCTTTCGGAAAGCCGTTACCTATTAGCGGATTGGAGGCTGCCGAGATTGAAAAGATGCTTCGTCCACTTGATCTGTTAGTGTGGAAAGGGCATGTTCTGGTTGTGCTTGACAGTAAAACTTTTGTGGAGAGTGTCATCGATTGCCGTAAAAAAGGGGGTGGGGTTGTAATAAGCCCAATCAAAAAAAGATTGCGCCAGATTATGAAAGAGCGTGCGCCAGCGGATAACTGGCCGGAATATAATAATAAAGCACGAATATTTGTGATTCGACGATGGTTATGAATTACCCTCTTGTCCCTGGTTTTTTTCAGGGACTGGCAGATTCAGTTTTTGTAAAACCTGCACCATATCGCTCCAGACATCCCAGTAATATTGTTTATTCCCTCTGTTCCGCAGCAGAAAGGAGGGATGAAAGGTTGGCATAAGGGGGATGCCATGATAAACATGAAAGCTTCCGCGCAATTTTGAGATTGGTTCCTTGTTGTCCAGGAGTGTCTGTGTTGCAAAGGTTCCAAGCGCAACAATCACCTCAGGTTTTATAATCTCCAGCTGTTGTATGAGAAGCGGCGAACAGGAGGCTATCTCATCTTTGTGGGGATTACGGTTGCCTGGAGGTCTGCATTTAAGAACATTACAGATGTATATTTCTTCTCGTTTAAAGCCCATAGCATGAATAATCCTGGTCAAGATCCCGCCAGCCTCACCAACAAAAGGTAGCCCCTGTCGATCTTCATCTGCGCCTGGCGCTTCTCCTACAAATACCAGACGTGCTTTTTCGTTGCCGGCTCCAAAAACTAGGTTCTTTCTTGAGATGGATAGTGAACATAGTTGGCAATTGCCAATATGTTGTCTCAGTGATTCGAGGGTGTAAGGAAGAGATTCCGAGGTTTGCACCGGAGAGGCAAAAAACTCCACACTGCTGCTCTGCTCGTTTTTATCAGTTGTCTCTGGCAGTCCATCAAGCCCGCTCTCTTCAAGTTCATTTAGATATTCTCTCACTGATCTGTACATTGTCTGGCGTGATACAGCTTCCATTGTTTAACCTCATGCTTGGCTTTTATATTGTTCTTGAGTATGCTTGACAGCATGCGAATCATTATTACAGCTATCCTGCTCGCTTTCTTGTTTCCAGATAATCTGTATGCCTGGGGTGGCGGAACCCATCTCCTTATTGGACTTGATCTCCTCTCGCGATTACAACAGCTGCCCCCGAATCTTGCCATACTGCTTGGTACATATGCCAACGATTTTCTTTATGGTTGTCTGGCTCCAGATATTATTGTAGGTAAAAAATATACCCATTACATGCTTAACTGCCATCGATGGAGAGTAGGCCAGAGACTTATGCAGGCAGCTCAGGATGACCCTCAGCGGGCATGCGCTTACGGTTATCTATGTCATCTGGCGGCTGATGTAGTGGCTCATAACTATTTTGTGCCTTACAAGATAATACGTTCCTTTTCCACCATTTCTTTGCGCCATACCTATTGGGAACTCCGTTTTGAATCTTTTGTTGAACCTCATGTCTGGGAAAAAGCCAAAGAGGTCTGTCAGTCAGGACGTCGTCATGATGATGCTCTGCTAAGTCGGGTGATGGCACCTACGCTTTTTTCTTTCTCAAACAGTAAGAGAATATTCAACTCCATCCTCCTGCTATCAAGGCTTGAGCGTTGGCAGATTATGATAAAGGCTTTGTCCAGCCGTTCAGAACATAGACTGACACCTGAAGACAGACAGGAATATCTGGGATGTACGATTGAGGTAGTTATGGATTTGATGGTTCATGGTGAAGAGTCATTCTGCTGGATGACCGACCCTACAGGAGAAGCTGCTTTGGAGGTTGCCCAGGAAATGCGCCGTTACCTCCGTTTTCTTTACAAAACCGGTAGATTTACCAGGGAGCAGGGGATGGAGCGTGTTGAATTCATCAAGCCTACATTAAGACGTTCGATTCATCACCCTGAACTTCTGGAGATACTTAAAGGTGCCTGCCACGAACCAAGCTCACCTTTTATCCTTTAGCAGTTCTCTTGTGCGATCAAGTATAATATCAGCCAGTCGGGTCTTGGGCATCAGCTCCAGCGGTTCAACCGTTCCGTTCCGGTATAACAGTCTTGCTATATTGGTACTTGTATTAAAGCCTGCGCCTTCCTGGCTTATATCGTTTGCCACAATCATATCAAGGTTTTTGGCGGCAAGTTTTATTTTCGCATTAGCCTGAAGGTGGTTGGTCTCCGCTGCAAATCCGATTAAGAGAGGAGGTTTTTCCAGCTGTCCAAGCTGTGCAAGGATATCCGGATTCTTTTCAAGTTCCAGGGTCAGGTTTTCATCCAGTTTCTTGATCTTTTCGTTATTTCTCAAGGCAGGCCGGTAATCAGCCACTGCCGCTGCCTTTATTATAACAGAGCATAATTTGACCCTGCTGAAGACAGCATCACGCATCTGCTGTGCAGATTCTACGTTAACAAGTTCCAGATCTGGAGGAGGTTCCAGGCAGGTCGGGCCACTGACAAGTATTACTCTGGCTCCGCGATCTCTTGCTGCTTTGGCCAGCGCATAACCCATCTTCCCTGATGAGTGATTGGATATGTAACGTACAGGATCAAGTTCTTCTCTTGTTGGTCCGGCTGTAATTAGTATGGTTTCCCCTTTAAGGTCGGAAGGAGCCAGCAGTGCGGATGCTCTCTCAAAGATTCGTTCAGGCTTTGCAAGACGGCCATCCCCTTCCCATCCGCAGGCCAGACTGCCTGCTTCCGCATCTACAAAATGATAGCCATATTCCTTCAGTCTGGCCTCATTTCCTTTGTAAATCGGATTTTGATACATATTGACATTCATGGCAGGGGCGAACAGCACAGGCGACTTGGTAGCCATGATAGTGGTAGTCAGGAGGTCATCAGCTATGCCACAGGCAATCTTTCCGATTATATTGGCTGTTGCAGGCGCTATCAAAATAATCTCCGCCCTGTCAGCCAGTGAGATATGACCTATTTCCTGTTCCTGGATCAGATTGAACAGTTCCGTATGCACCGGATTTCCGGAGAGGGTCTGAAAGGTTAGTGGTGTCACAAATTCGGTGGCCGCTTTTGTCATTACAACATGAACATCGGCTCCTGCTTTTGTCAAAAGGCGCAATAATTCAACTGCCTTATAGATGGCAATGCCTCCGGTTACTCCCAGCAGTACGGTTTTTCCATTCAGATAGGTCATATAATTTTATTCCATGTATGGATTATGCCGCTTTTCGTGGCCAATTGTTGTTACAGAACCGTGACCAGGGTGAACCTGTACCTGTTCAGGCAGCAAAAATAGTTTTTCCTTTATTGATTTCAACAATTGTGTAAAGGAACCACCAGGCAGGTCTGTCCTGCCAATGCTGTCGGCAAAGAGTGTGTCGCCGGAAATCAGCATATTTTTCTCTTCAATATAAAGGCAGCAGCCTCCTGCTGTGTGACCCGGGGTATGGACAATCTTAATCTTCAGATTACCAAAGTTTATCAGAGTGTTGTCTTCAAGAAGCGTGTCCGGTGGCGGTGAGTTTTCTCCATGCAGTCCGTACATTCGGGCAATACGGGCAACATCTCCGAGCATAGCTGCATCTGCCGGATGGATATGCAGTTTAGCGCCGGTGGCCAGAATTATCTGGGAATTTCCGCCTACATGGTCAAAATGTCCGTGGGTATTAATTATGGCAACAGGAGTCAAATTGTGCCGTTTGACTCTGGAAAGGATCTTTTCAGACTCATCGCCTGGATCGACAACAACAGCCTGTCTGGTCTCTTCACATCCCAGTATATAGCAGTTGACACCCAATGCCCCGACTACAACTGTATCAAACAGCATTAATGCACACCTCTAGTTGAGATAAATAACGACACAGAGGCTTGCCGCTGAGCCGGTTTGGTGATATGTTTCTTAAAGAATAAAATGTTATGTTAATGCTGTACCAGTAGTTCTAAATCCATTATCGCAAAGGAGAGAACCGATGCAAAAGTATGTTTGCACAATCTGTCAGTATGAGTATGACCCGGAAATGGGTGATCCGGATCATGGCATTGCCCCTGGAACAGCCTTTGAAGACCTGCCTGCTGATTGGTGCTGTCCTTTGTGTGGCGCAGATAAAGGCGCTTTTGAGGCGATGTAATCCATTATGAGCATGGGCAGGCTTAGTCTTTCTCTGCCCATGCTCTTTTCTTATCTCATTTCCAGTTCAAGAACAGCAATAAACTCATCCAGTTCCTCTGGCTGCATATCGCCCATATGGGCAATCCGGAAAGTCTGCCCTTTTATCTTACCGTAGCCATCATCAAAGGCATAACCTTTATCTCCAAGACGTTTCTTGATTGCTGCAAGATCAACTTCCCGACTATTCAACACGCTTGTAAGGGTTACGGATCTGGCTCCTTCAGGGGCAAAAAGTTCAAATCCTGCCTCTTTTGCCCATCTTCTGGTTCTTTCAGCCATGTTGAGGTGGCGTGTCCAGCGTGCAGTCAGCCCTTCTTCAAAGAAACGTTCAAGTTGACGATCAAGGCCGTAAATCAGAGAGATACATGGGGTTGATGGGGTGTTGTCTTTATCGTCGTTTGTGGCGAATTCCATAAAATCAAAATAATAACCACGGTTTTCTACTGTTTTAGCTCTATCAAGAGCCTTGTTTGTTGCTGTAAAGACCGCAAGACCGGGAGGTAGGGCAAAAGCCTTTTGTACTCCAAAGATGCAGCAGTCAATCCCCAGTTCGTCCAGAGGAATACTCATTGCGCTCATGGATGAAACGGTATCAATTATAGAGACCACGTCAGGATATTTCCTTAAAACTTCAGCTATCTCAGTCAGTGGTGAGAGGACTCCGGTTGATGTCTCATTATGGATCAGGGTAATACTGTCGTATTTACCGGGAGCCAGAACTGAATCTACCAGTTCTGCTGTAACAGGCTGACCCCAGGGTACCTTGAATGCATCTGCTTCCTTGCCACACCTTTTTGTTACATCATGCCATTTGTCTGAAAAAGCCCCATTGCAAAAATTGGCGCATCTGCCTTTTACCAGGTTTCGTACTGCTCCCTCCATTACTCCAAAGGCACTTGATGTTGCCAGAAACACTCTGTTTTCTGTCATCATCAGCTTTTTCAGATTTGTCTTTACCCTCCCGTGTAGTTCGGCATACTCCTTCATACGATGCCCAATCATTGGTTGCGACATTGCCGCAAAAACCTCAGATGAGACATTTACGGGTCCAGGGATAAAAAGTTTTTTTGCCATTGTTGTAAACTCCAGTTTAAAATAATAAAAGTTTATAGTTCTTCAAAATCCTCTTCAGTATCTGATGAGTCAGCAATCTCTTCTGAATAATCTGTATGCTCTTCTTTGAGACTTTTTACAAAGCGGTGGTTTTCCTCCAGGTTTTTGGCGATATCCTGAAGCAGACGTTCCATAATCTTATCTTTTGGAATATCAATGGACATTTAAGATCTTATCTGCCAAGGCCATCAAGATAACTTTTCGTATTAAGAACTGCCATACAGTCCGTGCCCACCCAGATGAACAGAGGGTTCAGGTTTGCATTTGTTTCATAAATAGATTTGGTACTTCCGGTAGAGTCGGAACCAAGAATTATTAGACGATGATTTATTGCTTCTGATGCCATCCTTACTCCCATAAAATGAAACTATCCCCTGCAAATTTTGCAGAGGATAGCAGGAATTAAACAGATTGTCACCACTGTTGCTATTGTTGCTGTGTAGTCCTTAGTCCGGCGGCGATGTTAAAATCAATATCAATCACAATATCAAGTTTTTCTTTGTCAGGATGAGCCAAAACCTCAAACAGCCTTTTATCAACAAAAAGGCTTAGATTTAGAATGTCCTGACGGAGATTTTTGGGGAGGGGATTTTCAGGATCGGAGAGTTCTGCCTGGAAAAAGCTCCATATCTTTTGATTGAATTTTATTGATTCCAATAGCTTTGCATCCCTGTCAGGTTCATTCCAGTTCTCTTGAACCTGTTTCAGCATAAGTCCGGCGCGGGTTAAAACAGAAGCTTCAAGTTCTCTGCCGGAAAGAGTCTCTTTTTGCATCGCATTATAGGCGTTAGCCGGGTTCTGGTACATAATTAAGAAGCTCCTCTTCATACTGGATTAGTTGTTGTGCCTGTTTCAGGGCCTGATAATATTTGCCTTCAAGGATATAAGCAGTAACAGAGGAAATCAAGTCTTTCATGCTTGGCACCGCGAGCAACAGTTCAGAAACAAGATCTCCGTATATCTTTGCCAGTTCCAGATTTGGGACTTCTCCAAGATACATTAGTTGAATAAGAAGATAAATTTTTTTGCAATAGGTGTCTGCCTGTTCCTCTGTAAGGATATCTTTTTCCCTCAGAATAGGGACATTGTTTTCTATTGACAGAAGCGCACCTGTAGCGCCGTTGGTAATAACCGCCCCACCTATAATAACTTTTTCATTTGGCTTCAAAGCCAGCTTAAGTGACATCGTCTGCTATGGCTGCAGCAAAGCCTGAGTAACTTCATCGCTTAATGATGAAAGCTGGCTGCCTGTCTGTTCCAGGTTAACAATTGTAGCTTGAACCTTATTGTCACTGCTGTCTGATTCCAATGCCGGTACAGCAGAAGGCATCAGCTGACCATTCTGGCTGAACATTGCTTCCCATATACTTTTGACCTTTTCGTATACCGGTTGTGGAGGTGGTGGAACCATCAGACTTTCGATCTCTTTGCGGAGTGACATATAGCTCATCAGCAGTTCTCTCCGTTCCATGCTCTCAATAGGATAAGGAGGATAATTTTTCACAATAGTCATAAGGCTGCCCTGCATCTGGGCTACCTGTTCTGCTGCTATGTTCAGGTTTTCATTTGTCTGACGCACCCCTTTTACAAGTTCGTTCAAACGGGTGTGCATCTGTTCTATCGCTTTAACAGTATCAAGATTCTTTACAGTGTTGGTTGACTTGATACTAACTGTATCAAAAGTAGAAGCTGTCGTATTTTCTATGCTCTGCTGCTTATATGCCTGTAATGACGCGGAGGAAAATATTTCGGCCTCCTTAGATACGGTTGTCTGCTGTTCAGGTAGTTGTTGTGCAGGAACAGATGGTTGTTGTTTTTGATATGTTAAGACTTGAGTCGATTGGTTTACAGAGTTAATTTCCATTTTTCACCCCCTTAATGGCCGCCTCTTCAAACAAAACAGGGGGGACTAAATCCCCCCTGCTGTTTAACTGCCATATTACATTGCTATCGCTCTTAAGCTTAGAACAGTCTCAGAACAGACTGGGCAGCCTGTGAGGAGAGGGAGAGAGCAGTGGTTCCCAAGTTCTGACGTGTCTGCAACATAAGCATGTTGGCGCCTTCCTGGTTCATATCGGCCAAGGTCAGGTTGTCAGCACCGGTTTGCAGAGTGCCAATCATGTTGTCAGTAAACTCCTGACGGGTGGTAATTATATTCAGGTTGTTTGCAAGGTTCTTTGCTTGTGTACGTAGCTGTGTGGTAGCAGATGCCAGGTGAACCTGGGAAAGAGTAATATCGCCATCGGCAGTCCAGACGTTGGTCGGAGTAGCTATGGACAATCCTGTAGCGGTTGCTGAAAAACCTTTAACTTCAAGTTTGGAGGTTGCATCTTCATTGAAGTTAACAGTAAGGGTAGCGCCTGTCAGAAGGTTTGTGCCGCGATATTGGGAGTCGCTGGCCAAGGTATTGATCTGGGTGATAAGCTGCTGATACTGAGTTGCAAAAGTTGCGCGGTCAGTTGTGTTTGCAGTGCCCAAAGCTGCGGATGCAAGACCTTTTGCTGCCTCGACAAGAGAGTTTATTGCCGAGATACCGGCATCAGCGGCCGTAGCTGTCTGGATACCTTCAGCCATGCCGTCCTTACGTACGGCGAAGTCAGAGGCGCGGTTCATATGGGATTGCGCAGCAAAGAAGTTGGTCGGGTTGTCAAGAGCCGAGTTAACCTGTTTGCCTGTTGAAAGACGCTCCTGAGTGCGGTCGATAAGCTTGCTTGTGCTTTGCAGCTGTAGGAGGTTGGAGCGCATGCCTGCGGTTAGAGAGACATCGTTTACTGACATGGTAATTCCCCTTTCTGGGTTAATTATGGCTTTCTAGCCATTCTTGATTGTTTTAATAATCGACTCTTTTGTGAAGATACTTTAGCACTTTTTTAGATTTTTTTCAATTCTTCAAGGACTTCGCCAATCACCTCCTCCCACTGGTATGGACGTTGCTGGCGGAATAGTCGTGCTGAGGCGTACCATATTGTTTTTTCCTGATTCAGAAGCCAACGCCAGTCAGGGTTAAACGGTAACATGATCCAGACTGGAACTCCCAGTGCGCCGGCCAGATGTGCAACTGCCGTATCCACAGTAATTACAAGATCCAGCTGTGTTACTAAAGCTGCCGAGTCTAGGAAATTCCTGATTTTGGCTCGCATATCCAGCAGATTCAATCCCAATGGGTACCCAGCAGAACTGAACTGGAGGTTTACAAAGTCAATATCAGCAAAGCTGGCCAGAGGTTTTAACAGATTAGCAGCAATGGATCGGTTTCGATCATCTTCGTGGGCTGGTCGACCGGCCCATGCAAGCCCGACTTTAAGCCTGCCGTTTGCAGATTTAATAATTTCAGAGAACATTGATGAAGTTGAGAGCGGTTTAAAATAAGATGGCGGACAGGAAATGTTTCCAAAGAATCTTGGTAGACTCATCATCGGAATTTGAAAATCTGGAATCAGATGATGGCTATTTCTCACAACGACCTGAGATACGCCTTCAGCAACGGCTAGTAATGGCGCAATTTTTTCGTCCTGCGCCTCGACAACAACCGTAGCCCCGATATCTGACAGAGCCATCGCATAACGCACAAACTGGATAGCATCTCCATAACCCTGTTCCGACCAGAGCAGAATCTGGCGTCCGACTACAGGTTCCCCCTTCCATCGTTGAATGTCAGTATGCAGTTCTTTAACCGAACCGCCTGTAGTGAAACGAGCCTCGTAATCCTCCCACCCGGAATCATAATCGCCAGTGATCAGCTCTGCCAATGCGCGGTTGAATATAATCTTACCATCATCCGGAACAAGCGCAAGCGCCCGATTAAAAAAAATCAGAGCTTCCTCAGGTTTTCCCTGGGCACGACGTAACGCCCCGATATTATTAAGCGCCAGGGTGTTGTCCGGATCCTGCGTTAGTATCTTTTGAAAGCAGTCCTCTGCCATCTCCAGATTATCTATCCGCTGCAGCGCCACTCCCTTTGAATTGAGCAGCCCCTGGTTGTCAGGGGTGGTTTGTAGAGCCTTTTCAATATACCCTAGCGCTTCAATCCAACGCCTCTGTTCAAGAAGGAGATTCCCCAGATCTTCAAGGCTCCGGCTACATTCAGGAGCAATCTCCAGAACCTGTTCCAATGCAGTTATCGCCCCGTCTGAATCGTTGTAGGTAAGTCTGCATAACGCTAGGTTCTGCCAGGCTGGCAGAAATCGTGGGTTTTCAGTAACCACAATTTCAAGTTGTCGGATTGCCTCTTTGGTATTGCCGAGCCGTTGTAAGGTGTTGGCCAGATTGAAGCGAGCTTCAACATAGCTTTTGTCAAGTGCAAGAGCCTTTTCGTAATGCAACTGAGCCTCGGCAAACCGTTCGAGGCGATCAAGGGTGGTGGCCAGATTATTATGCAATTCGGGATTCAGAGGTTGCTGAAGCAGCATTTGACGATATATTTGTTCCGCAGCTGGAAAGTTGTCGGATGCAAACTGTTCAGCCGCAGCTTGCTTATGAACAGCGAATGTGGAACCGGTTTGTGGGGCGATATCTCCGTGTCCGGCCAGTTTCAGTGCAATAGCATGAAATCTGTCAGCAGTATTCTGCCAGGAAAGTGGTTTCATTGAACGTCCGGCAGCCTCTGCTAGACGGACAAGTGATGGCCGATCCTGGTAGGCCTGATCCAGCAGGCAGATGATCTCTTCTACAGACGCTTCAAACCAGACCCCGGCCGGAGCTCCATCCTGCACAGCCAGAACGGGCTCGTAATTTGTAAGGCAGAATGCATTCTCAGGGCAGATGACATCCTGATGGCCTGTCATGGTTGAGGCGATTACCGGCCTGGCACAGGCCATGTACTCACACATAACCATGTTGTTGCCCCCCTCGCAACGGTTGGGGAACAGACCGATATCACTGTTCTGGTAGACATGGCGCATCTGTCGGTTATCCAGTACAGGATAGAGCAGTACCCGATCCAGGGGTATACCGTTTTTCTCAAGCAGACTCAGGTACAGCTGATCGCAGGGCAGGTCTTGGTAGCTGAACTCCATCAATCGACTTTGCTGCATAGTCATGATCGAGGCCGGCCAATGGTTGTGCCAGGCACAGGCCAGCCAGACATCGGGATGGTGAGCCATGAATACCCGCATGGCGGCGATGACCAGATCGTGTCCTTTACGGTACTCGAACTTCCCGCCGGAAAAAACTATGAAACGGCTATCATCTTTGCGGCAGGGCAGGGGGAAAAACTGAGACGGATCAACCCCCTGTAGAATGGTTGAGGTTCGCTGCATGCCTGCTATTCTAAGGTGATGCTCACACCAGGAGGAGCCTGCAACAATGTAATCCCACTTTCTGGCTGCCTGCGGTATGTAGTGGTACGCCAGTATCTCCGACTCGAAAAAACAGTAACCGATATTAATCCGGTTCCACTGCTCCGGGCAGGAAGGTGCGAAGTGATGTCCGGCCACGCTGTGGAGTGTCACACCATCAATGCGTGGCAATTTGGCAATTTCCCTACTCAGATAGGTTCCGGCAATACCCCAGCCATGGGTTGAGCCTGTTGGCATTGAAACAATCATGACCAGCCTGCTGATGGTAAAAAATCTGCCATACTGAATGCATTCTTATCAATCAGTACATTCAGCATCTCAAGGCGCTCAGGCCATGACTCTGGCAGTTCAAGAGACTTAAAACAGCCTACAATGTCTCTCTGATGACGTATCAAAACCGTTGAAGTTGGATCAAGCCTGCGAATAATTGCCAGGCCGGAAGGTGACACTGGAACTGTAGTAATTTCCAAGTCCGGTCTGACAGTTTTCAGGCAGGGAATAATTTTCCAGACATCCCCGGTCCAGAAAGCTGTTGTGCGATTCCGTTTAGCTACTTGAGAATTAACTGGAAGACAATCATGGATAAGTATAACAGAATCTTCTCCGGCATATTTTTCCAAATTTATAAAATCTCTAAGCGCCTGCTCAAAGTAATGAAGGCCATCAATGAAAGCCAGATCAAAACAGGATTGTCCCATTTCTTTGCATACATCACAGGAGGCAAAAAAATCATCGCTAGTCATTTTGAAAAGTTGAGGAGTATTCTCAGGTGAATGATAAATCTGCGTAGCATTTGATAAAGCAGGGTCTATTCCCAGAGAGCGAGTCCCCGCTCTTGCAAGCGCCAATGACTTGCCAGTTGCAATACCTATTTCCATATAAACTCGGGGTTGATAGTTTTTATGTATCTTAGCAAGCAGTTCGTAATAATCTAGCAACCAAAGGTGTTCCGCAACATCACACATAAAAAGCTCACTCATTATTTCCTGCTTTTCAGAATGGGAGATGGGAATGGAACGACAAATTTCACGTGCTTTCTCGGGGTTTCCAGATTTTCTGAGGTGAGCGGCAGATAACAGGATAAAAGGGATTATAGGGTTAATGCGTGCCGCAGATGCGGAAAAATGTGCTGCTATTGCCCACAAACGCCGACTGTCAGCATCAATGGCAGCAGCAATCAGATAATCCGAAGGTTCTTGGAGCAAGCAGAGCAACTCTTCATATACCCAATCAAGCGACACATTCCATTGGTTACGATAGAAAGAAATCATATCAGAGAGTAAATTGAAATAAGTGGTTTTATTTGTGAGATCTTTGTCTTTTTCCAGTATTCGGATAGTATTCAGTAACGTCTTGAGAATACTATTTATAAGCTCCATTTTCATAACACGTTCACTATTTCTCAGTATTGTCCGTTTAGGGGCTTGCAGTGGGTGGGTATGCTGGAGAAATGTTTGATTTTGTTCTTTATTCATATTCATTTACCGAAAGCATTATTACAGAGCATAAGAGTTGAATCAATTCCATCATCCATGCAACCCGTAAGTCTGAAACCGGAATATTTAAGCTTTTTAATGGAATAATCCAGAGCACCGTCTGTTTCTCCGCATAATGGCTCTGGTCTGCAAATTGCCGGAGTATAGCCAAACAGCACTTGGCAGCGTTTTGCTATTTTCTCTGCAATATCTATGACTCTGATTACGTTCTCTCCTCCCAGGTTGAAAAGTCCATCTCCACATAATGATGGCGGCAAAAAAAGAAAATGTTCTACTGCCCGAACAACATCCTCCAGGGTAATAAAATCACGACGTTGCAGTCCGGACGTCTTTAGAGAGAGAATTTTTGTTGTTACTGCCTGACGACAGAGATCGTTGACCAGAAGCGACCAACGGTTTACAGCAGGATCCGCCGGAGCACCAAAACTGTTAGAAAGTCGCAGGACAATACCAGACAGAGAGTTTCGATCATGGGCAGCAAGAACAAAATCCTCTGCAACCCGATGTGTTATTGCATATGGATGGACTGGCCGCGTCAAAGATTTCTCTGAAATGTCTCCAGTTAGTGGCGCTCCATAGACATGGGCTGTAGAAAAATAAATAAATTTACTGACACCCGCCTTCTCGGCCGCTTGAAGCAATCTCAATGTGCCCAGGCCATTTACCAGAAGCGCCCGTTCCGGATTTTGGGCGCTGTCAATCTCATTCAATGAAGCTAAATGCACAATACAATCAGCGCCATAACAGGCGGCAGGCAGAGATTCTGGAGTCATCAAGTCAAGGTGTGTCAGTAGCGTCGGATCAAGCCATGAAGGCGGGGATTTAAGCTGCAGGTTGACACCGGCTCTAATCGAAATATCAGGACGTTGTGCCAACTGGCGTACTATGCGCCCACCGACATACCCACTGGCTCCAGTAATTAATACCGTTCTACTCATCTGTGTTTAATATCCCAGCAATATGGAATTGAGGGGTCAAATGGATCGAGCCTGTCAATTTCCTCTGGTTCATGCGTAATGCTTGCACAGTTTGCTACAATTGCCATTTCAGTTCCAATTCCCTTGAAACCATTCCAAATCATTGGCGGCACAGTTATCAAACAATAATTGTCCGGTCCGAGAAATAGTTCCTGAATCTCTCCTCTTGTCCTACTCTCAGGCCGGTCATCATATAGCACAAACTTGATATGTCCGGACGGAACAGCGTAATTCAGAAACATACGTTTATGGATATGCCACCCTTTGATAGCGCCAGGGTAAATGCATGAAAAGTATATCTCTCCGAATCCCTCGAAAAAGTCGGCGTCAGCGCGCAACATATGCATTACCTTGCCACGTTCATCGGCAATTTGCTTCAACGGAGTGATTCTTACCCCCTCAATCATGCTTCCCCCATATATTCGTTTATCTGAAGTCTTGACAACTCAAATACTGACTGGCCTTCGTTCATTTCTTTATACCATCGAACTGATTCTCTGACTGCTATATCAAACCCCCAACGTGGAGACCAGTCAAGCAGGGCATGCGCCTTGTCGCAACAAAGATTAAGAAAAACGGCTTCGTGGGGATGTTGTTGCTGATTTTGGCTATTTACAACAACTTCTCCCTCTCCCCAGCAAAGCACAATCTTTTCTGCCAGTTGCCTGACTGTTTTTACAGAGGATGCTCCCGGCCCAAAATTCCATGAGCCGGAATACTGTTTAGGGGCTTGTAGCAACTTTACAGCGATCAGCAGATAGGCATACAGTGGATCGAGAACATGTTGCCATGGCCTTGTTGCATTGGGATTACGTAATAAAATTGGTTCCTTATTGAGGAGAAACCTAATACAGTCAGGAAAGATCCGGTCGGCAGCCCAGTCGCCGCCACCTATCACATTTCCGGCTCTTACAGTTGCCCCGCCGAAGTTCTCCCTCTTGCTGAAAAAAGAGTCCATATATGAAGAAAACAGGAGTTCTGCTGCTGCCTTTGAGGCACTGTAAGGGTCATGTCCACCCAACTCGTCGTTTTCTCGATAGCCCCATAGCCATTCCCTGTTCTTGTAACACTTGTCAGATGTTACAAAGACCAGAGCCCTGACGCCGGGAGTAGAACGAATACACTCAAGTAAGTTAAGCGAACCGCCTACATTTGAGTCGAAAGTACGTTTCGGGTCAATATATGAGAGGCGAACCAGTGACTGTGCGGCTAGGTGAAATACAACCTCAGGCTTAAATGCGCTGAAAAGAGCCTGCATATCGTCCAAATTGCGAATATCACCTGTAACATGATGAATCTTCTGTTCCAGAGCCAAAAGGTTGAAATGATCATTCTCCTGTTCCGGTGGCAAAGAATAACCGACGACATCAGCCCCCAATTCCCGTAACCAAAGTGTTAGCCAGGATCCCTTGAAACCAGTATCTCCGGTAACTAAAATACGTTTGCCTGCCAGTGAACCTGCCAGAATACTTTTGATTATTCCATCCAAGGCGCCTCTCCTTTGCTGACAAGGCTATTGAGGAACAAATAGTCACGATAGGTATCCATTGGTTGCCAGAATCCGTGGTGTTCATACACCATCATCTGGCCATCCTCTACAAGACGATTCATTGGTTCTATCTCAAACACCAGGTTTTTCTGGTCGTCAAGATAATTGAACAGTTCTTTTCGACAGACAAAAAAACCACCGGATATAAGTCCGCCGGTGGCTTGTGGCTTTTCATTGAACTCGGTAACTTTTCCTGCATCATCCATTTTTAACTCTCCAAAACGACCTGGAGGACGAACACCTGAAACGGTCAGTATCTTTCCATGTGAACGGTGGAATGCAAGTAGTTTGTCCAGGCAAATATCTCCAATGCCATCTCCATATGTCAGCATAAAATCTTCTTCACCTTGGAGATATTTCTGGACTCGCTTGATTCGTGCGCCAGTCATGCTCTCTGCGCCGGTTTCGGCCAGGGTTACAGACCAGTCTGATTCGATAGGTTCATTATGGTAGACAATCGCCCTTTTCTTACCCAAAGAAATTGTAAAATCAGTTGTATGGGCTTCATAGTTAAGAAAAAAATCTTTAATAACCTGCCCTTTGTAACCAAGACAAAGAGTAAAATCCCTGTGTCCGTACTTTGCATAGTATTTCATGATGTGCCAGAGGATTGGGAAGCCTCCCAGCGGAATCATGGGTTTAGGAATATTATCAGCCACATCCCTGATCCGGGTTCCCTGTCCACCACATAGGATGACAACCTTCATGGCTACCCCTTTCTCTTGATATTGCTATATCAATCCTGCCAACAACTTAATATCTATCTACAGCCTAATGACTTTCAGGACTCTGAGATGTCCGGATATCTGTATACTAATCAGTTACCTGTTGTTTCATAGCCTGAAGTACCACGACCTTTATAAAGGCGGAAGCTTCTTCATCATCAGCAAAATACCTGTTTAACTGTTCTGCTGTACTCTTCGCCATATTCATATCGCCCCCCATTAAAGCTGCGCCACACTTTTCAATCAGGGCATCCTTCCAGAGACTATCAAGCAACTTTGAGCTGTCCAGATCCCTTGCAATCTGACGCCATTTAGCAACGAACATCATCCGATTCCGTTTTTGAATCAGCTCGACGCTTTCATCATGTCCCATATAAGGTATCGTACGAAGAGCGGCAATAGTACCACTCCAATGGTGTTCGTATGCCGATGTTGGCACAATATAGCTCTTCAGGCCAACACGCTTAATCTGTAGGCCAATATCCCATTCCTCAAAATAACAGGGGGTGAATGCATTCTCAAAATGGAGTCCATGTTCTGAAAACAATCTTCTGTTGACAGCAAAGAAGAAACCGGAGACAGCATCAACAAGCATGGGACTTTCAAAGCTGTCCTTATCGAAATATTTGTAATCACGACATAATTCAAAATCAACAAAAGCACCTTGAGGCCCTACACAGGCTGCTTGTGGTAGAGTATTCAAGCCGTATTCAACGGTCTTGATGGCATCTTCAGTAATATGTGCATCAGCGTTTACAATAAAAACCGTTTCTGCTTCCGCCATTTCCATTCCGATGTTCCAGCCTCGTGAAACTCCTACATTCTGCTTCATTATGGCGTATCTGGTAATACGTGGGTGATTCATCAACTCTTTGCCAACAGCTGAACCGTTGAAAACTACGATTACTTCCCCTTCAATATATTCCAGATCATCCAACAAAGTCCTGATGTTGTACTTGCTTGCTGGAGAATAATCCAAAACAGGAATTACGAAACTACGGACAGGGGACTCAGGAAGAACTTCATTACATATCTCTGTGTAAAATGGAGTGACCCCAGTCAGAGAACGTTCACGCAATTCTTCAGCCGAAAAGGTATCTGCCTTGCCACCAAGTGCAACCGCAAGCAAATCATCTACCCGATGCCCTATTGTGTGTGCATTGTGTACCAGGCGTTGACCTCTTGCTGCAATTCTTTCTCTAAGTTCTTCATTTTCAATATAGAACCTGGCAACCTCCACCATATTCTGATCGTTATAAAGCGCGTAATCCTCACCATTTACAAAAAGAATGTCCTGCCCGCTATTTTTGCCCAAATCAGACATGACCATAGACCCTGCCGACATCACTTCAAACATCCTCATATTCAAATCGTTTTGTGCAGATGAATTAAAAATTATTTTTGACTCTGAAAAAAGTCGTGCGCGGTCTTCCCAGAAGCAACGGTCATAATTTACAGGGATATGGCTTGCCAGATATGTAAGCAGTTTTTCTCTACGAGAGTCCTCAGGGATACTGCCATCAAAACTGATTGGATAGTTCTTTGGCATATCATAGTGACGATGAATATCAGGATCACATCCCAGGGGTAGCCAATGTACTTGCATTCCCAGTTTCTTAAAATCTTCCAGATATTCTTTCTGGGCAATGAAAACAATGTCGAAGTTCTTTGCCCACTCGATTCGTGGCGTCAGTTTGAGGTGACAGTCAATAAGGAAGCAGGCCTTTGGACATGGAAGCGCATCCAGATTAAGCGGGCTGTAACCACCAACAGATTCAATCCAAAGATAGAGATCCGGTAGTTCTTCTGGTGGAGTCCTGGCTACAATTTCGGCCATATCAGGTCTGAAATCAGTAGATATATCCTGTTCTTTAAGAGGTAGCTTTAATTTTTGCAGATGCCACTTTTCTATAAAATGACCAGGCAGTGGTGGGCCTACAGTGATTGTACGACAGCGTTCTCTGAGTGCCCGCTCAAAATAAACGCCAGTCGTTATTGGATAGGCAACATATGCCAGCCAAATAGTATGATGTGTCAAATACTCCAGACAGCTCATTGTTATTCTCCCACCAGGGATTCCATATCCACCCATCTTGTTGTCATAAAGGCTCCTGCATCTCTATTTAAATATAGCATTGTCAGACTGCTTTTGTAGAACCGGTAGCCCCAAGCTCTGCCTCAAGTCCACTAAGTATAACAAAGATTTCTTCTGTCTGACGCACTGAGGTCATACCATTAATCAGTGTCTTATAGGCTTCACTATATTTCTGCTTTGACATGTACTTTAATGTCATGGCAATCAGATGTTCATATGCGGGATCCTCTACAACAACATACCAGATTGATGTGTTGCTGATTACTCCTTTGACTGTCAGTGCTCTGGAACTTAAGATGATGTCATGAACCGCTTTTTTGACATCAATTCCACGTGAATGATAGTCGTGACCGCATAGTATACCGCCCGGCTTTATAACCTTCAGGCCAAAGATAATGTCATCAACTACTGAATCATAGTTATGTGCGCCATCAATAAATACCATTGAATACAAATCATTAGACATTATTTTATAAAAATCAGGGGCATTGCCGCGCAACATAAAGAGGCGATCTTTGATAAAGCTGGTATTACTGATAAACTCCTGCATGATGAACGGAGCGTCTAACTGGTTTCTATCCATGTTGATGAAATCAGTCTGTTTCTGGTACTCTGCCCACAGATCCACACAGTAGATAACATGATTTTTAAGTAGAGCCGCATGTCCCAGAGCAACCGTTGAGCCACCCCGAAATGAGCCTATTTCAAGTAAACAGCTCTCATGCGGAAGCATCATGGCAATTCTGAACAGGGCAAGCGCCTCATCATGAGATATGAGACTTTCAATTCTTGCAAAATGCTTCAGCATGGTCTGCTCTTCTGTACTGAGTCGAGCTTCCAGTACTGTCGCTATAGGATATTGAGAGCTTGCCATGCTATCTAAGCCTTCCTTCAGTCGCTGTATACTTAAACTTCTGCCAAAGCTGCATCACCAGGCAGAGATCTGTCTGCAAACTTCTGAAAATAGTGATGTACCTCCAAAAATGATGCGCACTCAAATGCCGGCTTGAAAACGTGGAACAACGCCAGCAGACTCATGGTAGCAGCGCTTTCCAGGGGACCTGCATAGCCTACCATCGGAGTGCCGTACCAAGGTTGTTCAAGCAGATGTCGTAAATGACTCTCTTTGAGGAAAAAACAGCCGGCATGGGGATTTTCGGCAGGCACCATACGGTAATTGGTTTTGTAAAATGGTACTACAAACTCATTATTGCAGTCTGGCAACCGTAAAGCAGCAAGGAAAGTAGCACTGTCTTCCCATATTGGCCCGTCAATGTATAGCTTGGATGGTTCAGGCCGCTCTCTAAGCTCATAACGCTGGGGTAAGAGCAGATAGCGAGCATTGCCGGTAATCGCATAGAACTGTTCCAGCTTGTTGAAAAAAAGCGGATCGCGAATGACAATGTCATCCTCAAGATAACAGTACCAGTCGTAGCTACCGCAAGTCTCACGGAGCACTTCGTAACAGGAATATCCCAGATAACGCGGATCCTCAAGATTGCTGTTATGCACCCGATAGTTTTTTTCATGCAAACCAAGTTCAGGCAGCAGATGGTTATTTTTATTTACACAGACAACTACATCAACGGTGCAATGTAGTTGACTGTTAACCGGAGATATGCTGCCATCATAAAGAAGCAGCTGTTGGCGGCTGCCGAACTGTTGATGGAGTGAGCTAATACAGGCTCTTAATGAATTTGTCCGCATCTCGCGATGGGCAAGATCGCTGGAGCCAAAAGCTGCCGCCCCAGATCCGAAATAGTGGGGTATGACGAACAACAGGCGACCTTTTGACATTATTCAGCCATCCTCCTGTTTTTCAGACAGTAAAAACCCCAGTACAAATCCGGTCCGGCAATAACATCAAAGGAATAATCCACATCGGCAATTATCTTGAATCCACTCCGTTCCAGCAAAGAACGCCAGCTGCTTTTGGAGAGTACGCTGTAATGATTCGGATTCTGCTCATGGTGGCATGAGGTTTCAGGAGCCGGTACTTCAAGATATAGCATTCCTGCCGGGCGGATGACCCGGTTGAAGCCATGCAATGTGAACAAGGGGAATATGCTATGCTCTATAACATGGCGAGCCCATACAAGATCCTGGCTTTGGTCTGGCAGCCTCAGGAACGACTGATCCATCCTTTCTACATTAAAGCCCTTTGCACGGCAGGCTTCGACATCCTCATCGCTGAGAGTGACTCCTAGATAATCAGTCTGACATTTACGGAAAAACTCAAGAGCCGGCCCCTGTCCGCAACCTACATCCAGCACTCTCATTCCAGGGGTGAGCGGAAAAAGTTGCATCAGTCTTTCAAGAGCCACACCGGTTATATCTGCATGGATTTGACTGGGAGCCTCAGGATAAACGTCCGCCTCTATCCGATCCAGAAAGGAGTTTAAGGCTGACAAATCTCGTCGGGGTGTGCCTGAGTCGCAAGGTGTATCATTTGCTGGCAAAGGGATTCCTTTTACGCCGATTTCAGAGTCTGGAACGCCAAGTGTATCTGTGCCGATAAATGGCCATGGGAAAAACTCCTTGAGTCTTACCGGGAATTCCCTCTGTTTCTGGAGTAGCAACCAGTTCATGGTTATACCCTTATATCCGTAGTAATGTTCTTTGAAAAGAAGCTGGTTTAATAAAACATATGCCTTATGTTGAAAGATTAAATTCTCCTGCCTGGTTTCATGGGTTGAAAATGGATTCTGTAGCCCAACGTCTACTGTTGAACCATTGTCAGCTGTTTTTATAAGTTTTGGTGGCTCGTGCGATGCCCATTGACATCCTGGCGTGAATTTCCATAGACGCAGCCAGTTTGCGGCAAGTTGGTGGGAAGACGCCGGATTATCGACAGCAAGGAGATCAGGCGCAATATAGAAGTAACAGAAAAACAAGGCAGCGGTCCTGGTTGGGTAATCCAGAAATAACTGACGTGCATGCACAAGTTGCTCTTTAGTCCAGAATTCATCAACGTCCAGCTGCCATAAAAGGCACTCTTCATTTATTGTCTCAAGAGGTGCGTTTACCATCTCTAGCTTGCCATCCCACAATTGTCCGGGTTTCGGACGATAAACTGTGACACAGTCCGGATTTTGCAGTCTGAGCTGTTCAATATAAGCAGAGGTACCGTCGATGCTTAAGCCATTCTGGTGGATAGAGTCTGACAGTGACCCGCCATAATCAGCTGACCATGCTGTGTCATGTCTTAGCGAAGCTGCCCCTTCTACAATATGCCAGTGCCATCTGAATGGCAGTTGATTTAGAACATCATAGTGATAGCGAATAAAAGGCTCGCCGTTAAGTACAATCGTTAGAAAATGGATTGGAAGTTGCTCTGTGCATCGGTTCATATATCAGTCCAGTTTTGTGTAGACCACGACCTTGTTGGCTTGCATCTGATCGCGGTTGATTTCAATAATTCCCTGAAGAGGCGGAGTTGGATCATGCCATATCTTGAGAGGCCCGAAAAAAGAACGATGCCATTTGGGTCTGAAATTCCAGTTGAGGGGCAGTACAAAGGGATTGAATCCTGTCATCTCGACAGCACGGGCAAAGGATGCCTGATCATTATACTGCATGGTGGCAAGCTGACCGTCAGGCGTAAAGAAATCTATAGAAGAATCTACGGTACGTGCAAGACGTGACCACATATACATTAGAGGTTGAGCCGCTTCGGTAAAAAAGAGCACGCCGGTATTGTATTCTACGGTGTCGCCAGAATGCTTCATTCCACGATATCGTCTGGCCCATGGAGATTCACAAATGCAGCAGGCAAGACCAAATTGCCTGGCCTTCTCAAATCCGTAATCAAGAGAACCAAGCACAGTAGTATCCGCATCCAGAAACAGTGTGGTCTTAAACGGTGAAATTACAGACATCTTTGATTTGTGCAGCAGCATGGCCGCAGAGGTAATATCTTCTCCTTCGGTATTTATACGGTGTACATGAACGGGAATAGTTGGATGAAACTCTTTCAACGATGAAATAGAACGTTCAAGCAGCTGATCATGGCCACTCCCCCAGAGCATATAGAGAACACCAAAGTTGTCTTTAGCGGACGGCATTGCGGTACTCCTTTTAAAATCCTTGTGTTAATGAGATCATGAATTCCATCTATATGTGAGCTTTCTATATAATAAATTAATCTATGAATCTCTCCTTGGGCATCAGATCTTCTTAAATCTCAGGGCATTGGTTTACGATATGCTCTGATGGTTGAGAAAACCCCGGGAATGATGGGCTGATATGCCAATGTCTGGCATGGATTTGCCGGATAAAGCAGCGGCAGTTCTAAAGGGGTGAGGCCGTAGAATGTTTCAAGCAGTTCACGGCAGGCCTCGCCAATACTTGGCTCATCACCAGATTTCCGGTCAATAATGAAAGAGCGGTTTTGCTCGTCAGTCTGTGGAAGATAATCATGAAACATTATTATGCCACCTGGCGCCAGGATTTGGTAATAGTCCTGAATATCCTGTTTGACAGCTTCATAACTGTGGTCTCCGTCAATCAGTATGAAGACTGGTTGACTTGCATTTTCAAACATCTCTGCAAGCTTTTTTGAGGCATCATGAGATTTTAGTGGGAGATGAAGGGCATTACCGCTAAGAAAGGATATAACTTTAAAAAAAAATTCAGATGGAAACGGTTCAACGGTAATTCCCTGATATGGTAACTGCATACGGTTCATAGCCATGCAGGCCTCATAGAAGGTGCCTCCGGCAAAAGAGCCTATCTCTATGAATCTTAGCGGCATTTTTGTCCTGGGAAGAAGCTGCCTGATTGTATAATACAACTGAAAACTTTCGTTTGGGGACATCATCGTAGGAATGCCAGCTGCAACAGGATCATCCTGATTGAACTGTTCGATCAGATATTGAGGAATAACAGGGTTAGTGGCAGCGTCGTTTTTCCATAGTATTAAAATTCCATTTTTTTCTTTTTTTATTAAACAGTTGGATTCTAATTGATTTAGATGTAGTAGTAGCTGGCACTGGTCATCAGGCTTCTTTGCAATAACAAGCCTTGCTTGGTTCAGTAACTGGCTGGACAACAGTCTAAGCAATTCAACAGTTGACCTGTCTGTAATGGATTCATCAATATAGATTAAGTCGAGCATACCCAGCCAGTTTCGGGCATTGTTCCGCTCCTGTAGCAGGCCGTCCAGCGGTTTTATCCAGAACCCCTGGCTAAGATGATCTAAAGCTGATGCATAGTGTTGGTATACTGAGTCAGCAACAAAAATATAACGGGGTTGCAAGGTCTTGTTACGGATTATCCATGCAAGCATCAGAGTTGCAGTTGTATCTTCACCCAGAACCAGAAAATTACCGGCAATATTTTCTTCGCATATCAGTAATGCTTCACGGTAGAGCAGAGAGAACAGGCTTTCACCAATAGCAGGCAGACAATTGTTCTCCACAAGAAAATCAAGCAGATCTGTATCAAATTCTATCAGTTCTTCAGAAAGCTTATTCATCTCAGGTTGCATGCTCATATCAATCCTCAAACTTCAAAAACTTAGGGTATATTGCAGAATACCAGGTAAGTGTATTTTTACCTTGTCTGTAACAGCAGATCTGTCAACAGATTATCAATCAAAGCCGGCCAGCCATCTGGAGATGCCTGTCGATATATTCGCATTGTTGGATACCAGATGGAGTCTCTAACATCCCGCATCCACCTCCAGTCGGGATTCCACGGAAGTAACAGCCAGACCGGAACCCCTATTGCACCTGCCAGATGCGCTACAGCGGAATCAACCGTTAAAACCAGATCAAGTGCAGAAACCAGCGCTGCTGAATCACAAAAGTCGGCTACTTTGTCAGCCAGATCCAAAAACTGGACAGGTATGGACTTGGGACGATCTGAACCGAACTGGAGGCTTATCCACGAGATCCCTTCAAGCTGCCCCAATGGGGCACACAGCTCAGGAGGGATCGAACGGTTGGCGTCATTCTGATGTTCGGGGCGACCGGCCCAGGCAATTCCAACTTTTAATCCGGAAAGCAGGGAGAGTCGTTGACGCCAGAGAGCAACCCGATCCGTGGAAGGATTCAGATATGGGGGTGATGGCGGTGGCCACCCATCGGTACCGATTGCGGAGGCCAGGCTCATCATAGGCACCTGGAAGTCAGGGGTGAGCGGCAACAGCTCCCCTCGACTCACCGTTGCCGAAATGCCTGATACCGTTGCCAGTAGCGGGGTAATGATCGCGTCCTGCCCTTCAACTATTACTGTTGCACCCCTTTGCACAAGTAGTGGCGCATAACGTATGAACTGCAGGGAATCGCCGTATCCCTGCTCGGCATGCAGCAGTATGGTTTTACCGGAGAGCGGCTCTCCGCACCATCTTGGTATCTGCTGATGTCGAAGCTGCACCGGGTTAGACTTTCGGAACCGCCACTCATGTTCTTGCCAGCCTTCCTCAAATCTTCCCGCCGCCAGCAGCGCCAGAGAGAGATTAAAATGTATATCCCCGTCCTCAGGAGCAAGCAAAAACAGGTCGTAAAAAGTATTTATTGCCTTGTCGAGCCGTCCGCACCATGTATCAAGCACTGCCAGATTACAGCGAGAAGGCAGATGCATTGGGTCTATATGACTGCCCTGTTCAAAACAGCTTTGCGCCTCTTTAATCTGGTTTTTTTTCAACAATAGCATTCCCAAGTCATTCCATGCCGCTACAAACTTTTCATTTTTACCCAGGCAACTACGATAGTAGCTCTCAGCCTCTGATATTTGACATCGTTTCAAGGCCAGATGGCCAAGATCATGAAGCGCAAAAACAAAATCCGGTCTGAGATTTATTGCGTTTTGTAGACATGCCTCTGCCTTATCAAGCTCTCCCTTTTCGAGATAAAGATTGCCAAGACCGTAATAGGCTTCTGCAAGCCCTGGTTTGCAATCAATGGCAGAAAGAAACTCCTGCTCAGAATCATCAAAAAAGCCAGCATGGCGTAAAGTATTGCCCAAATTGTAGTGGAACACTCCTTCGTTCGGAGAAATCTGACATGCTTGACGAAGCAGCTTTGCAGCATTTTTGTTAGCCCCCATACAATCGAGTACAGATCCCAGAGCATTCAAGAGATCCGGTTGGTTAGGGTGCTGTTTATGGAGCTTTTCAAAGACGGTATACGCCTCTTCCAGTTTGCCAGCATCAAAGAGACGAGAACCTTCTGCAAAATCGTATTTAAATGTCATTCACATTTTCCTGGAGAACTATCTAATTGCTCATAAATCTGTTGATAGATTTCTTCAAGTTCCCTTGTTACGCCTTGTGCATCCATGAGCGGTGAAGTTGCCAGACGACTTCTAAGTTCCTTGCGGTATAGCAGAATACGCTCCAGATCAGTGGCAAGTGCAACAGAAATCTGTAGATATTGCTCTTCAGAGGTCGCAATAAGTTCAGGGCATCCGGCATTTTCAAGCAATGAGACTCCAACTCTCGATACATGGGTGTTTCCGGCAAGCGTGATCACTGGAGTTCCCATCCAGAGAGCCTCACAGGTTGTTGTTGTACCGTGATATGGGTAAGTATCCAGAGCAATATCAACATTGGCATACTCTCCAAGATGTTCTTGAGGAGTCTCTGTTATACCTCGCACAAGCAAACGTTCTTTAGCAACACCTTTAGTTGCAAACTGTTCCAGAACATCATTTACAACCCAGCTGCTCCCTAATGACATACTTTTCAGGTACAATCGAGAACTAGGTACCGCTGCCAGTATTCTAGCCCATAATTTTATCTGTCTTTGGGTTACCTTTGCAAAATTATTAAAGGAACCAAAAGTAATATAGCCATTTCGAATACAGGGTGAAAAGCTGATTTGAGGGAATGTAAGCGGCGGCAAGTAACAGCAGAATGTACGGCTAAACCTGCAAAGACGCTCAGTGAAAAACTGTTCAGTCATTCCTGATGGATCACAGTAATGATCCGTAAGATAGTAGTCCATCTCGGGGAGACCTGTGGTGGCAGGGCAACCTATCCAGGATACCTGAATCGGTGCGGCACGCAGAGAAAAGGCTCCGAGGCGATTATCAGCAGTATGCCCGGACAAATCTACCAAAATATCAATCTGGTCTTTAATAATCTGCTGCCAAAGATCCACCGGAGGCATTGCAACCATTTCACGCCAGTTATCCACTAAAGATATAAGCCTGTCAGTAGTTGCATCATGAGAACGCCCTACTGAATAACAAAATATTTCAAATTTTCTCCGATCATGGTTTTGGAGAACCGGCTCTAAAAAATAGCAAACCGAATGGGTATAGAAATCGCCAGAAACATAGCCAACGCGAATTTTGTCTCTGTTCCGTTTTTTGCCATTAATATCAACCGGCATCTGCTGTTGACCTTCTGGTTTACACCTTGGAGCCAGTCTGAAAAATTCCTGAGCTACAAATACTGGATCAAGGCCTTCGCAATAACAAAGAGTGAACAGATAGTTGCTAATGATGCAGGCATTATTAGGCTCGATAAGCATGGCTTTCCTGAACCAATCCATAGCGTCATGTTGTCTACCCATCATTTTAAACGCTCTGCCAAGATTGTTGAGGATCAATGCATTGTCAGGATCTATCTTGTATGCCTTGCTTAAGACAGTAATTGCCTCGTCAAACTGGCAGAATCTGATGAATACTATTCCTGTATATCCAAGAGCTTCTGAATTTTCAGAATTTATTTTCAATACAGAGACAAAATGAGGATATGCCGCTTTATAATTATCCTCATCCAGATAAAACTTTCCCAAACGGAGCCGGGCATCCAAATTATCCGGTGATTTCCTTACCAACTCTTCCAGACACAACCGTCCATCTTCCGTTCGTTTTGCTTGCAGCAGAGACTCGGCAAGGAGAAGTTTCAACTGATCAGAATCGGGCAGGAAAGGTAGGAGTATCTGTAGAAACTTAACAGCTTCCTCGAATCTGGCCAGATGAAAGAGGCATAATGCCTTTCCCGTCAGCGCCTCTATGGAGTTCGGTTTAGTTGCAAGAAGCTCTTCATATAGTTCCAAAGCCTTATCATACTCGCAGGCATCAAACAGTGAGTCCGGATCATGTAAAATAGGGCTTTCAGTAGTATGGCTAGTCATCTTTAATCACCTGCTCCGTCAGCAAAAGTGAATAGTCAATATTAAGCTGTAGAAAATTTAACGGTTCGGCACAGTCAGTCAATTGATTGAAACAGATCTGTTCTGCCTTATAAATTATGGCAGTATGCTGCGGTGAAAATATGTTTCCATACAGGCTGCACCGGAAATTGGGCAGAACCGCCCAAATCAATTCCAAGGCAGTGTGAAGTGAAATAATATATGGTAAATAGCAGTGACGAATAAGGGATAGCGGAAATTTATGAGCCAGAAGCTTGGATAGTACAACATATCTTGGGTGTGAAAAATAGAGCGCATGAAAATGATAGAATATCAATGGAACTTCATCAGTCTGTAGCAATCCGTTATTATCCAGGCTGTAACTGTACCTCAAATTATTCCAAGGGGCTACCCCTGCTCCTATATGTTCCAGAATCCGCACACCATTAAAACGTGCGGACCAGTCATCAAGATACATCTGATCGCCGTATTTGCCTGCTTCCAACCTGGCATAGCACCATTCATTACAGCGATTCCGCCACCAATTCAGAGCGTTTAAGGCATCCTTGTCTCTTCTGAAACAGAGTAATCCAACATTATATCTACCAAATTCAATAGCTGCCTTGAAGGTTTCATGAAACCTGTGTTCATGAATCAGGATGCTATGGCCGTCAAACTCTTTAAATATAGGCTCTGGAGATGAGAAAAAGTAGAGATCTGCATCCAGGTAAGTCAGGGTTTCGATATCAGGAAAGCGTCCGAGCAGATGTAATAATACAGTCGGTGTCAGTGTCCAGTAATACTCCACAAGAGAACGGTTCTGGCGAGCCAATCTCAAGGCTTCATCTTCTGCCTCAATATCATGAAGCGGAACAGTAACCAACCCGGGAAGCATCAGGCGGTTCAATAAAAGGCGAGTCAATTCGTCCAGACAGACAGCATAAAGAACAAACTTTTCTTCCAAATGTTGTGTGAGAGATTTGTGCAGTGCCAAAGCGCGCACCAGATATCCATTGTCAAAATAGGTGCAGAAATATTTCATGTCAGGGACTCGCAGATGGCAAGAAAACGACGTGCCACAGCAACTGGAGAATAGTTCTGAATAGCCCACTGACGACCATTCCAGGCAATTTCAGAGAGCTTGGTGCGTTCGTCCATCATCCGTTCCAGATCGCTTCTTACATCGGCTAGATTTATGCCTATGTAGTGTTGCCAGTTTTCCGGCATTACCGGCAATTTAAAGCCATATCGTTCAAAATCAAGTTGTACTGCTGCACAACCGAACACCAAAGCTTCCCAGAAGCGCCAACTGTCCCAGCGTAGCACCACAGTTTGGTTATGAAAATTTACCAGATTATGATCACAGGATTCTAAACGACGGAAATAGTCATTCTGCGAAAGATCCTGGGCAAGACAACCACCATATGCCAGGCAGCCAAGGTTTTCCTCTAAAAGCGAGAAATACTCTTCACTCCAACGCTCACTCCCTGCAAGTCTGCTTTCCACTTTGCATAATTCCTCGAGCACAGGAACCAATACCAGATCCAGACATGCTCGAACCTCCTGGTTATAAGAAGGCCTGAAGTTTCTTAAAAACTGTTTTTTACGTATACGGTCAGGAGTGATATGGATAGAACGCCTCAGCATGGCTGTTGACAGGCCAAATCCGATTGGAATGCGCGGTCCCTCAAGATCTCTAAAACGGTTCTCATGAGTACACAAGAGGGCTGCTGGTCCCTGTAGGCAAAAAACGCAAACATCATCTTGCATGCATAGCGCCAGAAAACAGTCATGTGAGGACTCAATCGAAACTATTTTGTTATTGAACGAAGCTGTTTCCTGTAGATCCAGCAGCAGGCAGGCAGCCTTGTTTGGCAATGAAGGGTCTTTAGAGCGCTTAAAAGAGAAGTCTGTTATTAATGGTTCAAGGTAATCAATATTGGAAAATATCGGTATTCCAAGTTGGTTGAGTCCATCTGCAAGGCAGGTCGCAGCATATGAAAAAGTAGAGCTGTCGGCTTGAAAATAGACACCCTTTTGATAAAGATTTCGCATGCTGGCGACAACCATATCCAGTTAGCGCTCCCTTCTTAGTAAATATGATACAGAATATTCGTCTCCTTCTGGACAACCGGAGATCTCAATCAGTGTAGAAGGGGAGAAGCCGTGCAGTTCAAATTCATTTAGCAGTTCCTGTTCATTGAAACGATACTCAATCGTCTCAACTCCGTAGGCTTGTTTCGCCATGCTGACGGTGGGGTTGTTGCGGCAGACCGGGGTGCGGTGCACCAAGATCAGATCTCTTGCCACTCGGCAGGTCTCTTCAATATGCTGGCGGTAGTTGGGTACATGCAGCAGCACACAGGAGGAAATCACCAGATCAAACTGGCGGTCAGCAAAGAACAGGCTCTTTGCATCGGCACAGAAAAACTGTGGCTTGGGATAGAAATCCCGAGCCATAGCAATCATCCCTTCAGAGTAATCAACCCCGGTATAGTTGATGTGGATACCTAGCAGATATTCCAGTATCTCGTAGTAGTAGCCGCTGGAACAGCCCAGCTCCAATACGATGGAGCCATCCCGCAGATATGGCCTGGAGAGCTCTGCCAGGGCGGCAAACTGAGGTCTGATACTGCCTGCGTACATCTGCTCGAGTTCTTGCTGAACCAGCCCGCGCTGCCGGGCAGGTAACTCTTTATGCTGCCAGGCCATAGCCAGATGTTCTGTTGCTTCATTTTCATCAAGGGTACGGTAGCCATATGAAACCGCTGATGGAAGCGGATAGCGCCCCTTTTCCCGTTGATAACGGAGCTGTCGTTCCAGAATCTCGGAGGTCTGGTTCATCCGAGCCGTATATGTATGGTCATGCAGTGTCCGCTGTTGACCTGCCGCCGCAATGGTAGCTGCCTCCTCAGGATAGGCACGGTAGTAGCTGATCAGAGCTGCCGCTTCTTCCGGCGAGCGGTAGGCGACTACCTCTCTGCCGATCTCAAACAACCGGTGCAGGTTGGAGTGGTAATCGGTAATCAGGAGAGCGCCACAGCCGGTGGCCTCAAACAGGCGCATGTTATTGGCATAATCTCCGGCAACATCAATATGGCGGTTAAGGGTTATGGCGGACTGACGCAGCACCCCGAACATATCCAGTCCCCATGCCTCGCCATGGTGCTGTGCAAGCAGCGGTGAGTCCGCTGGAAGGTGCTGTGAGCCGTATCCCCATACGTCAAACGGCTCTCGGGCTGCTATGGCGGTCAGCTGTTCCAAGCCTCTGCCATGGTGGGGCGACAGGCCACCAACAAAGGTTACCGGCAGGGTGCGGGGTACTGCGGGGAGTCGCTGCAGAACACGGGGTTCAAAGGCCAGCGGCTGATACCAGGCAGCCTTCCCCTGGCTGCGAAACTCTTCCACAAAATGGGGGAATGATGAGAAGAGCAGATCTATCGCGTCAAGGTTCGTTTGGGGTGGTAGCGGAGAGGCAATCTGCCCTGCTATCAGAGTGACCCCACGCTGCCTGAACTGTGCAAGTAGTTCGGTGGTGGCGATACTCAGATCCTGTATATAGACAACATCTGGTGCAAACTGCTCCAGCTGGGCAAGCAAGATGCTGCCCAAATCCTGACAAGGCAGTTTTTGTTCAGCTGCCCAGATAAGCTGGAGCGGCTCGGCATTGATTATCAGGTCATCGGCATCCCAACCTGCAGCACGCATTCCGGCCGAATAGAAGTCACTGTCGCCGAAACACTGTTCAAGCAACGACCGTTTCTGCTGCCAATATGGTTCTTCCGACAGTTCTGGATAGCGCTGGTAGTGATCCTTTAGAAAACCGGAATAATATGTATTTAGAAAGAGGATTTTACCCACTGGAGCCGGTAGATTTCCCAAATTATGCCCTACCCATGCTGACGGTATATTAGTGCGTTGAAGCTGTTGCAACAGCTCGTAGAGGGGCTCCGGTTGTTTTCCCATAAACAGGATCGAGGCTCGGTCACCATATTCATCCAGGTCATTTGAGGTAAGTCTTACAAAATAACAGTCATTAGGGAGTGCACTCTGATATTCCGGTCGTGCTGCATCGTGAAGGATCATTACCCCCTCTGGAGCTAGCAGATCCCAGCCAACTGCCAAACATTCACAGCGAGCTCTGCCGTCAACCAGAATCAGATCAAACCGGGTATTGAATGAGGCAGGGCAGAGGATATAACGCCTGAAATTAATGAAACTGCCATCTTCTTTGCCATGTGTATATTCAGCATCCGGCAGCCGGATGTGTAGTTTAACATCAGGCAGACCAGCCGTTTTAATCTGCTGTTGCACCGCTTCAGCCCAGTCAGGATCGTGCTCTACAGAGTCCCAACTGCTGCCAAATGGAAGGCGGCTGGCATAATAGAGAGTACTGTGTCCTGTTCCCCATTCAAGAGCCTTTATCGGGCGGTTGATCGCACGGAGCAGGATTGTGAACGCCTCAATCTCGAACGGCTGCATGAACGGCTGTTTAAGGAACACAGTATCTTTTCTGTTCTGTCTGATTTCCGACAAAGCGCACTCTTTCCTGATTAAATACTATCGTAATACTAACTGCTATATGGTGACTGTAGAAACCTGCAGACCAGATCAATATGTTCTCTCTCTAGTTCCGGATACATCGGCAGGCTCAGTATGCTGGATACCAGTCTGTCTGTTACTGGCAACTGCTGACCGGGGCGCAGATAATGCTGATATGCCGGCTGCCAATGCACCGGCTGCGGGTAATGGATACCTGTGGCAATACCTGCTTTTTTTGCTAATTCAATCAGTTCCTGACGATCATGCAGGCACTCAACCACATACAGGTGCATGACATGGGTGGTGCCAGGTTGCTGCTTAGGCGCAGCAAAGCATGAAGAATCGAGTGCAGAATTATATGCGGCTGCAATATCCCTTCTCTTCTGATTATCGGCATCCAGAGCCGGAAGCTTGACTCTCAGAATGGCGGCCTGAAGCTCGTCAAGTCTGGAGTTCATGCCGGAGATATGGCTAATGTAGCGCTCTTTCCAACCGTACTGGCGTAATAGTACGAGCTGTTCTGCAATCTCAGCGCTATTTGTAACCACAGCCCCGCCATCACCTATGGCTCCCAGATTCTTGGTGGGGTAAAAGCTGAAGGCAGCCGCATCGCCAAAGCTTCCGACCCGCTGATTACCTATCATGGCACCGTGAGCCTGGGCGCAATCCTCGATTACCCGCAGACCATATCTTGATGCAATGGCGCAAATTCTGGTCATGTCAGCCGGATTGCCGTACAGATGTACCGGAACGATCGCCCGTGTCAGGGGGGTTATCAGCGGTTCTATACAGGTCGGATCCATGCAGCGGCTGATCGGGTCAATCTCGCAGAAAACCGGGGTTGCTCCAGTCAGTTCAATGGCTGCCACTGTTGCAACTGCTGTCTGTGAAACTGTGATAACCTCATCGCCGGAAGAGATGCCGCAGGCTTTCAGTGCCAGAAGAAGGGCGTCGGTGCCGCTTGCCAGACCAACACAATGAGCAGCCCCGCAATATGCCGCGAATTCCCGTTCAAAGGCTGCCACCTCTGGCCCCATGATGTACCAGCCCCCTGCAAGCAACCGAACAATGGCCTCTTTGATTGCTGGTTCATGAGACAGATACTGAGCTCTGGGGTTGGCTACCGGAATCAGATCCATATTTTATGATTCCTCCCAGTAATGATGGTGATTCTCGCGATAATAGGCAACAGTTCTGGCAAGCCCCTCCTCAAGTCCAATCTTCGGCTCCCAGCCGATCATCCTTTTGATCTTGTCGTAGTCAGCATAGTAATCGCCTATATCTATAGCCTTGCGCTCCGGTGGAAACGGCACCATCTCGTAGCTGCCGCTGCCGGCGGCTCGCAGCAGGGTTTCTGCCGTCTCCTTCAGGCTGACTGGTGGCGCAGCTCCAAGGTTGAAGATCTGACCGTCCGCAGCAGGTGAGATGGCGCAGGTCAGCAGGGCATCCACCAGATCATCCACATAGTTGTAGTCCCTCAGCTGTAGACCGTCTCCAAATACCTGGAACGGTTTGCCTTCAACTATCCTGCGCACCCATATTCCCAGGAAGGTCTGGCGTGCATCTTTGACACGCATCCGTGGGCCATATGTGTTGGTCAGACGCAGAACCACGCTGCGGATGCCGTAGACATTGGTGTAGACCAGATGATACCACTCTCCGGCCAGTTTGTTGATACCGTTGACATCAACAGGGTTCAGCGGATGTTCCTCATCAACAGGCAGATATTTGGGGGCTCCGTAAAGCTGGCGGGTGCTGGCAAAAACCAGCTTTATGCCTGGATTGTGGTGACGGCATGCCTCAAGTATCGAGAGCTGGGCGCGGGCATTAATCTCAAGATCCGGATACGGGTTCAGCATGGAGTCCAGGTGACTTGTCTGTCCGGCCAGATTGAACAGGTAGTCTTGCTCTCTGACAAGGTACTTCATGGAGTGTTCATCCCTTACATCAGAGATGTTTACCTGAAGGGCATCTTTAAACGGTTCAATATTCCAGAGATTACCTCCATATTCAGGTATCAGGCTGTCCACAAGCGTTATCTTTGCCCCTTGGTTGACCAGTTCCCTGGCGAGGGTTGAGCCGATAAAGCCGATTCCGCCTGTAATCAGTACTCGCTTGCCGGAAAAGTATGATTCATCTCTCACTATCTGCCTCCTCACGAATCCAGGTCGAAAGTCCTGCTGCCATATCCCGCCGGTCTGCTGCTCCCAAAGTGGCGCCAAGCTGTACCAGATATCCGGTGATGTCATAATTACCTGCCAGCAGCTCATGGCGACATTCAGTTATGGCATTGCAGTTTCTGTTAAATATGGCAATCGCCATCCGTAATGCAGTCAGCGGAGGCCATCCCGGATTTTGTATATATAACTGTTCCACCAGTTCTGCGGCTCGTTCATGATCGCCGACATGCAGTTCGGCCAGCGCCAGGTTTAGCCCGGATTCCTTATGTCCAGGCATTTTGCGATGTGCCTCTGCTGCATCCTGTAGCGCCTCCCTATAGCGACCAAGAGAGATCAGGGCATGACTGCGATTGAAGAGTGCCTCAGGATGACCAGGTAAATGCTGTAACAGCTGATTCCATAATACAAGTGCTTGTTCAGGATAACCCAGGCCTCCGGCCTGTAGAGCCAGCTCGGCAATCAGCTCAGTGTTATCAGGTTCTTTTGCCAGCTTTTCCTGCCCCAGATTGTAATAACGCTGTTGGCGTGAGCGATGGGCAAAATGATCAAGTTCGCCATAGTGATGCACAACAAATGGAGCCGGCATAATAGCAATACCTGCCTGCCTTAGCGCCGGTTCAACCATTTCGTGTACCTTGCCGCTGAAACGGATATCAGGTCGACGGGGAAACAGCCTTACCTTACGGCTGGGATACCAGCCTTCTGCAGCCTGCTCCTGGGGATAACGCCCATCATTGGTCTCCCATCCCTGAGAGGCGGTGTTCTCGGTATAGTTGCGGGTTTCTACCTGCCAGGCCAGTTGCATTCCTTGTCTCGCGGACTCCTGCAACAGGGGATAATCCCGTTCTGCAAGCGCTTCATCAGCATCAAGAACCAGTATCCAGTTGCCTGTAGCGGCTTCGATACCGGCATTGCGCGCAGCGGCATAATCATTGTTCCAGATATGGTGTAGTAGCTGTGCTCCAAATGCCTCGGCCAGGGCGACTGTCCGGTCGGTAGATCCGGTATCAACCACTATAAGCTCATTTATTACCGGCATCGCACTTGCCAGACATCGGGCAAGGCTCTTTTCTTCATTTTTTACGATCATGCAGAGGGTGATTGAGCTGGCACTCCCTTCTAAAGCCAGGGGATGAACGAGCGATTTGCGCAGTTTATCAGACCGTTCAAGTAGTTGAACTTCTATACCGAATCTGGCCAGCATTCGTCCCAGCAGTTGCAATGCACTGTCTGTCAGGCCAGATTCGTCCAAAGCATCCAGCAGGGCATCACAGGTTGCACGACTCTCTGGATAGAGGCGAATCCCTTCGGCCAGTAGTTCACAGAGTCTGTCCAACTGACCGGTACTGCGTGCAACCTCTAACGCTAAAGGCAGCAACCGGCTGTTACAGGGTTCCAGCATCGCAGCTCTCAAAATATGGTCAGCCGCCGACTCTCGATTTCCTGCAGACCAGAGTAGCAGACCCAGTCCTGCTGCAGCCTCGGCATTTGAACTGTTTGCCGCCAGAGCCTGATGAAAACAGTCTGCTGCCAGTTTTAGATCTCCGGTGCGCTGGGCAAGGATTCCTTCTGCATACAATCCCGTACTGTTCTCCGGCTGTTCTGCAAGCAGTTCCTTCAGCAACTGTGTTGCAGCTTCATCATCGACTGAAACCAATAATTTGATTTCAAGTTCAAGCTTGCGTATCCGGTCAGCCCCTTCAGGCAGTTCAGAAAGTACTCCAAAGGCTTCAGGAAATTGTCCAGCAGCGATTAGTATGTTGCACAATCTGAAATATGGTTCTGGCCAGTCGGAATTAAGCCCTATAGCACGGCTGACCATCATTGCTGAGGCTTGGTCAATCTCACCACGCAGAGCCAGCCGTTGTGCCTCTTCCATAGCAGAGAGCCCCAGCCAGCGACGCAGTGTTTTTTCATGTAGAGCCGTAGGATTCCATTTCTGTATGAATATCCGGAGGTTACGGATGTTTGCCGCCTCACGGTCAATATGGTTGCCACGGAATGTTGCGCCGCCAGCATGGCTGACAAACTGATCCCCTGCCAGCAGATTGCAGTAGCCTGCCAGTTCGGCGCGCAGGCAGTAGTCATCATCCTCATAATTACCGGAACCAAAAGATTCATCCAGTAAACCAATCTCTTCCATCAGCTCGTGCTTGAACAACATGCAGAACCCTACTACCCGGCGACATGGGATAACCCTGCCGCGCCACTGTTCCCGAAAATGTGCAGAGAAGAGTGGCAGATCAGAGTCAGCGATACTGGTTGAAGCAGGCACTACCTGCAGACCACTGGCATGGTTAGTCATCGGCCCCACTATTCCGGTATCAGGGTGGCGTTCAAAAACTTCAAGCATTCCTTCCAGCCAGTGGTCAAAGAACACCAGGTCGTTGTTAATCAGTAAAATATAGCGTCCTTTTGCAAGCTGCATTCCCTGGTTATTACCTCCGGCAAACCCTTGATTTTCAGGGTTTGCCACCAGCCGGATCCGCCTGTCTGCAGCAGCCTGTTGCCGTAGCCATTCCACTGTTCCGTCGGTGGAACTGTTATCCACTACAATTAGTTCATATGGTAAAGAGACAGTTTGCTGGATGCTTGCAAGACAATTTCTGGTATAGTCCAGTTGGTTCCAGGTCAGCATAACCATTGAAACCAGCGGCATCTCTATCGTGCTGTTAAATCTCTGTCTCTCCTCTTTACTGACTGTACTGATGGAAGATATACCCTTTGCCAGATACTGGTAGTGTTGGCTGTTCTCCTTTAGTGAAGAGACATTGAGTCCGGCAACGGCAAGGGCGTCAACAAGCGCCTGTGATGGTGAACAATCAACCTCCAGATTCTTGGCATAGAGTTCAACGAGATCAAATCCTGAGACCTGAAAGAGTTGGTGTATCCCTTCTATTGTAAAGAAACGGAGGTGAGTTCTGTCCAGTATGCCGGCATCACAGTACTGCCAATGTCCTTCCAGCAGACCTCGAAGCACAGACCAGTGACGTACGTTGGGGATGCTGGCTACCAACTCACCTCCGTCAACCAGTTTTGAGCGCAGTTCAATAAGCACCTGCCAGGGATTGACCAGATGTTCCAGTACGTCGGCACATATAATTGTATCAAAGTAGCGGTCTGGCAACTGAGAGATCATGTTCTCAATACTGCCGGTTAGTACGCGATCCAACTCCTCGGCAGCCAGTGCCGCTGCATCGGCAATAAACTCAACCCCCCAGACTTCAGCCTTCTGGCGCTGTTTCAGCTCGGCTCCAAGTCTGCCTGCTGCGCAGCCAACATCAAGAATCCTATGGGAAGAGACAGAAACCATTTCCTGCACATCGGGTCGTGAACATGAGTAGTAATCCGGCACTTTCTTCTTCATCTGATCCAGCAGCTCCTTATTTACCGTGTACATCCTGTAAACGTCGGTGCCGTAGCGTTCCATGAAAAACCGGTGCTTTTCCAAGAGATATTCCGGATAATCGCGCTCTTCATCCCAACCCAGATGATAAGCAATAATCTTGCGGGCAAAGCCAACCTTGCCGCCATTATTTCTCACTGTTTCACAGGCATCCCAGTCAGTCAGGAAATGTCCGTCAAAATAGTCTCTTTTGATTGACTGCATAACCGTTCCGACATTGCAAAGTGTTATCTCATCGTTATAATTATGTTTTTCTCCAATATATACATCAGGGAGCTTTGCAGGTTTATTTGAAGGGTCTAGATTTAGGGCGATCATACCCATTTCCGGGAAACGGCGATGCAGATCCATCAGCCGCTCCAGCCAGCAGGAACCGTCTATCCGGGGTACCAGGATATCGGGGTCACAGAGGATATAGGGGTCAGAAGTCGCACAGGCTATGCCCAGCTGAAAGGCTGTGGTGAAGTAGTTTTCGTCGTTGAGAATCAGGTGGCTGAACAGCCCGGAATTATCCTTAAGAAACTGTCTCATCTCCTGGCCGCTGTTATTGTCCACAACAATGATCCGGTAGGGATATCGCGTGTTATTCCTGAGCGCCTCAAGAGTTCTGCGAAAGTAGTCCGTTCGGTTGTAGGTAAGGAATATTATATCTACAGGGGTAACAGCATTCAGCTCTTGTAATGACATATCAAGACGCTCCGGATATTTTGTTTTTCCGTTTCAGATCAAGTTCAAATGCCACAAGAACTGGAAGCCTTGAAGTTTTTAACCAGTTATTCCAGGCAGTTCTGGCTTTTAGGCAGGCTTCTTTTATTTGATTTGAACTCCTCGTAGCCAGCCATGCAAGTATATAGTCGCCAACCTTTACAGCATCTGATTCAGGTACCCTTATAATGAATTCGTCATATCGTATCAGTGATTCGAGCGGTAAGACAGCATTATCAGCAAGCAAAACCGGAATCCTGCCAAACGCCATTGTCTCAAAAAAACGAACCGAATTTTCCGCCGCGCCACGTGGGCATAGAACTGTCAGTGATTGTCTCATTATATTGCAATAACTTTCCTGGCGGCTCCGCCTTTCGTCTTCGTTAAAGTGCCCATGAAAAAGTGGTGTTGTTTCAATGTACATCTGAAGATCCGCACGTTTTGACAGGGCATCAACAAGCAGTTGTCTTACCGGGTGTGATCCCGAATATCCTACAAATGATGTCTGATAAAGCAGTTCTTCAAAATCAGGCAAAGAACCATCCAGAGGATCATCCACCGGATATGGGTAAGGTATGGCATTTATGTCATGTACTGTTTTATTAAGGCTTATCTGGAAAATTATCGAATTAAACCCTAATGGTGTACTTATGTCTTCGTAATTGAAGAAGAGATATTTATGCTCATTACGGACAAAATCCGGCAGAATAGAGCGAATAAGGGCACTTGTGGCAGAGACACCCATCTGCTGGATCATCGGTGTAAGATAGTAGGGGAAAAATATATATTCGGCTTCTGCAGGATTTGTAACAATCTGAAAATATCGCAGAGCCTCAGCCTCAGAGGGGATAAAAGAGGTAATAGGCCAGCAAAGATGCTCAGGCAGTGAAAAATCGTCTCCGTTCCGGCAGATATATATTCGGATTATCTGGCTTTCTCTCTTAATAGACGCAGCTGCCATTTTGAGTGAGTCAAGAATGTTGCAAATAGAATCTCTTGCCATGTTTTCAGGTTGGATAGTATCTACAGACTGTATATTCTTCAATCTCTCTTCTAGTCTCAAATAGTCATGAATTGTGTTGGAATCAGCGGTTCGGCCAATCTTTTCAAGTCTGAAAGCCTTGGCTTTCAAGAGAGTAAGCCAGTCCTGTTCATAATAAGTACAACTTGAAGATAGAGCATTCTCCAGGGTTGAAAGCCCTTCGGAAACTTCTTCTGCGCACCCGAACTCCCGGATGCTCTTAATTATTGCCGGCAGTTTTGAAGATAAGTGGGTTCTTAAATCTACTGTTGAATCTTTAGATATCCATTCAGACATTTTTGCAAGAAGTGCATTTCCAAAACCAGATAAATTTATTATAGAGACCGGATTGGCAATTATAGCCATGATTTTCTGTATTGCTGATAGTGCGGCATCATTTGCATGAAGGTTTAAAAAAGGGAACAGCGCTGAGAAAGGCTTGGTGTTAAGCAGTTCAAGACATGAACGGCCTGAATCATATATGCCTGCTAATGGGGAAATCCCTGTTCCCTGTTCTGGATGGACGCGAGTGCTGGATGTTACATGAGATAAATGACTTGAACTTGCGTAAGCATGGCAACGTAGCCACATATCAAAATCCTGGCCATTACGTTTGGCAATATTGAATCTCCCTGCCTGATTCAGCAGATCTCGTCTTACTGCCACACTGATGCCGTTAATCAGGTTTTCCTCAAAGAAACTAATGCGCTGTAAAGGTATCGGTGGGATGTCTTCAGGCAGTCTAATCTGTGGAATCCGCTCACCGGTGTCTTCAAACAGAAGTTCATAATCGGTATGGAAGAAACGGCAATCCGGTTCTTCTGCAATTGCTGCAAGATGTACTGCCAGTTTGTCAGGCTTGAACAGATCGTCAGATGACAGCCAACAGACCCATTGACCTGTTACATGCCTTAGTCCCTCATTCAGTGCGCTGGAAGTGCCACCGTTTGGTTTGGAAAATACCCTGAACCGCTCATCCTGAGCGGCATATTCTGCAAGTATTTTGTAGGTTTCATCGGTTGAACCATCATCTACTACCAGAGCCTCCCACTCCTGAACTGTCTGAGCCAGTAGGCTGTCCAGTGCAGCAGGCAGGAATCTGGCCTGATTGTAGGTTGGCACCAGGATGGAAAAGAGAGGTGGGGATACTATTGCTGGAAGCAGCGACCAGCAGCTGAGGTGATCTAGTACGGCTGATCCCAGTCGTGGCCTGACATGATTGCCAACCTGTTTGCCTTTAACAGCCACGCATCTGTACAGCTCAAGCACCTTTGAACGGACATGGTTATACTCCAGCCGTTCAGATACCAGCTGTAGATTGGATATTGCAGCTTTATCCACCAGTTGGTCATCCTTAAGCGCCATATCAAGATATATGGCAAGTTGCTGCGGGTCTTCAGCCGGGAATATTAAGCCATTTTCTCCGCTACGAATCCATTCGCAAAACGATTCGACATTGGAAAAGAGGGGAAAAGCTCCATATGTCATAGCCTCCACCAGACTGCTGGGAAGACCATCGTTGACAGTAGCTGAAATTGCTATCCTTGCTTCGGTATAGAGCCGTAGCAGATCACTGTAGGCAAGATGATCTGCTGCTACTATATCAATGCCGGATCGGTTTAATCTTTTTACATGCTCCCTGATCTTTGCTGTGGCTTGTGTAACAACAATGCTAAAGTCCTGAAGTGCATCACGACAGAGTTCAAAAGACTTGATAGCTGTCATCGCTCTGCCTACCGGATCGCCGTCAGTTCCGGCATTGTCACGTCCTTTAAGCAGTATCAGATGTCGCCCTGAAGGTGGCGCTAGATTGCAATTACTGGACTCATTCAGTTGAATGCCGCCAAAATCAGGGAAAAAACCACAAAACTCTCCGGAAAACCCCAACATCCTTGCTAGCCGCAGATCCCTGTGACATTCGGTTGTCAAATAATCACAGAATGCCAGCTGATTAGATACAGCACGGCGATTTTCCGCAGAAAACATGGCGTAACAGTCCAGATCTGTACCCCATGATGAGTATAGCCAGGGAATAGTTTTGAACTCAGGTTGTGTTGAAAGCAGATTGTGTACCGGTTCAAGCAGATTATGCCAATTGATATTGAGACCATGTGAATGGATTAGATCCGGCTGAACGGTTTTGATTAGATTATACAGGTAATTGATATGTTGTCTGAGGCCAGAGGCGTAGTCGGCTTCATATGCAGATTTCCAGTCAAGCCCGGTGGTATGAAATACGGTAACTTTCTGTTTTTCAGCAAGCTTTTCCGGATAATGCACCATCCCAAATGAAAGTAGAGGAGAAATGCCGTAGCCAGGCGCAATAACCTGAAAAAGGTGTACATCCCAGCCAGTTCCCTGTAACTGATTTACCCAGCGTGCTGTATGTGGACTACTGACTTCGCAGGCAAGCAGCAACTTCATCGGCAGTCCTCTTGCTGCCGTAACCTTCCTGGCAAAATGTCATTCTTATATAAAGCCGGGGTGGAAACGCGCAGGACGTATAGTGAACAAGCAAGTTGGCGTCCGTCAAGCAGATAACTGTCTTAGCGCCTCCCTGGCCTCACGGTTCCAGGGTTCCAGCTCCAAGGCTCTTCGATAAAAAATTCGTGCTTCATCCTGACGTCCCACTGCAGAGCTGATATGTCCCAGATTAAGCAGCACCTCAAGGTTGCGGGGGGTTGACTTGAGCATGTCAAGGTAAATGAATATTGCCTCATCAGTCTTGCCAAGGCAGGTAAAATAAAGATCGGCAAGATTCTTCCTGAAATTTGCTTTAGTTGGTTCAAGTTCAACAGCCCGCTCATAAGAGTGCTGAGCCTGCTGATATTCTCCAAGTTGTGTCAGCACAACTCCGAGATCATTATGGGCTACGGCATTATTTGGTGCCAGAGTTGTTAGAGTCGTCAGGGCATCCCTGGCCTCTTCCAGACGCCCGGCTGCCAGGAGTTCCCTTGCGCTCTGTTCAAGCTCATCTGGTGATTTTGCCTGTGCCATTGCAGGAGCGGGAACAGCAGCTATTGACTTAAGCTTACGTAATACTTCTCTCAACTCCTGTTCCCAAGGCTGGATTGCAAGCGCTTGTTCAAGGAATATGATTCCGTCTTCCAATTTGCCGCAATCAATGCAGATATGAGCTATGGCACGAAGTACCTCAAGGTCTTTCGGTGCAGCTCCCAATATACGGAGATATTGACGCATGGCACCTTCCAGATCGCCATTTCCGAGATACAGGATGTCTGCAAGGTTTTTCCTGAATAGTGTGGAATCCGGCGTCAGACTGACCGCCTGTTCTAGATAACCTAGCGCTTCTGCCGGTTGACCCTGTTGTTGCAAAAGAATCCCCAAATCATTGTATGCGGTGGCATAGTTCGGGAATTTTTCAACCAGCTTTTTCAGCGTAGCCACTGCGGCGTCATGCTCCCCACTGCTTACCAGTTTCAAAGCTTCCTGATAACGTTCATCAGCAGTCTTCTGTATCTCCGGTTGATGTTCAGGGGGTAGCTTTGGTTTTTCTGCAATGGAGTCAAATGAAGGTTGTGATGTCAGTTCGGCTTTTTTTGCGAGCATGGCCTCACCAAGCTTGCCCAGTGCCAGCATTGCTTCTATATCACGAGGATTACGGTGTAAGACTTCCAGATAGATATCAGTTGCATCTTCAAGCCAACCTAATTCAGTGGCATAAAAATCTGCCAGATTCTTCCTGAATACAATGTTATCAGGCTGCAGTCTTGCAGCTTTCTCATGATGGGCAAGAGCAAGGGTTCCGTTGCCTGCACGAAGATAAAGCACCCCAAGATCATTGTGGGCAGTGGCAAAACTGGGGTAGGTGGCAAGGAAGCTCTTCAAGTGTCGAATTCCTTCTTCAGGAGGAAGGGTGGCTATTGCTTCTGCAAGCTGTTCATAGCGTAATTCGTCGTTATACTGAGGATTTTTTGTAATTGAGAGGCTGGTGGACATTTTATGCATCCTCCTGGATGACGGTTAAGTCTGATGAGTCACTATAAGCGAAAGAGGTCAAGTTGGCAATTATTGAATGGTTTCTCTGAACCAGTGGCAATAGAGCTCTATTCCCTTCTGTAGAGGGATAGAAATCTTAAAACCTGTTGATTTAAGAACTTTTGTATCAGCCTGCCAGTACAATGGAGTACCCGGCTTGTTGGCGCCGTTGTAAAGCACCTGCTTCCGGCTGTTAATTCCTTGCTGTAATCCTTCGACTACTGAAGCGACCGTACTCTGTTCTCCTGATGCAATATTGAATATCCCTGTTGAGTTTGCCTCATATAGAAGCATAACAGCTACTGCAACATCTCCGGCATGGATAAAATCTCTGGTCTCTCTGCCGGTACCGTAAACCTCAACCTTATCCATTGTAGTAAACTTGTGGCAGAGGTCATACATAATCTGTCTGCGCAATCCTTCGCCATATGCCGAAAACAGACGAGCAGTTATTGACTTGAGTCCGTATAGAGTAGAATATTCCTGCACCATCTGTTCGCAGAGGAACTTATGGTATCCATATGGAGAGATCGGCTTGCATGGAGCCTTTTCGGATACAGGCAATATATCGGGGTTGCCGTAAACCGCAGCGCTTGATAGAAATAAAAATATACAGTCTGGCGCTGCCCGGCGAACTGTTTCAAGTGTGAATGCACAAATGGCAGTGTTTTGACAAAAGTCGTTATAAGGTCTGGCTATGGAGGCATCCACTGAGGCCGTGCCTGCACAGTGTACCAGTAAATCAGGCCTGAAATTCTGAACCAGATTATGGAAGCCTGAGTCTGGAAGTGTCATCTCAACACAGTTGCATTTTGAATAATGAGGATCAGTTTCAGGCTGTCCACTGAAACGTCCCACTGCCATAACCTGATAGCCATATTTCCTGAAATGGCTGCAGATGTACCCTCCCAGAAAACCACCGCCACCGGTGACCAAGAGTCTGGGGCTGCTCACTGGAACTTGACTCCATGAGACAGTTTTTCGTGTATGCAGGCCGCCATTTCACCAACATTACGTATCGTCATTATCTCTTTACGACTGAAGCTGATTCCGAATACAGACTCGACCGCTGATATTAGTACAGCATGAGACAGCGAATCCCAG
Source organism: uncultured Geobacter sp. (assembly GCA_964655435.1). GTDB lineage: Bacteria > Desulfobacterota > Desulfuromonadia > Geobacterales > Pseudopelobacteraceae > Trichlorobacter. Next base: position 122,398 of record CAZZMP010000005.1, read on the forward strand.
CCATCCACATCATTTGCTGTTGTGTCGGTAGAGATCTCCAGATCGGGTTGGTCAAACACCTTGCGGATCAGGTTATATAGTTTGTGTTTTACATCCATCATCAGATCTCCATGGTTGAGGTATCACTGGTTAAGCCTGAACCTGCTAACAGTGCAACATTCATCTCATCAATGCATTTGGCATGCTGGGTTGCCAGTCATTATGGTGTACGGTTCTACATTGCGGGTGACCACTGTTCCCGGCATTATTCTTGCCCCTTCGCCGATGGTGACCCCTTTCAGTATGATGCAGTTGCTGCTAATCCAAACACGGTCATGGATTATGATCGGCCTGGCAGGTACAACAGACCAGTCCTTGCTGCTGATAAAACTGCGCCCCTGACGATAGTCTTCAAGCTGCCGGTCAATATCCTTGCAGCGTTCACGGTAATCAAGGGCATGTGAGGCGTGATCATAGATATAGGAGGCGTCTCCTCCTTCCCAGATTACATCATTGCCAATCTGTATATTTGTTCTGCAGATAACCACACCACCAGCGAGCAGGCAGCGTTCACCTATCGTTACTTCACCCTGGTCTGTCTCAAACATGAATACTGATCCGACCATGCTGTCCCGCCCTATCTGTAGACGCAGCCTGTCTGCAGTGGAGTTTTCTGGCTGTTCCAGGTGAAAACCGGGCAGAAGCAGAAAGTTCTCACCGGATATGGTTTGTCCCTGACTGGGCATTTCAGAACAGTTCACGGGCTGGATTTCCGACAACCAGTGACCAGGGTTCTACATCCTCATAGACGACACTGCCTGCGGATATGACGGCACCTTCGCCTATGGTTATCCCTTTAAGAATAGTACAATGCATACCGATCCAGACATTGTCGCAGATCCTGACCGGAGCCTTTGCTACAGTAGACCAATCCATACCTATAACCGGATCCGTACCACTGCGTACGGCCTTGCATCTTCGTGCTATCTCTTCCTGTCTGACCAAAGCATCTGATGGAAATTCGTCATGATCCGAGATACTGCATCCCCAGGCAATGGTGACATAATTACCTATCTCAATCAGATCAACAGCAGACAATCGTGAGCCGCCTATGAAACAGTGATTGCCAATCCTGACTTCACCATGAGGTGCGTCAAACATGATAGTGCAGGCCAGCATGTTGTCGTCTCCAACCACAAGGCGCCGTTTTTCTGAAAGATAGCGATCTTGCATTGAAAAATCAGGCAATCTTTCGGAACTTCCCCAGATAACGGGCTGTTCTTCGATATCAGCCTGTTTGGCTGAAAGTAGCTGAAAGGCAGCGGAGACCTGCTTATCTTTGGGATGCTGTTTAAGAAATAGCTGGTACAGTTGACTGGCAAGTTCATTCTGACCTGTATGCTCAAGCAATCTGCCAAATTCCAGTACCAGTCCAGTATCATGAGGCGCCGTCTGTAAGGCTTCGGAAAAAGCTGCCAGCGCAGCCGAAGTATTACCGGTCGCAAGCGCTTCAGTCGCTTTTATTCTTGCACTTTCAGCGGTTCTGGATTGTTTGCTGACCAGGATCAGTTCTTCAGCCAGGTCGGCATAGTTTGTTGCCCCCAATTCGTTTAGCAGCGGTTCGGTCTGCTCAAACTGCCCCAATCCTGAAAGTGAACGTGCCAATCCGTATACTGTCAGTGGTACCCTGCAACCGGTCTCGGTCAACAACCTGAAAATCCTGACACCAGTCTGCCAATCTTCCCGGTTAACGGCATCTATACCTTCTGATGCAAGATGACGATCCAGATTTGTGGCAGGTAAACGCCAGATAACAGAGCTGCCATCCCAATTTACTATTGAAGCAGATATCTCTTCAGACTGAGCCAGTGACTGCGCTATAAATTCACGGTGTCTGAATGAAATAGTACGACAAATTTCATCTATCGGAACCGTGATGTAAGGAGCATTATATAGAAAATCAAGCCAGGTATGGGCGGTTGATCCGATTGAAAGCACCTTTGACAAGCCAAGCTTTCGGTAAAGAAGTTCAACAGGAAGAGCTGCTATTGAACTGTCAAGAGAGATTGCCGTTATTCCGTGCATAGCCAGCCTTGAGACCAGCTCTGCAGTCTGGCCTGACTGTTCTCTGGGATGTGGTTTTAAAATAAGACGATCAGCTGTCGTGCAATATCTAAGAATCTGTTGCTGGCGTATAGCAAGATCCTCGTCAAAAGAGCTGACTACTCCGGCTTCTACTGTAGCCATGGTCAAAACCAGGATCTTTTCCTGCTCAGGTAGTCCAGAGGCTTCAATGAGCTGTTGTTCAAGCTCCGGGAATTTTTCCCAAAAACGATCTATTACTTCAAGCATATATCTTTTTGGAACAACCCTGTATGGAACACGGTCAAGCAGAGTAAATTCCCACTCCTGTGGCAAGGTCAGACAAGCCTCGTCAAACTGTACAAACTCCTTCCAGGGGAAGGAATCAGCAAGACCGATGTTATCTCCGTACATGATTTTCCAGGCATCGGCATAGCAATTCAAAAGCAGCTCATTGGTGGGCTGCCAGTTACGGCCAGCCAGCAGGAGATCAACATGATCCACTCCCAAAGCAACCTTGAGCCTTGATGAATCGGCGCCAAACTCAGCCAGCAGTTGTTGTTCAATCTTTGAAATATCAATTATTGACTGCCAATCCCATACCTTGGCAAGGGTTCTGACTGCGTTGGACAGGGAACCGTCAGGAATAGTGCCGTGGCCGTGCAGAAGCAGGATGTCATAGTATTCAGTGTCAGGTTCATCTTCTTTAAACATCAGCATAATCGCAAGGCAGTTCAACAGTTCAGTCGGCCCCTGTACCATGATCAACCTTGTCTTATTCAAAGTGGTCATCCGAACCTCGCTATCCAAGCCGTAGAAAATTTTTAAACAGTTTCAGGCCTGCCGGGCCGCTTTTTTCAGGGTGAAACTGGCAACCTGACAGGTTGCCTCTACGGACTACCGCCGCAACCTCAACCCCATCGTGGTTGCTGACCGCCTTGAGTTGCTTTTCGTCTGCTGGTTTGGCCATAAACGAATGGACAAAATACATTGAGACACCGGATGGCAGTCCATCAAGCAGCGGATCCTCCCATTTGCACCTGTTTTCAGGCGGCATGATGGCAGTCCAGCCGATATGAGGAATCCTGCGCCTGCTGCCATCCTGGCATAACGAGGGAATCTCCGTTACGGCTCCCGGGATCAAGCCAAGACCGGTATGCAAACCGAATTCAGAGCTACTTTCAAATAACAATTGCATACCCAGGCAGATGCCGAGAATCGGTTTGCCAGATTCGGCAGCAAAAAGCAGCGGTTTCAGCAGGCCACGAAGCTCCAGCCCCTTCATCCCGTCAGCAAAAGCTCCTACTCCAGGCAATACCAGAAAGTCGGCAGTTCCAATCAGTTCCGGGCTGGATGTGCAGACAACATCGGCTCCGCAATGACGGATTGCCTGCTCTACGCTCAGCAGGTTTCCCAAACCGTAATCTATTACCGCAACCCTGCTCATGCCATGCACCTGACCTGTATGCCGGAATCAGTCGCAACTTGACGGATCTCTGCAAGAGTGCTGCGTTTGTAGTGCAGTATATCTGCCATAGCAACAGCATCGGCACCCCCCTTTAGTACAACCTCCGTCAGATCTTCAGGTTTACCCATGCCGCCACTTACAACCATAGGTACAGGCACAGCCTGACGAACTGCCTGCACTAAAGCAGTGTCAAAACCACGTCTGGTGCCTTCACGGTCAACCGATGTAAGCAGGATCTCTCCAGCGCCAAGCCCAACACCCTTTATAGCCCATTCAACGACATCAATTCCGCTGTTTTCACGACCATTATCCGTATAGGCCAGCCATTTACCGGCAGCAGCCTGTTTTGCCTCGATTGAAAGCACCATGCATTGCGAACCGAAGTGGTGCGCCATTTCACTGATCAGCTCAGGCCTTGATACTGCAGCGGTATTAATTGCGATCTTGTCTGCACCTGCCCGAAGGAGTTCAGCTGCATCATCTACCGAACGAACACCTCCACCTGCAGTAATAGGTATGAATATGTTGGCGGCAGTGTGTCTTACAATATCCAGTAGTTGATCCCGTCCGTAAAGTGAGGCTACCACATCCATATAGAGCAGCTCATCAGCGCCGGACTGGTAGTAGCTGGAGGCAAATTCACGCGGGTCACCCAGTACACGAACCCCTTCCATCTGGATCCCCTTGATCAGATTGGAGCCCTTGATGTCAAGTCTGGGTATCAGTCGTAGAGTAGCCATTGAGGTGGTGTCTCCTGTGACATAAATATTGTCCAGAGGTTTGCCAGTTATCAGTGATGTGCAGAAATTCGGCTTTTCAATAGAAATTCCGCAATCTGTAAATCCTGCTCAGAGTCAATATCAATGCTCTCATCAGGTTCCATGAGAAACGGCATTACCGGCGGTATGAAAAAGCTGCCCTGTTGCAGAAAAGAGGATGTCTCAGCCAGATATATTGCGCCGTTTTGTCGTAGAGTCTCCGGCAATGTCTGGCGGGGACGATCCAGATACTCAATCCCGAAGAGAGGCACAAGTTGACCTGCATCCACCCTGAACCCCTTGTAAGGATGATGTTCTGCCTCGGTTACACTTATGGCGCTCCGATATTCACCTTTAAAAAATGCAGATATGCAGGCATCAATATGGCCAGAGTTTCGCAGTGGCGAGGTTGGCTGCAATAGCATAAACCTTTTTGGGAGACTACCTGATGCTGCCAGTTTTTCTAGTATATGACGTACTACATCCCGGCTCAGGGCAGAATCTCCTGCCAGATTAATCGGACGATCTATTACCTCTGCGCCCAACTCCAGGCTGACAGCCTTAATCTCAGGATCTTCGGTGCTGACAATACACTGTTTAACTCCCTTAGCTCCCAGCGCCGCTTCTATACTATAGGCAATCAGCGGTTTACCGGAGAGCAGGCGAAGATTTTTGCGCGGCAGCCCCTTTGAGCCTCCGCGTGCAGTAATCAGTGCTATGACCTTCTCAGAGATCATTGCCAAATCCCCGCCTGTCCATAGCTGCAGGACTGAAGTCATTGAACTGCTTCTGGGTCGGCGTACTCCATGTGGCTTCTCTCTGCATTACCTCCATAAAGCATGCAGCGCTGTCACCGCCTCCAAAGTGATGACATGGTTCCAGTCGAGGCATCTGCAATGCCCGCTGCATAGCCGCCAGCAGTGACTCATATTCAAAACCGGTTTCAATGATCGAATCATGACAGAAACGGTTATTTTGACGGTTCCCAACGTTGATGCTCGGGATTCCGTAAACCGGAGCCTCCCTGACGCCGGCGCTGGAGTTGCCGATTACAAAGTCAGCATGTTTCATCAGCGTCAGAAAGTACTCAAAGCGCAGGGAAGGAAATACGCGGAAACGCTGGTTGTTTTCAAGGCGGTGGTATTGCTCCAGAATCATCTCACTACCTGGATCGTTGTTGGGATAGATCACTACAAAATTAAGGTTGCTCTCAAGCAGGGCAGTGACGAACTGCTGAACCCGTTGAAGCTGATCAGGGAGATCGGTAGTAACGGAATGCAACAGAACCAGAGCATACCTTACAAAGTTGATCTGGTAATATTCCTTTACCAGGGCAAGCAGGGGAAGATTATCGGAAAGCATGATATCAATATCTGGAGAACCGATCACAAAGACCTGACTGGATGATTCACCCAGCTGACGCAGACGCTCGGCAGCCTGCTCGTTGGCCACAAAATGCAGATGGGATAACTTGCTGACGGAATGTCTTATCAGTTCATCCACCGTCCCGGACAGTTCTCCGCCCTCAATATGCGCTACCAGAATATTGCGCATTGCCCCGACAATCGCCCCTGCCAGTGCCTCAACACGATCCCCATGCACTACTATCATATCAGCCGGACATTCATGCAGGTAACGTGAAAGGCCATGAATCGTATTAGCAAGCACCATCTCCATAGGCTCTCCGTGGATCTGGTTCATATAGGAGAGGATGTTTGTAAATCGCTCCTTGTATACTTCATCAACCGTAAGGCCATAACGAGACATCATATGCATACCGGTAACGAAGATCAGACACTCAAATTTTTCCGACCTTTCAATAGCCTGCATCAGCGGCTTCAACTTGCCAAAGTCAGCCCTGGTTGCTGTAAGAAACAGAACCCGGCGTTTCATTGTAACCAATCCCGCTGGATCTGTACGTTGGCTGGAATATCCACTGCAGAACTTTTACCCAATAGTTGGTCGTACTCAACTGCCTTGATCTCGCCGGTTCCAGGTCGCTTGACCCAGATGTTTTCAATAGTAAACAGTTCACCGGCTTTGATTGGGGCAATAGAAACCACGCAGGCATATGCAAAATCAATTGTTGGCTGTTCTTCCGGTAATATAGTCTTGTGACCTCCCAATGCCTGATGGATAATGCGACTTCCCCTGATTAGCTCCCGCAGTTCTGAAGGATCCATAGATATTTCAATATCAGGTCCAGGCCAGTTTTTATCCGAGGTGAAATGCCGTTCAAGTATTGAAGCTCCCAAAGCGGCTGCAGCAAGACAGGGGTAGTTGGTCAGGGAGTGATCTGACAAACCGATGACAGTATCAGAGAAAGCCTGACGAAGCTCCCCCAGAGCCCCCAGCCGCACCTTTTCCGGTGGAGTCGGATAGATGCTGGTGCAGTGCATCAGCGCAAACGGCACCCGATTGTTACGCAGAATGGCCACAGATCTATCAATCTGTTCAAGATTGTTCATGCCGGTACTCAGTATCACCGGTTTCCCGTAACGGGCGATATGTTCTACCAGCGGGTAATTGTTGCATTCTCCTGAACCGATCTTGTAGGCGCAAACTCCCATAGCTTCCAGCCGGACTGCGGCGGCTCGTGAAAACGGAGTACTTAGGTAGATCATTCCCTTTGATTCTGTATAATTTTTAAGGAACTGCTCTTCTTCAGCTGAGAGTGTGCAGCGGTTCATTATATCCCAGATCGATTCCGTGGCATTTCCAGGTATTACCTTATTCGGGATCATCTCATCATCAACCAGATGACATTGAAACTTGACACATTCGCAACCGACTGCCGCTGCATCGTCAACCATCCGGATTGCCTTGGCAATCTCCCCCTCATGGTTAATGCCAATCTCAGCAATTACCAGTGGCGGATATGCAGAGCCCACTATCCTGTTGCAGATTGTTATGCTTTCTTGTGTCATATCTTTCCTCCGATCAGGAGACCTGATGTCGTAAACGCCATTCTCCACCTTCAAATATCCAAAGGTGCGGAGAACGTGCGCCATCGATTACCTGATAGAAACGTTCTTCAGTGATATCCATGTATTCTAGAATTTCTCTGAAATATCTGGCTGGGAATTCCGTGTCATACCGCCTGACAAGGGCAACGCCCTCTTCACGGGTTATTTTGCCGGTTCTGATCTCTTGAGCCGTGTCATATGTGGCACGCCCTATGCCAAATTTAATCAGGGTTGTGTAGTAATGCAGCGGATCCAGACGGTCGTCAATAGAGCTGTATTTTGAGTATGAACCTTCAGTCCTTTCGGTATTAGGCTGGAATCCTGTATGTTCGGCTGCATAGTAGTAACACTCCTGTGGATCCCATTTAAGATAATAACCAAGATAATGAACCTCGGTTCCCACCTTTTTTAAACGGTCACCCTCAACAGGCAGATATGGATTCAGATCTCTTGTCTCTACACCAAAATCTGTTATCAGATCTTTGGCAGCTACGCCTCCCAGAAAAAGCTTGTCCATGGAACTGCTCTCTTCATAAAAGGTCGGAGCCATAGTAGGGAGTTCATTTTCTTTAATGTTATTGCCATATTCGGCCTGATTCTCACCGTAGAAAACCAGGGGAATACCGTATAAGGCCGAGAAACGGGGGCCAATCAGACGCTGACCTATAATGAATGGCTGGAAAGGATGCACCAGGTTTTCAAAGGCCAGCCTGGTTAGAAGACGGTGTAACTTTCCGTTTGGGGTGTTCAGATAGTTGTCCAGTCCGCTGTGGATCCATCGCTGAAAATTCTGCCAACCGATTTCAGTGTATAGATGTGGCGCCCAGGTTACCGTCAGTGGGTTCATATTGTATTTGTATTTAAGGATGTGTGCGGTATAGGCGCTATCCTTGCCGCCGCTACCAGGCACAATGCAGTCATATGAACCGTTGCGGCTGCGATAACGGTTGCATAGTTCAATCAATTCCTGTTCGCGAGATTTCCAGTCAATTAGGTTATTTTTGAATTCGGCGTAGCGGCAGGCACTGCAAATGCCCTGTTCATCAAAGGCAATTGTTGGTTTCTTGTCTGTGGCTCTGTTTCTGAATTCAACAACCGAGCTGGGGCGTTGGTTGGATATTGTGCAGCGTTTACAGAAGGCAACCTCTGTAGGTAATCCATATTTTGCCTCTAAATGTTTGCTCATAGCCCCCTCGGATTATTACCTGGAAAACGGGTGTTCATCTTACTATAAATCGGCAACATGGAGACCTGACTGGAGATATTCCAGAGCAGGCTATGATCTCCAGCCAGATATGCTTCTGTCTGCCGGTATATGCCTGGTTTATAGAGAAGATCATACTGGTTTTTTATCTCGACAGGCTCAATTGCAACCGATCCAATTTGTTGAATCTGCAACTGCTCCAGCGGTCTTAAGATTAGCCTGTGTCTGGATGTTGTAAGTTCAATCCCCCATCTGCCAGGACCTGTCCAGTTTGCCTGGTAGCAGAACAGCGCCCCATTCTGCGTAATACCACTGCCTGCGTATACTGAACCGGCAGGATGCCATTCGGTTCCGCCGGTGCAATAACTGCATAGTTCTGCTGGTTTGCCTCCTAGATGGAATGCCAGATCAATAACATGGCTGGAATTATGCAGAAACCATTCTGCAAGTGTCTGTTTAGGTTTGTTAAGGGTTGAAATCAGATGGCTCCACTCGGTAAATTCGAAACTAAAGGAGATTACGCCGCCATCCTGACTTATAATATCTCGAGCTTTTTCTACAGAGGCATAGAAACGTCGATTGTAGCCGATGCGGATATCTGTAGATCTCTCTGCTGCGATTTCTGCGGTTTTTCTGATATCATCTATAGAAGAGCCACCAGGTTTTTCAAGCAAAATGGAGGCAACTCCAGCTCTGGCAAGCGATCTTGTCACATCACCAAGCAGATTTTCAGAGACGGCAACAATAGCCTTTGAAGGAACTTTATTAGAGTTTTCGAGCCACTTATCCACGCCGCCACGTTCAACAGGTATTCCCGTTTTCTGTTCAAAACTGGCGCCAGATTGCTCGCTATTGCCCACTACTACAAAATTATGGCCAAGATCTTTCAATACCTTGCAGTATTCCTCTGCCATCAAGCCTGAGCCAACTATTGCCAGATCCATTCAGTTCTCCTTTTGGTTATTGACCGGCACAACGAGTTGTATATGGGCAGATGTCTGCTGAACTCCGCAATAGCTTCTTGTGACATCCTTTCCGATGCCGTTAGCAGCCAGAAACGCAAATGAAACTTCATCTAGCCGATTAAATGCCAGAAAGGCCGGCAGCATTCGCTCTATGCCAGTTCCTGAGAAGCTTTGTATAGGCGCCAGCACCGGACCAGTCTCGGCCTGGAACATCCGCCTGTCTGACTCAATATTGATATGACGCACAGGAAATATCATCTCAGCTGTTGTACAGTCATCAATCTCAATATGTATATGGGCGTTGATTGACAGCATCTCCATAGCTGCATCAGCGATAGAGTCAAAATTTTCGAGCGGTCTAAAGGTCGATCTTTTAATAGAGAACTTTATGCTTTCAAAACGTTCTTCAATCTCTCCGATGGAGTCAAGATCCTGCTGCTGTGAGGCGTACAGACGAAATATTCTGTAGTGACCTTCTGAAAACAGAGCCTGATAATGATAAGCGGGCTGACGTAACAGGTATCCACTGCCGTATACATCCCCTGCCATGACGCCGGCTGCAAGGAAAAAAGTTTCGGAAGTAGTGTCGGAGTTGAGGATACAGACTGCATCAAGACTGAAGCGGCCAAAATCATTGGCTTTAAGGAGTTTCCATGTAACAAATGAGCCTGAGAAATCAATTGTTGAGCCAGGCAGATCCATCTTATGCCCACGGGAAGCGCAGTTCTGACGGCAGTTCATGATTAAGCAGAATTGCTCTATGTTCAGACTGATCTGAAAGGTGCGCTGCTACCAGAACCGCTACAGCCTGTCTGCCTGCATTACCATCAGGATAATCTTTGTCTTCTATTAAAGCCTTGAGAACCGCCATGGATGGAGCAACTGCATCAACGGGCTCAAGCATTATTGTTTCAGAGGTTGCAGGCATGCCGTAACGGGTTGTAGGGAGATCACGATGTTCCTTTATACGTACCGTCGCATGCATTGTTCCGGTCAGCTCATCAACCAGAATCTGTCCGTTTCTGGCGCTATAGATCACCTGCATTCCGTGACCCTGATCTGCCCATGCCTCCAGATAAAAACGACGGCCGCCAGAGGTGGTTATCCTTACTGAACCGGCTCTGTCTTCAAACTGGGAACCACGCGGATTGGGAACTCTTTCAGATGACAGCCATGCTGTTACCTCAACAGGATCTTCATCAGTCATGAACCGGCAGGCCTCAAAGTAGTGAGATCCGTTCATTGCAAGACCAAAATTACCGCCTACCACCGTCATACTTTTTAGCCCCTGATACTCTTCAGACTCCAACATCTGCTTTGGTTTTCGGTATAATTCCATAAACCGCATCTGATGATTGACAGCCAGTCGCACTCCATTTCTGGCACAGGTATCGATCATTCTGTCGCACTCTCCCAAAGAAGGAGCCATTGGCTTCTCGCACAATATAAATCGCACTCCTCCAGCAGCAGCCTGACAGACGAGCTCACAGTGAGAGGGGGCGGTAGTGGCTATGATCAGTCCATCAGGATGCGTTGACTTCAACATCGCCGTATAGTCTGTAAACAGCAAATCCTGCTCAATCATCTGTGTGTCAGAAACCTGCTGCAAGGTTTCATTTGAAAGGTCACAAACTCCAGCTACAGCCAGTCCCAATCTCTGTACGGCCTGTATATGACGTGATCCCATACGGCCTGTGCCGACTACTGCGATATGACTGCTTGCTGATGACATATCACCTCCTGATCCCATCTGGCCATTTAAGCAATGATTTTACAATATCTAGAAATGATGTATTTGCTGCTCCATTTGGAGCGACCAATGAAAAAGCTTTGTCCTGAAGACGGTAGAGCTCGTTTTTGCTATCTACGGGATTCAGATGCACATGCATCTGTTGTTTAATATAGGCAGCCATACCAGTTTTTACTATCCATGAAGCAGATTCATGCTGCATACCTGCCTGTCGAACCAAGTGATCAATCAGGAGCTCATTGTATTTAAGCCATGATGCACGCCAATCTGCCCCAACAATCCAATCAAAATTATCTGGAAGAAAATTGCGTTGTTCATGTGATTGCCTGACAAGAAAAAAATTGTCTAACTGTGCAAATCTACCATCAATAACCATTTTTGCGCATGGTAACAGTTCGCCGGAAAAAGCGCGATCAAGTATGAAATGAACGTCTTTAAATGCTCTTTTGAAAACTTCTGAGCGCACTACACAAAACAGTGTTACCGTATACTGTTGCATATGTTCAAGATAACGTCTTTCCGAAGACTCGTCTCTGAGTGTTGTAAGCGGGTAATACTCAAGTGCTGTAATTGCTTTTTTATCTGCAGAATTACTGCTAACCTCTATGGAAAAAGCGTGTCCATGGGCTCCGACATATCCTTCATGTAACTCAAGATAATGTATGCATTCATTCGCAGCATCCGGGCATAGATAGTCGTCATCACCAAGATAAGTACAGTAAGGTGTAGAAATTTTATGAGATAGCAGCTGGGTTGTCTGGGTGCCATCAAGACCGGGAAAAGCATGATATGCAGTACGAAAATTGCGTTCTGCCGCAGCTAGAGCCGTATATGTATCAGCTGCCTCATTTGGATTAGTTGACGAATCTCCGACAAGCAGAGTGCCTTGAAAGTTTTTATCTGCAAGCCAAATTACAAGACGCTTAACAAATCTAGCTTTATTTATAGTAGGCAGCACAATTGTCAGCACAATATTCTTTCATTTGCTATTCTTGTATTTTCATACCTTTTAATACCATCTACAATCTGTTCCCAAAATGCTTTATAGCCATAAACCGTTTTTAGGCGGTTCTGACAACTCTCAGTTATTTTTAGGTATTCATCATCATGAATTGAGTAGTAGCTGATTTTTTCCAAGAGATCTTCAGTGGTATGCCAAGGGACATAATCTTGCATCGGTCTTAAAAAACAAGTTATTTGATTATTTGCTTGTTCAAGTACAAGTGCTCCGCAATGCCCTGCCTCAAACACCCTGCCTTTTAGTTGTTGCAATCCTGAACCATCACAGAAATTCAGTACCATTTTTGAACGCTGCATTATCTTGAGACAATGGCTATATGGCATAAAATTGTTTCTGTTCAGTACCGAAACATAGCTCGTCGGAAAGGCATTCATAACTTCCATTAAAACTGAGATTCTGCCAGAACGGTGTCCTTCTACTTGTCCCATAAAGGAAATTGGAATATCTCTTTTTGAATTTAGGTTTTTGTATATATTCTGATTATATGGCAATACAGTGGAAGCAAAGCGTTCCCTGAGCACTACGTCACTGCCTGTGAGAAATGAAAATGTTGGGTTGTCTGGCGTAATATTCAAGTCAATATATGGCAATACCTCTCTGATACTGTTAATAAAATTGTGATGAGTGGCATCATACCAGAAAGCAATTATTGGTATTTGCAACTGTTTTTTTACAACTGATATTGCATATATGCTTGGATACATAGGGTTATTGGGGTCATAACTATTCAGAATAAGCAAGTTAGGATTGATTTCAGTACAGGTTCGGATCAGTCTTCTAGTATTATCAGTATGTTCTGAATCATAATAGTATTCAAATACTTCGGCTACACCAGCTTCCTTAAGCGTATCTATCCAAATTGTATTTTCATCAGATAACCCGTTTGCAGGATTAAGACCAAAATACTTACCAATTGCTATGAGTATTTTAGGCAATTTCCGCATATACCTTACCTTATCTGGGACTGTTATTGAAAATATTGATCATGCCATTTTTCAAGCTTTGTATTATCCGACCAAATGTAAGCCACAACCCGTAATAACCGGATCTTTTGATAATCGGTCGCCAACGCCATGGAGCAAGGCTTACGCTGGCAATTGCATCATTCTGTAGCTTAATAAGACTTTCAGTTGACAGATCGCCCACCTGCATCACAGCTGCGTTATAACGCCTGTATTTAGAAAAATCTTCAGTTACAAGCTTTAGTTCCATTTCGCCGGCCTTTGCCATTCTGTAAAGTTCTGTGCCGGGATACGGCACAGCGATACTTACATTGGACTGTCTTATCTCCTTTGAGCTGCGTAAGAAACGTAGGGTTTTGCATATCGTTTCAACTGTTTCTCCGGGTAGACCGATCATGCAGGAGTTAAGTGTTTCAATGCCATATTTGTTTGTCAGACGATTTGCCTGAAGATAGGCATCAAGTGGGATCTCTTTCCGTATAGTCCTCCGAATCTGTTCATCAACTGATTCTAAGCCAAACGATATTCTCAGCAGACCTGCTTTGCGCATAATCTTTATGATGTCTTCATCAACCAGATTTGCCCGTGTGCTACCCTCAAAAGTTATTTTAATATTTTCGCTTAGTATCAGTTCGCAAATACGCCTTAAATGTTCACGATCAATAGTCATCGTTTCGTCAAGAAAATAGAAATGATTAATGCCAAATCGCTCCTTGACTGTACGTATTTCACTAACCACATTTTCTGGAGTTCTCTTTCTCAAATGATGCCCAAATACTTCAGTTGAACAGAAGATGCACTTGAATGGGCACCCACGGCTGGTCGCAATGGTTGTATATCGTTTCGTCCCTTCAAGGGTTCCCATCATGTACAGTTCAGTTTTAAGCAGATGTCTAGCTGGTATTGGTAGAGAGTCAACATCTGTTACGGATGGTGCCGTTCCTGTAAATACGATTTTCCCGTTATGCCTCAGAAGAAGACCCTTTACCAGGGAGAGATCCCCATCACTCTCAAGCGTATTCAAGAGATCCGGGAAAGAATAGTCTGCCTCTCCAACAAGTGCATAATCAAAGGCGTCATCAAATGCCTTTTCCCCCATAATAGTGATATGGTGGCCGCCTATAACGGTAATAAGTCCTGTTATTGATTCCTTTAGTTTTTTGGCAAGTCTAGCGGAAAAGTGAAAAAACGGCGATGTAGCAGAAAGACCGACTAAATCGGGAGGGCAAGAGGTCAGTTCGGAAACCAATTCGTCTTCTGTCCTGTTTTCGATCTGCGCATCAATGATTTGGCACTCATGACCATGCAATTCGGCGACTGCTGCCAAATTAGCGAGATTGAGTGGTGGGAAGCTCGACACTTTACTGGCAAAATACGAAACCTTGCCATATTCGCCAGTCCAGTGTGGATAAATTAGACATACTTTCATTAAAATACGACCTAATAGTTGTCAGTACAAAAGCTGTTAATACAGTCCAGAATATAATCCATTTGCTTAATCCCCAGATCCTGATGCACTCCGACATGTATGCCGTTTAGCCCTACATACTCAGCATTGGGAAACTGCCCAAGGCTGTAGTCCAGATATTTAAAGCCAGGGCATTGAGTGGGCATGGATGCAAACAGTGTACGGGTTTCAACGCCGTTTTTTTCGAGATACTGAGTCAACTGAGTACGGTTGAATGGCGCACCTTCATTGATAATGATAGGAATGGCGTGTGGGCCGATCTGTTCGTACGGTTCTTCCCTTATAGTGGAAAGCCATGGAGAAAAACGATCAAACCTTTCCAAAACGTAACTCAGGTTGTCATGTCGTTTTTTGAGAATCTTGTCATAAATTTCCAGGGCTCCGATACCAATAGCAGCCTCCAGTTCATTCATCTTGCACGAATATCCGATTCTGTCAAAGGTGAAGCGTACATCCTCGCCTCCTTCGCCACGAAACCGCTTGGCACAGTAGGTCAGTTCATCCGTGTTCATGATGCAACGTTTACAGTTACAGTTCCTTCCGTGCGAGCGTAACGAGCGCAGGATCTCCCCGTACTCTTCATTATTGGTGGTAATGATCCCACCTTCGCCTGTGGTTATAATATGGGCTACATATGTGCTGAAGGCAGCCAGATCACCAAGAGTGCCTGCTGGTTTTCCTTTGTATAATGTGCCATGGGCTTCGGCGGCATCTTCAACTACCAGTAGCCCGTGCCGCTTGGCAATCTCATTAATGCTATCCATATCAGCCGGTTTGCCCATAAGATGAACCGGCATGATGGCTCTGGTCTTGTTTGTAATGGCAGCTTCTATAACAGCTGGATTGATGTTGAGGGTATCCCGTTCAATATCAACAAAGACCGGCTTGAAACCGGCATGGACTACCGCATTGCCGGTGGCGACAAAAGATAGTGCAGGAACAATCACCTCGTCACCGCGACTGGCACCAAGGTCATGCAGCACAGCCAGAGCAAGGATGTCTGCATCGGTTCCGCTACTGACAGCCACGGCTTCATTGACTCCAAGCAATGAGGCAAAGCGTTCTTCAAAATCACGCACCAGAGTGCCGCAGGAGACACGACCAGATTCAAGCGATGTTGTAATCAATTGTTTTGCCGTATCAGTAATGGTTATGGTGCCGAAAGGCACTTTTGTTAATGTTGTCATCTCACAAGTCCTAGGTGTTCTCGCAACGAGACTATTTGATTTTTTCGTAATATCTCTTCACTAGAGGCAAAGCGATAATAATGGATGTGCCTGTAAGTAAACAGTACCTTTAGACTCTGCTGCGAAACAGAATATTAATCTCCAAGTGGGTCTCTTGGCATGCCATTGCCAGTAGATTCTGTTTTCCCTGACCTGACCTACCTACCGTACCAGTTTTTTCCAGCGAATGAATTTATGGTTAGCAAATACGGTTTCCATATTCGGGTGATTACTCATCTGCCTGCGAAAAAAACGTTGGTCTTGTAAATCTGCTCAACCTGAGCAAGCTCATCTGATGTCAGGGAGCCTAGTTCTGATGCCTTTTTGTTCTCAACCACCTGATCCACTGTCAGCATTCCTGGGATGACTGACGAAACTTCAGGAAAGGAGAGACAGAATCGAAGTGCCTTTTGGGCAGCCGTCTGTACGCCTCCTGAGTGAATTGCATCCCCAAACAGGCAGGCTGCTCCTGACCAGCGTTCAACCTGTTCCTTCGGCCAGCAGGAACGATGATCCAAGGGATCCTGAACTTCTTTGACCGAATATCTTCCCGTAAGAAAACCGAAACAGAGCGGAGTCCTTGCCACAACTCCTGCTCCGAGCTCACTGCAGCGCGCCAGGAGACCGTTTTCCAGAGCGCGTCTGTCAAGCAGGCTTAGGTTTACCTGCACTACCCTGATCCCATACTGCTCAATAGCAATTAGTGCCTCGTTTGGTGATCTGGTAGATATGCCAACAACCCGAACCTTCCCTTTACGGATTAGTGAATCAAGAAACGGAAGAAGCTTCTCATCCTTTCCCAGAAGATCAACAGCTGGTGAATGTAACTGGTAGAGGTCAATATAGTCGGTGCCGAGTCGCTTCAAGCTTTGTTCTAATGATTTTTGCAAGTAAGCAGGTGAAAAATCCTGATCTCCGGCAGCGTTTCTCATCCCACCCTTTGTGGCGATCAAGACACGGTTGCGAACACCTGTGAACGCCTGACCGATTATGGTTTCACTGTGTCCCATACCGTAGAGATCAGAGGTGTCAAAAAAATTTACTCCGAATTCCAGAGCCGCATGCAAGGCTCTGACGGACTCTCTGTCGTCAGTTGGACCATATGCTGAATGTCCACCTGCCGCACCTCCGATCCCCCAGGCTCCGAAGCCAATTTCCGAGACATCAAGCCCACTATTACCCAGCGCCCTGTATCTCATTAAGCCCCCTTACAGTTTTCTATTGGTTGTATAGAAAACAGGTAATCACCTTTCTTGCTTCCGTACCATATCACCTCACGCATCCATACATTCCAGTCTTCAATTGTCTCCAGATTGCGCGTGATTCGGTAGCGGAACTTTCCCTTCCGGATTTCTGGCAGTTTACCCCTTTGTAGGGATGAATGAATTTCAGGCAACTGATATGAAAGTGTCAGTTCCAGGTCTCCGTTAGCAAATGGTTCTTTGAGAAGATGCCTGCTTAGATGCAGGGCATCTTCAACTATTCCAAGAGGAAGGCTAGTTGCCAGAGGTTCTAGAATCTTTAAGGCTTCCTCATAAAAGAGATCCAGCTTACTATCCCGAATCAGTTGAATCATCAGGTACTCATCGACTTGCCACCAGATATTCAGATAATCCACTGATGCTACATATTCTGGTTTACCAGTAGCAACCGCTTTAGCCATCCGGGATATAAATTCAATAAGGTTTCCTGTAACAGGAAATGCAGTGCCGCACGAGATAAAATGCTCTACTATGGATCGTATCCCGACTCCTCCCAAGCGAGCCAGAAGGAGGAAGGGTATCTGCAACAGGCGATCATAGTAAAAAAGTGACAAGACCCAAGAAAAGATCCGTGCCTTTACCCACTTATCCTGTGGCATTGCTCTGCTTCCAATCACTAGCTTCTGAGTTTCGGCTACACAACTGGTTTCCTGTAGCGAGGTATGATGAGAGACTATTATGGAATCAATAAGTTCAAGACCATAGAGATTTATGTACTCCTGGTCAGCCATGGCAGTATTTTCAAGAACGGTAAGATTGATAAACTGAATCCGCGTATGTTGTCCCTGATTAATTAGTTGCTCAATTCCGTTAATATATGAATCATATGTTTCTTCCGGCAAGCCGAGAATAATGTCGCTAAAAGCCGGAATGCCGGCGTTGTTAAAGAGCGCAAGGAGTTCACCATAAACCTCGGAAGAGATATTGCTGCGACTGATCGCCTTAAGTGTCGGCGGATAAAGCGATTGTAGTGCCAGATTGACCCCTTTTTGCAACCCGGCCTGATTCAGACGCCTTTGGAGATTATAAATGCTGGTTGTTGAATTTTTGGTGCTCTGTATCGAGAATGCTTTAGGAAATCCATTTTCTGATTTGCAGCTGATAATTTTATCAACTATTTCGTTGTCACGCTCAAGAATTCCAAAGTTGGCATCACAGCAAAAGAGAAATTCAATATTATTTTTTGAAAACCAATCAACCTCTTCCATAATCCTCTTGAGGCTATAGGTTCGGAGTTTACGTCGGACTCCTGCTCCCCAGTAGCAGAAGGCACAGGTAAACGGACAACCTCTGTTTGTCTCTATTAGGGCAGACCACTTTTGAGTACCAGTCAGGGCAATCAGCGGATCAAAAACTCCCGTTAGGTAAGGCGAAGGTATCAGCTCAAGGTCTTCCAGAACCGGTGGACGGGAAGTGATTATTATTTCACCCATATGGTGAAACGCCACCCCTGGAACCTTGTCCCAAGACCGGCTTTCTCGATGTTCCAGCATCTGTAGAAAAGATTCTTCACCCTCACCGTAGCAGGCTAGATCAATGAACCGATGCTCTGCCATGAAACCGGCAAGTCGTTGTCGGTTCTCAGGCACTTGTGGTCCGCCAAAGATAATGATGGTTTCGGGATATCTCTCTTTATAACGCCGTGCAATCTCGATACTTAAGGCATAGTTCCAAAGATAGACGCTAAAAAATAACATATGCGAACCGGCGAGTATTCTGACCGCCTCATCCGGATCTGTCCTGTAATAGAGAGGGATGCCGAATTTGACGCCAGCAGGGTCAGCAAGACGGGATTGGGCATATGCCTGAAGAATACCGATTGCGTAGGGCAGATAGTACTGATCCCCGAAACGGTCACCTATCTGCACCAGACCGATTTTTGCAGGAAGAGAGGTATTCATTCCTTGATAATGTAACCACCCGGATTTGGAGACCAGTCAAGCCTCTTCATCCTGACTTTTTTGTCAGCAAAGTACTCATCAACAGCGGCACTCTCACCTTCCCAGGGTCTGATTCCATACTCATCAAAGAGCACAACTCCTCCTGGCGCAACACGAGGCCAGAGATATTCCAGAGCCACCCTGGTGGGCAGATAAACATCGCAGTCAAAATGCAGAAGAGATATTCTTAACCCCGGATTTTCTTCCACGAAACGGGGAACAGTCTCTTCAATATTTCCCTTTACCAGTACCACCCTCGGCTTGTACGGTATGAAACGATCTTTGTCGAAGATAGAGAGAGCATCCTCAAGAATCTCCTCAAAGGCTCCACCATCAAATCCGGTAAGTGTTTTGCCGGTTTTCTCGTCAGGTTTGCCGTCTTTTTCATGAAATTCGTTAAAACCTGCAAAATTGTCAAAACCAAAAACCTGTTTCTGCCGATCACCCATATTGCGGATTTCAAGGAAGTTGGCCCACTCCATCAGAGTGGTTCCACGATATACACCAAGTTCAACAATATCCCCTGGAAGGTCAACCGTCATTCTGAAAAACTCATAATGGGCAAGAAATCGCTTGAGGAATATCCGCCTGGTATAAATAGAAAAATTACGGCATACCTCCTGTCGGGATACACCGAATCGCTCAAAATGATCTTCCAGCTGACCTTCAATATCGTCATCGGTTCTGAAACGCGCACGACCGTCAAATGACCTCTCTTCAATCCTCTTCTGTTCATTGCTCATGATTGATTCCTTTAACCTACAAGATTGAGCCGCCTCAGGCGGTCAGCGCTCAACTCACTGTCGTCAGTGTTACATAGAATACCTGCCTGCTTCATTCTTCGGTCAAACTCCCGAAGTCTGAGTTGTCTGATCTCCGCTGGAATCTTTGGCTGAATCTTTGCGGATGCCATTCCTTGTGATTCCATATAGTTGTTGGCAAGTATATATTTTGGACGGTACTGAAGCACAAATGCCATGGTCTCCTCAAAATCCGCATCGGTTTCAGAGGGGAACCCAATTATCAGATGTGTGTCAAACTCGGTAAAACTTACGTCATTCAACATACCAAACAGTCTGCCCATATCATGTTTGGTGTATGGACGGTTCATGAGCTTAAGGATGCGATCTGACGCACTCTGGAGCGGGAGATTGAGATGACGTATATGACCGTTGTAAAGCAGTTCTTGCATCTCGTCAAAATACTGCAGGAAACTTGCAGGGTTCAGGTTGCCCAGAGCCAGTCTGACCCCAGGTATCTCATCTGCCAGTATCCTTATAAGTTCCGGCAGGGTGTAGCCGATATCACAGCCATAGTCTCCAAGGCTGTCAGCCATCAGAATGACCTCTCGCCTGCCAGTCATATCAACCGTCCGTCTGCATGAATCTACCAGTTCTTCCGGCTGAAAACTCCGATAGGTAGGGAACGCCAGTTTTTCCGAGCAGTATGAACAGTCAAAGCGACATCCTTCGGATACGAGCAGCTTTACAAACTGATCGTGGAATGTGGCATCTGTGTCGGGATTTTCATGCCTGAACTTTACGGTATCCTCACAGATATTGGCCTCAGCAAACACAGTCCTGAATTGTTCTGGATCCATATCGCTGCCAAAAATATCCTTAAGCCGCTGGTCATCAAGACGCCAAGGTATGACATCACCTTCGAATTTGTTCCTCAAAAGATCAGGATCAATATCCGGCAAACAACCAGCCACGATAACCCGCACTCCTGACTCATTCTGATAACGTTCAATTTCCTGTAGTGAGTTATCCCGCAGATCACCCCGGAATGCGCAGGTCCAGAGCAGCACGGCATCAGCCTCCTGTGGGGTGTTGACAAGCCTGTGCCCTGAGGCAACAAGAAAACTACGGTACTGCTCCAGATTTTGTTTCCGCATGGGGCAACTGTTAAGACCCTTAACAAATATTTTCATTGTGCAGCTCTCCGGTAGTAGGCAACAGCTCGGTCAATCCCCTCCTGAAGGGTAATACTGGGTGAAAACCCCAGTAAGCGGAAGGCTTTTGCCGTATCTACTGCCCGATACGGTATGGTTGTCGGACGGCTTGTATCGCAGGCGATTTGACAATCTGTATGTCCTGTGGATCTTAGAATACAATCGAGTGCATCAGCAACAGTGCAGGTTGCTCCGTAGCCGATATTGACCGGATCACATTCTGCATGGTGTTCCAGCAAAAGAAGCGAGCCAGTTGCAAGATCAGAGGCATGGAGAAAGTCGCGAACCTCGGAGCCATCCCCCCAGAGTACAAATGGGTTCTCCCTGGAAAGAGCACGACGGATAAGAGATGGAATAACATGATCCGAATCATCCCATTCGCCATAGACTGCGGTAGGACGGACTATGGCCACCTTCAGGGAGGAGCGGGTAACTACAAATTCCGCCATCTTTTCGATATATCGCCGCATCCAGCCGTAACCTAGATATGCCGGGTGCGGTGAACCGTCCCACATCTCTTCCTCACGTACAGGATGATGCAGATCAGGATATCCTGTACTACTGCCGTACATGAGAATACGTTCCGTGTTAGCATCCCAGGCAGCACGCAGAATGTTGCCGGCCAGTAAACCATTCTGCGTAATCAACTCCATCTGGGCTGAAGGGCTTATGCCTGCAGAACCTACGGCTCCGGCAGCATGAAATATGTAGTCAATTCCTTCAACTACCTTAAGGCAATCCTGATAGCTGTACAGGTCTGCGGGCAGTTCTTCCAGCTTCCCCTTGCCTGCTCTCAGAGGACGATGGTGAACCGGAACACGGACCGAAGCACCTTTATTGAGCAGGGCTTCAACCAAGTGAGAGCCGATAAATCCTGTTCCACCCGTAACCAGCACCTTCTTCTCGAAGTAAAACATCAGCGTTCTCCGATAAAGGCTGCTACAACGCCACGAATGCCTGCAGGATCAAGTTCAAGTTGCTGGCGTATGTCACCAACCCTGCCGTAAGAGCCTAGAAAGGCATCGGGAAGCCCGTGATACCTGGCGGCAACGCCACAGGATGTTACCGCCTCATGTAGTCCGAAAGCATCATGAATGACTATGAAACGAGTATTTGCATATCTGGCTATCAACTCAGAATCAAAAGGTTTGATTGTTGTAAAACAGAGGATATTAACATGTAGGTCACTACAGCCATCTACAATGTTGCCCAGAATCGGACCGGCTGTAACAACTGTAACTTGGCTGCCTGTATCTCGAACCACGGTTCCCCTGCCGTATGTAACCGGCAGATCGAGGTCATGAGGGTAATCCGAAAGCCGGAAGTAAGCAGGGGAACTGCTTCCATGGTGATACCTGAGTAGTAGATCCAATTCTTTTCTGGAACCGGGCTGGATTACTTCCATGCCTGGCAGAAGTCGCAACATCGCCAGATCATTATGACAATGATGACTTGCTCCATCAAATGCATAGTCAAAGGTTGCCCCACAAGTGATTATTGTACATGGAAATTGATTGTAACAGATATCCAGCTTGATCTGTTCAAGACATCTTTCAGTTATAAACGGCGCAATCGAATGAATATAGGGGGTGAAGCCCTGTCTGCTTAATCCGGCAGCCACCGCCACTATAGTGTTCTCGCATATTCCAAGATTGTAGAACCTGTCAGGAGCCAGTTCTTTAAATTCTTTGAAGAGATAGACACTTACATCCCCAAAGAGCAGAACAATCTGCTCGTCGTGGCATGCAAGATCCATTATGGTTTTCTTAAACTGCTGTCGCATCCAGTTCCTCCATCAGCATGGCGTATTCCGTGTCATTCGGTATCTTGCCGTGCCATTCATATGGATTCTCGACCAGAGTACGGCAGCCATGACCTTTTTCTGTATGGGCTAAAATAACTTTTACAGTATCTGTTGTCTTTTGCAGAGCATCTTTAAGAACAAAGGTGTCGTGGCCATCCGCTTCAAAAATCTGACAGCCGAATCCCCTGAAATGGGATGCAGGATCGGTTATTTGCAACCCTCTGTAGTGGGAACGGTTGTCGTCATAGATGATAGTCAGGTTGTTCAGACTGCGGCTTATTGCAACCATCACCGCTTCCCATATACTCCCTTCGTTGGATTCGCCGTCTCCCACAAGTACATATACCTTCTGCTCACTCATCCTGATCTTGGCTCCAAGCGCCATACCAACTGCCAGTCCAATACCGTGACCAAGTGAGCCGGTGGAAGCCTCAACCCCAGGCACCTTGAGCCTATCGGCATGGCACCCAAAACGCGAATTCAATCCACCGAGGCTGAAAATATCCTCAGCCGGAAAGTAACCATGTTCAGCCAGCACAGTATAATGAGCTAATGCAGCATGCCCCTTGCTCAGGATGAAGATGTCACGACCATCCCATAGCGGGTCAAACGGTTTGTGTCGTATCGTTTCATAAACGGCCAATAGTATCTCAACTACTGAAAATGACGTAGGGATATGGCCGCGACCACTCTTGTGAGAAATGGCAAGGATCGTCTGCCTAAGTTTTTTACCTGCCTCGCTCATTCAACCTCCATAAATGAAACCCGTGAAGTCATTGGGAAACGCTGAATGCGAAAGTTCATTGGTGAAAAAAGTTCCCTGAAAGCAACTGTCTCGCCTGGAAAGGTGCCATCACAAAGTTCATCAAACACAATAATGCTACCTTTGAAGAGTCGAGGCTTGAGGGCTTCCAGTGCCACCTTTGTGGGTGCATATATATCAAAATCAAGGATTGCCAGAGAAACCAGGGCTTCAGGATGGGAATCAAACCAGGCGGGGACTGTCTCCAATGCATCTCCCTTTATAACCTCAAACTTTTTTATATGATTAACCGGGTTAAGCCCCTCCTGAAGGGATATAATTTTTTCAAGATATGTTTCATATCCCTGACTTACCGCAAATGAGCCGTCGCTGCAACGCGATGGGACAGCATCCAGTTCGGTAATCCCCAAATGCCCCTCAAAGGTATCAAATCCTATTATCTGGCGATGGCGATTAAATGGTTCAAAAATTCCTCGTAACGATGTAAGGATTGACATGGTCTGTCCCCATCTGGTTCCAAACTCCATGATAACGCCATGGGTGTTGACGATTCTTTTATAAATCTCGGCAAAGAAGAGAATACGTGACAGATTTTTTGATGTAAGGAAAAGCCCCAGATTTGCTAGCAACTCGTCAACAGGTATCGGGGTTTCTTTCAACAGATTTACAAATTCCCGTTGTTTCACTTTCTCATCATCATTCGAAAAAACTATCGCATTATAACTATCTGTTTTCATAGTATTATCTATCCCATCTCTCTCTGTTTTCACTCCACCAGCGGTAGGTTTTTGCAACCCCATCCCTGATTCCAGTTTCAGCATGCCATCCAAGAAGTTGTTTTGCCTTACTGCAATCGAGACCCCTGAAAGGAATTGTGGTTGGTGCATCTGATTGATAACAGATTTCTGGGGAATAATCAGCTGTTTCAAGAACCGCTTCAAGCATCTCCCTTACTGTTACTGATGTTCCTGATGCTATATTGAATATATCGAAAGGAGAGTCAGCCATTAGCAGCATCAAGATGATTGCTCTGGCTGCATCATCTGCATAGAGCAAATCTCTTGCGATTTCTGGGCTTCCCCATACTTCAAAAGGGTTTATCCGATCAGATGCCTTACGGATTAGGGCTGGTAGCACATTAGAGGTTAGCGGATTAAAACGTGCAAATGGGCCATAGATGTTGGAAGGCCTTGCAATCATTATCTCCATTCCGGTCTGCCTGTGCCAGAAAAGGCAAAGTTTTTCCAATGCCCTCATAACCCAGCCGACACCAATATATGCAGGATGAGGTTCCTGATTAAGATCCAGTTGATCCTCTCTTATCAGACCTTCATGCTCCTGATAAGCCGTTGAAGAGCTTATGAATACGACCCTGCGTACACCGACAACATGAAACGCCTCAAGCATCTCTGCATTCATGATCAGGTTGCTGTTTACCTGAAGCCAGGGGTATTCCCTCATAAGAGCCGCGCCAAAGGTCGTTGCCGCAGCCATAATTGCGTGGGTGCATCCTTGTGCTGCACGGATACAGGCATCTCTTGATGCAAGGTCGACCTGGACTGGCTGTAGACGGCTGTCAATAATGTTTAAAGGGGTTTTGTTGTAGGCTGCCCGAATAAAGACTTCCGGATATGCATCAAGAATATGCCTGATGATTGCTGTGCCAAGCATACCTGCGGCACCAGCAAGAAATATGGTGGGACACTTGATGGTATTCATCAGGGCACTGATTCCTCGTCTGACATGATTTCGGCAAGTTCAGCAAATGGTCTGATTTTCTGTACCGTTCTAGTTGACTCTACAGATGAAAAATCCTCTTCGTGTTGCAGGTATATGATCTGGCTGCCGTTGAATTCAAAGGAAAATGGAACATAAATCTGTCCGGACAAAGCCTCCCGAACTGCATGTTGACGCTCTGGAGGCACAAACAGGAGCATGAATCCTCCGCCGCCTGCGCCTGTCACCTTACCTCCAATAGCTCCGGCTTTCCTGGCAGTCTCATACATCTGATCCACTTCAGGGTTGGTTACCCGATCACTCAGACTGCGCTTGACTTGCCAGCTTTCATGCAACAGCTCTCCGAAACCGGTAAGTTCTCCCCCTGAGTTTAGGAGCGAAATACCTTCATCTACCAGATCTTTCATAATCCTAAGTTGACGCTTACGAGCCTCCATATCATTGACGTAGCTTTCCGCTATATCTGCTGCAGTACGCTTGATTCCGGTGTAAAACAGCATAAGGTAGCGGTTTAGCAGTTGCATCCGCTCAAATGTGATTACAACCGGACGCACTGAAATCTCTCCATTAGGGAGAAACTGGATATGGTTAAAACCGCCGTAGGCAGCCAGAGCCTGATCCTGGGATCCTACGGTTTCTTTGATCATCTCCTGCTCAATCAATATGCTTTCCTGCATTAGCTGTTGTTTGGCTGGCATGTATCCCTTCATTGCGTACAGGGCATTCAGTAATCCGACTGTAAAGGCAGAACTTGAACCCATACCGCTACGTGCCGGCAGATCCCCGTCATGATGTATCTCGACACCACGTTCAAAATTGAGGAATCGAAGGACTTCACGCACTGAAGGATGTCTGATGTCATCAATATTCTGGCAGTTTTCTATCTGTGAGTAGACAATCCGGTGGCGATGTTCAAAGAAGGGCGGCAGATAGCGACATGAAATATAGCAATACTTGTCAATGGTTGTTGCCAGTACGGCTCCGCCATGCTTCTGATACCACGCCGGATAGTCGGTTCCTCCACCCAAAAAGGATATACGGTAAGGAGTTCTGCTGATTATCATATAATCTCCGGAATAACACCAGGCACTGCCCTGGCAGAAAAAAAATCTTGTGCAATCCTGTAATCATCAGGAATACCTATGTCAATAAAGCTGCCTTGATGCAGGAAACCATAAAGTCCCTGTCCGATTAGACCAGGAAAGACCTCTCGCTCAAGAGAGCATGGCACTGTAGACGGTATCTTCTCAATTACCGAATAATCCAGCAGATATACGCCAGCATTTATTGCACCGGCTCCATTGGATATACCTTTTTCTTCAAATTTTGTAATAGCTCCGTCTGAGCCAGTGGTTACAGCGCCGTATCTTTTCATATCAGCTACAGCAGCCAGAGCCAAGGTTGCAATTGCACCTGCCTTCTTATGCTGCGTGAGTAATGTTGCATACTGCACGCTACAAAAAGAATCACCGTTTAGTACCAGAACGGGTGAGCCCTCAAGTAACGGTAAGGCCTGACGTAATGCTCCAGCAGTACCCAGTGGTTCCAGCTCACGGGAATATCCAATTTGCATTCCGTTATGTTCATAGCCAAGTACATTACAAACCTGATCGGCCATGTAACCTGTGCAGAGCAGGCATTTTCTGATGCCTGAACTTGCAATTCTGTCCAGCAGCCATGCAACGAAAGGTCTACCGTTTACTTCTGCCAGAACCTTGGGGCTGTCTGCTACAGCCGTACGCAGCCTGGTGCCAAGACCTCCGGCAAGGATTATTGCGGTCAAATCCTTTAGAAATGTCACTAGATATTTTTTCTGGGCGTACGCCCAAGCAGTTTGTAACCTTTGATTAATTCACGGATGCCGTCATCAAGGGTATAAGCGGCCTCAAAACCGGCCTTACGCAACCTCTGGTTTGAGATGATATAGTTGCGCTTGTCTGGATCAGTGCCGATTTCTGAGAAATGAATGTAAAAGTCAGGAAGATGTTTCCTGATCTTCAATGCCAGTTCCTCCTTGGACAGATTTGCATTGTCCAGGCCTACGTTATAGGGCTGTCCTGACATCTCCTTGCCATGTTCTATACAGTGGATGAAACAGTTGGCAACATCACGAATATGAATATAGTTGCGCTTGAATTCTTTCTCAAAGATTACGATATAGCGGTCTGTCAAGGCTGCATAAACGAAGTGGTTAACCAACAGATCCATCCGCATACGTGGAGACATGCCGAACACCGTTGCCAGCCTCAGGGTAATACTGTTCTCTGCCTCCAATACACAGGACTCGGCATCTGATTTGGTGCGACCGTATAGAGAGATTGGTTCAAGCGGCGTCTCTTCGGTACAATGGATGTCGCCAGTTCGGGTACCGTAACCACTGTTAGTAGTTGGATAGACCAATAATTGTGAGCTGCTTCGAAGTTTATTGATCATCCTAATGGCTTCAAAATTAACCGAAGTTGCCATATACGGATCAAGATCGCATCCGGGTGCTCCAACAATTGCGGCAAGCGGAATAATGACATCTGCCTTTGAAACAAGCCGACCTACAAGCTCCTGATTTCTGGAATCGCCATAGATAAAATCAAACTTTGCGTCAGCACAAAGATGGAAGAGGCTCTGCTCCCCATACATGAGATTATCCAGTACCGTCACATGGTATCCTCGATCAAGCAGATGCTCGGACAGAATAGACCCGAGATAGCCAGCGCCTCCGGTTATCAGTACATGCAGCATGGTTAACTCCGTTACAGGAAGGTAAATTTACGTCGTTCTTGCATCAGAATGAAAATCTTTATGAACTAACGGCTTGAGCATCCCTGGAACAAGGATGTTGGAGTTTATGTAGAAGCGGTTGGTCAAAATAAATTGGATATCAGGTTGAAGCAGATCGTTGATGTTATCGGAGTGGTACAGGAGGTCAGCATCAGGCAGCACTTTTAGTGGTATGGAATCGGCAGTGGCAGATGATGTTTTAATGTTGATACTGGTCTCCTTCAACATTTGTCCTTTCCGGCAAAAGTGTCCTAAAATGCCTTCAAGGCATAACCATCATATTCATCTGCGGAAGAATCCATCGCTCTGCCTGCAGCATCCTTCCCCATAAACTTGAACACCAGATGTGACGGGTCTATTGTTGCATTGCCTTCGGCATTCTGGGCAATCCTGAATTTGATGGTGGCTTCTTGTGTCACATCATTGTAAACCACGGACAATGGCACTGAAGCTGGAGCCGCATCACGGGAGGTATATGGCATAGTGTTGTTGTAATAACCGGCTTCACCACCCTTGGCTCTGGTAATTGACCAATTGCTGGGGTTGATGACCGAGGCGATATCCATCTGGTTAGAGAAGGTGAAGGTAACCGAAAATTCCTTGGAGGTTCCCGGAGTAAGTAATGATGCATCCAGGGCATATAGCTGGGTGCCAGCACCCAGGATCTCCACAAAACCACCGCTCTTGGAAGTATCCATGGTAACAATTTTTGGTTTGTCCAAAATTTCCTGCAGATCCTTTGCCAGCTGCGTATCGGAACTTTTTAGGATACTCAGCTGTTTTGCTGCCTTTTCTGTCTCACCCAGTTCATCGTAAGCCACTCCCAGTTCAAAATTGGCATCGGGAAAGCTCGTTTTGAGAGTTAGCGCCTTCTCTAGGCTTTTTGCAGCTTCTTCATACTTACCCTCTTTATTGTAAAGCATTCCGAGGCTGTAATAGATGTTTCCATCACGAGGAGAAACCTTCTGTGCCTTTTTGAACTGTGCTTCTGATTCATTCAGTCGATCTGTATTCATATAGACATGACCCAGCGTATAGTCGGCTACCGGATTGAGCGGATCCAATCGTGCAGCTTTTTTTAAGCTTTTCTCTGCTTCTGTATAATTTTTGTCCTGGATGTATGCATTGCCAAGATCCACCAGGGAGTTGACGGAGAGGGGCTGTAAACGAACATTTTCCTTAAATTCTTTTATGGCTTCTTTTGTTTTGCCCTGTGATAGGTAAATATTACCGATATACTGATGTGCAGTGTAGTTTTCGCTGTCAAATGCCAGTGCTTTTTTGAACTCCTTAAGCGCTGCATCCTGATTGTCATTCTGTAAATAGCGTGCTGCCTGCTGAATTGCATACTGTGCAAGATTGGCTTTTTGACTCTGCGCTGCAATAGCTCCAGCAAATATGGAGTCTGCGCTTTGATCAAATATCTGGCTCATGGCTGTCCCCTCCTTTTTCAGGGTGCAGTATACTATTCGGTAAAAATGTCGTTTTTGTTAAGGTTGTATTTCAATCTGCCGGTTAATCTTTACGAGAAGCCTTTTCAGTAATGCCCGATGTCCCAAAACGTCTATGCAGCTCATCCCAGATGCTGTCTGCCGGAATATCTTTGGCGGCCAGCAGAACGAGACAGTGATAAAGGAGATCAGCAGTTTCATATATTATCTCTTTATTAATACCACCTTTGCCGGCAATGACCACTTCGGTGGCCTCTTCCCCGACCTTCTTGAGGATCTTGTCGACCCCTTTGTGAAGCAGGGAGGCGGTATAAGAACTGTCTGGGGAGGCCTCTTTACGAGAGAGGATAATCTCATATAATTCGTCAAGTACATGCTTGTTTGTATTCATCTCATACAATCCTAACCGGTACCCCTTGCTTTTGCAGGTATTGTTTTGCCTCTTGTACGGTATGTTGGCGAAAATGAAAAATCGAAGCTGCCAGACAGGCTGATGCTCCGCCAGTTGTAAAACCGTCGTACAGATGTTCCAGATTGCCGACACCGCCGGAGGCGATGACCGGAATCGAGACAGCATCCACGACCGCTCTGGTCAAGGCCAGGTCATAGCCGTCCTTTGTTCCGTCCCGATCCATGCTGGTCAGCAGGATTTCACCGGCACCGTAGGACTCAATCCGTGCTGCCCACTCCACCACATCAATGCCGGTCGGCTTGCGACCACCGTGGGTATAGACCTCCCAACGCTGCTCACCCGGCACTTGTCGGGCATCAATCGCCACTACGGTACACTGGGAGCCAAACCGTTCGGCAGCCTCATTCACAAATTCAGGTTGGCTGACCGCAGCGGTATTAATCGATACCTTATCAGCACCGGCATTCAACATCCGGCGGATATCCTCCACGACCCGGATACCACCACCGACGGTCAGTGGCATAAAGACCCTCTCGGCAGTACGACGAACCACATCCACCATAGTGTCACGGCCATCGCTGGAGGCGGTGATATCCAGAAAAGTCAGCTCATCAGCACCCTGCTGGTCATATACTTCGGCGATCTCCACCGGATCACCGGCATCACGAAGTTCCAGAAACTGCACACCCTTGACCACCCGGCCACCGGTGACATCAAGACAGGGGATAATACGCTTTGTTAACATGCAATGCCCCGCTTGGTTAGGTTAATCGCCTCGGCCAGGTTAATTGCTCCGGTATAGATCGCCTTGCCTGTAATGGCGCCGCTGATCCCGCTCTGCTCAATTGCCATCAGATTTTCGATATCCTTGAGTGACGAGACACCACCGGAGGCGATGACCGGAATCGAAATTGCCTCTGCCAGCACCTTGGTGGCCTCGATGTTGGGGCCGGCCATCATGCCGTCCCGGCTGATGTCGGTGTAGATAATGGCAGAGACACCGCAATTTTCAAACTTGCGTGCAAGCTCAATAGCTGTGATGCCGGTGACTTCAGCCCAGCCCTGAACTGCAACCATCCCGTTTTTCGCATCAATTCCCACCACTATTTTTCCGGGGAATTTTTTACAGGCATCTACTACCAGCTCCGGATTACGCTGGGCAGCGGTACCGATAATTACTCGCGAAAGTCCCAGGGCAAGGTAGGCTTCAATGGTTGCAATGTCACGTATTCCACCGCCTAACTGAGCTGGAATGGAGAGAGCCTTTATGATTGCTTCAATAGCTGTTTTATTTTTTGGTATGCCGGCAAAGGCGCCATCCAGATCCACCAGGTGCAGCAGTTCTGCTCCGGCATTTTGCCATTTTAATGCCTGCTCTGCAGGGTTGTCTGAAAATACAGTGTCACGGTGCATTTCGCCCTGCTCAAGTCGAACGCAATTCCCTTCTTTTAAATCTATGGCAGGTATAATAATCATATCAGCCTTTCATCCCGGCAAAATTTTTGAGGATCTGGAGGCCGATGGCCTGTGATTTTTCTGGATGAAACTGTGTTGCCATTACGTTGTCACGTTGAATAGCGGCACAGAAGTCGGTTCCGTATTTGGTTGTGGCAGTAACAACAGCGGTGTCTTCAGGTTTAACGTAGTATGAATGGACAAAATAAACGTTACTGCCTTCCGGAATGGTATTAAAGAGCGGGGATTCAGATTTAAAGGAGATTTGGTTCCATCCCATATGTGGTACAGGAAGCCTCTCTCCGGATTCGATCATACCTTCAGGGAAACGGACTACTCTGCCTGGTATGATGTCTAATCCTTTGTGCAGCCCAAATTCTTCGCTCTCAGTGAATAATAGTTGCAGACCAAGGCAGATTCCAAGGAAAGGGCGTCCGGCAGCAATTGTCTTTAGAATCGGATCGATGAATCCTGCCTGTTCAAGGTTATGGATGCAATCACGGAAAGCCCCCACTCCAGGGAGGACTATCCGGTCAGCAGAGGATAGCTTTTCAGGTTCAGTTACAACAACAGCTTCAGAACCTATCTTTTCAAATGCCTTTTGAACCGAGCGGAGGTTGCCCATTCCATAATCTATTATTGCAATCATTTGTTTGAGTTACCCCGCCAGCCTGTTGAAGTCAGCAATTTTGTCAAAAAGTCTGTTTATTGCTGTCAATAATGCCAGGCGGTTTGTTCGGACGGCCTGATCTTCAGCCATAACCATTACTGAATCAAAAAAATCATCTACAGCCGGTTTAAGAGCAGCAATATCTCCAAGCGCTTCAAGATATTTGTTGTTTTCAATCTTCTCGTTTGCCCGGGTGGTTGTCTCCTGCAGCATCTGATAAAGGTTCTTCTCTGCCTGTTCCTTGAAAAGATCAGGGTTGATTGGTTGGTTAACCCCATCTTTTACGATGTTACATACACGTTTGAATGCAACGGAAAGAGGCAGGAAATCATCTCTCTGGCGGAAAGAATCCAGCGTGCAAACCCTGTTGACACAGTCTGTCAGATCATCAAAACCGGCTGAGACAACAGCTTCAACAATATCTGTAGTATGAGAGTTAGCCAGAAGGTTTACAAGTCGTCCACGGAAAAACTCCACTACATCATTCCTGATTTCATCAATTGGACGGGTCAGTTTGTCGGAGAGCAGGTCAAGAGAACTGTTTATCAGATCTTTCAGTGAAATTTGGTAGCTTTTGTCCAGTATTATGCTGATTATGCCTATTGTGGCGCGCCTTAGCGCATATGGATCTGCAGCTCCGGTTGGAATGAGACCAACACCAAAACAGCCGCATAAAGTGTCCAGTTTATCTGCAATTGATACAAAGGCGCCGATATCAGATGATGGCAGCTCTCCACCTGCCTGTATTGGCATATAGTGTTCGGCAATTGCATTTGCAATATCAGCAGGCTCGCCATCATGGAGGGCGTATTCACGTCCCATGATTCCCTGGACTTCAGGAAATTCACCTACCATTCCAGAGACCAGATCTGCCTTGCATAGATAGGCGGCTCGTGAAGTCTGTTTTTTGACTGTCGGATTCAGCTTGTCAGCCAGGTATTCTGCCAGTTTTTGGAATCTGGACATCTTTTCGTAAGATGTGCCAAGTTTTTGCTGATATACGACAGCTTTAAGTGAATCTACTCTTGTTTCAAGGCGGATTTTTCTGTCTTCATCAAAGAAGAAACGTGCGTCAGAGAGACGGGCTCTAAGCACCCGTTCATTCCCTTTCACTACAACTGCCGGGTCTTCGGCAAGGGTGTTTGGAATAGTTATGAAATATGGCAGCAATTTGCCGGATTCATCAACAACCGAGAAGTAGCGCTGGTGAGAACGCATGGATGTGATAAGGACTTCTTTGGGTACAACAAGAAACTCTGCCGGAATAGTACCTATAACGGCGCTTGGATATTCAACAAGATAAGTGACTTCATCCAAGAGTGATTCATCAGGCAGAAGATGCCCTCCGGTGGTCTTTGCTATCCGGTGGGTCTCTTTACGAATAGTTTCTTTGCGGCGTTCCTGATCTACGATAACAAAATGCCGCTCAGATTCCTCAAGATAATGATTGAAATCCCTTACCGGAAAGGTGCTGTTTGCCATAAAACGGTGACCACGAGAGATATTTCCGCTCTGGATTGGACCAAAGGAAAAGGGAATAACTGTTCCGTCAAACAGGGCAACAATCCAGTGTATGGGGCGTGCAAAACGGATATCCAGATCTGCCCATCTCATAGATTTTTTAAACGGTATATCTGCTATCAGGCGCGGCAGTATCTCTGCCAGCAGCTCATATGTGGGACGACCGGTTTCCTGTCTGGTTACGGCAATATATTTTCCTTTTTCGGTGTTTATTATCTGCAGGTCTGAGACACTAACTCCCTGCCCCCTGGCGAAACCTTCTGCAGCCTTTGTCGGTTTACCATCAGCATCGAATGCTGCTTTTATTGAAGGCCCTGTCGAGGTTATCTTTGCATCAGGCTGTACAGCAGGCAGACCTTTTACAAACAGCGTGAGCCGTCTTGGTGTTCCCATAGTCTTGATTTCTGAGAAAACAAGTCTGTTGGAAGCAAGTTCCTTGCGAATCATCTCTTCAATAGAGGTCAATGCCTTTGGGACAAAGCCTGCAGGGATTTCCTCAGCTCCTATTTCAAGTAAAAGTTCCTTGTACATGGACTATTTACCCCCTTTAAGCATAGGATAGCCCAACCGTTCGCGTTGTCGGACATAACCTTCAGCACAGAGACGGGCTACATTTCGTACCCGACCGATGTATGAGGCTCGCTCAGTTACTGATATTGCCCCACGGGCATCAAGCAGGTTGAAGGTATGAGAACATTTCATAACAAAGTCATATGCAGGAAATACCAGTTCCTTTTCTGCCAGCCGGATACATTCTTTTTCATATTTGCCGAAAAGTTCAAGCAGTAGTGATACATCCGCCTCTTCAAAGTTGTAGGTAGAAAATTCCACCTCTGTCTGATGATGTATATCTCCATACTTGACCCCTTTAATCCACTCCAGGTCGTATACGTTGTCAACACCTTGAAGGTACATGGCAATTCGCTCGCATCCATATGTAATCTCGGATGAAACAGGTTTGAGATCAATGCCTCCGGCCTGTTGAAAGTAAGTAAACTGGGTAATTTCCATCCCGTCCAGCCAAACCTCCCAGCCAAGTCCCCATGCTCCCAAGGTAGGAGATTCCCAATCGTCCTCAACAAAGCGAATATCGTGCTGATTAGGATTGATCCCAAATGCCCTCAATGAATCCAGATAAAGATCAAGAATATTGGTTGGAGATGGTTTCATAATTACCTGAAACTGATAATAATGTTGCAGGCGGTTAGGGTTTTGTCCGTAGCGGCCATCTGTAGGGCGGCGTGAAGGCTCAACATATGCTACATTCCAGGGTTCAGGTCCAAGAACCCTTAGAAAAGTTGCAGGGTTAAATGTCCCGGCTCCCTTTTCCGTATCGTAAGGTTGCTGAATAACACATCCCTGTTTGGCCCAATAGCCCTGCAGAGAAAGGATCAGATCTTGAAATGTCACGGTCAACCTCCGTGCTTTTAATGTTTAAAAGTTGAAATAATAGCAGGGAGAAGGGAGCAGGGTCAAGGATCGTTTGTGATTACTGGCTTAAGAATCAAAAACCCTTAATTCTAATTGGTCTATTATTACTAATCAGGGAAATTACTTTTTAATTTCAAGAGGTAAAAACTATTTTATCTAATTTAGTATACTTTCTGTTTTAATTTGCTGGTAATTGATTTAAAAACGGCTGTGTTTTGCATATACACTATATTAGTGGTTATTCTATGGAGCCACTGGCAGGGAAAACAGATAAATGCATTTCAAGACTATTCAAACAGGAGTTTAAGGATAAGCAGGTCATAATTCGGCTATAGTCTAGTAATACCTGATGGTTATCACTCTAGCTTTTGTAAGACCCCACCGGTGGTTACTGCATAGCCAAACGCCTTCAGAATCTGAGCCTGCAGCTTGTTGGGCTCCTCAACAATCCTTGATGGTTTCT
>CAZZMP010000006.1:0-156837 GCA_964655435.1 uncultured Geobacter sp.
GACGCATTATGAATGACACCGGTTCTAACGGCTCAATCAACTCGGACTGGCTTACTGTGGGCGCAATTTCAGCAGTTTCTATATCGTTGGTTTGTTGGTTCATTTTATTTCTTCTCTCCGACATCGCCAGCCGGTTATCTCGTGAACGTTAGGGGTTATTTTTGTTGCAACATTTTTTGTTGACATAAGTTGTTTTTGTTGCCACAAATATTCATATGAAGATCGAATTCGACCAAGCCAAATCAGACAAAAACCTGCGTGAACGCCAGCTATCATTCGAGCGTGCAAGCGATTTTGACTGGAGTTCAGCAGTTATCGCATCCGATCTTCGCAATGAATACCCTGAAGCACGCTATATTGCCGTCGGGTATCTCGACAATCGCTTACATGTGCTTTGTTTCACCCCAGTGAGTGACGCAATACGAGTAATCAGCTTCAGAAAAGCTAACAGAAGGGAGGCAGAAAAACATGGCAAGCCGCTTACCATTGACTAACAAGGACGGAGAAGTCCGAGAGCTTACCACCGAAGACTTCAAACACTTCAAGCCTGCCAGCGAAGTGCTACCGCAATTATTTAATAAAGAAGTAGCCAAGGAAATGCTTACTCCAAAACCTGGTCGCCCACTCGGCAGCGGCACTAAAATTGCCCAAAACATCCGTTTTGACGCTGAAATCCTGGCAGCATTTAAGGCAACCGGCAAAGGCTGGCAAACCCGTATGAACAACGCCCTCCGTGACTGGCTCAAGACCCATACGCCAACTCCTTCCCCCTAACGGCTCAATCAACTCGGACTGGCTTACTGTGCGCTCAATTTCACAAGTTCCTCAGTCGGAAGTATGTCGGTTAGTCAGGCAGCATCGCTCCGACATCGCCAGCCGGTTATCTCGTAAACGTTAGGTTGCTAAAAATATGAATGTATATTGGCAGTTAATGCACGAATGCGGTGGATTGCTTTAGTTGCTCAATTACCCATGCATTCATGCTTTTCCCGGCAATACGGGCGGAAGAATATATCCTACGGTGTAGGTCAGGCGGGATACGAACCATGAACTTACCAGTAAACGGTTTTTCCGGTTCATGGCCAAGTTGGGCGCAGAAATCAAGATAGTCTTCTACAGAATCATGAAAAGCCTGCTTTATTTCGGCTACTGTGGTTCCTTGAAATGTTATTACATCACGGGTGTTAATTACTTCACCGTGAAAGATTTCTGCTTCATCATCAAACTCGACTTTGCCAATATATCCTTTATATTCCATCATGGCTTTACACCTCCTGCCTCAAGAAATCTTCTTACCGAAACGACTGCACCTTTGTCCGTTTCCTTTTGCGGGTGTGGTCGGTGAAAGGTCGCCTTTACGTCATTCAACAAAAACCGTACTCGTGAGCCGTTGCCTTCAAATCTTTGCGCTCCGACGGCTATAAGCAAAGACTCAATGTCCGACCATGCAATATTTGAAAGGGCTGGCTCAGTGAATATTGCATCCAACGTCTTGCGGTGTTTGTTATTCATAACAAAATAGTATCATCAGGTGACACTATCATACAAGATAAAATTTGGCCCACATGCGGCCTGCCAAGTCGACAGTTTGCAGGTTAGTCAGACAGCACCGCTCCGGCATCGCCAGCCGGTTATCTCGTAAACGGTTGAGAATTGATTGCACTTGACTCTGAAGACGAATCTGTAGGGACAAGGAAACTGTTCGCCCTAGCCGGGCCTTGGCTTGATGTTTTGGACAATGGTTATGTGTTGTTAGTTGATGAGCTGAATAACAGTATGCATCCACACATGGTGCGCTTTCTCATCAGCTTAATTAACAATCCACAGATTAACCGAAAAAATGCCCAACTACTGTTTACTACGCATGATACGTCAGTGCTCAATAATGAACTGTTCCGTCGGGATCAAATCTGGTTCACGGAAAAGAATCGTTCCAACGCCACCAACTTGTACCCCTTGAGCGACTT
The DNA here is from genome assembly GCA_964655435.1 of uncultured Geobacter sp. Classification (GTDB taxonomy): domain Bacteria; phylum Desulfobacterota; class Desulfuromonadia; order Geobacterales; family Pseudopelobacteraceae; genus Trichlorobacter. The sequence continues at coordinate 1,968 of CAZZMP010000006.1, forward strand.
CACTCCGCGCAAGGGAGAGGCTCTTGAAAAGGGCTACCTACAGGGTCGTTACGGGGCGCTCCAGGTAATGCATCAAACTGTGATCTTGTACTGCGGGAGTTGAGCAAAAAGGGCCGAATTCCTGGATATTGTAAGGGAGCCCAGAGTATTTTTGCTTTAACAAAAGATCAGCTTTCTGATGCCATTAGGCATGCCAATCAGTTGCAGCAGCATAACCAAACATCCGGTACAAACAACCCTTCTACAAATATCCATGAGCTCATAGAGTATCTGATCAATTTAATCCGTCTTGATTCCAACAAAGCGCATATTGGCAACGGCACAATGTGCAGAGAGCATTGATACCGTCATTGGATATAGCTACCAAGAAAGAATATATCGGCTCGGAATGTTTGAACTTGAACTACTGCCTTCGAGAACCGTAAGAGATGCGTTGTATGACACCCCAGACCCTCAATCAAATCATGGGATAACCGATCACATATACCGGGGCGGAGCACCTATTTATCCGGGACATAACGGAAGCTGTTTTGACTGGCCATCAAAAACAATCAAGGCCGGAGGACACGGAGTCCCCGGCAGAGAAAATATGTTCAGCTTTAGCGACGGAAGTGTAAGATACTTCACTACGTTTGAAGCGAAGCGAATACAAACTTTTCCCGACAACTTCGTTATAAAAGGTGCATGGGGAGAAGCCATGCGACAAATTGGTAATGCAGTGCCTGTCTTACTTGCAGAAAAAATTGGCTTTGCATTGGCGGAGAAAATCAACCGGTTAACACCTGTAATCCCAGCAAATTGCCTGCAATAGAATACGATGGAATTCAGATACTGGTTGAATCAGACGGTGATGTCGGCTATGGTCGTACAGGTTGTCTGTTGATCACACAGGCAGGGAAGCGTGGCCACTATGCACCCATCTGATGCAGTACGTATACTGTTTGGCGAAGCTGCGGATCTTCGAAGGGTTACTGCTGCTGAAGTAAAATCGGCCTTTCGGCGGCGTGTTCGTATGTTCCATCCCGATGCTGCAAGAGGGGTAACGCAGCATACTGGTGATGCAGTCAGCTCACTGGTGTCGGCACGGGATATCCTGATCGAGCACCTTGCCGTAGCCCCAAAAAAGACCGTCGGATCGGCAGCAGCCAAATCCTCAAATCCTTCATCAACATATACCCGGCCAACGATTGTCAAACCGGTGCGCCCGGTTGTCGAAAAAATCCCAAAAAAAGAGCATGAACGTTATTACAGTGGCGTATTCCCTACCTACAAATTGAAATTTGGCCAATTTCTATACTTTGCAGGCGAGATCTCCTGGCAGGATTTGGTAAGAGCCATGCGCTGGCAGCGTGACCAGCGCCCGGCCTACGGAGAGATAGCCAAGGCATGGGGCTGGTTAACCGATAAGGATATCCATTTTATACGTGCAGCGACCGATATTCCCGGTTTGTTCGGTGAGAAGGCAGTTACACTCGGATTACTGACCCCCAAACAGGCAACCTTTCTTGTCAGACACCAGCACCACAGCCAGCCACGGCTGGGTGAATATTTTCTAAAAGAAAAAATCCTGCTGTCCCACGAAGTAACGCAGCTTCTGGCTGCACTTCAGCGCAGTAACAACAGTATCACCTCTGGAACCGGGCCAGTACCCCCCTTTAAGCCAGCCGGTTTTGTACGGCATACAATATCCCGATAACATTCCTCAAGAACTTCTCTCTTCCAACTTGTTGCTAATACAGCATCTCCGCTTTTCAACCCAGAAAAACCTACCGTTCGGTAGGTTTTTTGCTTGACAGCATCATATCCTGCTTACTATATACCGATCGGTAAATAACGTTTTTGAAAGAGCTAAATGACCGAAACATCAAATGTCATCTCTCACCCTCATGCACGACAACGCCTTATGGATGCCGCCCTACTGCTTTTTTCAAACAAGGGGTATGCCGGGACTTCTGTGCGGGAACTGACTGAAACTGCCGGCGTTACAAAACCGGTACTCTATTACTATTTCAAGAGCAAGGAAGGGATCTATCTTGCCTTGATGGAAGAGGCGCTTGCAGAGTTCTACAAGACTACAGAAAAGGCGCTGGCATCGCCAGGCTGTGTGACTGAGAGAATCTGCGGCTACTGTTCTGCTGTGCTTGATATCTTTATTGAACGATTACCTGTCGCACGGCTGATCTATGCCATATTTTACGGACCGCATCAGGGAGCGCCGCACATTGATTTTGAAGCGTCTTTCAGCAGCATGTTGAAGGATATGGAGATCCTGGTTATTGAGGGAATCAGTTTGAGAGAATTCCGCCAGATAGATCCAGCGGATGCTTCATGGGCCATTGTATCGCAACTCAACACAGCCATGGAGGAGCAGCTTTGCCGAAGTGAAAAACCTCGGATTGACAGAGACGGGTTGTCCCGTTTGCTGGCACTTCTGTTTGAAGGGATGAAAAAATGCGACGACTGACTCTAACAATATCGATAATAGCTATCTTATTTATGGCTGGTTGCAGCAAAAAACAGGAGACAACCGTCAAACCGCCGGTTGCTGTTGAACTTGCTATAGCAACCGCAACGGAACTAACCGAAGGGATTGTGGTAACCGGAAATCTGGAGCCCAAATTCAGCTCTGATATTAAGACCCAGATCCCCGGCCTTGTTAAAGAAGTGTATGTAACACAGTGGGTGCGCGTGAAAAAGGGACAGCCCCTTGCAAGGATTGATCTGGCTGAGTCCGAAGCAATTACCAGACGAGCAGAGGCGGCAGCAGTGGCAGCCAGGGCGCAAATGGCTCAATCAAAGGTAGCTTTGACCCGCGCCGAACGTGAAGAGGCAAGGTTCATAAAGCTGAAGGAGACAGGACTTGCTACCCAGCAGGCAGTTGATGACAGCCGTACTGAGACAGCCGCAGCCAGGGCTCGGGTCGATTCATCACAGGCTCAGATCCGTGTGGCAGAAGAAGAGGTTCGCCAGAGCAAGGCTCGCCTGGCAAAAGGATTGGTATCCTCGCCAATGGAAGGAGTTATTGCGCTGCGGGATATCAACGTGGGTGATCTGGCCAGTGATGCCGCTACAGCGAAACCTGTATTCAGAATTGTAGACAACCGGATACTGAACCTGACTGTAACCGTGCCTTCGGTTGATTCTGCCAGGGTCAAGACAGGTCAGCCGCTGGAGTTTGCGGTAGACGCCTTGCCGGACAAAATCTTTAACGGCAAAGTAATGTTCATCAATCCCGAGTTGAATACAAGCGACCGTTCTCTGAAAGTGGTTGCCGAGGTGCAAAACCAGCCTGAAATACTTAAAGGGGGACTGTTTGCCAAAGGCAGGATTATAACAGGTAAGCGGGGGAATGTTCTGCAAGTGCCACGGACTGTGCTTTCCAACTATGATACAGACAGGCAGACAGCTTTCATCTTTGTGGCAGAGGGGCAGATTGCACGTCTGCGTAACGTTAAAACCGGCATTGCAAACGGGAACCTCATAGAAATAAAGGAAGGCCTTAAACAGGGTGAACAGTATGTCAGCCGGGGCAGCTTTACCCTGAAGGATGGGGACAAAATTGCGGTACAGCAAACAGGTGTAGCCAAGTGATCCTCTCCGATCTCTCAATAAAGCGACCAATCTTTGCAACAGTCATGATGCTGGCTCTCGTTGCCCTGGGCTTTTTCTCCTACAAGCGGTTATCGGTAGAGATGTTCCCAAATGTAGAGATGCCTGTAATATCGATTGTTACCAAATACCCCGGCGCCTCGCCCGAAACAGTAGAACGGGAGGTTTCAAAAAGGGTTGAAGAGGCGGTCAACCAGATAGCCGGTGTCAAGCATGTCAACTCATATTCACGAGAATCCGTTTCAACGGTGGTTGTGGAATTCCGTCTGGAAGAGAGGATTAACGATGTAGCCCAGGAAGCCAGAGCCAAAGTCAGCTCGATTCGTGGCCTACTGCCAAAAGAGGTTGAAGAACCGATCATCCAGAAACTGGATTTTAATGCCATGCCATCGGCAGCGGTGGCAATACAGTCTACACTCTTATCCCAGCGTGACCTGACAACCCTGGTTGACAAGAAGATCCGAAAACGGTTCGAGAGTGTTGCCGGTGTAGGCAAGGTAGAGCTGGTTGGAGGCGCCAAACGGGAGGTGCAGGTTGAGGTTGACCCGGTACGTCTGGACAGTCTTGCCCTCGGAATTAATGACATAGTTGAGGGTCTGAAGGGTGAAAACGTCAACACCCCGCTAGGCAGGATAACAAAGGGAGGAGCTGAATACCCACTGAGGGTAGAAGGCAAGCCTGAAAAGGCAGATGAATACAGCAGAATGGTCATTACTGCCCGCAATAATCGACCAATTTCCCTGGGTGAGGTTGCAAAAATAACCGATGGCGCCGAAGAACAGCGCAAGCTGGCTCTCGTAAACGGAATGCCTGCAATAGGTCTGGATATATACAAACAGTCCGGCGCTAATCAGGTGCAGGTAGTTGACAACGTCAAAAAGGTTATAGAGAAGATAAAACCGGAACTTCCTCCGGATGTAACCTTATCCCTCGTCCGTGACGGTTCAATCATGACCCGACAGTCTCTGGCGGATGTTGAAGAAACAATGATAGTTGGTGGAATCCTGACGGTACTGATCGTCTTCATCTTCATCAACTCATGGCGTTCTACGGTTATCACCGGCGTCACTCTCCCTATCTCTGTCATCTCCTCCTTTATAGTTATGAATGCCATGGGGATGACCCTTAACGTAATGACACTTATGGCGCTTTCGCTTGCTATAGGTCTTCTGATTGACGATGCCATAGTGGTGCGGGAAAATATAGTGCGTCACCTTGAACTGGGCAAGAGTCATATCGAGGCCTCCCGCTTCGGAACCAGCGAGATAGGACTGGCTGTTTTTGCCACTACCATGTCAATACTGGCCGTATTCGTTCCGGTAGCCTATATGCGTGGTATTGTAGGTAAATTTTTCTTCCCGTTCGGCATCACGGTATCTTTTGCCGTTCTTGTCTCACTGTTTGTCTCCTTTACACTTGACCCGATGCTCTCCTCCCGCTGGCATGATCCCTCCATCCATATCTGCGGCAAAAGGAAAGGACTGGCCAGATGGCTGGAACGGTTCAATAACTGGTTCGATGCTACTGCCGACAAGTACCGCAGCATAATCGCCGTGGTTCTTAACCACAGGAGAAAAGTGCTTATCTCAGCAGGAGTCGCCTTTATTGTTGGCATCCTGTTAATGGCCTCGCTGGAATCGTCATTTATGTCCAATGAGGATAAAAGTGAATTTCAGGTCTCTTTCCAGACCAGACCGGATGCGAGCATCAAGGAAACAGAAGACCGGCTGCATCAGATGCTCTCAAGGATCAGGGATATACCTGAAATCAGTCATACATACTCGACTATCGGCGCCGGTGACAACGGTACTGTGCGGGATGGTCTGCTTTATATAAAGCTTAAGGAGAAAAAGGATCGTAATCGGGATCAGTTTGCTATACAGCGGATCATCCGTGAGCGGTTCCGTTCCATTGCCGGAATCACTATCTCCATTGAAGAGGTTGGTGCAGTAGGCTCAACTGCCAAGCCGCTTAACGTTAACATCAAGGGGGATGACACCACCCTGCTTAAAAAGTACGCTGCCAGCCTGAAAGATGAGATGTACAGCATTCCTGGCATTGTAGATCTGGCCGCCACCCTTGAATATGACACTCCTGAATACCGAATCAGGGTAGACAGAGAGAAAGCCAGATCCGCAGGGGTCTCCTCTGCCGCAATCATAGAGAGCCTCTCAAGGCTGGTTGGAGGTGAGGCGGTATCAAGCTATGAGGATGAAGATGGAGATGCCGTTGATCTTAGGGTGCGACTGCCGAAACATCTGCGTGAAGATCCGGTTCAGGTGCGTAATCTGAAGATCTCTGTTGCTGACAAAAATGGCGAATACAAACTGGTTCCTCTGGGCAGCATAACTACTGATACCGTGGCAGCCAGTCCCACAGAGATCAATCGCCGAGACCTCTCCCGCCTGGTCACAGTATCAGCCAACCTTGACAACCTGCCGATCGGCACTGCGGTAAAGCAGGTAGAGGTGGTTTCAAAACGTGTAAAGATGGAGCCTGGCTACAGCATTGATTTTTCCGGCGAGGCAGAAGATATGGCAGAATCATTTGCATTCATGGGAGAATCCCTGATTCTGGCTGTATTATTTGTTTATCTTATCCTGGCGGCTCAGTTTGAATCTTTCTTTGAGCCGCTGGCTATAATGTTCTCACTGCCTCTTTCCATTGTCGGAATGGCCGCCATGCTTCGTATTACAAACGATACAATCAACATCATGTCGCTGATTGGTCTTATCATGCTGATGGGACTGGTCACCAAAAACGCCATTCTTCTTGTCGATTATACCAAGGTTCTGAGAAACCGGGACGGCATGGCTCGCAAAGAGGCAGTGATTGAGGCAGGGCGCACACGGCTGAGACCAATCGTAATGACTACTCTGGCTATGATCTTCGGTATGTTGCCTCTTTTCTTCGGGGTAGGCGCCGGTGGAGAAGGACGGGCTCCAATGGCGCGCGCCGTTGTGGGAGGTCTTATCACCTCATCAGTATTGACCCTGATAGTTGTGCCGGTAATGTACACCTATATGGATGACTTTAGTGGCTGGCTGAAACGCAAATGGAAGGGCGGAAAGTATCAACAGGATTCTGAAAAGGTGGATTAGAGCGAAAGTTGTTCATAGCAAATTAACACGTTTTTAAATCATGAAAGGTATCAGATGCTTATACGGACAGTCATAGTAACCTGCTGTTTAATGCTGTTGGCACAACATGCCATCGCAGCCTCACGTATACTGACTCTTGAAGAATGCCTTGCTATTGCCTCAGAAAAGAACCTGGATATTCAAAAGGCCAGACAATATGCCGAATATGTCAGAGGCAAGTATGTTGAAGAACGAGCCGCAGCCCTGCCGCAACTCGGGTTTCAGGCAGGATTCGGTTACAGCAGGGATGACAGCACAAAGGCTCTATATGGAACTGCCCAGATGCAGGCAAATCGCACAGTAGATCTTTCTCTCTCACAACCTCTTTATACATTTGGCAAAATAAGCGCAGCCCTTAAGGCCGCTGAAGTTGGCCTGAAGACCGCTGATCAGCAGTTGCGGATATTTCGCCAGGCCGCCTTCAGGGATGTCTCAATCACCTTCTACGATCTGCTGTTAAGCAAGGAACTTTACCGGCTGGCTCAGGAAAATCTGTCTCAGAAAGAACGGCACCATACTGAGGCTAAACGGAAGTTTGAGGCAGGCGTGGCTACAGACTACGACCTGCTGGCAGCCGAGGTAGATCTTCAAAATGCCCGTCCAGAGCTGATCCGCACAGCAAATAACATTCGTATAGGCAGTGAACGCCTCCGGTTTCTACTTGGAGCAGATCAAACAGAAATAGTTATAATTGGCAGCCTTGAAAGCATAATTGAAAATAGTTTAAGCTTTGATGAAGCGCTTAAGATTGCCCTTGAAAAACGACCGGAACTGGCTGACCAGAAACTCAGAATCGGAATTAATCAGGAACTTATCACCATTGCCAATGCCGATGACAAACCCAGGATTGATCTAAAAGGTACAGCTGGCTGGCATCAGCTTGAGCTATCCTCTCCTGGACCTGCAAAGAAATCGGATGGGCCTGCCTGGAATGCCGGTATCTACCTGACCTTCCCCTTCTTTGACGGTCTGAGGAGCAGAGGACGCACACAGCAGGCTCGTAGCGACCTGCGCACCAGCCAGTTGCAAGAGCAGAAACTGCGAGACAGTATTACACTTGAACTACGCACAGCCATCTACACCCTGGCAGAATCAGCCGAGATTATAAACGCCCTGACCGGTACGGTGCGTCAGGCAGAACGGTTGCTAAAGATGTCAGAAAAAGGGTTTGAATACGGAGTCAAGATTCGTCTTGAGGTAGATGATGCACAGACAAATCTTTTGCGCGCCCAGAGCAACCTTGCCAGAGCCAACAGGGATTATCTGGCAGCCAGGATCAACCTGAGCTGGGCAATGGGTATAGCCGGAGAGTAATTCAAGTTACAAAAAGCATTTGTAGAATCCAATTAAAGCAATGATTGCCCTCTTTTTCAGCAGACTCGCCTCCCACTGACGCAAGGTTCCCCTAAAAGATTGTATACAATATACAGCATCTATTAATATAACTATTTCATATCACTGAATTTAATCTAATAAAATAAAGTTGGCACAACCTGTGCTTATAGATGAATAACTGATTTATTAAGCGGAATATTAATCCAAGGCAACGGCGCCTTCCAATCATTAACTGTATTGGGGCGCCGTTTTTTTGCCCCGCAGACATCCCAAACGACCCACGGATTGGTGGGTGAAAGGAGCCTCATCATGAGACAGATAGCTATTTACGGAAAAGGCGGCATCGGAAAATCTACAACAACACAAAATACGGTGGCTGGCCTGGCTTACCTCGGCAAAAAGGTAATGATTGTAGGTTGTGACCCAAAGGCTGATTCCACACGTCTTATCCTGCACGCAAAGGCGCAAAACACAGTAATGGATCTGGTACGGGAAAAAGGTACGGTTGAGGATCTGGAACTGGAAGATGTTATGAAGATAGGTTACGGAAATACCAAATGCGTTGAATCAGGCGGCCCCGAGCCTGGAGTTGGCTGCGCCGGCAGAGGTGTTATCACTGCCATCAACTTTCTGGAAGAGAACGGCGCATACACACCTGATCTTGACTTTGTTTTCTACGACGTCCTTGGTGATGTTGTATGCGGAGGGTTTGCCATGCCGATCAGGGAAGGCAAGGCTGAAGAGATCTACATCGTCTGTTCGGGAGAGATGATGGCAATGTATGCCGCCAACAACATAGCAAAAGGTATACTCAAGTACGCATCATCCGGAAAGGTTCGTCTGGCCGGACTGATCTGTAATGCCCGCAAGACCGATAAGGAATTTGAACTTGTAAGCGCCCTTGCAGAAAAGCTTGGCACGCAGATGATTCACTTTGTACCTCGTGACAATCAGGTACAGCGGGCCGAGATGCGCAGAATGACTGTTATCGAGTACTCACCTGAACATCCACAGGCTCAGGAATACAGAACCCTGGCAGAAAAGATTCTGAACAATAAAATGCTGGTTGTTCCAACCCCGCTTGAAATGGATGAGCTGGAAGATCTGCTGATGGAGTTTGGCATTATGGAAGCTGAAGATGAGAGTGTTGTTGGTGTAGCAGAGAAAGCAGCTTAAAACTGCAGGGACAAGAGGCGAGGGTCAAGTCTTGTTTTTCTGACCCTTGCCCCATGACCCTTGACCTTACAAGGAGCTACTATATGTCAGATAACATAAAGAAAATTGACGGGATTACCAAAGAGTCCACCCAGACCATGATCGACAAGGCTCTGGAGGCTTATCCTGAAAAAGGGAAGAAGAAACGGTCGCCACACCTGGCTCCCAATGACCAGTCATCAGCCTGCGCCTCGGTCAAATCAAACAAGAAGACCGTGCCTGGAGTTATGTCAGCCCGTGGATGCGCCTATGCAGGCGCAAAAGGGGTGGTATGGGGGCCTATCCGGGATATGGTGCATGTATCTCACGGTCCGGTTGGCTGTGGATGGTACTCATGGGGAACCCGCCGTAATCTGCAATCAGGGATTAACGGGGTAACCCAGTTTGGGATGCAGTTTACCTCTGACTTTCAGGAAAAGGATATTGTCTACGGTGGCGACAAGAAGCTGAAGACCCTTCTTGAAGAGGCGAAAGAACTGTTCCCGTTGGCAAAGGCAATCTCTGTACTCTCGGAATGCCCTGTGGGACTGATTGGAGATGACATAAACTCAGTTGCCAAAAAAAGCTCCCAAGAGCTGGATCTCCCGATTATCCCATGTAATTGCGAGGGATTCCGTGGAGTCTCACAATCGCTGGGGCATCATATCAGCAACGATTCGATTCGTGATTATGTAATAGGCACCCGAGAGTTTACCGAACCTTCCAGTCCTTACGACATTGCGCTTATTGGCGATTACAATATCGGCGGTGACGTATGGGCTTCCAAAGCATTGCTTGAAGAGATTGGCCTTAATGTGAAGGCCACCTGGACAGGTGACGGTGAAATTGAAAAGATAGCTGCCACACATCAGGTAAAACTAAATCTCATCCACTGCTACCGTTCAATGAACTACATGTGCCGCGTAATGGAGGAAAAATACGGCATCCCCTGGCTTGAGTTCAATTTTTTCGGCCCTACCAAGATCCGTCAGAATCTGCGGATGATTGCCGAACGTTTTGATGATCATATCAAGGAAAATGTTGAACGGGTGATCGCCAAGTATGATGCAGAGATGCAAAAGGTAGTAGATGAGTACCGTCCTCGCCTTGAAGGAAAGAAAGTGATGCTCTACGTTGGGGGACTTCGCCCACGACATACAGTTGGAGCTTACGAGGATCTGGGGATGACAGTAATAGGCTCAGGCTATGAATTTGCTCATACGGATGACTATGATCGCACCGCACCGGAAATGCCTGATGCAACCGTAATATATGATGATATTTCCGAATACGAGTTTGAACAGTTTGTGCATACCTTGAAACCGGATCTGGTAGGAAGTGGAATCAAGGAGAAGTATGTATTCCAGAAGATGGGAGTTCCTTTCCGTCAGATGCACAGTTGGGACTATTCAGGACCTTATCACGGTTATCAGGGCTTCCCTGTATTTGCAAGAGATATAGATATGGCGGTGAACAGCCCAACATGGAAGCTGGTCAAGGCACCGTTTTGACCACCCCCCAAAACTCCCTCCTGAACCAGGATGGGGAGTTCAATATTCCCCTCCTGTTTTAGGAGGGGCTGGGGGTGGTAAGAATTTCATTAACCAAAATCTGCCGTGGCACAGATTGGTGCCCGGAGAGGAGAACAATCATGTCCAACAACCTCGGGCTGACAGTCAAACCGGTATCAGAAACCTCTCCAGAAGAGATAGAGAAGGTAAAAAACTGGATCAACTCTGAAGAATACAAGGAAAAGAATTTTGCTCGGCAGGCTCTTGTAATAAACACAGCTCATGCCTGCCAACCACTTGGAGCAGAGCTGGCTGCCCACGGTTTTGAAGGAACATTGCCTTTTGTGCATGGTTCTCAGGGCTGCGCCTCATACTACCGCTCCACCTTGACACGCCACTTTCGTGAACCGGCTCCGGCTGTCTCCGATGCTATGACAGAGGATGGCGCGGTATTCGGTGGGCAAAACAACCTGCACGAAGGGCTGGAAAATGCTATTGCGCTTTACAAGCCAAAGATTGTGGCAGTCTTTACCTCATGCATGCCAGAGGTAATAGGAGACGATTTGACCGCCTTTATCAAGAATGCCCGTCAAAAAGGGATTGTTCCAAAAGAGATACCAACACCGTATGCAAACACTCCAAGTTTTCAGGGCACACATATTCATGGTTACGATTCAATGCTGCTTTCGATCCTTCAGACTCTTACAGAGGGCAAACAACTGGAAGGCCGCTGCACAGGCAAACTGAATCTTATTCCAGGCTGCGATTTCAACACCGGCAACTATCGCGAATACAGCCGGATAACCAGAGAGTTCCAGATTCCATGCACGATTCTGGCAGATATATCCGATTCATTTGACTCCCCCTGTGACGGTACCTACCGCACATATCCGGGAGGAACAAAGCTGGAAGATGCAGCAGACTCAATTAACGGCAAGGTAACCATTTCGGTTGGAACATATGCTACACCTAAAACCTTCAGCTGGATTAAGGACAACTACTCTGGCAAGCATATCAGTATGCCGATACCGATGGGAATTGAGAAGACCGATGCCTTCCTCATGAAGCTGTCTGAGCTTTTCGGGAAAGATGTGCCTGCTTCTCTTAAAGCTGAACGTGGACGTGCGGTTGATGCAATGACCGACGCCCAGCAGTATATCCATAACAAAAAGTTTGCCGTTTACGGAGACCCGGATTACCTGACAGGATATGTTTCTTTCCTTCTTGAGATGGGGGCAAAGCCGTGGCAGATACTTTGCAGCCGTGGTTCAAAAAAGCTGGAGAAGGAGCTTCAGGCTCTGCTGGATAGCTCGCCTTACGGCTCTGGTTGCAAAATTTATATGAACAAGGATCTCTGGCATCTCCGCAGCCTGGTCATGACCGACCCTGTTGATGGAATAATTGGAGACACTCACGGCAAGTTCATAGCCCGTGATGCCAATATACCGCTTTTCCGTTTCGGTTTCCCTGTGTTTGACAGGGTAAACACCCATCGCAGACCTGTTATAGGATATCAGGGAGTAGTAAATATGCTTAGTGAGATCTGCAATAAATTCCTGGATATAGTCGATGAAACCTGTGAAGACAGGCTGTTTGAAATGATGCGATAGTAGCAAATGGCGGAGGATATACCTCCGCCACCCTCTGTTGCTCAACGTAGAGAGGCGAGGAGATCCCAAATGGCCAAACCTGATTATTACGATGTTGAAGACTGTTCCAGCCATGAAAAAGGCGCTCCCAAGTTTTGCAAAAAATCCGAACCTGGAGAGGGAACCGAGCGTTCATGCGCATTCGATGGCGCCCGTGTAGTTCTTATGCCAGTTACAGATGTAATCCATCTGGTACATGGACCGATTGCATGCGCCGGTAACTCCTGGGATAACAGAGGGGCACGTTCTTCAGGTTCTCAACTTTACCGCCGTGGTTTTACAACTGAAATGCTTGAAAATGATGTGATATTTGGCGGAGAGAAGAAACTTTACAAGGCAATTATCGAACTGGCTGAGAGGTATCCTGAAGCAAAAGGGATGTTCGTGTATGCCACCTGCGTTACAGCCATGACAGGTGATGACATTGAAGCGGTCTGTAAGGCTGCACAGGAAAAAGTTGCGATACCACTTATTGCGGTAAACACCCCTGGTTTTATCGGTGACAAGAACATCGGAAACAGGCTGGCCGGAGAAGTGCTGTACAAGCATGTAATAGGTACAGCAGAACCTCCGGTTCTGGGTGAATATCCGATAAATCTGATCGGTGAGTACAACATAGCTGGTGATCTCTGGAGCATGCAGCCACTCTTTGAACGCCTCGGAATTCAAATACTTTCATGTTTTAGCGGTGATGCCCGATTCGATGAGCTGCGTTACGCACACAGGGCAAAGCTTAATATCATCATCTGTTCCAAAAGCCTGACCAACCTCGCCAGGAAGATGCAGAAAGAACACGGCATACCTTATCTGGAAGAGTCTTTTTACGGCATGACAGATATTGCCAAGGCATTCAGGAACATTGCCATTGCCCTGGATGACGCGGCAGGTGGTCTTGAAAAACGTATAATGCAGGAGCGTGTCGAGAAACTGCTGGCTGAAGAAGAGCGTAAATGCACCGCTCTTATCAGCATATACCGCAAAAGATTAGAAGGCAAAAAGGCGGTGCTGTTCACCGGAGGGGTAAAGACATGGTCTATGGTAAATGCCCTTAGAGAACTGGGGGTTGAGATCCTTGCAGCAGGCACACAGAACTCTACCCTTGAAGATTTCTACAGGATGAAGGCTCTGATGCACAAGGACGCAAAGATTATAGAGGACACCTCAAGCGCCGGGCTGCTCGGAATAATGAAGGAAAAAATGCCTGATCTGGTGGTTGCAGGAGGAAAGACAAAATATCTGGCTCTAAAGACCAAAACTCCATTTCTGGATATAAACCACGGAAGGGCTTACCCATATGCCGGCTATGAAGGAATGGTAACCTTTGCAAGACAACTGGATCTTACGGTCAACAACCCGATCTGGCCGATGCTTAACAGCCCGGCGCCATGGGAGACAGACCGTTTTGATCTGGTAAAAACATCCCGTCAACATGCTGCTGATTATCTGGCTGAAGATCTCTCATCATCCCGTGTAAAGGTGCCAAAAAAGTCAGCTACAGTTAATCCACAGAAAAATTCACCTGCACTGGGAGCAACACTGGCCTACCTCGGAATTGACCGGATGCTGGCTTTGCTGCATGGAGCACAGGGCTGTTCAACCTTTATCCGACTGCAACTTTCAAGACATTTCAAAGAGTCTATTGCACTTAATTCAACAGCTATGAACCAGGAAAACGCGATTTTTGGGGGCTGGGAAAATCTTAAAAAGGGGATAGAGCGGGTTATTGAAAAGTTTGAGCCGGAAGTCGTCGGGATTATGACTACAGGGCTGACAGAGACCATGGGTGATGATATCCGTTCTGCCATAAAGCAATATCGGAAGGAACATCCGGAACATGACAATATCCCTGTTATCTGGGCCTCTACTGCCGATTACTGCGGCTCTATGCAGGAAGGATACGCCGCCGCTGTAGAATCGATTCTTTCAACTCTTACTGAAGGAGGCGCACCAATCCCCGGTCAGGTAAACCTTCTGCCTGGCTCAGATCTCACACCTGCAGATGTTGAAGAACTAAAGGAGATCATCGAGTCTTTCGGCCTTAACGTGCTCGCTGTACCGGATATATCAAAGGCCCTCGATGGCCATATTGATTCTGAGGTGTCACCACTTTCAATCGGTGGGATTAGTGTAGAAAAGATAAAACAGGCAGGTCGCAGCATAGCCACCCTGTATGTAGGGGACTCATTAGCCAAGGCAGCCAGTCAGATGGAAGAGCGTTTGGGAATTGCAGCTTACGGTTTTACATCCCTGACAGGGATGGTTGAAACGGATCATTTCATGGCTGTGCTATCCGCAATAAGCGGCAAACCGGTTCCGGAAAAACATCGCCGGTGGAGATCACGCCTTGCTGATGCAATGGTAGACAGCCATTATCAGTTTGGCGGCAAAAAGATTGCCCTGGCGCTTGAGTCTGATCAGCTAAAGGGAATGACCCGTTTTCTCTCAGGAATCGGCTGTGAGATACAAGTGGCTATAGCAGCCACACGTACACGGGGTCTGGACAGCCTGCCATGCGAGAATCTTTTTGTAGGGGATCTTGAAGATTTGGAAACCGTTGCTATCGGTGCAGATATGCTGGTTGCCAATTCCAACGGAAGACAGGCTGCAGCCAGGCTCAAGATTGGCGCACACCTACGTACCGGTCTGCCGGTATTTGACCGCCTGGGTGCCCATCAGAAGTTCCGTGTTGGCTATCGCGGCACCATGAACCTGCTGTTTGAACTGGCCAATCTGTTTCAGGGCAATGCAAAAGATGCATTGAAACTGGCACACAATTAAATAATGCAGGTTAATCTTGAGTCTGAGGTAAATAGCAAAGAAACATTTAAATACTGCCAAACCTCAACCTTATCTTTGACCTGCCTCCAAAGGAGGCACTAATGAAAATTGCATTTACCACAACTGATGGCAGCATGATTGATCAGCACTTTGGCCAGTGTGAGAAGTTCCAGATTTGGGATGTAGAACCGGAGCATGCAGGGTTTTTAGAGACAGCTTCAGCTGAACCAACCGGAAATGATGAAGAAGACCGGATTTCCGCCCGGGCAAAGATACTCTCTGAGTGCGCCATAGTTTACACCATGCAGATAGGTGGCCCGGCGGCTGCCAAACTGGTTGCTTTGAAGATCCATCCAATGAAGACCAACACAGAAGTAAGCTTGCCGGATACCGTGGCAAAACTGCAGGAGGTATTGCGTGGCAATCCGCCTCCCTGGCTACGAAAGGCTATGAATAAAAGCTCGAAAGTCTCTTTTGAAGAGGATTGATAAAATTCATAACTACAACAGACGCCAAAACATTCTGAAAACCAACAAGGAAATTGCGAAAATACCGCATCACCATACAGGAGGTAGAAAATGGCTTACATCACAGGACTGACCAAAGACAAACATGAGTGGATCCCGCAGTTTATAGTTTCAATTGACGAAGAGCTCTGTATCGGTTGCGGACGATGTTTCAAGGTCTGCACCCACGATGTGCTTGCCTTTGAAGAGCTTGATGAGGATGATTCCGCCAAGATGTTCATGCGTGTAGCCAATCCAGGCAACTGTATCGGCTGTGAGGCATGCGGAAAGACCTGCTCCAAGAACTGTTTTAGCTTTGCGCCGGTGCTGCTTTAACGCAACCCTTTCAGACTGAAGAGCCTTTTTGCAATGTCAGCCACTGCTTTCAACCTCTGCAATCTTCCACCCTGGGTGATCGCATCACGTCACTTTAACGATAATCCGCAGCCAATCTTTGTTCAAGGAGTAAGGGAGGCCAACAGGTTTTTATTCAACAAGCTTGATCTGATCGAAACCAGGGAAGAACGGGGGCAGCTGTTCAGTGATTATATTTCTGTAAAGTTTCAGCTCCATCATGATGCAGATCAGACCGAGTCTGCCAGAAAAGCACTGCGAAACAGTTATCTGCGATTTCTCAAAGGATGGATGATGGACAGTAACTCGGTTGAAGGTGCTGTGCTTAAAGGGTGGGTTGAGAGTCGCATTGGTATTTCACCGACTTTTCATAATGTTCGGATATCAGGAACTGATTCAGAACCATATTATAATTATCTTATTGACAGAACAAAAGGAAGCAAACGTAGCAACGCCATAAATGCCCAGCTTGACCTTTTATACGAATACTGCCAGTACGAACTTCACCGCAGCAAGGGCGAAACGGAAAGAGTGACTCTCTTTAGAGGAACGAACGGCGCAACCGAAGATCAGATTATAAAGCAGGTTGGGAAAAGAGAGCAGCTGGTTCGCCTTAACAACCTGGTTTCATTTACAGATGAAGAAGAGAGAGCCTGGGAGTTCGGTTCGATCGTCTGGACTGCCCAGGTTCCTGCATCAAAAATCTTCTTTTTTGATGAACTTTTACCAACCAGCATCCTGAAAGGAGAAGGAGAGTATCTTGTAATTGGTGGAGAATATCTTGTAAAGCGGATCATCTGTACGGTCTGAAACAAAAAAGAGCCCGGCATAAACCGGGCTCTTCGATTTGGATACAGCTGTTCAGCTGATTAGATAAGACCGTGTGCAACCATTGCGTTAGCAACCTTGATGAAGCCACAGATGTTTGCACCCAGCACATAGTTGCCCGGTGCGCCATACTCTTCAGCTGTTTCGTAGCAGTTATTGTGGATATTAACCATGATCTCCTCAAGCCGCTTTTCGGTATATTCGAATGTCCATGAGTCACGGCCTGCATTCTGCTGCATTTCAAGAGCTGAGGTTGCAACACCGCCGGCGTTTGCTGCCTTGCCAGGGCCGTAAGCGATTTTTGCATCCAGAAACACCTTGACCCCTTCTGGAGTTGTAGGCATGTTTGCACCTTCGCCAACAGCGATACAACCATTCTTGACGAGAGTTGCAGCGTCCTTGCCACTGATCTCGTTCTGTGTGGCGGAAGGCATGGCAACCTGGCATGGGATATCCCATATATTGCCATTGGGAATGTACTTTGCATCTTTGTGCTTCTTGGCATATTCTGAAATACGGCTGCGCTCAACCTCTTTAAGTTGTTTGATCAGGTCAAGATCAAGGCCTTTTTCATGATAGATTACCCCATTTGAATCGGAGCAGGCAACGCACTTGCCGCCAAGCTGGTGGATCTTTTCAATAGTATAAGTTGCGACGTTACCGGAGCCTGATACCAGGCAGGTTTTGCCGTCAAAGGACTGCTTACGTGCCTTGAGCGCCTCATTGATGAAGAATGTTGCACCGTAACCGGTTGCCTCTGTGCGAACAAGTGAACCACCCCAGGTAAGACCTTTGCCTGTCAGAACGCCAGGCTCATAACGGTTGGTAATCCGCTTGTACTGACCGAACATATATCCTATTTCACGACCACCAACACCGATATCACCGGCAGGCACGTCTGTGTGCTCACCCAGATGGCGATACAGCTCAGTCATGAAGCTTTGGCAGAATCTCATAACCTCATCATCTGACTTTCCTTTTGGATCAAAGTCAGATCCACCCTTGGCGCCGCCTATAGGAAGTCCGGTAAGGGAGTTCTTAAAGATCTGCTCAAAGCCGAGAAATTTGATAATGCCAAGATAAACGGAAGGGTGAAAACGGAGCCCCCCCTTGTAAGGTCCGAGGGAGCTGTTAAACTCAACCCTGAAACCACGGTTGATATAGACATTGCCTTTATCATCCTGCCAGGGCACTCTGAATATGATCTGACGCTCAGGCTCGCAGATCCTCTCAATTATCTTGCGCTCGAGGTATTCAGGATGTTTGGCAACAACTGGCCCAAGAGATTCAAGTACTTCCATAACAGCTTGATGGAATTCAATTTCGCCGGGGTTACGCTTTAATACATCATTGTAAATAGATTCAATCTTTTCATCCAGTTTGGCCATTGTTGCCTCCTTTTTGTGCACACGCCTGTCGTGGCTGTTGTAGTTTCAGCTTATTATTTTAGCAATAGCTGTGCCATCGTCGAAAAATTGTGCGTTTTATTGACAACTGCTTGATTTTGTGGCCATTAATTTTAAACGGCCATAAAAATCACTGCACAAAATAAAAGCAGTATCTGATTCGCCCGAAGGCATTGTGTTTATAATCCACACACAGCAGAGTAACTTAAGAACGCATTAAGTTTTAATTAAATTCAATCAGTCCAAGTAAAATCAATACATTAGCTCTTGCAAGAAAAATCACCTTACAGTATTTAAGGTTGCTTCATAAATTTGGTTGCTTTTAAAAAAGACAGAAATGGTGCCTGTTCTATATGCACCAAAGAGGATGGATGATGCTGATTGTAGCCTGTATAAAACAAGTTCCTGATACCACACAGGTAAAGATTGATCCGGCTACCAACACCCTGATGAGAGAAGGGGTTCCAAGCATAATGAACCCATATGATACTCATGCTCTCGAAACCGCATTGCAATTGAAAGACCAGTTTGGCTTTCGTGTTGCAGTATTATCAATGGGTCCCGCTGGCGCAGCATATACACTTCGCAAGGCACTATCAGCAGGGGTGGATCGGGCAATACTTCTTTCAGACCGTCTGTTTGGGGGAGCAGATACGCTTGCAACCAGCAATGTCCTCGCAGCAGCGATTAGAAAACTGGATGAAGAGATGGCGCCTGTAGGTGTTGTTGTATGCGGCAAGCAGACCATAGATGGAGATACAGCACAGGTAGGTCCTGGCATTGCTGTCCGTCTCGGCTATCAGCAACTGACGCTTGTTGACAGGGTAGAAGAGCTGGACATTATTAACAGAAAGATAACTGTCAGAAGAAAACTTGAAGGACGCCACGAACGGATTGAAACGCCCCTGCCAGTGCTTTTGACAGTGGTACGAGAAATCAACCGTCCCCGCTACCCGACAGTAAACATGAGGCTTGCATCAGAAACAGCAGATATAGAGATCTGGGACAACGAGATTCTAAAGCTTGAGACACAAACTATCGGACTGAAGGGTTCACCTACCTGGGTAGCAAAGATTTTCTCCCCTGAACGTGACAAGGGTGAGATTGTTGGTGATGGCTACAAAGATCCCGAAGGAACCGTTGACCTGCTGCTGAATAAATTGCTGGACAAGGATTTATTACCACTATGACAGAGATAAAACAGAAGATTAAACGTCCCCGTGGTCGCGCCCGTCTGATTGAAGGCCGCTGCATTGCCTGCGGAGCCCGCTGCGAAAGTTCCTGCCCTGTCAACTGTATAAGCATGACCGATACAGGCGAACCGCTGATTGCTACCGAAAAATGTATCGGCTGCCTCAAGTGCGTAAAGGTCTGCCCTGCCCAGGCTATTGAGATGTTCTTTACGAAAGAGGAACTGAAGATACTTGAACAGCTTGCAGCTGAAGGTTCTGTTGAACCGGCTGAAGATAAAGACCCTGAATCAGCCGCAATAAAAAAGATGCTTTCCCAATACAGTGGAGTCTGGGTTTTTGTAGAACAGACCGATGGCGAGGCAGCCAAGGTTTCCTGGGAACTGCTTGGCAAGGGTAAAGAGCTGTCAGTAAAACTTGGAGTTGATCTGAACGCCGTTGTAATCGGTCACAATGTTGAAAAGTTATGCCATGAAGCCTTCAGCTACGGCGCAAAGAGTGCCTATCTGCTTGATGCGCCTGTTTATTCAGACTACCGGACACAACCTTATCTTGAAGCTATGTGTCATCTGATAAAACAGCATAAACCTGAGATTATTCTTATGGGAGCCACCGGAATGGGACGGGATCTGGCCGGCGCTGTTGCTACACGAACAGGCACAGGACTTACAGCTGACTGCACAGGGCTTGATATTGATGACAAACATAACCTTATGCAAACACGTCCGGCCTTTGGCGGAAATATAATGGCAACCATTATCTGCGATAAATATCGCCCGCAAATGGCAACTGTAAGACCACATGTAATGAAAATGCCTGAGCAGAAGCCAGGCTCAACAGGTCAGATATTAAGAGATTCTTTCAGTATACCGGAAGAAGATGTACTGGTTAAAGTTCTGGAGATACTCCGTGATGGAGACAGCAAAAAGAAGATCGACATTGGTGGCGCCGAGATAATCGTCTCCGGCGGACGAGGCATGATGGGCGCAGAAAACTTTGCCCTTCTGGAAGAACTCGCAAATGAACTTCACGGAGTTGTAGGAGCATCACGCAGCGCAGTTGATTCAGGATGGATGCCCCACGAACGCCAGGTGGGACAGACAGGCAAAACAGTTCGACCCAAAATCTATATTGCATGCGGGATTTCCGGCGCCATCCAGCATCTGGTAGGTATGCAGGATGCAGACCTCATAATTGCGATTAATCGAGATAAGGATGCACCTATTTTCGAAGTTGCACATTACGGAATAGTTGGGGATCTGTTCCAGATTATTCCGGCAATGACTCGCAAGATAAAAGAGCTGAAGGCACGAGGCAAAAAACAATGACACCAACTCCGGCTATCTTCGCACCACTTTTTATAGCAGCAACAGCCATCTTTCTCTGGAGCTGTTGGAAAAGGCTCTCACTGACAAACCTGGGACGACCTGAAAACCGCCTGGATAACATTGGACAGAGGATTAGCGATACCATTCGTTATGCATTTGCCCAAAAAAGGGTTTTGGCTCAACCATCAGGATTGATACATGTTGTGATCTTCTGGTGTTTCCTTGTCCTGCTGATCGCCAATACCGAGTTCATTCTGCACGGACTCTTCCCATCAATATCCTTTACCAAGCTGCCTGACAGCTTATTGATACCGCTTTTTCAGATGATTGATGTGGTATCCCTTATCACTCTTTTGGCAGTAATTACCGCAGCTATACGAAGGGTTGCAGCTCCACCATATCCTGAAGCGCGTACTTTTGAGGCGTTCTTCATCCTTTTTCTGATAGCGGTGCTCATGCTGGCAAGTTTTGGCATCAATGCAGCAAAGATCTCAACATTCAGAGGCTCCACCCTGGATCTTGCAAAAAGCATCATGCCTGTTTCATCACGCTTTATTTCATTTATTCCTGAAGGGATGGGCAAGGTTGTACATGACCTTTCATGGTGGACTCATGCGCTGATTCTCCTTCTGTTTATGAATCTGCTCCCGTTAAGTAAACACTTTCATATAATAACCGCCATACCAAACGTATTTCTGCGACGGCTGGAACACCCTCCCCTGCCAGAACGTGAAGAGTTTAAGGCTGGCAACAGCTTTGGTATTGATCAGGTTGACGGCTATACTTGGAAAGACCTGCTGGACTCCTTTTCCTGCACAGAATGCGGACGATGCCAGATGGCCTGTCCGGCAGATCAGACCGGTAAACCCCTAAACCCAAGAGGGGTTATTGCAACCATAAAACATAACCTGATGAAAAACAGCGTATCACTTAAAAAGGGGGAGCGGGCAATCATACCTCTTATAGGTGAGGGAGAAAACTCCATCTCTGAAGAGGCAATCTGGTCATGCACTACTTGTGGAGCCTGCATTCAGGCCTGTCCGGTATTTATTGAACAGATGCCTAAACTTACACCTCTGAGGCGGCACCTTGTAGAGATGGAATCAAAGTTTCCGGTTGAGCTTCTAAACCTGTTTGAAAACATGGAAAGCCGAAGCAACCCGTGGGGCATAGCGCCTACAGATCGTGGTAAATGGGCCACTCTTCTAGGCGACAGGCCGTTTGAGACAGGCAAGACTGAGTATCTCTTTTATGTGGGTTGCGCTGGCTCTTTTGACGCACGCACTAAACAGGTAACCATGGCTGTAGCACTACTACTGGACAAGGCCGGGGTTTCATGGGGGATACTTGGAAAAGATGAAAAATGTTGCGGTGATTCCATGCGAAGACTTGGAAATGAATACCTTTTTGACTCCATGGCAAAGGAAAATATAGCGCTCTTCAAGGAGCGAAAGGTTAAAAAGATCATTGCCCAATGCCCTCATTGCTTAAGCACTCTTAAAAACGATTACCGCCAATATGGAGTTGAACTGGAAGTCCTGCATCATAGCCAGTTCCTGCTGCATCTGATTCAGGATGGCCGCTTAAAACTTCCTGAAGCCGCAAAAAATGCTGCTACCAGACTGGTCTACCATGATTCCTGCTATCTGGGACGCCATAACGGCATTTATGACGAACCCAGAGAAGCGCTTGCACTGGCTACAGGTGAAGAGCCGATAGAGATGGCTCGCAATCGCGAGGATGCCTTCTGTTGCGGGGCTGGCGGAGGACGGATGTGGATGGAGGAGTTTACCGGAGATCGGATTAATCTGGTCAGAACAGCAGAGGCACTTGAACAGAAACCGGAGACGATCTGTACTGCATGTCCGTACTGCCTGACCATGTTTATTGACGGGGTAAAGGATCTAAAGGCGGAAAAAGTTCAGGTAAGGGATATTGCAGAGATAATCGCAGAATCTGTATTCAGGTAGGTTACTGTCTTAAAAACTGACCGCCTCAGTATGGCAATTCCAGAGGCGGTCAGCCGAGCTTCAACAAAACCTGCTACAGGATCTCCACCAACTCCACATCATATATAAGGTCTTCACCAGCCAGAGGATGATTGGCATCAAATGTCATATCCTTGTCAGTCACCTCAACAACTGTTACCTCAAGCTCCTCATCATCCTCGCCTGTCAGAATAAGGTCTTCTCCGACTTCAGGATTCATATCATCCGGAAGCATATTTCTCTCAAGTGTAAAGACTGCGCCTGCATCATATTCACCAAATGCATCTACAGCAGCGATCTGGACGGTTTTTTTCTCCCCTGGCGACATACCGACAAGAGCTTCCTCTATCTTGGGAAAAAACTCCTCCTCTCCAATAACTATCTCCAGAGGGCCATATTCGCATGAGTCACACCCATCATCACAACAGGAGGAATCTTCAAATGTTGTTTCAATTACAGTGCCGTCTTCTGTCTTGCCTGTAAAATTTATCCTTACTCTATCCCCTTTTTTTGCCTTTGCCATTGTCTTGACCTTTCATCTTTTTTAGGTGCCTTTATGCGATGCATGGTAAGGGTAAATCATCCAATCCGTCCAGCAAAAAACTATGAAAAACCGAATAACCGATGAAAGCTTAAAATTTTATCTTCAAACCATAAGCCTTTTACATGTTTCATCGTTTAAAATAAACTCTTTCAACCTCTCCTGATTACCCTGTTCCGAAAGTATCGTATAAAAGTTTCCCTTTATAGTCGTTGCAACATCCACAGCCTCCAAAAAACTGGCTCTGTTCAAAGGATTTTTATAGAGATAATCAAAGAAACCGCTCTCTTCAAGCACATATTTTACCATTTCGTACTTATTATCCTGAATCCTGCTGATGCAGTAGGTCGCTACTCCCACCTGTAGCCCGTGCAGTGAAGGTTTTTCGCAAACCTTGTCGTATCCATGAGAAATCAGGTGTTCACTGCCACTTGCAGGTCGGGATGATTTACTTACTTCCATAGCAACTCCACTCATTACAAGTGCACCGGAAACAAGCCTTAAAAACTCCAGATCTTTTATGTTCTTGTTAGGGTAATGAATAAGATTTTCTACGGAGTTTTCTGATATCAGCACGGCAAAATCATTTACAAGCTCTCCTGTCTTTCTGTATGAGAGCTTCCAGTCATATATAGCTGTAATCTTAGAGATAAGATCCCCTATTCCTGAGTATACAAATTTCTCCGGAGATGAGTTTATGATGTTTGTATCTATTATAACTCCGTAAGGAATTTTTACCTTTATTGTGGTTTTTTTACCCTTAAGCTCCAGAGATGACATTGGAGATGCAAAGCCATCGTTTGAAATTGATGTAGGTATGGATATGACAGGGATCTGGGATACAAAAGCCATATATTTTGCGTAATCAATGGCCTTCCCTCCACCAATAGCCAGAATTACATCCGTGCCTCTGGGTAACATTGAAATACTGTCAAAAACGGTTTCAAGAACGTTTTTATAAACCGTTTCTTCGTATAGAAGGTTTATCTCTGATGAAAGAAGCGATATCAGGATCTGTTCCCGAAAGAGTTCCTTTATCCCTTCGCCATAAAATACAGCCGCATTCTTAAGGTTCTCTTTTCTTAAATACTTACCGGTTTTATATATGGCACTCGGTTTAATCCTCAAGATCGACGGAATTGAAATTTCCATGTTAGCTCCTTAAAGGGTATCAGGATATATTTCACCGACATGATTAAAAATATAGTCCGGTCTGTAAGAAAACTGTTCCACTGTCTTTTCAGTTGATACACCGGAGAGAACCAGACAGGTCTTCATGCCTGATTCCAATCCACCGAGTATGTCTGTGTCCATCCTGTCACCTATCATAATGGTATCTTCCGAATGAGCACCTAAAATTTTCCTTGCTATGGTCATCATTATAGCATTAGGCTTTCCAACAATAAACGGAGGCTTACCTGTCGCTTTCTCTATTGGAGCCAGAAGGCTCCCTGCCGCTGGTTCAAATCCTCCCTCCACAGGATCCAAAACATCAGGGTTTGTAGCTATGAATCTGGAACCTCTACCGATAAACTCGATTGCCTTCTGCAGCATCTCAAAATTAAATTCTTTCGTTTTGCCAACAACAACATAATCCGGACTGTCTTCGGTTATTGAATAGCCAATCCGGCATAGTTCATTTACAAGCCCGTTTCCTCCAACGACAAAAGCTGTGCCTCTCTTTTTCTGTGAATCAAGAAAAAGGGCTGTAGCCATTGCAGAGGTTACGAAATTTGCATCTAAAAGCCCATCTATTCCCATACCTTCCAGCTTTTTTCTAAGGTCACCAGCTGTCTGTTCTGAATTATTTGTTAAAAAAAGGAATCTGTTGCCGTTTTTACGCAGCCTTTCAACAAACTCCTTTGCTCCGGGGATCAGTTCCTTCCCGCGATAGATAACACCATCAAGGTCGGACAGTACGTTTTTATTCATTTAACCCCCAAGTTTTGCTTTTCAGAATTGGTAACAAAAGCTGAATATAAGAGAACGGCTCGAAGATTAGTGGTCTCCGAGCCGGATAAAACAGGCACAAAAAATAAACAGGGTTCTTTAGGCTTCCTTGGCTGTTTCCTCAGCCGCTCCCTGCATAAAATCTGCCTGAGCCTTAAGAATGGCCTGCATCTGTCCAAGTTGCTCCCCCAACCAGGAATGCACCATTGCCGCAGTCTGAAAATTCATAGTAACACCGGTCTCAACGAATCTGACCATAGTGCCGTTAAGATTTTTGGGGTCAGATTCAATAAGAGCGCCAATGCCGCCCTCGGGTGTTATTTCATGGGTAATCTCTTTTGGAAGTGCGGGACGTTCCTGATAAAAATGCATAACCAGCTCGCCACGGGGGGTAAAACCTCCCTGAACACCGTTGGCATATGCAGGATTGTAGGAATAGTTGTAGATGTAGTTGAAATTAATCTCCGGCTTACGTTGGTGAGTCATTATAGTCCCTTCCTGTATGGCTTGATGTTTACTACAAAGGTTTGTCTGTATATCACGCTTATAAACTGTCTTGCAAGTCTGCAGATTTAAAGGCACCGAGTAAATGGCTTGCCTATAATTACAAAACTATATATATAATTTAGTCTAGTGAATACAGGAGGATGATTCAGGTGTCCTGGCAGGCAATAGGCATATTTGATTCTGGCGTTGGTGGCTTGACAGTCTTGCGTGAACTCGCAAGAACTGTTCCGCAGGAAGATACCATCTATTTGGGTGATACAGCACGGGTTCCATATGGAACAAAATCTCCGGACACTGTAATCCGATATTCTCAGGAAATTGCCTCTTTTCTTATAAAGCGGGATATAAAACTTCTTGTTGTAGCCTGCAATACAGCTTCAGCCGTTGCACTTCCTACCTTAAGGCGATCGCTACCTGTTCCTGTTGTAGGAGTGATTGAACCAGGTGCCAAAAGGGCGGTAGAAGCAACAAAAAGCGGGATTGTCGGAGTAATAGGCACCAGCGGAACGATTCGCAGCAGCGCTTATTCAAGAGCCATAAAAAAACTTAGTCCCACAGTTTCTGTTATTGCCCGTTCATGCCCGCTCTTTGTCCCCCTTGCTGAAGAAGGCTGGGTAGACAATGAGATTGCCAGGATGACCGCCCGCCTATACCTGGAGGAACTGCAGAAAGCCGGAGTAGATACTCTGGTGCTTGGCTGCACCCATTACCCTCTGCTTAAAAAGATTATCGCAGAAGTTATGGGTTCAGGGGTTACATTAGTTGATTCAGCAGAGGAAACTGCCCGAACTGTAGCTGATATCCTCAAAAAGAAAAAAATGCTTCGTCCTGATGCAGAGCAGGGGAATCACCACTACTACGTTACCGATGTGCCAGCCGGATTCATAAGGGTTGGAAACCGTTTTCTGGGTGGGAAACTGGGGGATGTCTATCAGGTATCGCTTGAAGACTGCGGGAGCGAACCAGAGAAGATCCAATGTCTATAACCCACAAGCGTCGCATAGGCGCAGACATATGGTTGCCGTTTATACTGATTGCCTTGGTCTTTGGAGGACTGTTCTGGCAGAAATATTATGAGGCCAGACAGATCTCAAATATACCATCCAAAACAGCAGGGGAACTATCCACAAAAAAAGTCCTTCTGTTTTTTGTGGATGAAGACTCCAATCTTTCAAGAGAAGCTAGAGAAATAGAAGCAACTGGAGATCGTACTGCTTTTATAAGGGCTATTCTTGATGAACTTTTTACCGGTTCAGTAGGGGATCTTGATTCTGTTATACCGGAGTGGGCTGATATAAACAATGTCAGGATTGAGAATAATGTTGCAATAATTGATCTTGGAAAAGATTTTTCAGATTCTCTTCCTCCCGGAAGCTCATCAGAAATGCTCGCTGTTTATGCTATTGTAAACACCGTCTGCATTAACATACCTGATGTACGGCATGTAAAAATCACACTGGATGGCAATCCTGATTCGCATCTGCGTCATCTGGATCTATCAGAACCGCTGGAACCTGATTATTCTCTTGAAAAACAACCTGCAACGCAAAGTTCGCAGGAGCCAAAACAGAGGATACCATAATGCTACTTGGCTATAATCACAATATACCTTACAAAGGTTCCATCTTCCATATCCAGACAGAAGATAGTGGAGTAAAGAATCCGCATATAATAACCTTGCTCTACAGGGAAGGGGTAATTCTATGCTCACAGAAAACCAGCTACATGGATATAATCAAGATTGATAATCTTGAGTCTGTTGTTGAAGACCTGATGAAAGAGCAACATAAGGATATGTTGCGTCGTCTTAAAAACGGGGAGTTTGATGAAAAGGCCTTTATCGGAACAACCCAGCAGGCCAACGAAGACAAACCAGAGAAAAAAGAAGAAACCAAACCATCTGTTGCACCATCGGAAGCGCCAGCCCACAAAACAGCAAAAGAACCGGATAGCACAGGTATAGGGCTATTATTTCAGGAGACCGTACAAAAGCCTGAACTCAAAACACCTGACTCAATCCAGAGTCCCAAAGAAGCAGCAAATATACCTGAAGCGGCAAGCCTGGATGATGCTATTCTCAACTTTTTTGGCGCTGCCCCAAAAAAGTAACAGAAAGCTGGCTATTGAACATTTAGCTTTTTAAGCAACCAGGCCATATTGTTCCCTAGATCACGCATTGTCTTAAGTCCTTCTTCATCAGTATCAACATCACCGATGTTTCTTCCAATACCTATATTCCAGTAGCTTGACCCTACGACTATCATCTGTGATATTGTGAAGAAGTGATTTATGGTATCAAAAACATGAATTGCTCCACCACGGCGTGCGGCAACCACGCCTGCCCCCACCTTACGCTTAAGAATATCGCCATTTGCCCTTGCTACCATTCCACAACGATCTATCAATGCCTTTGCCTCAGGCGTAATACCTGCAAAGTAGGTTGGTGAGCCGATTATAATGGCATCCGCATTATCCATCTTTTCAAGACATTCATTTGCAATATCGTTGTTAACGACACAACGACGATCCTTGTTGGCAAAACATTTATAACAGGCGGTACAACCTTGAATACGACTGCCTGCAAGCTGCAGCAACTCGGTATTGATGCCTTCCTTTTCCAGCTCTTCAAAAGCGTATCTGATTAACTTGGCCGTATTGCCATCTTTGCGTGCGCTACCGTTAAAAGCAATTACCTTCATTTGAATTCTCCGGGTCATATTGAAATCAGGTTAACTTTTGTGGTTAAGGCTCATTTTCGGGATTTGCAAAATCCCCTTTCAGCCAGTGCTGTGAAGCTATTTTGAATGCCGCAGTGATCGGCAATGCCAGAAGTATTCCCCAAAAGCCCATAAGTTCTCCAAACGCCATAACCATTATAATAGTCAGAAGCGGATTCAGATTCATGGATTGTTTAAACACAAGAGGTTTAACAAGATACCCTTCGAGGAAATAGATTACTGAGAAAGCTGCCAGAACCTTAACAATTATCGCTCCGGTGCCGTAACATAGCCAGGCGAAAAGCAAAGGTGGAATCATGGCTATAATTACACCGATAAATGGAAGGATAGAGGCAACACCGGCAAAAATACCACAGAGAAAAGGATGCGGAATCCCAAGCAACAGCAGAGCAGGTACAGTGGCAACAGCAACCATTATTGAGACCATAACCTGACCACGGAGATAGCCGCCAATACTGCCATCAATTTCACGTCCCATCTTAAAAAGAAGCTCTCTGCGGGTATCAGGTATCCATACCTCAGCCGTGTCCATAATCTTCTGCTTGTAGTTAAGCATAAAGAATACAAGGATAGGGGCAAGAACAAGGTTAAACACATTAAAAAACATCTTGCTGGCAAATCCATAAACCCATATACCAGCCTTTTCAGCCATACTGTCGACATTTCCAAGTACGGTATCCACCAACCAGCTTATTTCAGCCGAACCATAATGATTTGGTATACTGTTCTGCCAGGAGACAAGTGCTCCCTTTATTTTTTGAATATGCTGTGGCAGGTTATGTAAAAAACTGTTCCAGCTGATTGTTAGCATGGGCAGAAGGAACATTACTCCAAAGGCGGAAACAATACCCAGGATCACATATAAAAAAACTAATCCATGAATGCGCTTGAATCCGCGTTTCTCCAACTTTACAATTAAAGGATCGAGGAGATAGGCTATGACATATGATAATAAAAAGCAGGATAGTGTGTGACGAAGTGCATATCCTGAAAGAATCAGCGCCCCAACAGCCATTATGGCAGCAATCAGTCCAAGATGGCCTGAAGGATGCTGGTTTTTAAAGGATTGCAAAGGAGACATAAATGAACCTTCAGTTAATGGCTTTTAGAGATGTACTAAAAGAAAAAAGGTTGTTCTCTTCCATCCAGACCTTAACCCTGTTGCTTAAAAAGCTATCCCTAAGCTCCGCAAGCTGGCTCTCTTCTTCCGGGAAAAATGATAATATATCAGCAGGACTGGCAAAGGGAGGACGACCTGACAATGCCTGGTCTAAAAGTTTTCTCAGTTCCTGATCAGGCTGGTTTTCCATAAAACTAAAAAGCAGCTTACGATCTGACGCAGTATCAAGCACTGGGATCTCGAGAAAGCGTTCTTGATGCTGTTCAATATTTTCCCAAAAACTGTCTTCCAGATCTGCACGTACAAAAAATATCTCACCCGTAATCTTGTCAAAAAAATAGACCCTGTCCTGTTCCATATTTGAAAAGGCCTTCAGCAGCTCATCCCATGCAATGGCCACGCTATGTATCATTTTTTTGCTCCTGTTTAATCATCTGTATTGACAGCTGAGTCCTGTAACGGCACAATCTGCCATATTATGCGTACTATATTTCTTGCCGATGCCCATCTCCGCAATCCGAAAGATAAAAACTACCGGCTTCTGCTTGATTTCATAAAATCACTTAAAGGGACAACTGATATCCTCTGCATTCTTGGAGATCTGTTTGACTTTCGCATAGGATTGCCCAACCTTGACTTTCCTGAACATGAACCTTTGCTGAGCGCTCTTGAAGAACTCCACAGTTCAGGAACTCGTCTAATATACCTTGAAGGCAATCACGACTTCAAGCTGGGAAATGCTATGGCAGAAAGACTTGGTGCCGAGATTTATCCAGAACCTGTTACTTTACAGATTCAGGGTAAACAGCTTTTTCTATGTCATGGAGACCTTATAAACAGCTCTGATTGGCGCTATCGTCTTTTATACAGAATTCTGAGACATGGTATTATATTAAAGACTGGCAAGCTTTTGCCGGCAACTGTAATAAATGGCTTAAGACATCGGCTGCAGCGCTCAAGCAAAGGAAAATATCGTCAGGATCGCTCAAGATGGGATTACTCAGAGATGATCCGCAAATATGCCGGCTCTATCAGCAAAACGGGTTGCAATGCGATGGTTATTGGTCATTTTCACCTCCCGTTTATTGAAGATATGGATGGATTTACTCTTATTTCACTAGGTGACTGGATTAGCCAATTCTCATTTGCAGAACTTGTTGACGGTAAATTCCGTCTGCTCACCTCTCCTGCCTGAAAAACTCGGACAGCGCCTGTTCACCTAGATGTGACGCCTTTATTTTCCATTTGTCTCCGTTAATAACCAATGCCACCAGTGCTATGCGTGGCTGTTCAGCCGGAGCGAATGCAGCAAACCATGAATACCGACCCTTAGGATTTTCTCCATCAATGGAGCCGGTCTTTGCAGCAACCTTCATATTAGTTATAAGCTTAGCCCCTTCATGGCTTCTGAATGCCTTACGGGATGTACCGGTAGTCACGGTTGTAAGCATCATCCGTTTAAGGTTACTAGATGTTTCTGGAGAAACAACCTTTCCTAGCTCTCTCGGTTCAGAAATCTTCAACTCCTTCCCATCACGAATCACCTGGTCAACAAGGCGTGGTGCCATCATGGATCCGTTGTTTGCAATTGCAGCTGTAATTGCTGCCGCATGGATTGGTGACACCTTAAGGTCATGATCAAGACCACATCCCTGAAGTCTCAGATCATTTTCTGTTACAGGCTCCGGAGCAGAGCTTGGCAAAGCCGGAACCCCTGGCAAAAGGAGGCTGCGGTTAAATCCAAAACGGTTGCAGGTTTGCGCGAGCTGTTCCTTGCCAACCAATTCACTAGCGATCAATCCATAAATTGGATTTACAGACTTACCCATAGCATCAGTTAAATCCATTTTGTTATTACGCCCTTTTGGGCTTGGATCCCAATTTTTAGGTGTTTCAGAAACAAGCCTTCCCCGAAATTCCATAACCGTTTCAGGTGTTATCTTTCCGGTCTCAAGAGCTGAAGCCGCAGTTACCATCTTGAACAGCGAGGCCATTGGATATAACTGATAAGCTGCGTTTTTTTGCCACTCTGGGTCAACATCCGAGTAACCTGTCAGTGACAGCACCCTACCTGTTGAGGGTTCAATCGCTACAAACACAGCATAAAGAGGACGGGTACTTTCCAGATAGCCTTTGATGTGTTCTTGTAATCCCTGATTGATTGTAAGATTTAGGAGAGTTCCATCAGGTACGTTTGCGGCAAGCTTTTCCCCGTTTTTAATAGCCGCAGGCAAAAGATTTCCTGCAATAGCAAAAAGCTCCTCATCAAGAGATATCTTTTCAATAGCCTGCTGATTAGGTAATTGCCAGAAAGAAACCGCCTGAGCGCCCTTCTGGATAAACAGGATAGTAGCCGGAATAAACGCTAACACAAAAACAGCTGTTATAACAGCCCATTTCCAGTAGCGCTGTAATAGAGATTTTTCAGGTGTCAGGAGGTATTTTAGATCACGCATTTGCTAACTATATGACAATCAAGATGAAAGAGTCAATCATCCTCAGGCCAGAAACGGTGTTTAAGCTCATCCAGCAGGGGGGTAAGGCTCTTGGGATCAACCGCACTGATGCTGATGGCGTTGTGGCGACGTCTGGCCTGAACAATCCGGAGGAAGGCAATCGTATCTTTAGATTTCATACCTTCCAGCTGATCGTTCTTGTTAAACACTACAAGCTCAGGCTTTTCAGCCAGTCCCAATTCAGCCAGAATAGAACGAACCTGAGTGATCTGGTCTTCAAAGCGGGGGTTTGAGGCATCCACCAGATGGAGCAGAAGATCGGCATCCTGCAACTCTTCCAGGGTCGCCTTGAATGCCCCCATTAGTGAGGCTGGCAGAGAGCGTATGAAACCAACCGTATCGGTGATGATTACCTCCCGCTCACGGGGCATGCGAAGGCGACGACTGGAGGTGTCCAGGGTCGCAAACATCATGTTTTCTGTAAATATCTCACTCTGGGTCAATCTATTCAGCAGGGTGGATTTTCCGGCGTTTGTATAGCCAACTATGGATATAATCGGCACGCCTGAACGTACCCGACGACTGCGACGCTGCTGGCGATCACGCGACAGAGCCTCCAGTTCACGCTCTAGTGTTGTTATTCGGTCGCGGATCCTTCTACGGTCTATCTCCAGCTTAGTCTCACCCGGTCCTCGACCTCCAATACCACCCATCAGACGAGACATCTGTACCCCTCGACCGATCAGTCTGGGCAGCAGGTATTTTAATTGAGCCAGTTCAACCTGCACTTTACCGTCTCTGCTCTTTGCTCGTCCGGCAAAAATATCCAGAATCAGCTGGCTTCGATCAATTACCTTAAGTTCTGTCATGGTTGATATGGCTCGTACCTGGGCTGGGGTCAATTCCTGATCAAAGACCAGGAGTGTCGCCCCCTGCTGCATAGCACGGATAACCACGTCCTGAAGTTTGCCCTCACCCATCAGGGTACGTGGATTTAGTTTTTGGGGAAGCTGTATGAAGCTGTCCAGAGTCTGTACACCAGCAGTACGAGCCAGTTCCTGTAGTTCGGCTAAAGAATCCTCTGCCTCTCGACGTTCACCAGCTGGAATAACAGATATAAGGATTGCACGTTCCTGCAGGTCATTTGTATGCTGTTCCTTCAGGATTGCCTTATCGAGAGTATGCTCCAGTAAGTTTAGAAAATTGCTTCCATAGTCAGTGAGTTTCTCAAGAAGCTGGGGTTCAATTACTGTTATTCCTTTAGGATCTGCTGATAGATAGGCTATATGAGCAATGCATCGATTTTGGTTAACGAACCAGAGAGCCACAATCATATCAAGTCTTAATAGCTTGAGGTCAGTCAGGTCATCTTCAGACAGTGGCTCTGATTTAAGATGTGTGTGTAACAGGCGAATCCCACGTAGTCTTTTACGACCCAATGGAAAATCTTTCAGTACAGGAATCATTATTCCCTTTTCTGTCCCTATTATAATTTTCTCTATTATCCCGTGACGGTTAATCAAAAGACCAATCTGACGGCGAAGCTCAAGGGAGAGCTCCAGAAGGCGGGAGGCCAGTTCCGCTGGGCAGAGCATATCAGATGGTATCCGCCTGCGATAAAGACGTTCTACAGCCTGAATTTGACTTTGCTTGAGTCCTGCTAGATTACCAATTAAATCTTTAATTTTCTCCTCCTTCTATCTCCTAATGATGACGATAAGATAGATACATCAGATTAAATCCAGATAATTTTTTCAAGATTTCCGCTCAATTGAATCTAACAAGATATAAAGCCCTTATGTACTTTTCTACGTCAATAGATTCGGCAGGTGTTAGTGTCGACTCTAAAACCGGTTTAATAAAACGTCGTAAAAAATTACGACTGTTTGGTGAAATTTCAGGATTCTCAAATCCAAGCCTGTCAATCGGGGTGGAATAAGCAAATTTAAATAAGGACACTGCATCTTTAAGTGCTGAATTTAATACTATTTTTGATGTATCCGTTTTTTTTGCTTCACCTTTACATTTATATCCTAAATAACAAATTATGTTAGTAAATGATTTTTTTTCTGCATCAAGCTGTTTAAAACGATTAATCTCTTTATTTACATTAGCAACTGCACCGTTATGTGTAAAAAGGAGAGGACGTAGTTCCGTTTTATCAACCATTTCCATAAATTCAGACATGCGATAGGTTATGACGTTAGGGTTTAAAAACATATCAGCCAACCCTGAATCTGTTTCAGCCTCCCATGAAGATCTGATAAATTTAGATAGCCTACTATCTGTTGAAGCCCTTGATATTAATTTTTTTACTCCTTTTAAATCTGTAATATTTAGATAATTTATCGCGCGTCTTATAGACTCTACCTCTTTGCGCGCATATCGTCCGTAAACCATTATCCTTATAATACCACCAGGCAACAATCGTTTTTGAAGTGTTTTAAGAGCCGATATTGGATTGTCAAGGTGATGAATAACTCCAAATGATTCTATAAAGTGATATTTTGAAGTGAAATAATTCAAATCCTGAAAATCAACTTTAAAGTATTTAACATTGAAGCATCTATGAATCATGCAGTGTAATTTCGAACGAAAGATATTTTTATTTGAAAGGTCAACGGCATCAATGCTTGATTCTGGATTGGATATTGACATCGGATAGGGTGAAAAAGAACCAGCGCCTGCTAGCAGTATCTTACCATCAGACAAATTGATTCTCTCTCCATTAAATCTAGCCCATAGAGCACCTAAGTTCATTGGATATGTGTCAGATCGCTTTATAGAAGCCAGTAATGGATAACAAGGGTAAGGATGAGCTTCGTAATGATTTTCAAGCTCTGTTAAAGACATCTCAAATCCTGTTATTTTTTTAATCAGAATATAAAGACTTAAATAAAAAAAGCGGCTCTTTTCAGAGCCGCTTTTATAGCATCAAAGGATACTAATCTTAAAAGAATTTTACAGCTTGCTGCGCGTACTGAAGAATCATTGAAGGAATTACACCAGGAATCAATGTGCCAGCAGCTGAAACTGCAAGAGAAAGGGCAACCGGAGCTGAAACAGTGATCCAGTCAAATTCTTCTTCAGCTGGTTTAAAGTACATGAAGACCATTACCCTGAGGTAGTAATAAACTGAAGCAGCACTATTCATCACACCTATAATTGCAAGCCAGATGTAACCTTCCTGAATGGCACCTGAGAAGAGATAAAATTTACCGATAAAACCGGCTGTTGGAGGCATTCCAGCCAATGAGAACAAGAAAAGTGACATAGTTACAGCCAACAAAGGATGTTTCCTGCCAAGACCGGCAAAGTCCATGACTGTACCGTTGGGCTCACCCTTTTTACCAACAAGAATAATGACAGCAAAGGCACCGATATTCATAAAGGCATATGATAGCATATAAAACAGAATACCTGATGTGCCAGTAGAGTTGGCAGCAGTAAGACCTACCAAAGCATAACCCGCATGCGCAATAGAAGAATAAGCAAGCATCCTTTTGATATTATCCTGGCGTAGAGCTGAAAAGTTACCAATTGTCATGGTAAGCACTGCAAGAATCCAAAGGAGATCAGACCATTCAGGCTTCATTGCCGGGAATGCAACAAGAAGAAGACGTAAGAGTGCAGCAAAACCGGCAGCTTTAGGACCTGCAGACATAAAAGCTGTCATTGGTGTTGGAGCGCCTTCATACACATCAGGTGTCCACATATGGAAAGGAGCAGCAGCAATCTTGAACAAGAAACCTACCAGCATTAAAAACATACCGATTAAAAGCATTGTATTACCGGAAGCAGAAGGCATTCCAGAAACAATTTGTGCAATCTGCGCTACTCGTGTTGTACCTGTAACACCGTAAATAAGCGCCATACCGTAGAGCAAAAAACCGGTTGAAAACGCACCGAGCAGAAAATACTTCATGCCTGCTTCATTCGATTTGACATTAGCTCTATTAAACCCGGCTAATATGTAAAGCGAGATTGACATTAATTCAAGGCCAAGGAACAGAGTCATTAAATCGGTTCCAGAAGCCATCAACATCATACCTACGGTTGTGAACAGTATAATTGGATAAAGTTCTCCGTAGTTGCAATCCTCTCTTTCGATATACTGATCGCTGATTAAGACAGCCAAGCCGGCAGCAACCAGAAAAATCAATTTAAAGAACATTGCAAAGTTGTCTTGAATAACAGAACCACTAAAACTGGTTATATTGTTACCCCAACCACTTACTGTCGTAAAACCGGCTAGAACAATACCGATAAGGCTTAACCAAACCAAGTAAGTCTTCGACTTGGAGGGAATGAATACGTTAACCAGTAGAAGAGCCATGCCGAGAACAGATAGAATTACTTCCGGCATGATTACATTCAGGTTAATCGTCTGAAAAAGTTGAGCTACATTGATATCCATTTTTAACAGTCCTCCACGGGCGTTGACTCGTTCAACTAGTGATTAGCCGGAGCAGCGGCAGGTTGCGGTGCATGCAGATTTTCAGTTTGGCTCGGTGCTGCATGTTCAGATATTGAATGAGGTGCAGAAACTTCAATTGCTGGCAGTGCAGCCTTTGCAGTTTTTACTGGCTCAATACGTGTGTGTGCAATAATCTTATTTACAGCAGGAGTCATCTTTTTAATGAACGGATTAGGATAAACACCCAAGAAGAAAACCATTATTAATAAGGGCAACATTATTAATATTTCACGTGCATTAAGATCAAGTAACTTTTGGTTTTTAGGATTGTCAAGCTCACCAAACATAACACGCTGAAACATCCAGAGCATATATACGGCGGCAAAAATAACACCACTCGATGCTACAACAGTCCACCATCTAAGACTGCTTTCAAAGCCGCCAACAAGAATCAAAAACTCACCTACAAAACCATTGGTTCCAGGAAGTGCTACAGATGAAAGTGTAACTATCATAAAGATAGTAGCAAAAATTGGCATCTGCTTTGAGAGACCCCCAAAGTCTGTAATCAGACGGGTATGACGACGCTCATAAATAAATCCTACTATAAGGAACAGTGCACCAGTAGAAATACCATGATTAAGATTTTGAAGAAGGGCACCGGTTACACCCTGCTCATTCATTGCAAACAAACCAAGCATTACAAAACCAAGGTGAGCAACAGATGAATAGGCTACCAGCTTCTTAACATCCTCCTGGACCATAGCAACCAAAGCGGCATAAATAATACCAATCACAGCAAGTGTGGCTATAAAAGGAGTAAACTGATGTGATGCTTCAGGAAAGAGTGGCATTGCAAATCTGATATAACCATATGTACCCATTTTCAACATTATTGCAGCAAGAATAACGGAACCTGCAGTAGGCGCCTCTGTATGAGCATCTGGCAACCAAGTATGAAGTGGAAACATTGGTACCTTAATAGCAAATGCAAGGGCAAAAGCTGCAAATAACCATGTTTGTGTTGAAGGATCCACCTTCAAATCGAAGAAATGTACAAGGCTGAAGTCAGTTATGCCAGCTTTAGTACCGAGGAAGTAAAGATAAATTAACGCTACTAACATCAACATAGAACCAAACATGGTGTATATGAAGAACTTAACAGCTGCATAAAGACGATTCTTGCCACCCCAAATACCAATCATGAAATACATCGGAATCAGCATTACTTCCCAGAAGATGTAAAAGAGAAAGAGATCTAGTGATATAAATGCACCAAGCAAACCTGTTTCAAGCAACAACATACAGATCATATACTCTTTTACATGCTCTTCAACCGCAGTCCAGGTAGAAAGAACCGATATTGGCATAATGAAGGTTGTAAGAACAACCAACCATAAGCTTATGCCGTCAATACCAATATTGTAACGCATGGCAAACGGTCCTGCAGCAATCCATGGAACGTTTTCCACGAACTGAAACTCCGCATTAGTCTGGAATCCGGTAATAAGTGGCAGTGAAACAGCAAAGGATGCAAGTGTCGTTGCTAGTGCGACGCTACGCAGAACCCCTTTGCTCTCCTTGGGGATGAAGAGCAGCAGGAGCACCCCCAAAATGGGCAGGAAGGTCATTACGCTCAAAATGTTACTCATCGAATCTGCTCCTTTAATACAAATACAGTTAAATTACTTGAACAGGTAATAGCCGACAATAACTACAACACCAAATGCCATGGTCCAGGCGTAGTTGTAAATCTGACCAGTCTGAATATAGCGAATCACGCCACCAAAGGCCATAACAACAGTAGCAACTCCGTTAACTATGCCATCAACAATCAGTACATCAAAACCTTTCCAGAGCAAACGACCAAGTGCTTTACAGGGATTAACAAAGGCAAAATCATATATCTCATCAATATACCATTTGTTATAAACAGCTCTGTGGAGCACAGGAAAAGTACTTGTGAATTTTCTGGGTATATCGGGATTTACCATATACAGCATATAAGCTACGCTGATCCCGACTACCGCTATGATAACTGAGGTACCCATCAGACCCCATTCAAGAGCATGACTATGGTGAGCATGATGGGAATGTGCATGCATATACTCTTCTGCATTTGCAAACACTGGAGACAAAAAGTGTTCAAGATAATTTGGAATACCACCAAACAGGTCGCCAATTAATTTAGGTAGACCAACATAGCCTCCTACTATAGCGAAAAAAGCTAAGATAATAAGCGGTATTACAATAACCATGGGTGATTCATGAAGATGCTTCTCAGCTCCACTCTTAATTCGGCAGGTGCCATGAAAAGTCATGAATACTAATCTGAACATATAAAATGCTGTCAATAGAGCTGCACAAGCACCGAATGCCCAAAGAACTGTATTCATACTGCCATGAAGAGGATTAGCAAAGGCTTGCCATAAAATTTCATCTTTAGAGAAGAAGCCAGAGAAGCCTGGAATACCTGCAATAGCAATAGTGGCAGCAAGAAATGTCAGATATGTAAGAGGCATGAATTTTTTCAAACCACCCATATTACGCATATCTTGTGCATCATCGTGAGAATGAACATGATGCAAGGCATGGTGCATTGAATGAATTACAGCACCAGAACCAAGGAAGAGACAAGCTTTAAAGAATGCGTGAGTCATTAAGTGGAATATACCGGCAGTAAAAGCTCCAACACCCATTGCAAGAAACATATAGCCCAACTGGGATACAGTTGAATATGCAAGCACACGTTTAATATCGTTCTGTGCCGTTCCAATAGTTGCAGCAAACAAAGCAGTACAAGCACCAACTACAGCTACTGTAAGCATTGTCTCAGGAGAGCGGATAAAAAGGAAGCTCATCCTGCCAATCATATAAACACCAGCAGTAACCATAGTAGCAGCATGGATAAGTGCAGAAACCGGCGTAGGACCTTCCATTGCATCAGGCAGCCATGTATACAATGGAATCTGAGCTGATTTACCGGTTGCTCCCAAGAAGAAACAAAGTGTTATAATTGTTACTACACCACCTGTAGGAAATAAATTTGCATTTTTAGCAAGCTCGGTAAACTGAATAGTCCAGACACCGTGTGTTTGACCAAGCCACCAGAACAGGGTGAATGTACCTAAAAGAAAACCAAAATCTCCAACCCTGTTCATTACAAAAGCCTTTTTACCTGCATCAGACGCGGACTTCTTGTGGAAGTAGTATCCAATCAGTAGATATGAACAGAGACCTACGCCTTCCCAACCAACAAACATTAAGAGAAGGTTATTTCCAGATACTAGAAGAAGCATGGAGAATACAAAGAGGTTCAAGTAAGAGAAAAATCTATAAAATCCCTCTTCTCCATGCATATAGCCTATGGAATATATATGGATAACAGTACTAATACCAGTTACCACAAGCAACATAAGACAAGACAAAGGATCAATCAGGAAGGCAATATCGGCATTAAAGTTACCGGCCGAAATCCATGAAAAGATCTTTACGTTAACTGAACGCTCACCAGCAGGCAGTCCGATCAGATTCATAAACGTAATTAGTGCTGTAACAAATGAGGCAAACACAGCAACTGAACCGATCGTACCGATGACCGTCTCGTTCTTAATCTTCTTCCCCAGCAAACCGTTAATCAAGAAACCGATTAGAGGGAACAGTGGTATAAGCCACACATTGTCGAACATTGAGCTACTCCTTTATCTCGTCTTTACAGGTTCATATTTTCAATCAAGTAGGGTTAGTCAATTACCATTTCATTATGTTTGCGTCATCTATATCAATAGATTCACGATTATTAAAAAACGCAATAAACATAGCAAGTCCTACAGCTGCTTCAGCAGCAGCAACAGTCATAATAAAGAATACAAATATCTGACCGTCAAGATTTCCTAAATGCCTTGAGAAGGCAACAAAAGTAAGGTTAACCGCATTAAGCATCAACTCTATGCACATAAAGACAACTATGGCATTTTTACGGGTTAAAACACCTATTGTACCGATTGAAAAGAGAACGGCACTAACAATTAAATAGCTGTTCAGATTATCCATTTTTTAAGACCTCTAAGAGATTTTTCTCTTTGCAAGTATTACTGCGCCTATAATAGCAACAAGCAAGAGTATTGATGTAACTTCAAATGGTAAAAGGAACTCCGTAAACATAACCTTACCAATCAACTCTGTATGCCCCTGACTATTAATCAGGTCATTTGTAATATTTCCAACAGGGCTTGAAATGGTTCCTCGTGTAAGAAAAAGTCCAGTCAAAAGGAGAACAACAATGCCGGTAACACTGCCAAGAGCAAGTTGATGTGAATGTTTCTTATTCTCATCAACCCTGATGTTGAGCAACATTATAGTGAAGATAACTAGAACCATTATTGCACCTGCATACACTATAATCTGGATGGCAGCCATAAATGGAGCGTTAAGCATTGCATAGAAGGTTGCCAGACAGAAAAAAGTCAACACCAATGCAAGAGCACTGTTAATCGGGTTTTTGCAGGTCACAACTAGTAAAGCTGACACTACAGCCACTATGGCGACAAGGGCAAAGAAGACAGATGAGATGTCCATTTACAGCGCTCCTTTATTTCTT
Source organism: uncultured Geobacter sp. (assembly GCA_964655435.1). Lineage (GTDB taxonomy): Bacteria > Desulfobacterota > Desulfuromonadia > Geobacterales > Pseudopelobacteraceae > Trichlorobacter. The sequence continues at coordinate 43,113 of CAZZMP010000006.1, forward strand.
TTCTAAAAGTCTTTCTTTGGTGAAAACAAAATCTTCACGACGATAGTTTGCCAACTCAAACTGGCCTGTCATTTTTAGTGCATCAACAGGGCACGCTTCAACACAGTAGCCGCAAAAAATACAGCGCAACATATCTATTTCGTATTTTGCTGCAAACTTGTTATGATTTTGATCCTCACCAGCCTCTACAGTAATGCATTTGGCAGGACAAACAGTTGGACAAAGATAACATGCAACACATTTTGCTTTGTCATGTGAGACTTTTAAGGCATGAAGTCCACGGTAACGTTCAGCAACTTTTGGGCGTTCTTCCGGATACATTAATGTTACCGGCTTCTTAAAAAGGTGCCCAAATGTAATTTTCATTCCTTGCATAATTGGTGTAATCGGATTCGGCATAACGTCGTCCTTTATAATCCTGAAGTTCTGATTTACGAATTAAATTTGTTATTCTTCTAGTATCCAAACAATCCGGAGAATGTATAGAATCCAAAGTATCCTGCAACCGCAGTCACAACTATTACAACTAGCGCTGAGGGAAGCATTACCTTCCAGCCAAGCGACATTAACTGGTCATAACGATAGCGTGGTACTGTAGCTCTAATCCACATAGCCATAAACATAAGGAAATAGACCTTGGCAATAAAGTATAAAGGAGAAAGCCAGGGCAATGAGCCAACAAAAGGACCATCCCAGCCACCAAGGAAAAGTGTAACCATAACAGCACTTACTGTAACCATATTGGCGTACTCAGCCATGAAGAACATTGCATACTTCATTGATGAATATTCTGTACAAAAACCGGAAACCAGTTCGGTCTCAGCCTCAGGAAGGTCAAATGGTGTGCGGTTAACCTCAGCTAGGGTTGCAACGTAAAAAATCATACCTGCAATAAAGGTCATCGGACTGTTCCAGATAAACCATCTCATTCCAACCTGGGCATGTATGATCTCTTGAAGTGAAAGTGAACCGACAAGCATAAAAACAGGAATTATTGCAAGCCCGGCAGCCAGTTCGTAAGAGATCATCTGTGCAGAGGATCTTAATCCACCAATCAGCGAATATTTGCTGTTTGATGCCCAACCAGCTAATACAATTCCATAAACTCCAAGCGATGACATTGCCAATACATAAAGAACACCAACGTTCATATCAACAACTTTGCCTACACCTGCATCATAATAACCGACTATCTGCAGTGGAACATCATAACCAAAGATTTTGATAGTATCGCCAAAAGGTATTACTGCAAAGGTAATAAATGCAGGAATCAATGCAACAAGAGGCGCAAGCAAAAATGCAAATTTACTGGATTCTGCCGGTATTATCTCTTCTTTAAAGAAAAGCTTTAATCCATCAGCAATTGGTTGAAGCAAGCCCATTGGGCCGGTTCTATTCGGTCCGATACGTACCTGCATAAAGCCGATAATTTTACGCTCGGCATATGTCGCATATGCTACGGTCAAAAGCACGAATACGAACGCGATTAGCACCTTGGCTACCATGGCGATGTAATAGTACAGCGGCAGTCCTAGAATCTCGATTCCCATCGGTTCCTCTTCCTTCTCTGGCAGTGTTAAAAAACAGTCAGATAATTACTTGGCAACAGTTACACTGGTTACTGTTGATCCAGACCAGATAGTATTAATTGATGCACTAGCAAAATGATATGGCGCAAAGAGAACTCCTTCAGTCATTCTTGGTGAAACTCTTGCCTTAAGTTCAAGTACGCCGGTTGTGGATGTCAACTTAACCTGATCACCATCATTAATCTTTAATTTTGCAGCATCTGCACGCGAAACTTCAACATATGCTTCACTTGAAACCGAGACAGTACCTTCACCATAGAGTGACATTGTTCCACAGTGATAAAGTGCAGCGCCAGTAAGTAATGCATAATTACCTGAATCAGCAGTTACTATATTGGTCTTTGGAACAATCTGAACAGGGTTTAATAAAATTGCAGCAAATTCTCCACCCTCAGAAAGCTCATTATAGTTAATGTCTTTATATGCCGCTAACTGAGAAAAAACCTCGGCTGGTGTAGAAAGTGGCTGTCCACCCAATCTTGAAATCAATTCAGAATAAATATTGAACTCTGAGCGGCTCTGAGCAACAGGTGAAATTGCAGGTGTAATTTTTTGAACCCTACGGTCAGTTGCAGTGAATGTACCCTCTTTTTCAGCATATGAGCATACAGGAAGCACTACATCAGCTAACTCTGCTGTTTCAGTCAGAAATAGATCTGCAACAACTAAAAATTCAACAGCATCCAGAGCCTTTTTGACCTTTAATTTTGCAGGATAAGAAACTACTGGATTTTCACCGGCAATTATAAGAGTCTTAATACTACCGGAAGAGGCACTATCCAGAATCCTTAATGCATCAAGTCCACCTTGGCCTGGCATAAAACCAACATCTATAGCGCCCTGACTGTTGTTTTTTTCCTGTAACGCAAGTATACCGGAGCCTTCTTTACCTAGCTTACCACCTAGTATGGCTAGGTTTGCAGCGGCATGTGCCATCTGCGAATCAGCTCCTGGATAGGAAAGACCTGTAGTAAAAATAATAACAGCCTTGTCTGCTGCGGCATATGCCCTGGCTAAAGATTTTATCTCATCAGATGAAACACCGGTAACTGAAGCAACTTTTTCAGGGGTAAACTCATTCAAGGCAGTAGAGAGTTCCGGTGTAGGAGGAATTACTGCAAGATTCTCATCAATCAGTACCTTTGAAACTGCATTTAAAAGGACTACTTCCGTAGAAGGTTTATTCAAAAGTATGCTTGCGCCAGGAAGTCGTGAGAGTTTACCTTTTTTGTCAGAAATTATCTGAAGAGCAGCTCCCTTATTTTTGACAGCCATGTTAATCTCAAAACCAACAACAGGGTGAGTTTCATATACATCAGTTTTGATAGCTAAAATGAGATCAGATTTTTGAATATCTGTTATTTTTGCGGATGATGCAGCAACACCAAGACTCTTTGCCAGTCCCTCAGAAACTGCAGAATGTCCGTAACCAGCTGAATGGTCAATATTTTGCGACCCAACATGTACAGTCATAAGCTGCTTCAACATAAACAACTCTTCATTTGTCATGCGGGGAGTTGCAAGTGCAGCAGCTGAAGAACCTGCTCCTTTAAGACGTTGTGCCACTAAGGTCAGAGCTTCATCCCAGGTTGCTTCAACAAGTTGGTCATTTTTACGAACAAGCGGAGTTTTAAGTCTCTTTTCAGAACTTATAAACTGATAACCAAAACGTCCACGGACACAAAGCTGGCCATTATGAAATCCCTGATTCTCATCATAAACGGTTGTTAATACTTTGTTATCCTTAACACCTAAAGTTATATTACAACCTGTTCCGCAGTATCCGCAGACCGAAGTTTTTTTGGTTAATGCCCATATACGTGACTTGAATTTGAATGGGCGTGGTAAAAGTGCTCCTACGGGACATACTGAAACACATGAACCACAGAATTCACAGCTAAGAGGTCCATCAAATTCAGTACCAATCTTTGTTTTGATTCCACGGTTAATAAAGGTAAGTGCTCCTCTTGCAACAATCTCATCACAAATTCGCACACATTTACCGCAGAGAATACAACGATTCTGGTCACGCTCTATTAAAGGATTGTTATAGTCTATTTCATGATGAAATTTCTCATCAGTCAAACGATTACTATTAATCTTATAATCATATGCAAGATTCTGAAGCTCACAGTCACCGCCTTTATCACAAACCGGGCAGTCAAGCGGATGATGCACAAGAAGAAGTTCAAGTACAAGCTTACGTGCTTTATCAACAGGGGGTGTACTTGTTCGGACGATCATACCCTCCGTAACAGGTGTAGTACAGGCAGGAATCAAACGACCCTTCATCTGCTCAACTTCAACCAGACACATACGGCAAGCACCAAACGGCTTTAACTTCTTATCATGGCAAAGGATAGGTATGAAAACACCGGCTTTTTTTGCCGCATCATAAATGGTTGTATCCTTTTCAACTGCTACCTGCTTGTCATCTATCGTCAGAGTGACCATCTCAACCTCGTTTTACGTTTGTTGTCACAGTTTTTATAAAAAGGAAGCCTACTCTATTGCCATAAAGCGACAGGCGTCATAACATGATTTACATTTGGTACATTTACTCTGATCCAGATAAGCGGTTTGTCCTTTTTCCCAGACAATTGCATCAACTGGACAAGCCTTCTTACAAGCACCACATTTAACACATTTATCTTCAACTACTTTCCAGAGGAGAAGCTCTTTGCAAGCGTTAGAAGGACAACGCTTCTCTTTTACATGAGACTCATACTCATCCCTGAAATACCTGATAGTAGAAAGTACCGGGTTAGGAGCTGTCTGCCCCAGACCACAAAGAGAAGCCTGCTTAATTGTTGCTCCAAGATCCAGAAGTGTTTCGATATCACCTTCTTGACCGTTACCCTCAGTAATCCTGATGAGAATATCCAGCATCATCTTCAGACCTATTCGGCATGGAACACACTTACCACAAGACTCCATAACGGTAAAAGTAAGGAAGAACTTGGCAATATCAACCATACAGGTTGTTTCATCCATAACAACAAGGCCGCCGGAGCCCATCATAGCACCGGCTTTAATCAATGAATCATAATCAACCGGTGTATCAAGAATTTCACCAGGAATACATCCACCGGAAGGTCCACCTGCCTGAACAGCCTTGAATTTTCTGTTATTAATTATACCACCGCAGACATCATACAAAACGGCTCTAATTGTCATACCAGCAGGGACTTCAACAAGTCCGGTATGCTTTACCTTACCCGTAACTGCAAATATCTTTGTACCTTTAGTTGTATCAGTACCTATTGCCGCATACCATTCTGAACCATTATTCAGGATGTGACGTACATTGGCAAAGGTTTCAACGTTATTTATGTTTGAAGGGTTCTGCCAGAGGCCTTTAACAGCAGGGAATGGCGGTCTTGGGCGAGGCATTCCGCGCTCGCCTTCAATTGAAGCCATAAGCGCAGTCTCTTCACCGCAAACAAATGCGCCAGCACCCTTTTTAATTCTCATGTCATATTCAAAACCAAGACCAAGGCAATTTTTACCTAAATAACCCTTCTCATAGCAGGTATCTATTGCCTTCTGAAGACGTATAATAGCAAGTGGATACTCAGCACGTACGTATACGTAACCAAATTGAGCACCAATAGCATAGCCGGCAATCATCATTCCTTCGATTACACAGTAGGGGTCACCTTCAAGAATCGAACGATCCATAAATGCGCCGGGGTCACCTTCGTCGGCATTACATATAATATATTTATGGTGTCCTGGTGATGCTGCACAGAAAGACCATTTTAAGCCTGTGGGGAATCCGCCGCCTCCACGCCCACGAAGACCGGCTTTCTTTACTTCTTCGGTTACTTCGGCAGGCTTCATGGTTTTGAGGCACTTTTCAATGGCCTTGAAACCATCTTCAGCAAGATAATGATCAATAGATTCTGCATCTATCTGACCACAACCAGACATTACTATACGACGCTGAGCATCAACGAACTGGTTGTAATATGGCTTAGCCTTACGTTTTTCCAGTGGTTCACCAGCTATAATATGCTCGTCAACCAGTTTAGCAACTTCCTCAGGCTGGACGAAGTCATATGTTGTACGCCCTTTGTCATCAACGATATCAACAAGAACATCGTTAGCACAAAGACCACGACAACCAGTTTTGACAACCTCACAGTGTTTGCCAACTGTAGCGGTCAGCCCTTTTTCGGCGATGATCCGGTTAAATTCGGCCTCTACCTTCTTGGCTCCGGCGGAGATACCACCTGTTCCCTGGCAGATCAAAATCTTTATAGCTTCAGCCATATCTTCTGTCCCCTGACGAATGTCCCGTAACTAGAGCGGGAGCGCAGAATATTCCTTAACGATCTCTTCAACCTTTTGAACTGTCATTTTACCGTATGTTTCATCATTAACCATGGCAAGTGGAGCCATACCACAGGCACCAAGACAAGCAACAAGCTCAAAAGTAAAACGGCGGTCACCTGTTGTTTCTCCATGACCTATCTGGATACGATCATAAAATGATTCTTTAATTCTTTCCGCTCCAAGAACGTGACATGCAGTGCCCATACAAACCCTTATGATATACTTTCCACGTGGTTTCAGATGGAATTGGGCATAAAAGGTTAGAACACCGTATATCTGGCTTGGATAAACATTCAGGCGTTCAGCAACATAATCAACAACAACCCTGGGAACATATCCATATTCATCCTGAACGCCCTGAAGCACCGGCATAAGGTTTCCCGGGATGTCTTTATACCTCTGAATAACATTTTCAGCGATAGATAGATCTACATCTGCTTCTACTTCCATCTCATTATTTTCAGTAACTGCAACCGCTTCAGTCATCTGCGGCCTCCCATTTTAGGTCTCGGATTAGCGGTCAATCTCACCCAGCACGATGTCCAGCGTACCGATAATTGCAACAAGGTCTGCAACCATGGAGCCTTTTGCCATTTTTTCAATTGCCTGCAAGTTCACAAATGAAGGCGGACGAATCCTCATCCTGTAAGGCTTGCTGCTACCATCACTTACTATATAAAAGCCCAGTTCGCCTTTAGGGGCTTCAATCCCCATATAGACTTCACCTTCTGGAACCTTGTATCCTTCACTTGCTATCTTAAAATGATGTATAAGGCCTTCAATAGAGTTATAAACTGAATCCTTAGGCGGATAACATACTTGAGGTGAATCAGCAAGAACAGGACCAGGCTTTAATCGCTCAAATGCCTGATTAATAATTTTGCAGGATTCACGCATTTCAATTAAACGCACCTTATAACGATCAAATGTATCGCACTCTTTTCCAACCGGAACTTCAAACTTGTACGACTCATAACCGGCATATGGAATATCACGACGCAAGTCGAAGTCAACACCGGAACCCCGCAGTGCAGGGCCGGTAATCCCTATATCAGTTGCGTCCTCAGCAGAGATTACACCATTGCCAACCGTACGCTTGACCCAAATCGGGTTTGTTGTAAGCAGACCTTCATATGTATCAATATAGCCAGGCATTGTTGCAATGAATTCACGAACCTTTTTCTCGAATTCTGGCGGAACATCTTGAGAGAGACCGCCGGCGCGGTAGAAGTTGGAGGTCATCCTAGCGCCGGATATAAGCTCATATGTTTCCATGATAGTTTCACGCTCACGAAAAGCATAAATAAACACAGTCATGGCACCAATATCAAGCGCATGGCATGCCAGCCAGACAAGGTGTGACTTGAGACGGGTTAATTCAGTCATGATGATCCGAATTGTCTGAGCCCGCTCAGGCACTTCTATTCCAAGCAGTTTCTCTACAGCCAGAATATAGCCCAGATTGTTACTCATAGGAGCCAGATAATCCAAACGATCGGTTAAAGGCAACGTCTGGTGATATGTGCGATGTTCTGATAACTTTTCAACGCCACGATGCAGATAACCAATATCCGGATCTATCTTAAGGATGTTTTCTCCATCCAGCTCGATCACCATGCGTAATACGCCGTGGGTACTGGGGTGTTGTGGCCCCATGTTGATTGTCATGATTTCATTGTTCGCCATTTATAGCCTCGTCTGCTAGTTAAGTGCTTATTACTGAATTAGGAAAGACGGCCTTTATACGGTTCGCGATCCGGTCCCTGCAAAGGGTAATCCTTACGAAGTGGATGGCCTTGCCAGTCAGGGGTCATCAATATACGACGCAAATCAGGGTGCTTATCAAACTTAATCCCGAAGAGGTCATAAACCTCGCGCTCAAGCCATCCTGCAGAGGCATACACCTGTGTCGCACTGCCGATACTGCAATCAGCCTCATCTACAGGAGCTTTGATACGGAGGCGATCTTTGAAAGGGACAGAAGTCAATTGATATACCATCATAAAGCGATCAGAAGACTTACCCAGATAATCAACTGCCGTAACATCGGTCAGCATATCAAAGCGACACTCTTTTTTAAGGAAGGCCAATACATCGATAACAGAATCCTTCTTGACTGTAACTATCCAGTCACCCCGATCCTGCTTTACCTCTACTATAGAGGATTCAAAGTTTCCCTGGAGTTTCTCAACAGCACGATTTGTGTCTGCCATAGCGTTAAAACCTTTTCACTTTAATAGTAAGTTCAGAAACAGCGCAGTTATCAGACCGTAGAAACCCGATCACCCAAGCCAAAAACAGAGCCAAACGAACCACTTTCAGCCATAATCTTATCCTGAAGCTTCATTAGTCCGTACAGCAGTGCCTCAGGACGCGGAGGACAGCCTGGTATATAGACATCAACTGGAAGCGCCTCATCAATACCCTGAACAACACTGTATGTATCAAATATCCCGCCTGAGCAAGCGCATGCACCCATCGCAATAACCCATTTAGGCTCCGGCATTTGCTCATAGACTGTCTTGATAACCGGAAGCATCTTCTTGGTAACAGTGCCGGCTATAATAATACAGTCTGCCTGACGTGGGGATGCGCGGAAGATGATACCAAAGCGGTCAAGGTCGTTATGCGACGCACCAGTCGCCATCATTTCAATAGCGCAGCAAGCAAGACCGAAGGTCATCGGCCAGATAGAGGATTTCCTGACCCAGTTGACCAGCTTGTCTAGTGACGTAACCGTTACGTTACCACCGAGGGGCTGATTTACTCCCATTCCAGTGCTCCTTTTTTCCAGACATAGATATAACCGACAAACAAGATAACGATAAACAAGCCCATTTCGATCAGTCCGAACAGCCCAAGCTTCTTATAAAGTATGGCCCATGGATAGAGAAAGACTGCTTCAATATCAAACAAAATAAAGAGCATTGCAATCAGGTAAAACTTGATCGGAAAGCGGTCTCGCGCATTCCCGAAAGGCTCACATCCGCACTCATATGCTGCCATTTTTACCTTTGAGTACTTCTTCTGGCCAATCAACGAAGAAAACACTACTGAACCCAGGCCAAAAGCCAGTGCAACAAGGATCAGCAGTATTATTGGTAGATAGGTACCGAGCATTCGCTATTTCCTCCTCAATCCAATCTTGTCATTGCTTAGGACGTATACTGTATACAAAACGCAGTAAACCTATTTCATTTAGGTAACAATTGTCAAGCCCTTTTTCCCCTTTTTTTTATTTCTCCATAAAATTTTCTAAAATGATACTTTATTGAGTAACTACATTATGTTAGGCCTGCACTGGTTATTTTGTTTTCATTATACGCTATAAATTTTATTCATATTTTCTACTGAATTGACAAACCATTGCTTCAGCATGTACATAAATGTAACATTTACTTATTTTATGGGGGAATAACATGGATTGTACCCGTTCTCATCAACTTTTTAAAACAGCTCAAAGACTGATTCCAGGCGGTGTTAACAGCCCTGTTCGCGCATTCAGGTCAGTTGGTTCCGACCCACTTTTTATCAAAAGAGCTTCCGGTAGTCATATCTATGACGAGGACAACAACGAATATATTGATTATGTAGGTTCTTGGGGTCCAATGATACTTGGACATACTCATCCTGATGTTGTCTCTGCCGTCAAACTCTGCCTTGAAAATGGTTCAAGCTTTGGCGCACCTACCGAACTTGAGATTACGTTGGCTCAAATGGTAATTGATGCTGTTCCATCAATAGAGATGGTACGGATGGTAAGCTCAGGCACTGAAGCAACTATGAGCGCTATCCGTCTGGCTCGCGGCTATACAGGCAGAGACAAAATTATCAAATTTTCAGGGTGTTATCATGGACATGCTGATTCTCTCCTTGTAAAGGCCGGCTCAGGAGCAGCTACTTTCGGCGTACCTGACTCTCCAGGGGTTCCGGCTGATTTTGCAAAACATACCCTTACGGCTGAGTTTAATTCTCTCGAATCAGTCAAAAAACTTGTCATTGAGAACATCGGTCAGATTGCCTGTATTATTGTTGAGCCGGTGGCTGGCAACATGGGAACTGTACCTCCCAAACCCGGTTTTTTAGAGGGTCTGCGCGAAATTTCGACCAACGAAGGCATCATACTTATCTTTGATGAGGTGATGTCAGGCTTCAGAGTTGCTTACGGTGGAGCACAATCACTTTACGCAGTAACTCCGGATATGACTACCCTTGGTAAAATTATTGGCGGAGGGCTTCCGGTAGGTGCTTTTGGTGGCAGGAGAGATATCATGGAGAAGCTCTCTCCAACTGGCGGAATATATCAGGCAGGTACTCTATCTGGAAATCCACTGGCCATGACTGCCGGTATTGCCACCCTAAAGCTATTACAGACGCCTGGTTTTTATGAGCAGTTAGAAGAAAAAAGTAATCATCTGGCTGAAGGCATTGCCAAGGCAGCCAAAGATGCAGGCTATCCTGTTTATTCAACCAGGGTTGGCAGCATGTTCTGCACCTTCTTTACCTCCAGAGATGTGTACGACTGGCCTACTGCTTCAGCCTGCGACACCAAAGCCTTTGCTCGTTTTTTTCTTGCCATGCTTAACAAAGGAATCTATCTGGCACCATCACAGTTTGAGACAGCTTTTGTCTCTGCCGCTCATGGCATAAAAGAGATTGAAGCCACTATAGAGGCCGCTCAGGACTGTTTCAAGCTTATAGCTTAGATATATGAAGGCGGTTGACATATATTGTTAGTATATGATAAGAGAGACAGGTTTTTGTATACAATTTCAACCGGCTGGAGTGAGAAGTGAGCGAATATCGTGATCTTTTCCGTAATCTGGCCATGGTCTCAAGTATGGGGATCTCTGTGGTTCTTGCCATAGGGATTGGAGTCTGGCTCGGGCTGACTATAGACAACTGGCTTAATACCAAACCCTGGTTTTTCTGGATTTTTACCTTAATCGGTATTGCGGCGGGCTTTAAGAACCTTTATGTCATTACCCGCCGCGAGGTCGGCAAGCTGGATCATGATAAGACTTAATGAGGACAACCTCCTCAATTCTGTTGTAATCGGTAGCGCCTTACTGGCCTTCATTCTTACTGTTATCGCTTTTATACTGTTCTCAAGAAATTTTGCATTTGGTATTGCTGCCGGTTCCAGTATTGCTATTCTTAATTTTGTATGGCAACGCAATATAATGCAGAGGGTTCTCGGTCTTCAGCTTGGCCGTCCAAAAATGTATGCTCTGCTTCGCTATTTGCTTCGTCTCAGCATTACTGCTCTACTGCTTTACTATATACTAACTTCCGGCCTGTTTTCTGTTGCTGGTCTTTTGATAGGGCTTTCTGTTGTTGTTTTAATGATTGTTATCTGTACAATTTATTTTGCGATTCAACACAAAGGAGATTGATCCATGGTTCACCCCTTACTGTTTCTCCAGTTTATAAGCAGCAAGCTTCAGGCTATGCTCCATATTGGTGATGCTGCAGCAAATGCCATTGTCTATACCTGGGTTGTTATCGCACTTTTACTGATACTTTCAAAACTTGCAACTGGCAGTATGAAGCTCGTTCCAGGCGGCATTCAGAACTTTATGGAAGTTGTCATTGATGGAATTGAAAATATGATTGTCGAAACAATGGGGGAACATGGAAGATCCTTTTTCCCGCTCATAGCCACTTTGGCCATATTCATCCTTGTCTCAAACCTCATTGGACTAATTCCAGGCTTCTATCCACCTACAGCAAATATTAATACAACAGCAGCCTGTGCAGTTATTGTCTTTTTATCTACTCACGTCGTAGGTATCAAACATCATGGCGTAAGCTATCTTAAACACTTTCTCGGACCTATCTGGTGGTTGGCTCCTGTAATGTTCTTTATTGAAATTATTGGTCATCTTTCACGACCTGTTTCTCTTACACTGCGTCTTTTCGGAAACATGAACGGTCACGAACTTGTACTGATGATCTTCTTTGGTCTGGCTCCCTTTCTTGTACCACTTCCAATGATGCTCATGGGTGTTCTGGTTTCATTCATACAGGCATTCGTTTTTATGTTGCTCGCAATGATTTACATCCACGGTTCACTTGAAGAAGCACACTAATTTAAATATTTAACTCCTATACTGTTTAGGAGCATACATCACACGGAGGTAGTAAAAATGGGTTTTTTTGAAATGTGTATTCTGGCAGCTGGCATTGGTATGGCAATCGGCACCATCGGCACCGGTCTGGGTCAAGGCTTCGCAGTTAGCCGCGCAGTTGAAGGTGTATCCCGCAATCCCGGCGCTTCCGGCAAGATTTTGACAACCATGATGATCGGTCTGGCCATGATCGAATCACTTGCTATTTATGCCCTGGTTGTATCTCTGATTATCCTGTACGCAAACCCTTACAAGGATATTGCAGTAAAAGCACTTGAAACAGTAGCTAAATAATTCCGTCTTTTATTTCTTTAACAGAAAAGGCGGCCAGTTCTCTGGTCGCCTTTTCTGTTTTCTTATTGCAAGGCAAATCTACTTGGGATCTTCAGCAACAGTCGTCATAACAGATTCAGAAGATTCACTCTCAACAATCATTCCATCTTCACTCCTGACTATCATCCTTGCCAGATACTGGTAAACAACCCCATGCTGTACTGATTGGTCATCATATCTAACTTTTCCATTTGAAAGTGATGAAATCTGCATCGGCTGTTCGTTGCCTACCGCACGATAAACTTTATATCCCAGAAGGGTCGTACCCTTTGGGATTTCTCCGGTAACTTCAAGAATAATAACCCCGCCAAAAACAGGAGTTGCCTTCAGTTTTGGTGGAAGTGGCGGTGAAATCAGAGTTGCAAGGCCGGTTGTTGCAACAGTTCCTTTAACTCCATTCTTTTGAATAGTCTGTATCCTGTATTGATACCACTCACCGGAACGCAGATCAGAATCCTCCCAGACAACCCTGTTACCAAGCCTTTTGGCTGGCTCAGGAAAGTCAAGTTCAATCTTTCGTAGTTCCTGATATTTGTCATTGCAGCTCTTACTGTTTTTATCCTTATATACATGTCTGGAAATCAGAACCGAGTCAATCTCTTCAGCCTTTCTGCCAGACAGATCCTTATTAGGCAGATCAAAAGAAATACGCAATGAATTTCCGCTTTGTTCCAGAGCAACTTTTTGCGGAGCTTCTGCAATCAGCATATCCGGATAGATAAGAGGCCCCTTTTTACCGCAGGCTGCAGAAGAAAGCAGGAGTACTGAGAGCGCCACAAGAGCGGCTCTATTAACAGTACAGATTCGCGACATGGTTATTTGCCTTCCCTGCAACGCCTGATCTCATATTCAACCCTTTTACGGGCTGTACCACCTACCACATCACGCGCATTAACACTGGCTTCAACTGTAATCGCTTTAAAAATATCATCGCTGAAATGCGGCGAAAAAAGTTGCCACTCTGCCAGGGAAAGTTCTGTAATATCCATCTCATTTTCAACACAATAGGCAACAGCCTTTCCAACTGCTTCATGAGCATCACGGAATGGAAGCCCCTTCCTAACCAGGTAATCTGCCACATCAGTTGCGGTTGAGAAACCCTGTCCGGCAGCACGCCCCATAGAAGATGGATTGACTCGCATCTCCCGTATCATGTCAGCAAATATCTTGAGCGATCCCTTAACCGTGTCGATAGTATCAAACAGTGGCTCCTTGTCCTCCTGCATGTCTTTATTGTAGGCCAAAGGCAATGCCTTCATCACTGTCAACAAAGCCATCAGATTGCCATATACGCGTCCGGTTTTACCCCGAACCAGCTCAGGAACATCAGGGTTCTTTTTCTGCGGCATAATTGAGGAGCCGGTGCAGAAACCATCAGATAGCTCAACAAAGCGGAAAGCGCTTGTAGACCATAGTATCAGCTCTTCCGATAACCGTGAGAGATGCATCATAAGTATCGAAGAGGCTGCTATAAACTCAATGGCAAAATCCCTGTCAGAGACGGAATCAAGTGAATTACGGGTTACCGAAGCAAAATCAAGCTGTTCTGCTACATATTCCCTGTCAATGGGAAAGGTTGTGCCGGCAAGAGCACCGGCGCCAAGCGGCATCATATTTACCCTCTTCAGGCAATCTTCCATCCGACCCTTGTCACGCTTGAACATTTCCACATATGCAAGTAGATGATGCGAAAATAGAATCGGTTGAGCCGACTGCAGATGTGTAAATCCAGGCATAATCAGTTCTATGTTTTTCTCTGCCTGCTCCAGCATAGAATCAAGCAGCATTTCCAGATAGGCTGTGATCTCAACTATTTCATCACGAAGATACAGACGTATATCCAGCGCCACCTGATCGTTGCGCGAGCGACCGGTATGCAGCCGCTTGCCTGCCTCTCCGATCTTCTGGGACAGGCGAGCCTCAATATTCATATGGATATCTTCCAGCGCCACCGAGAAGTCAAACTGACCAGCCTCAATCTGCTCAAGAATCTCCTTCAAACCATGCACAATCTGCTCAACATCTTGCAGAGGAATTATTCCCTGCTTTCCAAGCATTCTGGCATGTGCCACAGAACCCCGTATATCCTGATGATAAAGTCGTTTGTCAAAATCAATAGAAGCGGTAAACTCTTCCACAAATTTGTCTGTAGGCTGGGTAAAACGTCCACCCCATAGTTTATTCTGAGACATATAAATTCCTTATCCTTTAAATTTGTTTTGCAACTATTAAGCGTGGTAACGATGATAATACAGTGTGTTCACTTTTACAATAATGGTACTGTTATTAAAGCTCTTCAATCCAGTCCATCAGTTTCTGCAGCAGCAACGCCTTTGACGGAAGGTAGAGTGAGTATTCACGGGCATGGATGTTGGCATCCGGAGGCAGTGTAAGCTCCACAATGGCTTCTTTCTTTCGTTTGTAAAGGAGTATACCGATAGTGGCGTTTTCATCAGGAGTCTTTACTGATCTGTTTGTACCTGCGTCACAGCGGAGGAAAACAATTTAACAGAAGGCTTCTGTTGAATTCGTGATTAATTCTCGATGAAAAACTTCCGCATAAGCTGAAGGTTACTTACCGAAAACCCTTTGCCAAACTCTTCTGTGAGGTGTGCTGAAAGCTCTTTCAGCAACGCTTTCCCATATTCCGCCCGTTTTTCCCCTTTCTGCTCATGTTCAACAATGCGCCGTCCAATCTCAAAGTTGGTCATTACCTGCAACGTATTGACTGTGGTGGCGACAGAGTAGCGCGCAGAGTGGATGAGGCGGCGAAGTTCGGTTACAAGTGGCGCAAGGTTATTCGTAATTGTGGCTGTTTTTTTCACGCTTTCCCCTCCACCACGGCGATTTGTTCATCTGTCAGTCCGTAGAGGGCATACACAAGCCGGTCTATCTCAGCTTCATAGCTGCTGGTATCTTCCACATTTTTCTTGGCCTCCAGAATTTTATCCACCAGTGTTACAAAGGGGCGCTGGGCTTCGGTGGAGATTTGGGGAATGGGAAGTTGCTCGACGTATTGTTTTATGTACCGTCGAGTTGCGCCTCGCACTTCAGTGGCTATCATTGGGAAGTAGAAATCTAACGACCTGGAATTAAGAACAGCTAAAAGGTACTTAAGAGAATTGCCGGTCATAATGTATGCTGTGTTAAGCACAAACCGTCCCGTGATGTCACATAAAAAATTGGGCTTAGGCGACATCTCAAGCCATACAATCTTTTCAGTATTGAAATCTTCAACATACGCACAATTTCTTAGATTACTCCAGTGCGCCCCTTTATCCTGTCTTCTTTCCAGACCTGCATTGGTTGCCGTATTAACCGCCTGGAGATGTTCCCATACAGCCGGATAATCTTTTTGAACATCAATCCGGGGTACATTCCCATAGCCATTGTGCGAGTTGATCAACCATAAATCAGCAAAATCGGCCTTATACCGCTTGATGTCACGTCCCCGCAGAATCGGCTTGATGATTTCGGCGCTCTTTGGATCTTGGGCAATCAGTTCATCTTTCTTCTTGCCGCTGATGATGAACGCCTCGTTCAGACCGGTTAGCACACCTCTATAAATAGAAACATCCCACTGCTTCAGCGGTAGGCCGACTTCTTCAATCCGCTTTTTGATCATGGCTTGCTCGCCGCTGGCAATCACAAACGAGTCCTCGGTAAACAAGGGATCACCGGCACCCTGTTTTTCCAACATGGTTGGCAGTGAGGCTTCTGCAGAATAGATTTTGCTCAGATCCCATGCTTTTAAAGAGGTTGTCATTCCCGAGGGGGTAATCGGGAATCCAGCTTTTGAATCTGGATCCCCGATAGAAGCATTCGGGGATGACAGACTTGTTGATTGGGTCATGGACGCAGCGTATCTGTGCCAGAGCAGAATATTGGTGTAGGTGGTGGCATTTTCAAAAATCTGCGAATCGCCGAAATCAATCAGGTGCGAAAGTACACCATTGTTCAGGAAAACGTTGCGCATGGACTTGCCATATCCTGCCCGCATCCATTTGTTGGAGGTGATGTACGCCAGGGTTCCGTTCTGCGCCAACAGGTTGAAGCCACGCTCGTAAAACAGGCAATAAACATCGCCGGTTTTTGCAAAGGTGGCATACTTCTGTTCTTCCCACGCCTTCTGAACCGGTTGGCCGCTGAAGCTCTGAATCTGGATATAGGGTGGATTACCGATGCAGATATCGAAACCACCCCCAACCCCCTCCTTATCAAGGAGGTGGCTACAAGAAGCCCCCCCTCCTATTTTAGGAGGGGCAGGGGGTGGTAAGGTTCTGGGTATCTCAATGCCGAACATCCAGGCCGGACTGAAGAACGGGGCTGCTTTGCTGTCATCAAAGGGGTTCCAGCCGGTGATCCGGGTAGTAAACTCCATATCAATCAGCTTTTGCTTTACCAGATCCAGCGAGATGTTCAGTATCTCACCCTGAATTGCCTGGAAACGCTTCTTCAGCTCTTGCTTATGACCGTGGTTATGGGCTGAATCAAAATAGTCGTGCCTCATCTGCTTCAACTCATCCATCTTCTGCTCAAAATCACCCAGAAACAGCAGGCCGTGTTTTTTCTCACACTGGTCACGGAATGCCTCATACCCCAGATCAATCAATGAATCTGCACAGACAAACTTGAAATCCAGGTTGGGCAGCGGCTGCACCGTTTCCGGCTCTTCATCCACAATCAGCGACAGCCAACAACGCAAGCGTGAAAGCTCAATGGCCATTGGTTGAATATCCACACCGTAGATACTGTTTTCAATGGTTTCCAGCTTCAGGCTGTATGGCGACGCCTTAGGACTAAGCGACTGCTTGAGCATGACCACCTTTTGCAGCATCCCGATTGGAAAAGCACCGGAACCAGCGGCAATGTCAATGGTCTTAAGGCTGGTTAGTTTTTCCTGCAGTTTCTGTTTACTGGCGCTTGAGAGCTTGTCTGTTTCACCGGTATGCACAAAATCGGTGTAGTCAGCCCCCAGATAGGCGATCAGACTTTCCTCCACCATGTAATCCACTATCTCGCGGGGGGTGTAGAATGAACCGGTGCGGTTACGGGCTGATTCTCCGGTTTCAGGGTTCTGCTCGGCCAGCAGGTTTTCAAATATCCGCCCCAGCATTTCCGGGTCAATCACTATTTCGGCATTGGTCGCTGAGTTCTCATCCACGGTAAAGTTGTAGCGCTCCAGGGTGTCGCCGAAGAATCCGGCAAACCAGTCATTGGGCAGAAACAGTTGAAAATTCTCCTGACAGTCGTCGGTTTGCGGTTCAAACAGGCCTCCGTTTAAGAAACGTAAACCGGCTATGCTGGCAGGCAGTCCGTTTTTTCTGGCAGTTTGCGGGGTGTTGAAGACATCAAAAAAGAGCGGCTCCAGCAGTTCATGGTAATAGTTGGTGTATTCCGCCACCGTGACGCTGGAAAGGGTGTTGTTCCCCACGATACCTTTCTTTTTCAGGAACCAGCAGAAGATAAGCCGACCAAGCAGACGGACGGCAAACTGGGCGCGTTGTTCCGGTCTGGTAAGAATCCCCTTGCAGGCAGCAAGCGAGGTGATCAGCGAATCAAAGGCCAGTTTAATATCAGCATAGAACTTCTTGTTGACGATGGAGATGTCAAACGCTTTCCAGATCGCTTTCCAGAGCAGTGAAGGCTCACCCTTGCTGAACAGGTTACCTTGCGATGCCGGGCGGGTTGCTGCAACAACAGTATCCAGTATGTAATCGTAGGTCTTGTACCAGTGCCCCGCCTCCAGCGTCAGGGTCTTGCAAACGGTCTTTTTGCCTTCCCTGCCTGCCAGAACCACCTTGAGCATGGTTTGCTGCTCATTGCCGAAAAACCAGACCGTGTAACGTTCTGCATCCAGACCGCCGATAAATTTACGTGTAATCCGTTCTATCTGCGATTTTGGCAGACGGTTGTCACCAAGCCTGACAAAGAGAAAGAGTAATTGAGATACAGTTCCTTTGGGTAAACAGAGGGTTCGGATCTCATGATGATTAGCAAATGCAGGATGATCTGCAATATCCCGAAGAATCTCTCCTCCAAAATACTGCTGCTGTGATGGAGGCAAAACACTTTCCCAGTTGACCGGCTCGCTCATGCCAAAAGTGCGGATCAGGGATTCGCAGAGCTTCGGGTAGTCAAGTTGCGCAACTGGTTCAACAAGTTGCTGTATCATTAAAGTACCTCAAAGTTTTTGTTCAAAAAATCTGTCGGTCTTAATGTCATCATCCCATGTATCCGCTGTCCGTAGAGATCAGAAAAATCCCGACTGTTGCCGGTAATAAAAAAATCCATTCCATGAGACATAGCTGACATGAAAATAACACGATCATTCAGTGGCAGACGCATAATCAGTGAATTTGCTGTCAAACCTGCATTGTCCTGCACCAGTGTCAATTCGGTAACAAGCTGTTTGAATAATCGCATCGATTCCGGTTTTTTCGTTTGCAGGTTGAATGATGTTTCGTCATGCACAAGACGGGATATGAATAATTGAATATGCCTCTGGCGTTGCAAATCAAAAAACAACCCGGAGCGGGATCTCTCTTTGCCTGACCAGCAGATGGAAAAAAGAATGTTGCTATCGAGAAAAACCTTCACTTTTCCCAGGCTTTCAAAATCTGTTCAGCTTCACCCGACTTGAGCGCATCGGCAGAAATAATGTCATCAATAAAATCCGGTGAAAAACTTCGGAGAGGAACCGTAATGGTTGGACGTATCAGCAATCCAGCAGAAGTCATTTCGATTTCAACCGGTGCTTTTGGCAGTATTCCAAGGCGCTTGCGGTACTCTTTTGGAATAGTTATTTGTCCGCGTTCTCCTACGATTGTTGTAAGCATAGCTTTTTCCTCCCATAAACCAGAACCTGATGTTCAGATAATTACATATTTACTGAAAATACGCAATTATGAAGGGAGAGCGGCATAATACCCGAACCATATAACCGGATCAGGTGCAGTATGCGGTTCCAGTTGTTTGACCAGGTGGACCGACTGGATGGCCAGCGAGTCCAGAAAATCAAGGGATACACGGTTGTCATTGCGCCGCAGATAGCCACGCAGACGGTTATCAACCGCCAGATTACGCCCGGTGAGCAGACTTTGCATACGGCGGATGTTGTCTTGTGAGTAGCGTTCTGCATACTCTGACAACAGGCGCAGCAGGTCTGTCTTTGCCTGTGCGATGGGATTCGAACCGCCCCCTTTTTTTACACCAAGAAACTCTCCAAAATCGCCGCCGTCCATGGTTTGCTGAACAGCTTTTTCTGATATGAAAAGTTCTTCGGCCTGCCGGATCAAAACCTGCTTTGCATCAAAGCTGATCCGTTCTGTCTGGCGAACCTTGTCAAAAGAGCGGATACGGCGCAAGGCTGCAAGCTGATTATCCATGCGACCTATCTTTGCGCCATCATGGGTAAGGTAATCAAACTCACCTTCACCAACATTGAACACCAGCAGCTTGTCTTTTCCAGCCATAGCAGGAATGGTGCACCACTTATTAAAGTTCATGGCAAACAGGCGTTCCCGCTTTTCGTCGGAGGCGCCTCGCATGAAATCCCGCAGATCGTTCTCAAAGAGTTCATCAAAGGCCAGATCGTTCTGACGTTCCAGATCTTCTATAGCGGCCAGCTGTCTGCTGGTATCATTGGAATAAATATCATCCATCAGGCCAAACTGACGGTCGCTGATCTGTTCACCAAGCACGCTGCTGTCTATCCCCACGCTGCCGCCGATGATTCGTATCTTCTCCTGGAGCTTCTTCATCAGCTTCAGAAACTTTTCAAGCTGGGCTTCCGGTCGGAAATTATTGATCAGAACCTCGTCAAAGGTTGAACCAAGGCGGTTGATCCGGCCGTTACGCTGGATCATCTTGACCGGGTTCCAGTGCAAGTCATAGTTGATAATAACGCCGCAATCCTGAAGGTTCTGGCCTTCGCTCAAGACATCGGTTGAGAAGAGTAACCGTAGTTCAGGCTTACCATTTACCATGCCATCTATAACCGTCTGTTTTTGAGCAGTCGGCGAAAAACGGCGGACGTATTCCTGCTTGTAGTCTCCGTTCTTGCTTTTCAAAAAGGCAACCTGATCACGACTAATGCCAAGTTCAGCCAGGAATGAATCATCCAGTTGTTGCCGCAGGTACTCAATGGTCGTAGCAAAATAGGAGAAGATCAGAACCTTGCTCCCTTTTAGTCCGCCGCTTAATAACTGCTTCAGAGTCTCAAGCTTGCTGTCCCGCCCTATTTCAGCCAGCACTTCACGAATCAGGGCGATAATATTTTTATCCTGCTGGATAAACGTCTGTATTCGCTCTATCCGGTAATCATTATGACGGATGGGTGCGTAGGGCGTTTTGGTGGAATATGAGGCATCTCGCGTCTGACGCTGCTGTTCCCTTTCGGCAAAGCGTTCAATCTCGCCATCAATCAGTTCCATGATGTCATCATCTGGCTGCTCATCATGGCGTGTAAGGGCTTTCTGGATGATCTCCGGGCGGACAATGCGTGATTGCTCAAAGAAGACCGATTCAAAGGTTTCAAGATAATTGGAGTAACGGTCAATCCGTTGCTTGAAGGTGTAGATAGACGAATCGAATGACTTGAAGAGCGTGACTTTCATTACACCGGTCAGGCTGCCACGGGCGCGGGCTTGCAACTCTTCATCAGCGGTGCGCTGCTTTTTCTCTGAAAGGTAACTGTAGGGAATCAGCTTGAGGTTGTTAATGGCCCGGTCAATGAAATGGAAGATTGACTCAAACTCAACCGCTTTTTTACGTTTTTTGCCGGTGGTTTCGGCAAAGTTGAAGAAGTCCAGGAGCCCCTGCTGTTGTTCCTTCTCTTCATCGGTCTGGTCACGTTCTTCAGTAAAGGCGGCATAGAGCGCCTGATTTTCGGTTTCAAGGGCGGTCAGCCGTTTATGAATTGTCTTTCTGATCTCCTTGCTGTCAAGTTCGTACAGGATACTTTCCAGTCGTTCATCAGGGAATTTGATTGGCTGCCCCTCGTTAATGGTTGCATCTGGAAAGTCCTTTTTGACCTGATGCTTGGTACGTTTGACCATGATTTTATGCAGTATAGGGTACAGGTCGGCAAAGGCATCATCCCTGCCGTTGGCGCTGAACTGGCGCTGAATGTTGCCAAAAAATGATTCAATGTCCTGAATACCAAAATGGGTGAAAAACTGACCGTCGCCCCCTTTGGAGAGGATTATCTGGTTAGCCAGATCTTTGATACCATTGTTTACCGGTGTTGCGGTAAGCAACAGCACACGGGGAACAGCTGCACAGAAATCACGGCTGGTAAGAATCTCCTGGAGGTTCTGAAACGACTGGCTGCCTTGTGTTTTCAGGTTGTGGCTTTCGTCAATCACCAGCAGATCAATGGCGTTAGATGCCTTGGATGCCTCCTTGCGCCGTTTGAGCTCCTCTCGCACACCGATCAGGCTTTGCTCATTGCCAAACTCGGTAATGGAGAATACCGGTGCATTAACGGTAATCTCTTCCAGATGCCGTTTCCAGTCATCCCTCAGGGAGGCGGGACAGACAACGACAACATTCTTGCGCTGGAAATAGCCGTACTCCTCAATCACCCGCCGCGCTATGTAGGACTTGCCCAGACCAACGCTGTCACCCACAAGGCACATACCTATTTTGGGATTGTCCAGCCGGGCTTTAACTTTGCGGTAGCTCTCTTCCTGAAAAAGCGTTAGGTCAGTGCGACTTTCAAAGCGTTCCTCATTTTTCAGGGACTCTTCAATTTCAATGTCATCACCATAAATCTCATACAGGATACGGATGTAGGTCTCATACGGCGAATAGCTCATGTCGCCGAACTTGCTTAGTCCCAGCACTTCCAGGGTAAAGCGTTCATTCCAGTCAATGCTGGCCGGGTCATTCCACATTTTTTCAAACCAGCTCAGGTGGCTCGGGTCTTGACACCCAGCGGTTGGCCTAAAGTTCACAATGCGGTGGTCATCCTCAACCGCGTTCAGTTCTGTGTTTCCCATAAGACCGGCGCGGGTAAAATTGGAACTGCCGATGATGCCGACGGCGTTCTCGCTTTCAGCGCCGATGATGTAGCACTTTGCATGGAGAAAATCGCCCTTGTAGAGCTTGACCTTGAGAGTACCTTTCTGAATAGCCTCAATCATGAAGCTGGCAACCTCACGGTATTCGGTTGTAAACGGAAGATCAGAAAGGTCGGCGTTGAGATATTTTTCAGGAAAGGCAGTATCAAGCTGATTGATGCGAATCTTTGGCTCTTCACCAATCAAGAGGCGTATTTCATTGAACATCCGCTGTGAAAAAAAATCCTTGAGAGCCGGAAGCATTTCCCGCATGGCAGGAAGATCCCAATAGCCGGTTGCTACAGAAAAACTGGTGTAGTTGCCTGATTGCAGAAGTTCGGCCAGAACCGTTTTCAGTTGGACGCGTTTAGTAGAGTTATCGAGAATGGAGGGACTGGACACTCATTTTCCTTTGCAGACCCGGTCATGCTAAAAAGGGGCATTAGCAGAAGCTATGCCCCCCATAAACTTTGTGTTGAACAGGCTACTTCTTACCCTGCATAAGCGCACGAATCCGCAACCGCAGTGAGTTGATCTTGATAAACCCTTCGGCGTCTGCCTGATTGTAAACCTTGTCCTTCTCAAAGGTGGCAAAATCCAGGTTGAACAGTGAGTTAGTTTCGGACTTGCGGCCAACGGTGCGGCAATGTCCCTTGTACAGCTTGACCCGGGCAACACCGTTAACGGTCTTCTGTGATTCATCGATCAGGGTCTGCAGCATTTCACGCTCTGGCGAGAACCAGTAACCGGCATAGACCTGACGGGCATATTCAGGGATCAGCGAATCACGGATCCGCATTACTTCACGGTCCATGGTGATCTGCTCCACTGCAGAGTGAGCCTCACGCAGGATGGTGCCGCCGGGGGTCTCATAGACACCACGGGACTTCATGCCTACCGAGCGGTTTTCCAGCAGGTCAACCCGCCCTACCCCATGCAGGCCACCAATGGTATTCAGGTGCGCCAGCAGCTGGGCAGGAGACATCCGCACGCCATCAACCGCCACGGCATTGCCTTGTTCAAACTCAATCTCAACATACTGAGCCTTGTTGGGGGCCTTTTCAGGCTTGCAGGTCAGCACATACATCTCTTCCGGCGCCTCAGCCCAGGTATCCTCCAGTATGCCACCTTCAAAGGAGATATGCAGCAGGTTGCGGTCTGAGGACCAAGGGCGCTTCTTGGTGATCGGAATTGGAATATCGTTCTTCTTGGCATAGGCGATCAGCGCCTTACGGCTGTTCAGCTTCCAATCCCGCCAGGGAGCGATGACGGTAATGGAGGGGTCGAAATGATAATAGGCCAGCTCAAAACGAACCTGGTCGTTACCCTTACCGGTGGCACCATGGGAGACGGCATCGCAGCCCTCCAGCTTGGCGATCTCCATCTGGCGCTTGGCAATCAGCGGACGGGCGATTGAAGTACCCAGCAGGTAGTGGCCTTCATAGATGGCATTGGCCCGGAACATCGGATAGACAAAGTCACGGACAAACTCTTCCTTAAGATCATCAATATAAACGGTACTTGCACCGGTCTTCAGCGCCTTTTCACGCACCGGCTCCAGCTCGTCACCCTGCCCAAGATCCGCAGAAAAAGTTACGATCTCTGCATCGTACTCATTCTTCAGCCACTTAAGGATGATGGAGGTATCCAGCCCGCCGGAGTAGGCCAGGACGATTTTTTTAACATCTTGTTTTTTTGCCATTGCGTGTCTCCTTAAAATCTCTGTTATTTCATCAGAGTGGCCATAATGGCCTTTTGTATATGCAATCTGTTTTCAGCCTCATCCCAAACAACTGAATGTTTCCCTTCAATCACGCTTTCGCTGATCTCTTCGCCACGGTGGGCAGGCAGGCAGTGCAGTACAATGCTGTCTGACTTGGCAACAGCCAGCAGCTCATCATTGACACAGTAGCCTTGAAACGCGAATTCCCGCTGCTTCTGTTCTGATTCCTGCCCCATACTGGCCCAGACATCAGTATTGATCACATCTGCATCACGCACCGCTTCTTCAGGGTCTTCAGTAATGGTAATGGTGGCAGTACCCTGCTTCTGCGCCCAATCCCAGACATGGCGGTCCGGCTCATAGCCCTGGGGGCAGGCCAGGGCCAGGTCAAACCCGAAGATAGCAGCAGCCTCAATCCAGGTGTTGGCCATGTTGTTGCCATCACCCACCCAGGCAAATTTAAGTCCCTGATAACCGCCCTTCTGTTCAATCACGGTCTGCAGATCTGCCATGATCTGACAGGGGTGAAACAGGTCGGTCAGGCCGTTAATTACCGGTACATCAGAGTAACGGGCAAACTCATCCACAACCTCCTGCCCAAAGGTGCGGATCATCACACCATCGCAATAGCGTGCCATGACCCGGGCGGAGTCCTTGATCGGCTCGCCCCGCCCCATCTGGGAATTGGCAGAAGAGATAAACAGGCCGTGGCCACCCAACTGATAGATGCCCACCTCAAAGGAAATACGGGTACGGGTAGAGGCCTTTTCAAAGATCATAGCCAGGGTTTTGCCCTTGAGCAGGTGATGTTCAACACCGCTTTTCTGCTTTTGCTTCAACTCTGCAGCTAGAGCCAGTATGGCATCAAGATCCTGCTTTGAAAAATCATGTAACGCCAGAAAATGCCGCGTCATACCTGTATCTCCTTGAAAATTCCATCCAGAATCTGAATCATCTGATTAACTTCCTGCTTGCTGACGGTCAGGGCAGGCACAAACCGCAGGACTGTATCATGTGTCACGTTCAGCAGCAGTCCTAGCTCATGTCCTCTTTTAACAATATCTCCACCGGGAATTGAGAGCGACATGCCGATCATCAGGCCGATGCCGCGCACCTCTTTGACAAAGGGATACTTTGCCCCCAGAGCCTCCAGTTCACCATGCAGGTATTCGCCCATCTCCTCTGCACGGTTAAGCAAACCATCTTCCAGTATAGTTTTTACAGCGGCAATGGCAGCAGCTGTAACCAGAGGGTTGCCACCAAATGTAGAACCGTGGGTGCCAGGGGTAAATGATGCTGCGACCGCATCTATTGCCAGCATGGTTCCAATCGGAGCGCCACCTGCAAGCGCCTTTGCAAGGGTCATTATATCAGGAGTAACTCCGAAATGTTCATGCGCAAACAATTTGCCTGTCCGCCCCATACCAACCTGGACCTCATCCAGAATAAAAAGGAGCTTGTTTCGATCACACAATTCCCTTACTCCCTGCATATAAGCCACAGAAGGGACATTAATCCCTCCTTCACCCTGAATAGGCTCCAGCATTATGGCGCAGGTATCAGGGCTGATTGCAGCCTCAAGCGCTGAAAGGTCGTCAAAAGGCACATGGGTAAAACCGTGCAGGAGCGGATCAAAGAAACGTTGAACCTTTTCCTGCCCGGTAGCTGCTACAGTAGCTAGCGTACGACCATGAAAGGACTCTGCAGCAGTGATAATCCCGTACCTTTCAAGGCTGTCAAACTTCTCGCGGCTGTACTTTCTAGCCAGCTTGATGGCTGCCTCATTGGCCTCTGCTCCACTGTTACAGAAAAATGCCTTGTCAGCAAAACTGTGATTGCATAGAAGTTCGGCAAGCTCTATCTGCTGCGGAATCTGGTAGTAGTTTGAACAGTGGATAAGGGTAGCTGCCTGTTCTTGCAAGGCCTTTACCACACGGGGATGGCAGTGCCCTAGGTTGTTAACGGCCACACCTGCAAGAAAATCCAGATATTCCTTGCCATCAGCATCCCACAACCTGCAACCCTCTCCCTTAACAGGAACTATCGGATAGCGACCGTAGGTCTTCATTATATATTTGTCAGACTTTTCAATCCATTGTTCTGAATTCATTTAACTATCTCCGTACCTATCCCTATATCGGTAAAAATTTCCAGCAATACTGCATGCTCGACCCTGCCATCAATAATATGCGCTTTTTTGACTCCGTCTCTTAAGGCATCCGCACAACAGGCCACCTTTGGGATCATCCCTCCGGTAATCGCCTCTTCAGCAATAAGCCTGTGCATCTCTGCAACGCAGATTGCCGGAATCAGTTTCTTATCAGCGTCCAGCACACCTGGTGTATCAGTCAACAAAATCAATTTCTCTGCATTTAGCGCAGCAGCAACCCGCCCCGCCACAACATCGGCATTTATATTATAACTCTCCCCGTCAACACCAACACCTACAGGGGCGATAACAGGCAGATACCCTCCCTGTTCAAGCGCCTTTATAAGGTCGGTATTTACCTTTACGACATCACCCACATAACCTATATCTACCTGTTCAACAGCACCATTGTCTGTGGTTATCTCCTGCAGGAGCTTTCTGGATAAAAGCAGATTGCCATCCTTGCCGCAAAGACCAACGGCCTTACCTCCGTGCTGATTAAGAAAGCCAACCACCTCTTTATTCACATGACCCACAAGTACCATCTCAACCACAGACATGGTTTCGCTGTCAGTAACACGCATACCTCGCACAAACTCCGATACAATACCATAACGCTTGAGTGTCTCGTTTATCTGTGGGCCGCCGCCATGTACAATAACGGTATTGATCCCTAAAGATTTAAGCATTATCACATCGAGAGCAAATGATTCCTTCAGCCTTTCATCCGACATGGCATGACCGCCATATTTTATGACGAATGTTCTCCCAGAAAAACGCCTGATGTAAGGGAGCGCCTCCATAAGGGTATTTGCTTTATCTATCAGATGTTTCAAAGTCACTCTCCTCCTACTGAATCAGCCCTGCTGCCGCAGCCAGAGCTTCAGGCAGCTTTTGAGGCTCACTTCCACCAGCCTGAGCCAGTTCCGGCTTGCCGCCACCTCTACCTCCAACAATAGGAGCAAGCTTCCCAACCAGTTCACCGGCCTTGTATCGAGCAGTCAGATCCTTCGTAACCGCAACAAGAAGATTAGCCTTGCCTTCAAGCTCTGCTCCCAGAACAAGGATTCCGGAAGAGATCCTGTCCCTCAAATGATCCGCCATATCACGAAGAGCCTTGATATCAGCCACCTGAACCTGTGTTACAAGCAGGCTTATTCCATTTACCTGTTGAATCTTGTCAAGCAGATCACCTGACTGAGCAGCGTTAAGCCTACCATTCAATGCCTCAACTTCTCTTTGAAGATCACGTTGGCGTTCAACAAGCTTTTCAACACGCTCAAAAAGCTTACTGCTGTCTGCCTTAAGCAGTTCAGCTACAGCCCTTCTCTCCTCTTCAAGTTGACGCACAAAATTCAATGCGTTAAAGCCGGTTGTACCTTCAATTCTTCTTACCCCTGCGGCAATACCTGATTCCGAGAGTATCTTGAAAAGGCCTATATCTCCGGCTGCCTGAACATGAGTTCCTCCGCAGAGTTCTGCGCTGACATCACCAACCCTCACAACCCTCACAACATCGCCATACTTTTCATCAAACAGTGCAGTGGCTCCGCTATCAACCGCTTCCTGCATCGCCATTTCACGTACTGTAAGGGGGGCATTATCCATAATCCAGCTGTTTACAAGTTTCTCAACCTCTCTTGTCTCTTCCGCAGTCATGGCAGTAAAATGTGTAAAGTCAAAGCGCAATCTCTCTGGATCTACGAGAGAACCAGCCTGCTTGATATGATCCCCCAGAACCGCTCGCAATGCAGCCTGCAAAAGATGAGTAGCCGTATGATTACGAGCAGTTGCACGACGCTCATCAACTGCCACTGTCAGATTAACCGCATCTCCTGACTTTAATACCCCTTCCTTTACCAATGCGTGATGGATAACAAGATCCTTAAACGGGCGTGAAGTAGCAAGCACCTCAAGATGAGAGCTGCCTGAAGAGATAGTTCCGGTATCGCCGGCCTGTCCACCGGATTCTCCATAAAAAGGTGTGCTTTCAGAGACAAGGTCAATCTGGTCACCTGCGGTTGCAGATTGGATTTCTATGCCATTTCTTAACAGCAGTGTAACCGGAGAAAAGGCGGTTAACGCCCCATACCCGACAAAACTGGTACGGATTCCACGGTTATGCAGTTCCTTGTAAAGATCCGCTATACCTGCTGCCCCTGAGCCTTTCCAGTTCTCACGTCCAAGTTCACGCTGGCGCTTCATGCATGACTCAAACCCTGCTTCATCAACAGTAAAGCCTTCTGCCTTTACAATATCTTCCGTAAGATCTACCGGAAAACCAAATGTATCGTACAGCTTGAACAGCATTTCTCCTGGTATTACACTGGAACCATTGGTTCGCAGCGAGGAAACCTCATCATTAAGGATGGCAAGCCCGCGATCAAGGGTCTCGTTAAAGCGCTCTTCCTCAGCAAGGACAACCTTTTTTATATATGCCTCACGTTCAGCCAGTTCAGGATAGGCATCACCCATCATCTCCCTCACGGCATCCACCATCTTGCAGAGGAGTGGCTCCGCAACGCCCAGCATCTTGGCATGACGTGCTGCACGACGCATTATTCTGCGAAGGACATAACCGCGCCCTTCGTTACTTGGAAGCGCCCCATCACAGATAAGAAAGGTAACAGCGCGACAGTGATCTGCAATGACCCTCATCGAGACACTGTCCTTTTCATTTTCCCCATACTTCTTGTTGCTGTGCCGCTCTATATGACGGATTATCCCCTGAAGAAGATCCGTATCATAATTGGAATGCACTCCCTGCATTACAGTAGTGATCCGTTCAAGACCCATTCCAGTATCTACCGCCGGTTTAGGCAAAGGGTGAAGAACTCCATCAGCCGTGCGGTTGAACTGCATAAAGACGTTGTTCCAGATCTCCATATAACGATCACAATCACATCCAACCGCACAATCAGGAGAGCCGCATCCCACGCCGGGACCATTGTCCCAGAATATCTCGGTACATGGTCCGCATGGGCCTGTATCTCCCATAGACCAGAAGTTATCCTTTTCTCCAAACCGGTAGATCCGATCCAGCGGCACCCCTTCCTGCCGATGCCAGATATCAGCCGCCTCATCATCATCCGTAAAAACAGTCACATAAAGGCGATTCTTGTCCAGATTCAACTCTTTGGTCAAAAACTCCCAGGCAAACGCAATAGCCTCTTTCTTGAAGTAATCGCCAAACGAAAAATTTCCAAGCATCTCAAAGAAGGTATGATGCCGTGCCGTTCTTCCAACGTTTTCCAAATCGTTATGCTTTCCGCCTGCCCTGACACATTTCTGGGATGATGCAGCACGGTAATAGCCCCTGTCCTCCATCCCTAAAAAGCAGTCCTTGAACTGGTTCATCCCTGCATTTGTAAACATAAGGGTAGGATCATTCTGTGGAATCAAACCAGAACTCTGCACAACAACATGAGCGCGATCCTCAAAATATTTAAGGAAACGTGCGCGAATTTCATTACCTGTCATCTATTTATTTCCTTCCTGTGACACCTTCCGTTTTTCAACCAAAGATAGATCTGTTGGCAGCCATGTCTCAATATAACGTCCATTTTCATCCACCTTGTTAACATAACGTTTGACCTCACCGGTCTGGGTATCCAGCAGAAATACTGCCTGAGATACATATGTCTCCTTCCGCTTGAGGTCAAAGGTTGTATAGCTTCCCTGAAACAGTTCATAGCGGCCGGAATCTGTAAAACAGGCAATATCCTTTGAAGCACCCTTCTGCGGGGGGGTTGCCAGAGCTACAAACGGAATTGAAAAGGTTATAAAAAATGCCACTAATCTAAAATGATATTTCTTCATATAGCCCCCTTACTCTACTGCAAGAACTGCCGATGGCTGGCTTTCAAGTCCGTCAGAATCTTCAGCCGTAACATAAAGTTCAAGCTTGTCAGTCCCTGTAACTCTCCACTCTGTTGTCTGAACAGTGGCCAACTTCTGGCCACCCATAAAACCTTTTTTATAAATATGATAATGTTTGACATCTGCATTTGCAGATTTCTGCCAGACAATCAGGCGTTTCACCCTGTCTTTCAACTGGAGTCCTTCAACAGTTTTAGGCAGATATTTTGTGCTCCCCTTAACAGAGTCCGATTTAATACTTGCCAATCCATCCTTATCCAGTGCCTGTATATGGTAAAGATAGGAAACTCCATCTTTAAGTTCTGAATCAATCAGCTTGGTATCCGAACTCCTTTTAATCTCTTTAAATTCAGATCCGGGTTCCTGCCTTGAAACAACATATTCCTTAATGTCTTTTTCCGGATTCTTGTTCCACTTAAGCGAAATTCTGCGGGGTTCACCTGAAGAGGCCTCCAGCCCGACAGGCTTTGCCGGCAAGGACTTTGTGGTGGCATTAACCTTCTCACTTAAAGGGCTGACCGCGCCCCCTGCATTAAACGAGGCTATTATGTACGAATATGTAAAAGCATCTTTAAGCGGTTCTGAATCATCCCTGTATTTTTTTTTATCTGCGGCAAGTTCGGCTATTCTCGTCAATTTATCCTGTCCAGGCTCCCCACGATAAATATAAAAGCCAGTCAGTTCATCATCAGGCTGCGCAACAGAATCCCATGAAAGCGTAACACTTCTCGGCTCCCCCTGAGTAGCAACCAGCTTTACAGGCACTGGAGGAAGATCTCTGGTAACAGCCGAAACCTCTCCTGATAGCCCACCAGTGCCCTGCTCTTTGCTTGTCGCAATAATACGGTACCAGTAGGTAGTCTTGTCTGTCAGATTATTATCCAGATAATTCGTAACCTGACGATCATTTATTACAGCTATCTCTTTGTAAGGTCCTTCCTTAACTGTTGCCCGCATTATCCTGTATCCGCTAACGCCGGGAAATGGATGTATCTGCCAGGAAAGCGGAATACGCCGCACCTTTTGGCTTAAAGCTGTCAGGCCTGCAGTCGCAGGTGGAGTTGTTACGGAAAGCTGCACAGACTGCTCGCTCTCTGAACCGGCCTGATTGTAGGCCGTCATGGTGTAAAGGTAGGCTGTGCCATCCTGCAGACCGGAATCTGTAAAGACAGAAGGCAGATCGGCAACGCGTGACACAGGAGCAAATTCCTTGTCTGAGACCTTCCGGCGATAAATTCGGACACCTTTGGGTAATGTCCGTTCATCAGCACCGGCGCACGGTCTTTGGCGCCATGTAATAACAGCCCCTCCGAGGATCGGCTCCACATTCATGAATATAGGCACAGCAGGGGCTACAGATGTTTCACCTTTGACAGCAGCAGTTGGCTCACTGGCTACCCCTCCCTGCCCGACAGAGATTACACGGTAATAGTATGTCTCATTCAAACGGAGCTGTTCATCATTATAGGCTGACTCTGTTACTGTGCTTAGCATATTGAAAGGGCCATGCATGGCTGAAGCACGCTGCACCATGTAACCGACTATTCTGGATGGCTCAGGGTGTTTCCAGCTAAGACGGATTGAATTGGTTGAACCGGATGCTTCCAGACTCTCGGCAGCTTTAAGGGGCTTTGAGAGAATTGAACTGTCGACCGGAGCAACAACTGTATATGCTGCATCTTTTATCCTTACGGCAAGTTGTTGTAAAATTCTTGGAGCATCAGCCTCATTCATCCTGACCTTTTCAGTTATCAGGTTCTTTTGAGAGCGCAGACCAAGAGCATTGATTTCAAGCAGCATCCCTTGCGGTTGACTCAGAACTGTCCCGTTCACGAGAAATTCAGCTCCAAGTCTTGCCCCCAGACGCAGCAACTGCTCCCGACCAATCAGATCAGATCTGATCCCCTCCAGATCCATTGCTCCTTCAAGCCTCTTGCGTTCAATAACCTCAAAGGCTCCGGTGCGATCCAGTTCATTCAGCAAAACTGTTGTAAGATATTCGGTAAAAGCCATCGCCTCAATATTTCCAGCCACAAATGGCACGCAGCCCAATTTTGACTTGAGACGATGTTCATCAGCCTGAACCGTTCTCCCCTGTATCAGAAGAATGACTATGAGCGATAGACAGCCTAAAATTATAAGGCTAAATCTTTTGGCTCTTTTGAAGATCGGCATACAGAATCACTCCGAAAAAACTATTGTTTTTCAGCAGCCTTCAGGTGCTGTTCTATCCCTTTTCTGGACTGAAGAGAGATCTGGCTATTAACATTCTTCACCTCTTCAGAGACTATCGCATCCATATACCGTTCCACAACCTGATCCCCTCCCCCTTTTTTAGCAAGCATCTCGGCAGATTGCAGGTATGCTGACTGTCGATTCTGGAATCTGGAAAGCACAAGATGTCCAAGCTCTCCAATGCCGTCATCCACCGCTTTTTCAAGCAGCACGGCATCAGAAGGCAGCTCCATAGGATCAAACGGAATCTTTGCGAACTCCACCCCTTCAGAATATTTATCCGCAGCCTCTTTACGGCTTTTAATGGTTGTTGTAATAACCACTTCGCCGGATTCAACATCAATAACCCTGAAGGAGAGAGCAACATTGGCCGTCTTTTTCTGGGCGCCTACCTTGTATTTTACGGTTTCACGTATATCCTCCTCAATAAGCGGAGGAGGCGCCACAGCCATCTCCTCTTTATTCGGAGCAGGATGAGTAAGCAGCCAGCTCTGATAGGCTGGATTTGGTATCTGCTTTTTGGCAACCACTACGTTCACCATCTTGGAACCTTCTTCAACACTCTTCTCAACGTTGTATTGCAGCACACTACCGAATATAAAGATATCGGTTCCCTTCAATTTACCAGTCTTCTTGGCTGTTTCAATATCATAGAGACCAGCCTGGCCAAACTCTATCTCCTTTATTATCGCCCCCAAAACATCACGAGCAAGTATCTTTACATCACTACTTGCATTCTTTGTCATGTACGAAAGAAGACTGTCAGTAACCAGTCGGCCTGCATCCGTGCTGTTGCTGGGAGGTGTAAAATCCATTACAGCGATCTTCTTTACAACCCTTTGACGCAGTTTATCCTTCAATATCTGTAACTTCTGGCTGCTTTCCTTGTCAGTGCCACCTACCTTGATAGAGAGATCAAGAAAGTACCAGGCGTTGCCAAGCAGACCTGCCGCTTCCATCTCCTGGGATCTGGCCGCCATTTGTGCGGCAAGCTGTCGGCGCAGTTCAGCACCTTCTGAATCATTAAACATGGACGGGGAAAACTGGATTCCTGACTGCAATGTCAGATATGCACTGTACAGCTGTTTTTTACCAAGCTGTACCTGCCCCTGCTGCAGCATTCTCTGAGCGCCCTGTTTTTTCAGCTCATCCATCCTGGTCTGCAGGTTTTTATCCGGTTGAAGGGACTGTGCCTTCCGCAAATAGTTGGAGGCTTCCAGCCACTTCTGGTTTTTTGCACTTTTTTCAGCCTTTTCAAACCATGCGTTAGCTGTATTTTTAGATTTGGCATCCTTCAGCAGAGTGACTATCTGCTGGTTATTCGGCTGAATTGCCAATGCCTGTTCAAGATTAGTTATCATCCCATCCAGATCATCCTCAGTACGGAGGCGATCCGCCTCTTTCAGATAGTGCGCCATAGCTGCGCTTTCAGTCTGAGGAAGCTTTAACATCAGATCAAGATAGCCAGGATAAAACTGGCGAATCTCTCTTAGCTTGTTAATTGCTGAAGGCCAGTCTTTAATCTCGGCAGCTTTTGTTGAATCAGCATATAAGAGCTCAGCCCGTTTCAGCAATCCATCCATCTGAGCCTTTACTGTTGTTGCCAGAGCCTTGGCATCACTATTGGAAGGATCAGCCTTCAATGCCTTGTCAACATCAAGTTGAGCTGAGCGTAACAGTTCATATCCAGGATTACCGTTCTGCAGCTTTTTACGCCCCTGCTCCACAAAACGTGAAGCTGCGGTTGTTCTGGCCAGAGCCAAAGTTGCACGGTATTCCTGATTATCCTGCTCTTTTGTAATTGCCTCTTCGTACAGAGTAATAGCTTCATCTACCCGCCCCTGACGCTCCAGCTGTCGCCCAAGTTCAAAGCTTTCTCTACCAGGCTGATTACAACCGGCAAGAATAATCACCAATCCTATTACCAACAGAATACGCTTCATTTTCTGCGCCCTCCTTTAGTTGGACGTCCCTGCCATACCGCCTGCATCTGGCCGGCTGAATAGGCTGTAATACTTATTGTTCCATTATCTGAAATGAATGTTGTCAACTCATCTATCAACTCTTTAAAAGAGCCGGTAACATCGAGATCAAGACGAAGTTTATGATCCTTGTAACCACGATCGTGCAGATCTTCAACCCGTCCAATTCTCTCTTTGAGATCTTCCTGAAACTGCAGGCTAAGTTTCTGAGGGATTCCATGCAGTGTAAGCTTAACTGTCCTGATCCCTGTCAAACGTTTTGTCCAGGCAGCAATTATCTGACGATTAAGGGATTCCGCAATCTCAACAGCAGCCTTTTGCAGAGCTTCTGTACCTGCCGCAGCAGGATTTACATTCAGTTCCTTCTGATTTGAGACAACTGTAGCCAGGGATTCACCCGTATCTGCATCAATAGCACGGCAAGTGGCAGAAACCTGAACAGGGCGCAGATTGGTGCCACTCAAGGCAGGCGCCGTACGCGCGACAGCCTGGCCTGTTATTACAACCTCTGCTCCTCCTGCAGCAGCTGCTCGAACCACTGCATCTGCATAATCAGATCCGGCTTTTGCTGCCTCTTTCTCTAAAGCCAGCATAACCTGCCTATCAACAAGTGAATAGCCACGCTTGCCAAGTGTGTTTACCAGATGATTTTCAATCAACCCACCAGGTCTTGACCGGGCATCAACGTTACTCTCCATTACCACAACAGCTATACGTGGCTTACCCATCTTTCTTATCAGCAAGCCGGCATCATCCAGCCCCCGTTCAAGTTTATGACGGGAAACAGAGGCAAAGAGCTTAATCCGATAGGCATCAGCCTCCACCTTTTCATCGAGAATACGATAGGTCTTGATAAAACCTTTGCTCTTTGAAAAAATCCTGTCATTTAAAAGTTCAGAATCCTTGACCACCGTCTTTGACTCAACCGCAACACCAACCACCTGCTCAACGGCAAGCCTGAAGGCATTCTGGATAGCCGCCTCGCGCGCCTGATCCTTGCGCCCTCCAACAATCGAAGCATATCCTTCAACCTCTACCGCTCCACCTGATTGTTCAGCATTGACAGGCGAGAAAAGAAGGATAGTAAAAATGACGCTGAATAGCAGAACTACTAGAACCGCATTACTAGATCTTACCATTCTTTATCCCCCTCCATTACAATTCAGCAAACAGCTTAGAATAGCTATCCCCTTGCCAGCAGGTTACTTATTATATCAAAACTGTACCCACGTCTCTGTAAAAAGCCGGAAATACGACGCTTTTCTCTCTCATCCTGAACTCTGGAATCAAACCCTGGATAACGACGACTCACCAGGCTTCTGGCTGTTTCAAGCTCGGACTCTCGTTCAGAAGGGAAACTCTGAAGCAACTCATCAATCAACTCTGCAGAAAATCCACGACGGCACATTTCCTGACGAAGGCGATAACCGGTAAACCGTCCGCTTTCCCTTGCAGAAGCGATAAAACGTTCACCGTAACTTCTGTCCTTAAGAAACCCTTCAGTTGTCAGACGTTCAACAGCAGCCTCAGCCTCAGCATCGGAAAAACGACGAGCCAGTTTGCAAAAAAGAGAGCCGGTCGCATAATCCTGACGACCCAGCATTCTTAATCCTGCCAGATAACAGGCATTTGGCTGTTCAGAAACGGTCAATATCTATTTTTTCCTCTTTAAGAACCTCATCAACTTTCTCATCCTTATGCTCAAAGTTATCCCATGAGGCATCAGAAGTTGATGAAATACCTGAAACCTTCAGGGCAAAGTCATCAGGATTGGAGCTCTGGCGCAACGCCTCTTCATATGAGATTAATTTGGAAGTAAACAGCTTCATCAGCGACTGATCAAAGGTTTGCATACCGTAAGAGACAAAACCCTGGGCAATAGCATCTTTTATCTGCTTTGTCTTGTCCTTGTCATCTATGCACTCTTTAACCCTTGCAGTTCCAAGCAGAACCTCAACCGCAGGAACCCTGCCCTTGCCGTCAATACGTGGCACCAGACGCTGGGATATTATACCTTTTATAATGCTTGCCAGCTGAATCCTTACCTGCCGTTGATGATAAGGGGGGAAAACTGATATGATACGGTTGATCGTCTCAGGAGCATCCATGGTATGAAGGGTGGACATGACCAGGTGGCCGGTCTCTGCGGCAGTCATGGCGGTTTCAATCGTTTCGTAATCCCTCATTTCACCTACAAGTATTACGTCCGGATCCTGCCGCAACGCCCCTTTTAACGCGCTTGAAAAGTTAGGGGTATCAGTCCCTACTTCACGCTGACTGATAATACATTTATTGTCACGATGAAGAAACTCAACAGGGTCTTCGATTGTTATTATGTTACAGGTGCGCTGGTTGTTAATCTGATCGATCATCGCCGCCAATGTAGAGGACTTGCCTGAGCCGGTTGTTCCGGTTACAAGAATCAGTCCCCTCTCCTCCATGCAAAGTTTCTGGAGCACAGGGGGAAGATTCAGCTCATCAAGGGTAGGTATTTTTACAGATATAGAGCGGAAAACCATAGCGATAGTACCGCGCTGTCGGTAACAGGCCACACGAAAACGACCCAGTCCTGGCACGGCATATGCCATATCAACTTCCGAATTTTCTTCAAATATACGACGCTGGCGGTCATTCATCATCATGTTGGCAATACTGCCAACAATATCCGGCCCCATCCGCTGGGCATTCGGAATAGGATGGAGTTTGCCGTCAATACGGACAATAGGGGGCAGACCGGTCTTAATATGGACATCCGAACCGCGAGCCTTTACCGCTATACTCAAGATTTCATTAAGTTCCACCAGTCACCTCCAGAATCCTTGTTATTTGGCTTCTTGTGGTTTTTCATCCTTTGGCAGCGGTCTTATAATCTCCATCAGTTTCGCTTCAATCTCTGCAAGCATTGCCTGGTTCTCCTTCAGGAACTGACGGGAATTTTCTCGCCCCTGTCCAATTCTCTCCTTGTTGTAGGAAAACCATGCGCCGCTCTTGTCAATAATCCCCTTGTCAACTGCCAGATCCAGTACATCACCTGTGCGGGAGATCCCCTCGCCGTAAAGGATGTCAAACTCGGCCTCTTTAAATGGAGGAGCCACCTTGTTCTTTACGACCTTAACCTTTGTGCGTGAGCCTATAACCTGATCCCCCTGCTTAAGGGTAGCTATCTTACGGATATCAAGACGAACCGATGCGTAGAACTTAAGTGCATTTCCTCCGGTTGTAGTCTCCGGATTGCCAAACATCACACCTATCTTCATACGTATCTGGTTGATAAAGATGACACAGCAGTTTGATTTGCTTATTATTCCGGTTAATTTGCGAAGAGCCTGAGACATGAGACGAGCCTGCAGGCCAACATGGGCATCCCCCATCTCCCCCTCGATTTCCGCCTTTGGAACCAGAGCGGCAACAGAGTCAATAACCAGCACATCAATAGCGCCGCTTCGCACCAGAGTCTCTGCAATCTCAAGAGCCTGCTCGCCGGTATCAGGCTGCGAAACGAGAAGGTCATCCGTCTTTACACCAAGTTTACGCGCATATGTAATATCCAGGGCATGTTCGGCATCGACAAAAGCAGCGATTCCACCAGTTTTCTGCGCTTCTGCAACAATATGCAGAGCAAGTGTCGTTTTGCCTGAAGATTCAGGGCCATAGATCTCAATCACCCTGCCACGCGGAACGCCTCCAACTCCAAGGGCAAGATCCAGAGATATGGCGCCGGTAGAGATCGACTCTATCCCGGGCAAAGCTTCATCATTGCCGAGACGCATTATCGCACCTTTACCGAACTGTTTTTCAATCTGGGAAAGAGCCAGCTCTATCGCCTTGCTTTTATCACTCACAGGGGTACCTCCCGGGTACAAAAAAAGATGAAATGGTTTGAAAAAGTATCACATAAAAACAACATGCAGCAAGCTAATTTGGGGTCATTCAGGCATATTCAGGCTGTAAAAGCCGCTTTTTAAGCAAAGAAAATGCCTGTTCCGTTGTGTTTTGTCTGATCATCTCCCGACTGCCTTCAAAATAATATTTTTCTACAATACAGGCATATCTATCAGCAACCGCAATAAAGACCGTTCCAACTGGTTTTTCCGCTGTTCCTCCATCAGGACCAGCAATTCCGGTAACCGCAAGGGCTATATCAGAATCAAGGGAGACCCTTACCCCTTCAGCCATACTCCTTGCAACCTGCTCACTGACAGCCCCATATCTCTGAAGGTTCTCCGAAGACACTCCAAGCAACTTCTCTTTAATATCATTATGATAAGCCACAACCCCGCCCCTGAACCAGGAGGAACAGCCAGGGATATCGGTAATCCTTGAGGCAATCATACCACCGGTGCAGGACTCCGCAAGCGCAAGGGTCATTCCTGATGCAAGAAAAAGTTCCGAAAGCTCCTGATTATTTATCATCATAAAGCTCCTTCAGCAGAAAACGCTTTAAATAACAAAAGATGCCGACGGCATCTTCAACAAACTTAACAGGTTGCGTGGGCAACCGTTTTTTCAGTAAAAAACAACTGTTTAAATTATTCGTAAATTCTCAGCATGCAGCAGAAAATTGGAGTTACTGCTTCAAGCGTAAAGAGACCGAACGGGCGTGAGCCTCAAGCCCTTCAAGACCCGCTATCTGGACAATTCTACTGCCCAGGCGGTTCAGGCCTTTTTCAGACAGACTGATAATGGACGATTTTTTTAGAAAATCATCAACAGATAGCGGAGAAAAGAAGCGCGCAGTGCCTCCGGTAGGAAGGGTATGATTTGGGCCGGCAAGATAATCTCCAGCCGCTTCAGGGGTCCAGTGACCCATAAAGATCGCCCCGGCATTATCAATCAGCGGCAGCAGGCCAAACGGATCAGCCACTGCAAGCTCCAAATGTTCCGGTGCAATCCGGTTAGAAAAAGCAGCGGCCTCTTCCAGTGAACCAGCCACAATCACCGCACCAAACTTATCCCATGATGCCCGGGCAATAGCTTCACGGGAAAGTTGAGCCAGCTGGAGCTCCACCTCGGCGGCAACCTTTTCGCCAAATACCCGATCAGTGGTGATCAGGATTGAGGAGGCCAGCTCATCATGTTCTGCCTGGGATAGCAGATCTGCCGCAATATGAACCGGATTACCGGAACCGTCATTGATCACCAGAATTTCGCTGGGGCCGGCGATCATATCAATCCCCACCTGCCCAAAGACCAGCTGCTTGGCTGTCGCCACATAGATATTGCCAGGTCCGGTAATCTTGTCCACCTTGGGGATACTGGCAGTGCCGTAGGCCAGTGCAGCCACAGCCTGGGCACCACCAACCCTGAAGATCCGATCCACACCGGCAAGTTTTGCGGCTGCAAGCACCGCCGGATTGATCTCACCACCCGGTGTAGGACAGACCATGATAATCTCCCGCACACCTGCCACCCTGGCCGGTACGGCATTCATAATCACGCTGCTGGGGTAGCTGGCCTTGCCACCCGGCACATAGATACCGACCCGGTTCAGCGGCGTTACCTTCTGCCCCAGCAGGATGTCGCTCTCTTCAGTGGAGATCCAGGTCTGTTGCTTCTGCTTTTCATGGAAACGTGCCACACGCTCAACCGCCAGCTGCAAGGCTGCCAGATCATCAGCAGAAACAGCAGCAACCGCAGCATCAACCTCGGCAGTGGTAATTTCAAGACCAGCGGCATCGGCCAGTCCCAGTCGATCAAAACGGTTAGTATACTCCAGCAGGGCATCATCACCACTGGTACGGATATCCTGAATAATCCCCCGCACCACCTCTGTAACCTGCAGCGAGGTCTGCTCGCCACGGGTCAGGATGGCAGTAAACTGTTGATCAAAATTGGTATCGTTAATGTCAAGAAACAGCACGGTGTTTACTCCTTGTCTGCTATAACCTTTTCCAGCCCGTCAATAATCCCGCGAATCCGTTGGTGCTTGGTCTTGAGCGATGCCCGGTTCACAACCAGCCGGGTAGTGATCTCGGCGATGGTCTCCACCTCAACCAGACCGTTCTGGCGCAGGGTCTCGCCAGTAGAGACCAGGTCAACGATCCGCTCGGAGAGACCCACCAGCGGCCCCAGTTCAATGGAACCGTACAGTTTTATGATCTCCGCCTGCACCCCTTTTGATGCAAAATATTTTTCTGAAATATATGGATACTTTGTTGCAACCCTGATATGAGACCATCCGGCAGGATCGTCATTTTTTGCAAGATTTGCCGGTTCTGCCACCATCATCCGGCAGTAGCCGAACTTCAGATCCAGCGGTTCATACAGATCCTTGTTCTGTTCAAGCAGCGTATCCTTACCCACTATTCCCAGATCAGCGCAACCGTACTCAACATATGTAGGAACATCGGTTGCTCTTACTATCAGAGCCCGCAGATTCTGCTCAGGATATTCAAAAATCAGCTTGCGCGAGTCTTCCAGCATACTCTCCAGATGGATGCCGATTTTTGCAAAAAGCTCAATCGATTCTGTAAGTATCCGCCCTTTTGGAATTGCAATGGTAATTTGATTGTTCATAGTTCCGATACCCGCTTTATATCTGCGCCAAGGGCTGCAAGCTTGCTTTCAATCCGCTCATAACCTCGATCAAGATGATAGATCCGCTGAATCTCTGTAGTCCCTTCCGCCGCAAGCCCAGCCAGAACCAAAGAAGCTGAAGCACGAAGATCCGTTGCCATTACCGGAGCGCCGGAAAGCTTCTTTACCCCTTTTACGGTAGCAGAGTTCCCCTCAATTGTAATATCGGCGCCAAACCTTTGCAGCTCGGATACATGCATAAAACGATTTTCAAATATATTTTCGCTTATAACGCTGGCGCCATCAGCAATACACATAAGCGCCATAAACTGTGCCTGCATATCTGTAGGAAAACCTGGATACGGTCGGGTCTTTATATTTATGGCATTTGGACGCTTGGGACCTTTAACCCTTACCACGCCATTTCTGTTGGTAATCTCAACTCCCGCATCCATCAATTTAAAGCTTAAGGCATCCAGATGCTCAAGCTTCATTCCTTTGATCTTCACATCACCACCGGTAATGGCAGCAGCGCATATAAAAGTTCCGGCCTCTATTCTGTCCGGCATTACCTCGTAGGCAGCCGGGGTCAACTCCGAAACACCCTGGATACGGATTGTATCCGTGCCTGCTCCTTCTATCCTGGCTCCCATCATATTGAGATAATCCGCCAGATCAGCAATTTCAGGCTCACGGGCAGCATTCTCCAATACAGTTGTCCCTGTGGCAAGAGCGGCGGCCATCATCAGATGCTCAGTCCCACCAACGGTAGAGACATCAAAGTTTACCCTGGCTCCTTTTAGCCCTTTCTTTGCGGTAGCCTCAACATAACCATGCTCAAGCCTTATCTCAGCGCCCAATGCCTTAAGCCCTTTAAGATGCTGATCAATAGGTCGGGCACCAATGGCGCATCCGCCAGGCAGAGAAACCCTTGAACGCCCAAAGCGCGCAAGGAGCGGGCCAAGCACCAGCACAGAAGCACGCATGGTCTTTACCAGGTCATATGTAGCTTCTACAGTATTTATTGTAGAGGCATCAACCCTCATACTGTTCTCATCACGCTCCACAACAGCCCCCAGAGATTGCAAAAGCTTTGCTGTTGTATTAATATCACGCAGCTGAGGAACATTGGTAATATGACTGGAGCCTTCTGCCAATATTGAAGCAATACAGATCGGTAGAGAGGCATTTTTTGAACCACTTACAGTCACTTCACCTTTAAGCTTTTTACCACCGTTAATAATAAGTTTGTCCACAGATATACACCTTTAATCGAGATAAAAGAGGGTTTTATACTAACCGATCAGAAGTAGGAGGAAAAGCTAAAACATTCTGAATATCAACGATAAACCGGCAGGGTTCCCCGTACCTCAAACGTAGGTCCATTATAAATATCCTGATAATCACCAAAGTCGTCCCCATATTCGCTATCAGGCACCGCCCATTCATAAAGCTTTTTTGAATCCATCAAGACCGGTTTTTGTGGCACCCCGAAAGTCCGTTCCTGCATCTCTTCGTCAAACAACCCGACACAACCATGAGATGCAGGACGACCTGGAAGATCCCTGGCATGTATCCAGAAACCTATATTCTTTTCATCAATATGAAAACGAAGGGCATAGTCCATAGGATACTGATCCCCCTCTTCTCCGTTAATCTTGTAAAGTGATGATGTATGGGTCTGATGACGGGCATCAATTTTGTAAATTCCGACTGGAGTTTCTGTCCCCGGCTTGCCGGTAGCGGCAGGCATGGAAAATTTAAGCAGGCCATTTTCGTAGGCTCCAAGCCACTGTTCATTCAGATCCAGCAAAATATATTTCCGATGTCCTTTTGCCGGTGGATACTCTTTCGGCAAAGGGTTATAACCCCTGATATCCTCAATATTATCAGGTTCTTTTATAGTCATACCTGGATATACATGGCGGCGATCAACCCTGTTAAAGCGGGCAATCAGCGCCCAATCCTTACCGTAAAGAGACTCCAGCGTCTCATGCGGACGTATAAACCGTGGATGCCAATGCATGCTCCGCT
This sequence comes from uncultured Geobacter sp., assembly GCA_964655435.1. Lineage (GTDB taxonomy): Bacteria > Desulfobacterota > Desulfuromonadia > Geobacterales > Pseudopelobacteraceae > Trichlorobacter. The sequence continues at coordinate 86,086 of CAZZMP010000006.1, forward strand.
GGCTTGGATAATCTATCCTTGAGAGATCCTCCATCGCCTTATCCTCAGCCGAAGCTCCGGGACGGTCAATAGTATCTATTTCCCATGTCAGCCAGCTTCCACTGATTATGGCAGTAAAAAAAGCCACCAGAACAAGCCGGTGGCTTAAACGCATCTGTGAAGGATTATTCATAAACTTTGGCATCATTTATCTGATTCTTGAAAGTCATACCTGCTTGAAAGCAAAAAGATAAGAAGATAAAGGGGGCAACTGGAAGCATTCAAAGATTCACCGGACTGAAATTTGATTTAATATTGTGTATTATACAGAGCATCAGAGAATCCTTCAATAGCACAATCAGATATTGTAAAAAACCGAGCCTGTTTCAAAAACCAGAAAACACCTGATCTTGCTTTCTCTCATAAAATCAATATGGTTCAGGATATTTAAGAGTTCCGATTCAACAAAAATTCAACAGCTTTCAACGCATCTGCCACAGTAATTTCCTGCATACAGCGAAAGCCATACTTACATTTCGAAATTGTACCAAAACGTGAACATGGCGAGCAGGCAATATCTCTCTTCAGAACAACATTAAAACTGCTACTGCGATTCCATTTTAAAGGATTTGAAGGGCCAAACAAAGAAACCGTAGGGACACCCTGAGACTGGGCAACATGAAGCAGACCGGAATCACCGCTAATCATCATCCTTGCGCCTGAAATTATAGCAGCAGCTTCAGTCAAATCAGTCTTGCCTGCAAGATTATGACAACGGCTCAACTCTTTTGAAATGCAGTCACTTATATCCCTATCAGCTTTCCCACCCAAAAGAACAACATCAAATCCCCTCTCCACACAAAAGCTAGCCACCTCCGCAAACCTCTCTGCAGGCCATTGCTTGGCAACAATACTTGAGCCTGGAAAAATCACAATGTACGGATTTTCAAAAACATGGTTAGCTTGCGGTAACGTCAGGAATGCGGAAGAATCCACGGAAAACGGAGAAGTGAATCCCAAAGGTGCAAGCAGACTCATAAACATATCAGCTTCATACTCATCTTGTTTGTACGGGCAGGGATCGCTTAGCAACCTGGAGCGTTCATTGGTGCTAAACCCGATCAGACGTGAAGGGCGCAACAAACGGGCAACCACCGCTGAGAGCCGATACCACTGTTCCGTATCAATGTTCAGGTCATAATTCTGTTGAAACAACTTCAGAAAATCCAGCGGACGGTCATACTGCCAAATTCTCGAGACAACAGGCGACCAGAGAAACACCTCAGCGTTTCTGCGTTCAGCCAGGATATCAAGCTTTGCATCAGGGTAGATGCTTGAGAGTCGATGTAACATCGGAAGAAGCAAAATGGCATCGCCAATGCCGCCGGGACGGATGATGAGGATTGTGCGCGTACAAACCGATTGTACCGCAGACTTTCGAGGGGGTGGAAACAACAACACCGTCAATACCCGCCCCACCAGCCTGTCAATGTTCTTCAGAAGGGCAATATTCATATTATTAGCCGTTTAAAACGTTCTGACACTCACGGATATCCATTGCCGACAAGCTCTTGATATAAATTAAGATATTTCCGTGCACAATGCTCGATTCTGAACCCTGCCTCGATTTTAAACCTTGCATCACAAGACAGTTGTTGAAAACTTTCTTCTCCCTGATCCAGACACCATTTAATTCCTTCTATTAACGACCAGGCATCACCTGGTTGTGCCAGATAGCCGTTCTGCTTATGATCAATCAGGTCAGGCACACCGCCAACATTAAAAGCAACGCAGGGCGTGCCACTGGCCATCGCCTCCATGATCGTATTGGGCAGGTTTTCCTGCAGCGAGGGAACTACGACGACATCTGCTGCACAGTACAAACGATTGAGTGTATACTCATCACGAATTAAGCCAAGCTGGGTTGTCTTAACACCCATATTGGGCAAATTGTTTTGAACCTTCGAACCGGCTATTGCCAATTCCAGTTTGGCTCCATAACCGGCCTTGGCAATACCGGCAAGAGCAGACTGAAGATGGTGAAAGCCTTTATTGTGGTCCTGCAGACCATTCGCCCCACAAAACAAAATAAGCCTGGTTTTCCCTGAAAAACCGAAAAAACTCCGTGCGGTCGGTTTATCCATCACCCGGAATGCCGAAAGGTCTAGGCCATTCGGAATCACCTCAATACGACGTCGTCCCAGCAGTGAACTTTCCTGTGCGCACCGCGCCAACCAACGACTGGGACTAACCACGGTTATATCAAGATTTCCCCAGGCATGCTTCTTACGCTTGTATACCCACCGTGAAAGATCCCGTTCGCTTGATGATCCCAGAACAGGACAGTTCCCGCATGAAGATTTATAACAACCACAATCATTCGGAAGATGACAACCGCCGGTAAATGGCCAGGAATCATGAAGCGTCCAGACGATGGGAAGATTGAGGCGGCCAAGGGTTTCAACCCGGACGAAACCTTCTTGAATCCAGTGCAGGTGTATAAGGTCCGGCTGCCTACCCACAATCTGCCGCGCCAGCCCTTCTGGAAGCAGCGAGGGAGAGAACAATGCTCCGGTACGCCTGGGGTAGGCAAGCAGAGGTAACAGATCAAGGCGGGGACGAACCCAGCGCAGGCAGCGCTGCAGCCCCCATCCCGATCCTTCAGCCGGTTCCTGGGCCAAAAATTCTGCTGTAATTTCCCCACACCTGATGACATTAAACAACCTGACAGCGGCCTTGGCAGCCCCTCCCCGACATGCTGTGCTATTCAGGAAAAGAACTTTCATGCAGTCCAAAACCGCCTGACCTGCGATGCAAACTCAGTAACCGGCCAATTACGCACCAGATGCCGAGGCAGCTGATAGGGATCGGTCCAGCAACGCACCTGTCCCGGGATATTTGCAACTGCTAGCGAGAAACCGCAATTTTTACAAAACGCGACAGATGCGTGCGTGTAATCTTCAGTTTTTCCGAACGGGTACGAAAAAAGCGAGATCTCACGCTGAAGCAGTTCTTGGAGTGATATTTTCGAAGTTATCAACTCATCATGCTGCACCTCAGGCGCCAACGCACTGAATGCTGTGTGACTGACACCATGTGCGCCTACATCAGCCCATTTACTGCTGGCCAGTTGACACAATTCCACAGATGTCAACGGACGGTGCGTCTGGCGGAATTGAGGTCTAATACCACATTGTGTGAATAGTACATCCAAAAATCTTTCGCGTTCAGCAGGTGGGAGCTTTCTCAGCTTGGTATGCAGATCATCTACAGGCGGAATGCGCTCCGACAACCTTAGTAGCGACAATTGATCCCACCAATACTCACGATGTGTATCCAAGTATCCGGTGGTCACAAAGAAAGTTGCAGGTACTCGGCACTCCTCAAGGATCGGGAGAGCGTGCAGGAAGTTGTCGGCATAACCGTCGTCGAACGTAATGGCTACGGCTGGTTCGGTGCGTTTATGCAATGCCTCACTGAGCCTAATCACAGGCCAGTGATCACGCAGATAGCAGATCTGCTCGCGGAAATTAACTGGGGCCACTGCAAGTTGGAAAGGGTCGTCATTCAGTGTACATACCCGATGGTACAGCAAGATGACCAGAGGTGGATCAATAACGTTAATCAACAAATTCATACTGCGACTTAACGATGTCGCAAACGTTACTGCGAGTTCTTTCAGCATGACAAACCCTTTTGAGCAACAATGCTGATGATTATTTGATAATCCTCATCATGATAATCAAGAACATCTGAATTCGGCAGTTCTTCCAGAGCGAGCCCCTGTAGCAGGGCACAGGCAGCAAAACAGTTTCCGTAGCTTTTCACAGCAACCTCACCGCTAAAACGCGAAACAAACAGTTTTTTTACCGAAGCGGTAGTAAAACGCCAGTAGTCACCCCATCGTTCCATATCATACCGGCTGATCTGGCTCAGCCCTGCGACCGTACCGAGAAACACGCCACCGGGTCTGAGCAGCTTTACTACCCCATCCAGAGCACCCTGTAAGTCAAAAATGAAATTCAAGGTCTGGGTACAGATGAAGCAGTCAAATGCATCCGAAGGTAGTTTTGTTGGGTCGGAAATGTCAGCAACAAGAAGATTGCTATGCGCCGTAGGCACCGGACTAATTACCGTTGAACGGGTCACCCTGCTTCCGCCAAATTGACGCGTATAGGCATCACCCCCAACCTCCAAAACATCTCCCGTAATCACCCCCATGTTGTCAGCAAGAAATCGCTCTATGTAATAGCGATCCACTGGGATCCCACGGTCACCACCAAATTGCCTGCTTACGGGTTCCAACCGCAACGGATCGCTGAAAAGAACCGGTGTTTTCCACCTGATTACCGCCTTGAGCATGCTGGTCAAAATCATGGACGCCACCCGAAAATATTAAGTTGAAGTGTAAAACCATTGCACAAGGGGACACCTAAAAAAGGAGTTGTTACAGGATGTACGGACTGAACATGCAGTTTAAAACCAGCACCAGAGAGAATAGAAAACACCTCAGCCAATTGTTGTGAGGCATGGTCACCACCATGAAATTCCACAAAAATCCGCCTTACCCGATGTAATTCATTGCAACATGAAGAAAGGACACAGGCTTCAGCTCCTTCGATATCAATCTTCAGAAAGTCAACATCACCTTCGCGCAGCAACCGGGACGTTTCAACCGCCTGCACCATCATACTTTCAGTGCCTTCAGACAACAGGCGACCACCATCTGCACCATCTGATTGAAACGGTAGCTCGGTGTCACACTCCCAGGCAGCAGCCCTGATCAAACGGACATCTTTGAAACCGTTAGCATGTATATTACGCTCAAGATAATCAAACAGAACGGGATCCGGTTCCAAAGCCGTAATGGCAGCCGTCGGCATTGTTGATCTGAAGAACAGCACACTTAATCCAACATTTGCACCAAGATCTAAAATGTGTCGAGGCTGATCATCATGCGGAACCGCATAGATGGTATCAACAAAGATATCGTTGAAAGACGACAGAAATGAGGCGGCATCCGGAAACGCAAGATGCCAGTTGTTGTAGGATATGCGGCATGGCGTATAGCGCGGCTTCAGCGCAAACCGGCATTTGAGGAAGAGTAAAGCCCTGTAGGCAGGGTCAATGCAGAAACGCCGCCAGCACAGTGCGTAATCCAGAACTAGCGACATGGTCATACACCCTGACGAGAAACGAGAAAACGCCGTATAATTGCGTCCAGTTCTTCGGCGCGCCGGTAGAAGGTGTGGTCGGCGTGCGCCCTTCTCATTCCCGCAGCAGCGATGCGTTTCCGTTCTTCCGGGTGATCCAGCAGCCAGCGCACCTTTTCACGGCACTCATCAGGCGAACTGAATACAACAACCTCGGTATCAGGTGCAAAAAGGGTGTCGAGATTCTTTTTGGCATCCGTTAACAAGCATGTCCCAACGCCGGTCGCCTCAAAAAGACGCATGTTGGAAGCGTACAACGGAGATGAATCAGCATGGATATTCAATGTGATTTTTGCGTCACGCAACAATTGATACATTTCACGTCCAAACATGGCAGGCTTGATGTGGGGTTTCAGACAGCGGCTGACAGGGATCAAAGGCCTGGCATGCCAACCTGCTGCCCTACCCACCAAGGGAATCTTGGAGACTGTACTCTCAGAGACACCCATACGCTTTAAACCTCTCACGGTTTCATATCCTGCTGTTTGCATCAATGTCCAAAGTTCAGCACGCCAGCCCAACGCTGCGCTTGGCGAGAATATCTCAAGTGGGATGCTTCCGACCAACTGTTCAAGACACTGTTCCCTGAGCAAATGATATTCACCATTCCGGACAATATCACCCACAAACACGCACTCATGGCAAGGCTGCCGTTCTTGTAGCCAGGCTGTTATCGTCGTATCAAAGGCATGGTCGAGATGTTCGGCTACAAACCCCACTGCACGCAGCCTAGCCACCGATTCGGGTGCACAGGAAAGCACCAGATCTATGCCACGCAGGAAAGCGATATTTTCGAGCGTACTACCAACCCAGCCTAACGAGATCCGCACTGAGGGCACTGCCTCAATCATCATGTCAATCAACACCGAATCACCAGTATTATACCAGACGATGTCAGGTAAAAATTGCCGTGCTTGGGCCACGGCAATGTAACGTATGTCTTCGTGCTCGTCGAGGCCGTACTCCTTTGCCCAAGCCCTCTGCAAATCGTGGGCATTGGGAACGATAGTCATAACTTCATATCCGTAAGGCTCCAACGCCCGCGTCCAGGCATTAGACCAAGCATAAAAATCCGCGTACCACGCTGTAAGCTGCTCTTGGTAAGGCTTATCAGCCAATCCAGAATGTTTTGCAGCATACTGCGTTACGTATAAGGGATGTACCGTAGAGACAATCATAAGTCGCATCAGGCACAACACCCCTTTCCAAGGCAGCACGCCAATGGCTGACACAAGTCCGAAACTTTCTCGGCGATGACAGTCTGATTCGGTCGTAAACGGTGGAAAAAGCGGTACACCAAACGAGCCAACGGATGGCTCCGGGTGTGGGTGAAGTAGTAATGTCGTTGGATATTGAAGCCGCACAACTGCAACAGTTCGTCAATTTCACTTCCGGCATATTCCCGCCAGTGAATGCCTACAATCATGTTGGCTTCCGTTGCTAACTGTGCAACAAAATCAGTTATCGGGTTATGGATTGATTGTCCTCGTAGCAGTTTTACCCGATTTACGAGTGAAGCCAGGTTGGGTAGTGAAAGATACAGTATACCGTTAGTATTCAGAACCCGATTTATTTCAGTTAAAACCGGTAAAGGATTAAAATTCAGATGTTCCAAAGTCTCGCACATAATCACGAGGTCAAATGACTGGTCGTCAACTGGGATGCCATCATACTGCAGATTACAGTGCAAAGGTCGCACACCTTCCTGAGCATAACGTTTCAACAATCTTTTGTTTTGCATAAACTCGGGGATATCCACAGCAGTCACCTCATATCCCCTACGAGCAAGAGCAGTACTGACCACCCCCAAATAGGAACCGATCTCTAAAACTCTGCCCTTGCTCGCTTTCCGTGCATGCATAATCTCCTGAATATCATTCAGAGTCCGTGCATACGATGTATATGCATCCTGAAGATATCTAAACTCCCCTTCACCATCACCAATGCCGAGCAAGTCAATCGGCTCCAGGCGGTAGGAGGCTATCAGGTTGTCCAGCAGTGCAACCGTCGTTGTACCATCGCTGCTGGGTATGTTTTGTTCAAGCATTGTCTGCTCCAGGAAAGACAAATCTGTCCAACCGATCAAGAATTGCACCAGCATCGAACTGCTGTCTGGTAAACGATCCGGCGCGGAGTCCCATTTCTGCAGAAAAGTTCACATCTAACAGACGGATAGAATACGTAATCATCTGCTCAATGTCTAGGTATGGTACCAGAAAACCATTCTGTTCTTGAACGATGATCTCCGCCGTACCTCCTGTATCAAAGGCGACCATTGGCAGACCACAATAGACTGCCTCAAGCAAAGCCATGCTGAAATTTTCGACGAGTGTTGGCGAGACGCCGAATGTGCATCCCTTGGCTAGCGCAATGTTTTCAACAAACGGCAAGGAACCGGGAGCGTAAAGACGTGCCTGTGACGGTAGATAGGCAAGCTCAGCCTGCAGAGCAGGAGATAATGCCCCGGATAGGTAGAACCCCATCGGCTTGACACTGCGAGCAGAGAGTCTTCTAATGATTTCGAAGATGTATGCCGCCCCCTTGATCTGACTTCCTGCTGATGGAAGATAAACAAGTGGTGCAGTATCAGACAGCTCAAGCTCATCACGCAGGTTAAATGCCGGTATGGAATCAATCATCGTCTGATCCACCAGGTTTGGTATTACGGTTATCGGACCATCATACTGGAATGTCTGACGGAAAAAACCTAACATATAGTTCGAAGGACAGATAATGCCGGAAACTCCCTCGAGCGATCGCTGTTCAAGTGAAATCGCCAGGCGGGCGTCAAGAGGGCAAAAATCACCAATCAACGGATTGCCGATGAAACGGGCAGGATTATGATGTGCTACTACGAATCGACGGCAGTTGTTTTTTCTGAAATTCAGGGCAGGGAGACAACGATCTGGAAGGATGACAACGTCGGGTAGATGCGAATTGATATAATAAGCCATTTTTTTAACTCCCGGTAACTCAGTTAGAATATCTTCCAGTTGATAAGCAGTTTTACTGGCTCCACGAGCCTTGAGATAGGCAAACAGAGCGAGCCGAATCAGTTTTTTCGTAATCGAATGAGTGCCAAACCTGACAATACCTGAGCCATTAGATGCAGTCGGTGGGTCGGCAAAGGTGACTAGTTCAACCTGATACCCTCGGTCACGCATTACCCTAAAAAGATTGTAATGCGCACTTGAGACACCACCACCGCCAAAGGGAGGAGCCGAAGGAGAAACAATGGTGATTTTTTTGTCTGTAAGGTGGAGCATAGTTGTCACAGTTCCAATTCTAAACAGTGTCTCAGCTTATGCTTTACAAGGTGCTGCATGTAAAAGATCGTATAATAAAAGCCAATTTTTCGCGTAAATTAAGTTTCAGTTGCTTCGACAAAGGGCTTTTGAAGTAATGCGCAACAATTTCCGTACCGCATCCAGTAGACTGGCGGCAGCAACTCCACCAGCGCGAGGCAAGCTCATGCAAGAGTGCCGTCTCTTGATAAACCGCTAACTGACTGTTTGCCGCCAGTAGCCTGAAAAACCAGTCATGCACTGCATCAACCGTGAGCAAGTCCCCTCCAGCTTCCCACAATCCGAGTCTACAATGCAGCGCAAACTCATCAGGTGAAAAGGTACCGATCAAACAACGCAGCAGATCCTCTCTTACCCGATGTGCAGAAATCAGTTTGCCCGCTTCATGTTTATGACCGATGCTCTCTGAATGCTGCCGGTATTGCAGCAGTACTTCGGGAAGATTTGCCAGCTCAAAAAACTTGCTGCAACGGCTCCAGAGCTCATAATCCTCGGCATGTTCATAGCCTGAGGAATACCGTAGGCCATGCCTGTCAAGCAACTCTCTGCGCATGATGACCGTCGGATGATACAACACTGATTCAAAGAGCAGCCTGCAGACAATCTCATGATGTTTCGACGGAACTTGCCAGATATCGCGTTGCCCGGCTCCGAAACTCTCCATCCAGGATCCACAGACACCAACCGATGCATTGGCCTCCATGAACGCCACCTGGCGGGCCAGTCGATCGGGATGACTGATATCATCGGCATCCATTCTGGCTATGAATTCCCCCTGTGACAGCGTGAGTCCAAGATTTAATGCCGCAACCAAGCCGCGATTCTCTGGTACGGTGACCACCTGTACCCGCGTATCGTCACAAGCGGCTACAATTTCGGCAGTACCATCGGTTGAACCATCATCAATGACCAGCGCCTCAAAGTCGACAAACGTCTGCCTAAGTATGCTTTCAAGCGCTTCCACAACATACGACGCCCCGTTATATACTGGTATCAACACCGACACCTTAGGGGAAATCGATTTCATATCCGGTGCCATCCAACCGGTGTCAGATCAACGGTATTGATGGTTGGATTATTGAACCAACGCTCAGGCGCAATCACGATTTTGTCCGGATTAGCGGATAGCCAGGCCCCCCACCAGCTGAATGAACTGTTGGCGATGATATGGTGTTTACACAGGCTCATCAAACGCAGATCCTCATGGGGAGTTTCGCCATTGTCCGTCACATGACAAACAGGAAAACGAAATTTCAAATGCTGTACGGCCCAGCCAGGCTCGTCAGAAAACACAACAAACAAAGGGTCAACAACACTCGAAGCGATTACCTCTGCGGCTCTGTGATAATATTCCGGAGCACAAACACCGTGGTAAGCGTTGGTGGTGGGGTTATGCACATAATCACCACGACGGACGTGCACTGAAACCGCATTGACGACAGAAAGCTTATCAGCAAGCTCACGATTCCTACCCATCAATTCAGCCGTAACAGTAAGTTCCTTCCGTATGTTTGCCGAATGTTCAACAAAATAGCGCTCTGAATGCCAGTACCCTTCAAGGTAAACATTATCGGGAAGGGCCCGCACCTCAGGATCGAAATGAAACCAGCGTTCACGGTAGTGCCTGCAGCCTCTGAGCCTCCCTATCAGGCGAGCCACCGCAGCTTCGAGGTGTCTCCCTTCCCCATCCATCATCTGGGCGACATCCCATGCCGATGCCGTTTGAGCAGTTATACCGAAGTGATGCAGGGCGAAATGGCGTGGAGTGTTACCTTCCTGGACCTCCTCAAGAAAGGATAAATCCAGCTTTAATGCAACGCCGCGGCTCAGAGCAAGACTTCTTCCTGTAGCATACTGAAATAGCTGGTTACCCAATCCGCCCATTAGCTTAACGATGATCATAATCTTTTACCCGCTGTCAGACTTCGATACAGTGATTCGTATATTGTGGCGATCTTCTCCCAGGTAAATTGTTGCTGCCAGGCATCAAAACCAGCACGGGCCATTACCTCCCGTCGCCCCTTATCCTTGTACAGTGCCATCAACACTGATGCAGAACCCGCAATATCAGTAAAAATGGCATCAAACTCATCGCCGGGGGTTCTTCTGCCTTGCACCCTTTTCCAGAGACGCTGCAACCAGGAAGGTTTGTTGGAAGGGAGTAGCACCCCTGCGCCGCCAGACCACTGGATGATTTCGGCACTGTTACCGGCAGCACTGGTCAAAAAAGGGGTATGGGAGGCCATGCACTCAAAAAGCACAATGGGTGAACACTCAACCAACGAAGGGAATAGAAACAGATCAGCAGTCTGGTAGGCTGCCACAGTATCGGAACGGGAGAGCGAAGTTACCAGAATTCGTTTACCTAACATCTGCATGGAGCGATGGCTGTTAAGCTGTTTTGCCATTTGTCTGCAAAGGGAGCCACAGCCACCCTGTGGCTCATTACCTACAATGAGCAGGACGGTATTACTGATATCGGATACTTTGAATATTTCCATTGCCCGGTCATGTCCTTTAAGACCGGTATGGGAGCCAACATGCAGAACCAGAAAGTGATCAACAGGAATCCCCAGTCGGGCGCGTATATCCGGTTGCACTTCAAAAAATTCATCCTCACCAGCGCCATTGGGTATGACCATGATTTTTTCGATACCATGCCGACGAGCAAAATCTACATCCTGATATTGCTCAGAGAGAAAGACGTTCATGTCAAACCGACCAAGCCATTCAGGCATTTTTGCAAAATAGTCCTGGTAAGCAGTATTGAACAACGCCGAAAAACCGGTCGGTACAAAGATTTTAATCGCCTTGATCTGATCAAGAACCGGTAACAGTGCATCGCTGGACCATTGTTGAGCGGCAAAACAGGTAATAACATCATACTCACCATGAACAACAAAATCCCGATAGGCCTGAATATCGCCGCTAAATCCGTTGACCAGATTGCCGGCTACTGAAAATTGTACAATTTTTACACCATGAAATTGATCAAATGTTCGTTCTTGAAGCCGGCTGGTAGCAACCGTAACCTCGTTACCTCGGCAGACAAGCCGCTCGGATAATTGCCGGACTACTTCCTGGACACCTCCTACTGAAGGATAGTAGAATTCTGCAGTATGCAAAATTTTCATCTAAAAACAGCCTTTGTAATATAATTCAAAACTTTAGTGCTACGTTCTCTCAAATCTTCCAAAAGCAGCACCCGGAGTTGATGTAATACGGCATCTTTCTTTTCATCTGAAATACAAATGCTTGAAGTCCAATCAAGAAAATCGTTAAGGACAAGTTTTATCTGTATATTATTACTCCTCCCTTTGTTGCGTATGCTGTTTTCAGGGTCATCCTTGTATTGCAACATTGGTTCAGCATTATAGGCAAAATCTGTCTGGGTCGACACTCTGAGCCAAAGTGCGTAGTCTTCACCAACTATTAATTTTGGGGATTCAGAAAATCCCCTGACAACATCAAAGAGTGAATTGTGAATCAAGACTGAACTACAAATCACACGGTTCAGGGCGAGTAGGTCAAAAAACGAGAGGCATTCACTATCCCAGTCAAGCAGGTGATTAGTCTCGCTATCCGGAGTAATTCTGAATGCATTACAGCAGACTGCCAAACACCCAGTTCTATTTGCCTTCTCAAGCTGTCGTTCCAGCTTCTCAGGTAACCAGACATCATCATCGTCAAGAAAAGCGATCCACTCCCCCCGACTTGCCTTGATACCCCGGTTTCTGGGTACTGCCGGCCTACCGGCTCGCTCACCGGTCAGCCATTGTACCCGACTGTCATCAATAGAACGAACAACCTTTTCCGAATCGTCCGTCGAACCGTCGTCACACACCAGCACTTCCAGTGGCGGATGAGTCTGGCTAAGGGCGCTGCGGATTGCCCGTTCCAGCAGAGCCGATCGATTCCAGGTGGGTATGACCACCGAGACGGCAGTCACGATGCCCATCCCTGTTCCAGTTGCCCGGCAAACAACTCCATCCATGTTTTATGAATTCGCAACTCCAGCTCTTCAGGGTTAAGCAGAAAATTTCGTAAAAAAGTATCGGCACTGCTGATAAATTGATTCCGATTCAGAGTTTCCGCATGCCGTTTGGCTATCACCTCAATATTGTAAGTGCCGCACCAAGTTCTTCTAGCAACCTTGCAAACAGCAAAACCGAAAGAAGCGAGCATCTTTTTCAGCAAATCCAGTGAATATCCCTCGTAATGCACCGCCCAAGGCGCTTCGTGGGAGCCGAATAAATGTCGCTCTGCGACTGCACACTGATTAAACGAACTGAAAGGACTCAGTATTATCCTAGCAGTTCTACTAAAATCGGGGGCTTCAATATGGAGAACTCCATATGGTTTAAACCAGGAATGCCGGCAAGCCAAAAGACCACAGGCAACGGAGCGAGGAAAACGTTCAAAGAAATGATGCAGGCGCACCTCACACACACAGGCCTCCGGATAGCTAAAGTAGTGATATCAGCTTAGAGATCGGCAACACTTTGTGACTAAACTGTGTGGGCAGAAAACGGAAAGTCGATATTAAGGTACCCCTCAAGATATCGCTGACTACACCCCAGATGAAGCTTCACCAACGGAGCCAGCCTTTCCTGAACAAACCGGCAGTTTTCGCCGGATCGTCGAAGGCAATCTCCCGCCAATCTTGATCAGGCGGACCTAAATGCTGCCAGCGTTCACAATAGCGCTTCCAATCAGCATGCTGACCTACTAGATTTTCTTTACGTAACAGCATGTTAGCGTGGGTATGGTGCTCCACAAAAGACTCCGGCGAATCGATGCAGCTGTAGTCATACTCACTCATCCGTAGACAAAGATCTCCGTCAGCATGGTAGAAGGAATAGTTTTCCTCGTCCACATAGCCAACCTCCTCCAGTGCCTGACGCAGGAAAAGGCCATGATTGACGAACATCCGGTTGCCAAAGGTAAAACCGACCCAATATTTTTGCTGCTCCGGCCAGTTACGCCAGTAAAAAGCCAAAGCACCAGTCTTTTCGCCCACCGCAAGTCTGGCATCAAACAGTTCAATACCATTTTTGATGGCTCCCGGCACCACCAGACAGTCGTCGCTGAGCATACAGATGTAGTTGCCCTGAGCGCATTTAAAACCAAGATTCATAAAATAGCCCCAGGAACGACGATCTATAGGCCGGCCTGTCCATTCACCGCGGTTATGCTGAACGATGGTCAGGATATCCTTTTGTTTCAGGAGCCAACCCAAGGCACCGTCAGTGGAGCCACCGTCAACGACAATGATCTCTGCAGGCAGGGAAAAACGTTTCAGCTCCTCGCGAACACTTGCAATGGCCAGCTTGAGAAAGCGGCAACGGTTGAATGAACCGATGACCACGGAGACGACCTTTTCACATCCTGTCTTCTGATGTCTCGTACTATTCATCTGTTCCACCGCCATTTGATCCATCGTTTCAGATATCCGATAGTCTCATGGATAGTAACAGCAAGTGGCTTTTTCGCACGGATGTTTTCCTGGATGACATACGAGCAATAGACGAGCGGATGAAGACGGTCTTCAATCCCGTACCGGGCCAACAGAAGGTCGTATTCGCTGCTGGTAGCCTGCGTCACGGCAACCGCCTGCATCTCTCCCGCAGGTACTATCGGATTCTGTTCAAAACTCCGGTAGCCGCCCTCTTCGTCCATTTCAACGATGGTAACCGGCAAGTCGAGTTCTTTAAGCACCCCGAGACCCCAGCAGGGCAACGTGTCCCCACACGCCCAGCCGGATGCAGGACTCACAACAATACAGGGACGGTCATATTCTCTCGTCAATGCCAGCTTTGTGGCTGCCAAAATTGCAGCGCTACTTACCTTGTCAATGCAGTAATATTCGGCATAACGACAGCGCCAGTTGCAGCCGAAACAGTCAAGCGGCAGCGTAACGGCTGTGGTGGTTACCGCATAGGGCATGAAACGCCCGAAATGGCCACCGCCCAACAGAACTACATGGGGTGTGCCAACAGCTGCCGCAATATGAGCAAGTCCGGTTTCCGCCCCCACAGCCAGAGCAGATCTGGCAATGAGCGCAGCAGCTTGCCTGATGGTGGTCTTCCCGGTCAGATCAACAGTCCGACAAGAGTGACGGTCAAGGTTCTGCTGAGCTATAGCACGGTCACCGATACCACCCATGATTAACACGGTAAAGCCTGATGACTGGCAGAACTCTTCAAGCGCACGGCCATACGCCCGGCTCTGCCGGTGCACATCCTTCGCGCCGGGGAAAAACACCAGGGTCTTGGCCGGATCAAGCTGCTGCTGGGCAAACAGTTCCGTGGCAAAAGTTTCATCGTCCTGAGTCAGCCATATCTTCGGGACAATTTGTTCAGATGTGATGTCCAGAGTTTCCAGTAGAATTTTATTCAGATGAAACTCGCTGTGCATCCCTATATCTACCGTGTTAATAAGCCTGGTATAAAAGCGGTTATGCATCTGACGGACGGCCGGATTGATATTACAGTCATTACCGTCAAATGCAATTCGTTGCAACGCCCTGCTACCCAGCGCAAAGATATCCGTCAGCTCCTCCCGAGAAAGCACCGGGGTAATACAGATATCCGCCCGTAACTCCTGCAGCATAGCCACAATCGTCCTGCGGTAAGCAGGATTTTCATGGGCGCGATTGCGCTCAAAGGTAAGCACTTCATCAACAAACGGGCAGGCGCTATACAGCTCCGCAATATGTTCCTGACACAGCACCGTGACCCAGGCGGCCGGATGCGCCTCCCTGATCCGGACCAGGGCCGGAAGCGAGAGTATGTTGTCGCCAATGGCATCGGTCCTGATCCACAGCAACCGGGTTGGTACCGGCTGTGCCGGGGTAAAACGTACAATACAGAAGCCAAATTTCTCCTGCGCTGCAACATCAAGGGTAAAGCGCGGGTCATTCGATATCTGCCGGAAACTGCGCGCATGTTTCACATGGTTGATATCATCAAGGGCGATATAGCAAGGGCTTTTCAAGTTATCCAAAAGATAGTTAAACTCGATAGTGCCCATATGACCGCCGCTGTCCAGCAGGATAAAATCAGGTGCCTCCCCAACTTCTCTCAGGCAGTACCCCAGACGATCATCCGGAATCCCTTTGAAATGGGTTTCTGCATAATAGCGCGCGGTGCGCACCGCCTCATCATGATCAACATAGATACCCTCACCGGCTATACCGTAGACCAGTTTTTCCCTAATCACATCCATTGCTGGCAGCAGGTGGCGCGGCACGGACAGCCCATGTATCAGCTCAACCAGTTCTGACAAACCGTGCGCGGCAAGGTTTGTTACGGCCAGCGCCAGATTCTCCGAATTGCATTCAATTGAAAGAAAACGGCTGTCTTCCAGACCCAGCTCGCGTAGAGAGGAAGCAATGATTCTGGTGGTACCGTTACCATGAAACGTTCCGGTCTCTATCACTCGCTTTGGGCGGATTTTTACAAAAACATCCCTGATATTTCTGGCAAATTCAGAATTTCTGTCAATACTGGTCAGGTTTGTCTCCTGGGACTGCGCAAACTCGCCTGCCACAACAACACTGCGGGCTACCATCCTTGCAGCTTTTGAAAACAGCTCTTGCAGATCAATATTCTTCAGGAAAATGGCGCACCCGTTATCTTGCACAGTGTTGAGCAGGATGGAAAACTCGGGATATCTCAGCTTTAAACGATGAACAAGCGTGTAGAGGTCTCGATGGGAGGGATGAGTAATATCATCAAAAACAATAGCGCCGCGTACCCCCAGCAGATTGACGGCATCCTCAAGGTCTTCCCAAGCGCCTTCGCGGGTATGATCCCCGTCAATGGTTATCAGATCAAACATCATTTTTTGTGCGATAAGGCGTTTCAGAACCTTGTGGCTACTACCACGGACATAGGTGATCTTGGTAGCATTACCCGACCGTTTTTGATAATTGGCAAACTGTTGTCTGGTAAAGGAAAGGGTATTGGACATCCCGGCATAACTGCCCATCCACTGGTCAACGGCCAGTGCCAGGCGCGGCGAGCCATTGTGCAGCACCTGCACCATCGAGCCGCCGGTTCTCACCCCCACTTCCAGATAGCGTTCCGGACGAAGCAGCCGGGCAAGGAACGCCAATGCCACGTGGATATTCCATAATGGCGCTGCCTGCTGATCAAGATTGCTCCGGATCAGACCGTAGCGCCTGCGCAGAGGTTCATCCAGCTGGATGTGGTCCCAGGCACGCAGTACCATCCGTTGAAAAGGCACCGCACCCACGACCGGCAAACTCTGCACTTCATCCACCGCCGCACATTCCATGGCTTCGGGAATTGAAAGACGGTCAATCAACCCGGCCATGGCTGGCGGATGCTCACCGTCAAACCGTACGGTCCGGGATCCAGGATCACCGGTCCAGACCGGGAAGGATGCTTCCAGTTCTTCCCGGTTCCTTGGACTCCATTGTAGAAAGAAATCACGGAACCAGACATCCAGATCAATACCCCACTGTTGCCCCCATCCGTAGCGGTGGTACAGTTCAACCTTCTGGCAGACCTGACTCCACAGCACATAACTATAGTGGTAGGGATAGATGTTCAGGGCACGGGTGTCACGACCGCTAAGTACCCTGCCCTCATTATTGGAAAGTGTTGGCGGACGGTGGGAAACAAAACGCGCTCCCGGCGTAAGGCGGAAAACCCGTCGATAATGGCAAGGGGCTTCATAAAATTTGTCCGATACAAAGATGAACTCGAAGCCCCTCCAGAAATTGTCCGGAATAAAATCGACACGCGCAATTGTGGGATCTTCGGTCAATAACCTCCGGACACGCTCAATATCTTCTTCCTTGTATATCTCATCAGCATCCACCAGCCAGACATACTCAGCGGTAACCAGTTCAAGCGCTCTGTTATGCATCTCCAGCTTTTCAGGCCACTGCCCCTGCACGAGGCTGATTTTCCGTTCAGGATCAGGAAAACTCCGGATAGCCTCCACCGTACCATCAGTTGAACTGCCATCAGGATGCGCAGCAAAGCGGCACTGTTCCACCGCTCCTTCAATAATGATGATCTGCTCGGCAGCTGTGTAGATTGCCCGCAATGCGCATTCAATAAACGGCATGCCGTTCAGAACAATCATGACAAAGCTAAAGCGCTGCTGCAGCATTCTTGTATCCTCAAATTTCAACTATTTTTTTCCATAAAAAAAAGACTGTTGTGCGATTTTGAAACCATTTCATAGCCCTTTGATTTTAAATAAAGATACAGTGGACTGGACCATATATCCTGAAATGAATGCCTTAAAAGCTCGACAAGTATGATTTTAGGGCGATATCTATCCCAGCTGTTTGATCTCAAAACATTCATTTCTAAACCTTCAACATCAACAGACATAAAGTCTATACTCTTATTTCCAATATATTTATCTAGTACACTAGATATCCTAACTGTATTTAAAGATATTGAATCAACTATTCTATAATTATCAAGTTTTGATTTGTATTCCGCCTCTTCTTTACAAAATGTATTCAGTGCAGGCTCATTAAACATATAATAGGTTGATAAATTTTCCACATCAGAAATGGCCAACTCGAGATTGATGTCCCTAGGCCTGTAAACATCAAATAATTGTTTGTTTCCAGGCAACGCATCTATGTTTATACCATTCCAACCTTTTAAGTAAAAATAGTATGTATTTGAAAATCTGATAGGGTGATGAGAACCTATATCTACATAAAATCCACTATTTCTATCATAAAAGTATCTTTCAAGTATTATATCTTCACCTTCTTGGGAAAATGAGAGCTTGCCATTTTGAAGCTTTTCCCTGAATGGCCGTTCAATATCGTATACAATCCGATCGGGTAATAGCTTTCTGATAATTCTGTTAATCATTATATTTCCAATGCCCCTTTACAAGAAAACTAACATTGCCCGGAAAACCTTGATTTCCAGTACCAAAAAAATCCCCCTTTTCAATATCTACAGAGCCAATTGGAACCTTTGGCCAATCAGACTCTTCCCCATCTACAAGCAACCGCCCTTTAACCAGTAACCTTCCGGAGGGAAATGGAAAATTTTCTAATATGCATCGTATGTAACCATATCCTGAGTCGTTGATTTCAAACAGACTGTTCTGGTAAGAACTGTAAAGCACAGAAAAAACGTCTCCCAATGGATTGTGCAACGAAAAGCCTAAATCAACTTTCCCTGAGTTCGCGTATGAAGCCTTGACACGAAAAACAAAAACCACATCTTCACCGGTCAACACCTTGGTGATTCTGTTGCCATGTTTATCTTCAATAAAAAATTCTGAAAAAATCACGACGCCATTGCCTGACCGCTCAGACACTAATTCAAGACAGCCGTTATCGTTGGTGTTACTGTCAAGGCCGAGATAGTGTGCGATAACAGATTCCGGTTTTCCGACTGACTTAATTGTTCCTTTGTCCAGTAATAACACGGAACCACATAGATACTTGATGGCCCCCATATTATGACTTACAAACAGTACCGTCCGCCCTTCACTGCCTACCTCTTCCATCTTACCCAGACATTTCTTCTGGAAAGAAGCATCACCAACTGCCAGCACTTCATCTACAATCAAAATTTCCGGTTCCAAATGGGCAGCAACGGCAAAAGCCAGCCGAACATACATACCAGATGAATAACGTTTTACCGGCGTATCCAGAAACCTCTCGATCTCTGAGAAGGCAACAATCTCATCAAATTTTCTGTTAATCTCTTGCCTGCCCATCCCAAGAATAGCGCCATTCAAGTAGATATTTTCTCTGCCGGTAAGCTCCGGATGAAAACCGGTGCCCACCTCCAGCAGACTGGCCACCCTGCCCTTGATCTTTACCCGTCCGGTGGTCGGCTCGGTAATGCGAGAAAGTATCTTGAGCAGCGTTGATTTACCAGCACCGTTTCTGCCAATAATGCCGATCCGTTCCCCTTGTTTTACTTCAAATGAAACATCTTTCAAGGCCCAGAAATCTTCTGAGGCGGGTGAATCGTGAAAGGTGAAAGGTGAAGGGTGAGGAGAAGCTTGTGAAGGGTGAGGAGTGAAAGGTGAAAGAAGCTTTTTTGTAAAGCTGGCTACACTGTTGGTGATTACTTCACGCAGAGAGCTATTGTCCCCACGCTGCTGGTGGGAGATGGTGTACTTCTTGCCCAGATTTTCTACGCTGATGACGGTCATTTGATAGGTGAAGGGTGAAAAGTGAAGGGTGAAGAAACACAGGTAAAATATGAATTATGAATGGCAAAAAGGGAATAGTACAATATGTACCTGCAATTATGATCACAGACCCAATACAAGACGCAATCCTGATTCAATCTTCTGTAGTTCCGGCTTTCGTAACTTACCTGCTTTTTCAGTCAGAAATGACTTATCCACTGTCAACAGTTGAGATACATTGGCAACTGAATCTTTTGTCAATCCTGTTTGCGGTGATTTTAACAGAACATTTCCCGGTGCCTCTGCCAGTCGAAGGTTTGTTGTCAGAACGATAACCACCACTGTTTTAATAAGACTACGATTAAACTCATCTATTTGCATAATGACAAATGGCCTGCGATACCCGGGTTCAGAAGCCACAGGATCCGGCAAGTCCGCCCACCATATTTCGCCACGTTTCATCACCACTCATCCCGTCCTATAGAAGCGAACTGAGCATTAGTTAATAGAGGATCCATACGAGAGACTTCAACTTTATAGACTTGATTCAGTTTTTCAGCAATTCCTTCGTTTTCTGTACGAGGTATGCATGTGAACGGTTGAGCCACGAGAAGCCGTTTAAGATGGCGAACTATTCGTTCGAGCATCATAACCTGCTCAACCGGAGGAAGTGCCTCAATTTGCTGTTCAATCTGATTCATCTCAATAAACTTTGACATTTTTTTGCCCTCACCCTGTTTCTATACAATTTACTGCGCAAAGCCCAAGTAACAATATCGCATAATAAACGCATATATTGCACGATGAAAACACTTCTCTATCTCCACAAAAGCAACAATCTCATCAAACTTCTTGCCAAGATTTTCTACGCTGATAACGGTGGACATCGTTTACTTATGTACCTGCGTAGATACAGTTTCACAGACTTGAGCTAAAAACAGTTCTGACTTGGCCAACATGTCATCTATATCGTGAAGATCATCATGCATTATGGCATAGCGGCCTTCAACTGCGTATGGTGTTAATTTATCCATAAATGATCTTCCCAAAATTGGCAGCAGCATGATGTACTGAATTAACTTGAGTACTGTAAAAGTCAAATTCTTCCTAACTTGTAACAATAACATCAAAAGATTTACCTAATCCTCTTAGTAACTTACGCGCATCATTCATTTCTTTTATTTTTGATATTACCGAGTCCTTCACCAATAACAAGTCAATATCACTATCAATATCAGCCGTTCCCATTGCCTGGCTACCAAACAAATATATTTTCATCGGCTTGACTTTTTGTAATCTGACAACAATTTTTTCAAGCAAACTTTGATCAATCATACATATCCTCCCTATTTACAAATAAA
This sequence comes from uncultured Geobacter sp., assembly GCA_964655435.1. GTDB lineage: Bacteria > Desulfobacterota > Desulfuromonadia > Geobacterales > Pseudopelobacteraceae > Trichlorobacter. Next base: position 107,104 of record CAZZMP010000006.1, read on the forward strand.
TATTGCAGGTTTCACCTACATCAAGTGACTTCTCTATCTCTGCAAAATCAACTATCTCATCAAACTTCTTCTTTATCTCAGCCCGATGCATACCCAGTAAAAGCGGCTCGTAGACCGGGATGAAGTCAGGTTTCAATGTATTCATTTGTTTGCTATCCCATGAAAATGAAGCAAGGTTTTAAGTGGCAGGAAGAGCTGCATGGGGGAATCGTTAAGCGGAATAAAACCAAAGGCAAGATAGAAACTCCTTGCATTATCGTCTTTGGCATCAACAAAAAAACCGGTAATTGCCCCGGATTGCGTTGAAGCCAGAACCACCCTTCTGACAGCTTCAGCAAGAAGCAAAGCACCATACCCTTTTCCTTTGAATTTTTTTGATATTGCAAGTCTGGCAAGTTTTGCAGCGGGTAGCCTGTCAGATTTTGGCAGTTTTCTGGAATGAATTTCCGGCAGAGTTTGAGTACTAACCTCAAAAAACGAAAGGGTGAAATAGCCAATTATTTCAGCCCTGCTTTCATCATCAACAAGAATATATGTATTGGAGAATCCTTTTTCCCTGTGTTGTCGAGCAGTCTTCTGAAGGAACTCATTCAATGCAGAAACCCCGCAATCAAATGCTTTCCTGTCATGCAACAGTTCAAGAGGCTGAAATATCAGCATTTCACTTTGTTCATCAGGCTCTCCATCGCCTCAGCAAGCCTTTTGTTAAGGGGAGGTGGATTATCCAAGGCTTCAAGAAAAAGCTCAGAGTCCCTTGCTGAAAGCTTTAACAATTCTTCACGCTCAAGTATCTCGGAAGCGCGATCAAGCGCTGTCTGAACAATAAACTGATTAACCGATGCGCCATAAACCGCAGCCGCTTTTTCGATAATCAGCCTGTTTGATCGGGGAATCCTTGAAACAACCCTGTCATCAGACACTGTTTTCTTGGAAACAACAGCATGCATACCTTCACCTCACTATTCTGCATAATAATGACTGAGCCTACACAACTGGTGCCAGTTTGGCAACAGCAGTTTTTATTTTAAAACAACCTGATTTGCTTCAATCCCCCCAAACATTGTCATATCCGCATCACCTGGATACGACCCCTGCTTTACCTCTATCATCTCGATTTCTACCAGAGCCTCAAAACCGTATCCACCAGCAGTTGGTTGCTATTTTTGATCTGCTCTATCATCCTGGCACCATTTCTTTGTTAAACATAGTAATAGCCATGCGTTCAACCTCCCGCAAATCTCTTAAACCAGCCGAATACGGTTGATGATATCGTGAAAAAATTCGGCTGACCAAATATTCAACTCATCAGGTTTTCTTACAAAGCCACTTACTTCCTGACGTGCCTGCTTAACATCAAGCTGCTCTATGCGATAGTACAGCAACCTGCTGAAAGCCGTCTGATCAAGAGCTGCTGCATCCAGCCAGTGTCCGCTTTGGCGCATTCTATTTTCAAGATGAAGCAAATGCAAATCAGGGTGATTGGCACAATACCAGACAAGATCGTACCAATCCCGTCCTTTCACCCTGTTTTTCCAGTTGCGGCACAGGATAGCATGCATCTTGCCGGCAAAGAGATCAGGCAGCGTATACAACCTGACAGCAAAGGGAATAGGCTGAAGCAAATAGCTGGTCTGTGTGCTAAATCCCTGCGGAGGATTCGTATCCACCTCAAGCTTTATCTTCAGTATCTGCCCTTTTGCCACATTTTTTGCTATCGCCTGTGATGCGTCAATCACCAGAAGTTGTTGCAGGGTTTCACCCTTGAGAAATGCTGACTGTACTGCTGACTGAGGGGTTTTATGTACCTGCTCTACTGTAAAATCAAAACCAAATCCTGACAATTCCGCCCCAACAGTGGCGGTAAACCGTGATAGATCAAAGTGTGAGTTTGGCATCAAAAGCGAAAAATCCAGGTCTTCTGAAAAACGATCAAGACCATATAAAATCCTTAAGGCAGTTCCTCCATAAAAAGCGGCATGTTCAAAGAAACGACTTCGCCACAATCCGAGCAAAGCAATTTCCTGTATAATTTCACGTAGCGCCTGAAAGGTATCGTCAAACCCGTTTCGTTCATATTTATCAAGCATCCTGCCGATAGCCTCATGCATATAGTACACCTTCCTATCCCTTTTGAAGCTGACGCACCAGGCTGGCAAGCAGGGTAACCCTTACATTTCCGCAACAGGCAACAATTTCATCAAGACGATCCGGATTCAGCCTGGATAGTTCCAAGTGATCAATTCTCAACTCCTCCTCCAAATGACGTTGCATTTCAAATAAACTCCGAATGCCACTACCCCTCTCACAAAGCAGTTTGTCTGCCAGTGCTTTTTCAGCAATGGCAACAAGAAAGCTACACCCCGCTGACAGTTCAACCATATCCATACCAGTGCGAAAGGCATGCAAGGGAATTCTATTGTAGTCAAAGCGTCCCACTGGGGTGTAAAAGCACCTTGATCTACCTGTTGTGACAGAGGTTACAACGGTAACCCGCTCGGGTATCAGGCCATGATATTGGAGGGCATAGTCAAGGGAAACATACGATGGTCCATAGATCAGGTTTGCAAGGAGAGCATGGCAAATCGGCTTTCGCCTGAAAGTATCACCAAAAATATAGAGTCCTTTTTTTATACGGACAATGGCGCCTTGTCGCAACAGCAACGAAATTTTATCACGTGGCGCAGCATAACCAGCAAGAGAATCCATAAGAGTCTGATAATCAAACTCTTCACCAGAGACCCGCTTTCTCAGTTTCTCAATAACGGTTGACATAATAATGCCACTATATGTAAATATGCATAGTATGTCGATATTTTAGCGACATACTATGCATAAAACTACACACAAGGTTCTATAATCTTGCACTCATTTGCCTCCCAATGAAGAATCATTACGAGTCTACCAAACCGTTTTTACGACATCAGATGCGATAATTACCTCATCTTTTGTTAGTAATGGAGCTTTATATTTTTTTGATGTGGCTGCAATAAGACGGTCATGCATTTCAAGATCAGCTTTTATTTTGTCAGCCAGAATTAAGTATATCAAGATTGCTCGTCCGTTTATTTCAAGACAAGCTCTCTTCACCCTTCACCTTTCACCTTTCACCTTTCACCTTTCACCTTTCACCTTTCACCTTTCTTCCAGCTTCGAGGCTTTGCATCTGATACGCTGTCACTATATCACGTCCGCCAGAATCCTCTCGGTTTTGCGGAAATACCAGAAACCGGTAATAAGCAGCAATAGCGATAAGCCGGTTGAAAGTAGAATACCCGACCAGTGCAGCTCAACATTACCCTGCAGCAGCGCCCAACGGAAGCCGTCAATGACACCCACCATCGGGTTAAGCGCATAGAGCAGCCGCCACTGTTCCGGCACAATACTGCTTGAAAAACCAACAGGAGAAACATACAGACCAAGTTGCAGGACAAACGGCACCAGATAACGGAAATCACGGTAACGGACATTAAGAGCCGCAAACCAGAGCCCTGCACCAGCCACCGGCAAGCAGGCAAGCAGTAGAAACAGCGGCAGGGTTACCAGCCTCCAATCCGGCAAATAACCGTACCAGAGCATGATACCGGCCATAATGAAAAGGGAGATGCCAAAATCAACAAGTGCAACGATAACACTGCTTACCGGGATAATAATGCGGGGAAAGTAGACTTTGGTAACCAGATTGGCATTGCCCACCAGCGAACCGGAACCCTCTGACAGTGCATTGGAAAAGAAGTTCCAGGGCAACATGGCGGCAAACACCAAAAGTGGATACGGCACACCACTGTCAGGTAACTTTGCCAACATGCCAAACACCACCGTAAAAACAATCATGGTAACCAAAGGCCGGATTACGCTCCAGGCTACCCCGATTACAGTTTGTTTATAGCGAACCAGGATATCGCGCCAGACCAGAAACCAGAACAGCTCCCGGTAACGCCAGACATCGCGCCAGTAGTGCAGGGCTGGCCGGTTTGGCTCAATCAGTAGTTCAGGTTGTGTGGTATCTATAGTGGCCAATAATGCACACCTTTCCTAAAAAAGTTGAGTTTACAATCAATCTTCCCAGGCTTACCGGTGACTTCAAATAGCTTCCAAAATGCCTTACTACAATAAACAGAAGCATCCTTAGCTTCTGCAGGAAGGTCATTGAACGATCTCGTGAAGTGCTGCGTATACGATACATTAAAAGTGGCTCCGGTATCTTTGCAACCGTGACGCCTTTTTTTGTCATGGCAATCCAGAACTCCCAATCTTCCCAGCCATAACGCATTGCCGTAGAATAACCGCCAACGGCCTGCCAGTCAGTTTTCCTAAACAATGAGGAGGCAAAGAGCAGATTTTCACTCAGCAGCCGTTTCACCGAAAATACCGGTAACCGTTTAATTTTATCAGACATACCAAATAACCTTGCGTCAGTGCCAACAATCCCGATCTCTGGCTGCTGCTCCAGAATGTGCACCATCTTTTCCAGAAATTCAGGAACCAGAAGATCATCGGCATCCAGCGGCAGTATGTACCGCCCCTGCGCCGCTGTTATTGCTGTATTGCGAGCCGCAGCAACGCCGCAGTTAGCAGTGCGCAAAAGGATAAAATCGGAATCAGCTAGTTTATCCAGCAATTTAATGGTGACAGGATCATCAGAACCATCATCAACAACAATAACCTCAAAATCTCTGAAGGTCTGTAAGTGAACCGAGGCAATTGTTTCTGCAAGCAACTCCCCCCCGTTGTAGCAGGGTATGATCACTGACACGAGCGGAGAATCTAACACCACTTCAAAACCTCACACTCAGACGGTTCGGCAAAAATTTCAGTAGGTAATACGACTGATGCAGTATTTTCTGCAGTGGTTTTCCCTCAAGATACCGGCAACGCACTAAAAATTCCTCCCGAAAAGCTGCATCCACCTGCCCTACCGACATACTGCCACTATGAAGTCTAAAACAAGCCAGAGAATGATCCAGCAGAAATGGCGCCCATCTTGTGCCAAGCCGCAACCAGAGATCATAATCCATGGTGTAACGCAGATGAGTATCAAAGCCTCCAACTACTGCCAAGGCTTCACGCTTAATGAATGTTGCTGGATGGAAAATGATGTTTCCTCGCAACAACCTGCGGTACGACCAGCGCCGCACCGGAAAACGTCTCAGCATCTGGCCAGCATCATCCACATGCTGAATACCTCCGGTCATCCATCGGATATCAGGGTGCGCGGTAAACACTGCGGCTACATCTGCCAGAACATCCGTGTCAGGATAAAAATCATCAGCATGCAAAAAACAGACAATATCGCCAGTTACCTGAGCCAGTCCCTTGTTCATAGCGTCACTGATACCGTTGTCTGGAGCAGAACTCCAATGTAGTTGCGGGTTCTTTACAGCCATTTCACTTATAATTTGGACGGTAGTATCCGTTGATCCACCATCAATAATGATATGTTCAACATCATGCCAGGTTTGAGCCACAACCGAAGACAAAGCCTTACGAATGTAAGCCTGAGCGTTGAGACATATTGTCACTACTGAAATCTTCACGGTTTCTGCTCCAGATCTGCCCCACCCTGCTGCATCAGCCTGATAATCATTACAGCGCGGTCAACATTACCGCACAGCAAACGAACCAAGGCTTCAAGTAGCAGTACCAGATAGACCGTTGGCAAGGCAGCGGGGTGATACTGCTTGGTAAAACGGATGCGGTTACGGATGTTATAATAATCGCAGGTCAGGCTTTTTTTGGCAGGGTTGCTACTGGTGCCGATGCTGGCTCCAACTTTATGATAGACAATACTCTCGGGCGCATAGCCCAAACTGAAACGGCCTTTGGCACGCACGGCCCAGTCAACCTCTTCAAAATATAGAAAATAGTCCTCAGACATCAGACCGATCTGCTCTATAAATTTACGCGACACCAGCATTGAAGCTCCTTCAACATAGTTCATCCTGGTTTCAGCGCGTTGGTGGTCAACTGTTCCGTTCCAGTGGGTAAAGCGTCCATAATGCCAGGGTAATCCTAACCAATGACAGTAATACCCGCCCCCCAGAGCCTGAATTTTGCTGCGATCATGATACAGACAAATAGTTGAACCGCATATACCGATCTCAGGATTTTCCTTCATTCGTGCTACCAGAGGGGTTAAAGCATCCGGCTTAACCACGGTATCGTTGTTAAGCAGCCAGTAATAATCAATATCACCCCGCGCCATACCGTAGCGTATCCCCACATTGTTGCCACCGGCAAAACCCAGGTTTTCGTTGATACTGATAATTGTCAGTAACGGATCGCTGTCGTCTCTGCCACCTGATTCAGCCTCTCTGCGTTGATACTCAACCAGCGATACCGTACGATTATTAGCCCAGTTTCTGATCTGATTGAGCGAATCATCACCAGAGCCGTTATCACAGACCACTATTCTGAAATCCAGATAGTCCAGCTGTAGCAAGCTTTCCAGGCATTCCAGAGTATCACGCCAGCCATTCCAGTTAACCAGAATAATATATACGCGGCTCACAGGTAGATGCTCCAGAAAACCATTAAGACCCAAAAAAGTCCGACCAGAAACAGCAGCCAGTCCTTTAGCAGTGACTCTGTAGGATCTCCATTTTTCCCAGCGCTAACCCGCAACATATACCTCAGCAGACCAAACAGACAGAGCGGCACCGTATAGATCAGCCTGGGCTTATGCAAGACATACATGGAATATGTTACCAGCACAGCGCCCGCAGTCATATTGAGGATGCCGGAAAGAAACCCGGGAGGATAACAGTGCAAGCTGGCACGATGCTCACCGGCACAGCTGCCTAATGCTTGCACCTCACTTAACCGTTTACCGGTGCTTAAGAATATTGCCAGCAGCAAAACCGTCAGGAATAGCCAGGGAGAGACAGGGATCTGAAACAGCTCACCACCAGCCTGGAGACGGATAAGAAATCCGGCTGATATGCAGAACAGGTCAACAACAGGGATATTTTTGAGGTAGATGGAGTAACAGCAAGAAACCGTCAGATAAGCCAGCAGAAAGACAAAAAACGTGGCTGAAGTAAGCCATGCCAGTATTAAGCCAGACAAAAACATAAAAAAAACAGATAACGATGCAGATGCAATACTGATTCTACCAGACGGAATAGCACGCAAACTCTTTTGGGGATGAAGCAGATCCCGCTTCCGGTCAAGAAGGTCATTGAATATATAACCAGCGCTCGACACCATACAGAATGAAACAAATGGAATCAGACCCTTTGTAATAATCCCCGGATTCAAGGCATGTCCTGCCAGAAATGGGGGGAAAAACAGCATCAGGTTCTTCAGCCACTGGGCTGGACGCAGGAGATTAAGGTAAGATGCTGTCAAACCGTTCACTGGGTTTGCTCCAATCTACGCAGATTGGTTAAAGCGGCTCCACGATAATGGGCATCTGGAGGGGCTGCAGTATAGGCACGCCGAAAGTAGTCTGCAGCTTTAGACGTATCCGCTGTAATCAGCGCCATTCTACCGCTCTGGTAGAGCCAGAACGGATCCGGTTTTTTCTGATTAAGCACTTTCAATGTTTCAATAAGATCAATAGCCAACATGACCTTATCACTTCCTGAAAGCTTTTCAAGTCGCTTTATATCAGCCTTGTATAACAGTTCCAAAAAGTCCGCAGAGGCATCCTGTTTTTTGGTAAATAGTTTAAAAAAGTAATCTCGCGCCTCAAGCAAGTCACCCTTAGCAATCATTGCACCCATAATTGCTACTTTAATCGGATTACGCATCGAATCGCGCTGATTCAATTTTTCAGCTATCAGAAACAGGTCAGCCGCCCGGTTTATTTCTCCCTTTTGTATCAGCAAACCACCCAGCGTATAGTACACAGAACCAAATGCCGGTGATTTACTTACAGCATCTTCAAAAAATACCAGTTTCTCATTCCAAAGGGATACTCTTTGCAGACTAACAACAAAAAAGAGGAATATCAGACCCACCGCCAGTGGTGCCAGCAGCTTCTTCTGGCTTTCCCATACTCCAGAAGCTGCGACTGCAAGCCCCAGCACAAAAAAAGCGGATGGAAGGTACAGATACCGCTCTGCAAAATGTGTCCAGGCAACCTGTTTGACAGCCACAAGCAGAGCGGGCATGATGCAGAGCATAGCCGCAACAAACAGCAGCGCAGTCTTACGCTGATAACGGAACAGCAACCAGATTATCGGGAAAAAGAGGAGACCTGGCAGGGCATACCAGGGCTGTACCGTATCAATGGCAAAGTTTAATGGAAGAGGGATAATCAGTTTCTTAAGATAAAAACCAAAGGCTATCACTGTATCTGGCACAGCTTGCATAACCTGCAGATCTGTACTGGACAGAAATCTACCCAACCCGCTGTTTTTACCATGAAAAAGCAGCATAAAACCGGCTGCCGCCACTACAGGCAGCAACGCCATGATGGCAACTGCTGTCAGGCGTTGCTTTGGCTTTGCTGCTCCCGGCCATGCCATAGTCAAAAGAGCAAGAACTGCGCCAAAGGCCAGCGCTGTCTCCTTGCTAAGTAGTGCAGCCCCGTAAAAAGCCGACACTGCAAACAGGTTGCGCCAGTCAGGTGCTGCAATCCAGCGCAACCAGTAAATCAGGGATAAGAGTACAAGCAGGGTAAGCAGAGGGTCGGTTCGTCCGGCTATCCATGCCACAGCCTCTACATTTACCGGATGCAGGGCAAACAGCAGAGCTGCAAAAAGCGGGACTATTCTGTTGCCGGCATTCTCTGTTTGGAGCTTTACTGCCAGTATATAGACCAGCAAACTGTTTATACAGTGCAGCAGAACCAGTTCCAGATGCATGGCAGAAGGTTCCATACCCCATAACAGGTTATCAAACCAGAATGAGAGTTCAACAAGCGGACGATAGTAATATCCGGAACCTGGTAATAGTATCTGAGATAAGGGAAGAAGTTTAGAATAGTGGGCAATTATTCCAGGATCATCATACGGATGGATACCGCTCTGCATAGCAGGAAAGTAGACCGCTATGATAACAGCTATAAGAAATACCGGTGCAAGCAGCGGATGCTTATTGAGCCAGAATTTCAAGAAAAAACGCCTCCATATCCTTGCGGCGCGGCTCTATTTTTTCCAGAAGGCAATTATTAGCAATAGACTGCTGGATAAAAGACTGCAAATCAGCTTTTTCTACAAATTGTTCTTCTCTGTTTCCATTCACTGTGGTTACAACAACCGTATATCCTTCAATACCTCTTTGAAGAATATTGTCTACACGATCTACAATAAGTAGTTGCCCTTTATTGATTACACCAACCCGATCGCAGACCTTTTCAACATCGTCAGTTATATGAGTGCTGAAAAAGACCGACTTGCCCCGCTTTTTAAGTTCCAGAATAATATTTTTTACAAGAGCACGCCCAAGCGGATCAAGACCGCTCATCGGCTCATCAAGAATATAAAAGTCAGGGTCGTGGATAAGAACCTGCGCCAAACCTACCCTCTGAACCATTCCTTTACTGTAACTTCTTATCTGACGCTTGCGGGCATCCCAGAGTTCAAGCTGTTTTAATGCCTCTTCTGTACGACGTAGCAACAGTCCTTCTTCCATTTTAAAGATATGTCCGACAAACAGCAGATATTCCTCAGCAGAAAGGTAATCGTAAAATGCAGGATTTTCCGGCAGGAATCCTACCTGTTTACGTGCAGTCACGCTGCTTATCGGCTCACCCATAATGGTTGCTCTGCCACTAGTGGGTTTGATTAATCCCATCAGGCACTTGATGGTAGTGCTCTTACCGGCGCCATTTGGCCCAAGAAATCCAAACACTTCACCCTGTTCCATCGTAAGGGACAGATCTTTTAGAGCCTCTACTGCCTGACGTTTTTTACCTGTAAATACCTTACAAAGATTCTCTATTTCAAGCGCACGCATCCGGATTCCCTCATTTGTTCTTTGTTGCAAAGGCAAATTTGCTGGTAGTAGACACCTTGCCGGTTGGTTCAAGATAAAAACGCCCACCGTAGGGATCCAGCGGCATAACTTTCAAATATCCTGTCTGGTGCAACTGTTCAACACTGGCAGGCAAGACGCCTCGTTCCTGTTTAAATTGTTCACGGGCATCTTCGATCTGTTGTACTGTCTGAAAGGCTTTTAATCTAACCTCGTAGCTCTGCCTGACCGCCTGGTTTGTTGCAGTTCGAACCATTCCGGTCAAATAGGCAACCGCAAGAGCTGTTTGACCGGACTCCTGCATGTAGCGGCCCGCAAGATTTACATGCAGTGCAGAGCCGCTCATAAGCGCTGCCTTTTTGTAGTATTCAGCTGCTTTGCCATACTCTTTAAGGAAAAAAGCATGGTTAAATCCAGCAAAATAAGGAAGCTGCCAATCCCAGGTACGATATCGGATACCGTAATCAAGCAGGTCATTAGCAACCTTAATCTGGCGGGCATCCCAGGTCAAAAAACCCTGGGCAAAATAATAAGCATCCATATTGTAAGGATCCAGCTGTACCGCACCGTGCAGCAGACGTGACATCCCCTGCAAATCCGGAGGTTCTGTTATTATCTGCCCCCCCTGAGCCTTACCTACCAAGCCGCCAAAATACATCATAACTTTAAAGACTAGCGATGCTCCCACCAGCTCTCTCTGATCAGCCGAAAGCGGCTTTAATAGTTTGACACTTGGCACATAACCCAGCTTTTCCTCAATCGGTTTATTGCACATATAGGCAGTAAACGGCAGAATCAGCAGGCTATACAAAAGCAGCCCGACTATGAAAAGTATTAAAGGAAAACGGTTGGTCACTTCATCTCTCTCCGGTTGAATACAAGGATCGCAGCCCCCAGTAAAATGGCTGTATATGCAATAAAATACCCTGTTGTGAGGAGCAAGCCGGTAGAACTGGGGGCAACACCATAGATAGCATTTACCTTCAGATCAAAACCGGCCAAATTGGGCAGCAGGTAATAAACCAAGGTAACGAGCGGTTTAAAGAGAGGCGAAACTGCCTGGGCTGCTGCTGGAGAGTTAACATAGTCATATACCTGTTGGGTAACACCGCTGGCCAGAAAAGCACAGATAGTACCAAACACAGGTAGAAAGAAGGAGGTACTTACCGTTGACAACAGGATGGCAATACCGACAAGCAGGATATATTTAAGGGTGGCAAAACAGATAGCAAATACTAGATAGCTCCAGACGATTGGGCGATCTGATGGATAGATGCCGGAAGCCAGCTTAATAACCAGCATAGAAACACTCCCCAGCAGCGCCGAAGTCAGTACGAGAAAAAGGGCAAGGCCGAAGAAACGACCCAGCAGGTATGAACTGCGGCTGAGCGGCAGACTTAACACACTGAAGGTGTAGCGCCGCTCCATATCCTTCCAAAGCGATGTAGCTCCAAGAAAAACAGACAGAAGAAGAAGTATAAAAGAGATTAACGAAAGCGAGAGGGTTATTGAAAGCTCTGTTACCTGACGCATGGAAAGTGAAGCAGCTGTAGGGATAAACAGAAACAATACTGACAACACCATTATCCCCTGAAAGACTCTGTCCCGAAAGATACCTTTGAGTGTTATCTGCATGATATTAAACATTGTTTTTCATTGCCTCCGATTCTAGCAATCTATTTCTACAGCAGGATCACCTTCTGTTGAATGTCAAGTTTTACGACCTTACTGGAGAACCGTCTGTCAAAAGTGGCAAATCCTGTAAACGCCAAACTTGATGCAAAATGCAGTGCATCGGCAAAATCCATTCCTTTTTCATACCAGGCAACTGCCTGTGCAACAGACACGGCATCCTCAACTTCAATAGTTGGCAGACCGCAGATATGACGTACACGTTCAATAACAACCGTTTTAGACAGATTATAACCAGCTGTTGATGACAAGACCCAGACAAACTCCAACAACACTGTTTTTAAAATTCGACAGGAATGAGTCATGAGAAATTCGGTGGCCTTTTTAGCCTGATTACGATCATCTTTCACGGCATATCGAACCAGGATATTGGTATCAACGGCAATCATTTTCTGGCACCTGCTTCTTGTGCAATAGCCAGATCCATTTCATCCAACGATAACCGCTTGCCTGAGTAGACGGATTGAGCATCCACAGTTTCAAAATCAGTCAGTTCAAAAGGTGTGGCTGGCTTCAGGATCACCTCCGTCCCCCTGTCAATAACCAAAAATTTTGTGCCAACATCCCAATGGTGCAGATCTCTGATAGACTTTGGGAGTACAAACTGCCCTTTACTTGAGAGAGCCACTATTTCCATATCGCCTCCTTAGCAGTAAGACTCAGGTAAGAATACTATCGAAGCACAACAATCATGTCAAGCAGGATACATCATTTTCTCCTTAACTACAAAAAGCGGACAATTCATTTGTTACAAAACCGGACATTTCTATTTGCTTTTAACACAGCCAAAAACAGCTTTGCTGTATCGTAAACTACATGTTAAAAATAATGTGTATTTTTTTAGCTAAGGAGCCACTATGAATCTCGCAATGAAAAATAGTGAACAGCTGTGGAGTTACGCCGATTACCTTACATGGGATGATGGCCAGCGATGGGAACTGATAGGCGGGGTTGCATATTCTATGAGTCCGGCACCCGGAAGAAGGCATCAAGAGATCTCAGGCGAGCTATTCAGGCAGTTTGCCAATCACTTAAAAGGCAACTCCTGTAATGTTTATGATGCCCCTTTTGATGTCCGTTTTATCGCAAACCCAAACGCCAGTGATAACTACATTGATACTGTCGTTCAGCCAGATATACTGGTTGTCTGCGACAAGACCAGGCTGGATGAGAGGGGCTGCAACGGAGCGCCTGATCTAGTTATTGAGGTAACATCGCCATCAACCGCAAAAATGGATTTAACAATCAAGTTTGATCTGTACCAAAAGCATGGAGTAAAGGAATACTGGATTGTGCATCCTTCAGAAAAAACTGTAATGGTATTCAAACTACAGGAGACCGGACTTTACGGGGTTCCAGACCGTTATGCAGATGATGGAAAGGTAGCCGTGCCGATGCTTGGTAATCTTGTTATTGATCTGAAAGAAGTATTTGCAGAGTAGTATCGAGCAGTAGTCTCTTCATTGCCACATCTCATTATCAATACTGCGTTGTTGTAAAAGAGATGCATCAAACTCAGTTGCTTCTGTATCTGTCCATACGCCACAGAAACGAGAAAAACGACTATCACGTTTTTGTTCTGACGAAGGTGAGTGTGTTCTCTTTTGCTGTGTTGATATACGAAGTAATGTCAAAAAAGCCTTATTAAGGCTTACCCCTTGCCTACGTGCTTCAGAGCGTGCAAGAATCTCAATATCGTCAGGTATATTTCTTAACGTCATCATCCGTACCCTTTTCACTCTTGGGCTGGCTTCATTTCAGGAGCTAAGTATATAGTGTCCCCTGAACTCTCTGACCATCCTTGGATGTGAAAACAGTTGTTTGTATGATGAATCATGGTTTTTGGTGTCACGCTTTTTGATAACCCACCTCTGATAAAAAGATAGCAAACAGGCAGGGGAAAGTCAAACGACAAGGGGCAAGTAGCAAGGGTCAAGGGTTGGGAACGATGAATTATAGCACGGGCAGTAAGCCCCACATGGGAGGCGGAAGAAAAGGGAAAGTGAGTTAGATATAATGTCCACGTAACCAGCCCATGATTCACAGAATTTACTGTTTTTGTTGCCAGCGTGGCGGCGTTGCGCGGGTACCTGCCGTTGCAGCAATTACGTATCCTGTCCCCAGAACTCAGCAATTACGTATCCTGTCCCCAGAACTCCTAGTGAGAAACTCGCCATTTTAAAAGCAAGGGATACGTGCGACCGAAATTACAGACAAAAGCTAACTACTTAATTTCACATGAATAATATTTTTAATTGACAGGGTGACTATAGAATGTCCCCCTGCTACCCTCAAAGAGGTAATAAAAAAGCGAGGTGCCGAAACACCTCGCTTCATAAAATTAGCACTAGGTAAAATTACATTGAAGTCCAACCAGTTGCAAATGCACCGTTACCAGCTGTAGTACCCACATTTGTTGCTGCAATATCAGTATCTGCAGCTAAGGGTTGCCAGTAAATTGCTGTTGAGTCATGAGCAGTACCAAATATCTTAGAACCCTTTAGATGCTTTGTCATAACAGCAAAACCAGCGGTACCATAGGCTGCCCCCATCTTAACACCTGTTGACATCTTTCCCAGTATTGCTGCTGCATCTGCAGCGGCTGCATCAGCCCCACCACGAATTACTTGACCTGCTGATGCAGTAACAGCACCAGAAGCAACAGTTGCAGGAGCAGCAAACGCAGTTGATGCAAAAACGGTCAACGCAAGAGATATAAGAGCTATAATTTTTTTCATATTATTTTTTCTCCTTTCAAAATTTAAATAACATCTTAACAATAAAAACTAGCTATTGTTTTCACGAAGTACGGCTGGATAAACTTGATTATCTGCATTAAATGACTCAAAGCCAGTCTTAATGTTTTTCAAGTCTGAGTTGGAAGCACTGTTGTACGCCTTCTCACGATAAGCTGAGAACTGCGGAATGGCAATAGCTGCCAGGATGCCGATGATCGCTACAACGATCAGCAGCTCGATGAGGGTAAATCCTTTTCTGTTCCGAATCCTGTTTAGCATAGATTCTTCTCCTTTCGATGTGTCCTGCAAAATGCAGGGGTTGATTTTAAGAACAAACTTCTTTGATGAGATGAACTAACTTCTAAGATGCAAAAGTAGAGCCAACACTAAAAAAAATCATAACTACTTGTTTATACTGCATGCAATAAGATTCACCATGTTTTAAGCCTATCACAGGACATTTGGTTGTCAAGAGGCGCTGACGATTTTTGTCATTATTTTCTGTAAGGTTAATAGATTTAATATCATTTGGCTGGAGCAGTCCATAAGCCGGGTTCTGTTCCTGCAATAAGTTACCTGATTGCAGGCAGCGGTCATTCATCTAGGATCACCGTTACCGGTGACCTCAAGCAACCAACCCGGAGGCACGGACGGGCAGCCCTTGACGCCTCCCTATTTGGTCTTGCTCCTGGCGGGGTTTACCTGGCATCCGATGTCACCACCGAATCCGGTGAGCTCTTACCTCACCCTTTCACCCTTACCCGTGAAACGGGCGGACTTCTCTCTGTGGCACTTTCCCTGGGGTCGCCCCCGCTGGTGATTACCCAGCGCCATGCCCTGCGGAGCCCGGACTTTCCTCCCTCTGAATCGAATCAGACAGCGATCGCCTGTCCTGCTCCAGCCAAAACCGTTTTATCCTTCTTCAGTCCCCTGCTTTAAAAGCAGAATTCTCTGACAATGAGGACAGAAGTACATCTCATCATACTTAAAAAGATTGTTATACAATTGCGGAGGCAGATTCATGTTACATCCAAGACAGGAACCTTCACGAACCTCTGCCAAAGCTTGTCCGCGTCTTTGCTCCCTTAATTGGTTGTAGCGACGGACGAGATTATTACCAAGCCCCTTAATTAAAATCTCGCGGTTGGCGACAGACGAATCAATAGATTGCTGAAACTGTTCAATAAGCGCCTGTTTTTCAGCTACAGAGGCTGATGATGTCATTTCATTGGTGGAAAGTTCTTCCTGCATTTTTTCCATTTCTACGTTAAGTTCATCCATTCTGGTTATCAGCAATAAAAGCTGCTCTTCTATGTCTGAAACCTGTTTTCTTGCAGCAGCTATCTCTTTGCCAACTGCTTGATACTCTTTGTTTGTCTTGATCTCTTTCATGTTTGTCTCAGAGCGGCGAATGTTTTCCTGCTCTGTATGCAGGGCTGCTTCAAGATCCGATTTTTCCTTACGCAGTTCCGCCATCTTGCTCTGTTGCTCAGAGAAAGAATTCTGCATTTCCGAGATTATTTTCTGTAATTCAATAATGTCAGTGTTTAGAATATGCTGCTCCGCTTTTTTCTGATCAATCAGTTGATCAACAACCTGCAACTCTTCCAGTAGCTCCAGTTTCTTTTTCAATTCCGACTCCTTAATTGAGTTACTCAATAACTACGTTTTTAAATGGATCCTCTTCAGATCTGGATCTGAACAGCTCAACTTTTTTATTTGATAGTGCTAAAGATGTTTCCAAAAAATTAACTATAGCATCTACCATTATATGTTCTGTAGCAAAATGACCGGCATCAAGCAGAGCAAGCCCCGAATCCTCTGCATCTCGAGCCTCATGGTATTTTAGATCTCCTGTAATAAACAGATCTGCTCCTGCTTTTACAGCCTCGGTTATCATTGAACCTCCGCTGCCGGTGCAGATGGCTACTTTATTTATAATCCGCTCAGGCTCACCAACCAATCGAACCGCTGCACAACCAAGTTGCCTGCCTACAGAAAGAGCAATATCCTTCAGTTTTAAAGGTTTTAAAAGAGCGCCTACCCTTCCGATACCAACTGGCTTTGCCTCATTCAAAAGAGGGTAGCAATCAAAAGCAGGTTCTTCATATGGATGAACCTTTAATAATACCTGTACTACCTTTGATAAAGACTCTCTCCTGACCAGCAGCTCAAGGCGTTTTTCCTGCAGCTTTTCAAGTGTGCCTACAGAGCCTATTGTCGGGTTGGCTCCTGGAAGTGGCAGAAACGTGCCTTCTCCAAGAGATGAAAAGGAGCAGTCGGCGTAATTTCCTGTTGATTCAGTATATGGCAGCAATGCATGCCGTACAGTTTCATAACTTTCAAGAGGGATAAAGATTACAAGTTTTGAGAGTTCGACCGAACCGGTTACCTTTAATGGCAGAGTTTGCTTTAAGCCAATTAAGGAAGCAAAAAGATCATTCAAGCCATCTTCGGCAATATCATAATTAGTGTGCATTGCAATAATTGCAAGATTGTTACGCGCGGCTTTTATAAGAGAGTTCCCTATTCCTGTTGAGCCGTTAATCTGGAGAAGCGGAGTGAAAATAAGGGGATGATGGGTAATCAGAAGCTGACAATCAAGAGAAATTGCCTCATCAATTACGGCAGGAAGGGGATCCAGCGCTAGCATAATCTTTCTGATTTCAGTTGCAGGTTCTCCAAGCTGTAAACCTGAGTTGTCCCATTTTTCAGCATTTAAAAAAGGATATTTTTTATCAATAATTTCAACTATATCTGAAAGTATTGGGACAGTCATGCAGTACAAAGTAAAAGAGTGCACCCTGTTGGAATGCACTCTCTTTGACCTCTGGTCGTAATTGAATAGTTACTTTTTGACCGCATCCGGTCTGAACCTCAGAAATTTTATGGTGGGCCCACCAGGACTCGAACCTGGGACCAACCGGTTATGAGCCGGTGGCTCTAGCCAACTGAGCTATAGGCCCGCACAGGAGGTATATTAATACAGGTTGAACATTTCAGATGTCAAGGGATTTCAGGTAATTTAATTCAGGCACGGCTTACAAAACGACCTTCACGTGTATCAACCTTTATCTTAACACCTGTTTCAAGATAAGGAGGCACCTTAAGCTTAAGCCCTGTTTCAAGTATCGCGTCTTTGGTTTCAGCAGTTGCGGTGGCATTTTTTATAACCGGAGCTGTATCTGTAACAATAAGCTCTACAACCATTGGCGGTTCTACCATCACCATTCTTCCCTGAAAAAGCCCCAGACTGACTTCAGTCCCCTCAAGCAGGTAAGGGGAGAGAGAGGAAAAGGCCTCCTCTTCCATTTCGAACTGCTCATATGTTTCAAGATCCATAAAGACCCCGCGCCCGCCGTCCGCATAAAGAAACTGGCCTTTATGACGTTCGTAATCGGCCTCATCAACCTTGTCACCCGAACGGAAGGTACGATCAAGAACCTGAGCAGTCAGGAGATTGCGATAACGGGTCTTGACCATTGTATTAGCGCCACGGGCAGAAGGGGATTGAAAGGTTACGTCGAGCAAAAGACAAGGAGCTCCATCAAGCTGGATGACAAGCCCTTTTTTGAAATCTGATGTGGTAAACATTTATGCTCCTTCAGGTAATTGTATTGAAGGAAACATAATACATATCTTTGTTAGAAAATTCCAGAGTTGCGATTATGATCTAAAAAGCCCCATCCTGGTTTATCCTAAGATGGGGCTCTGTTTTCAGGCATTTCCTACTTTTGTTCGCTCGGCTTTTTTCAGCAGCGTTGCAGCGACAGGATGGCTGTTATTCTCTGCATAAATAACAGCCGTATTTCCTGTTTTGGTCTTGGCTCTAGGATCAGCGCCACTTTCCAGAAGCACCTGAACCGTCAGATTGCAGCCATAAATGGCAGCAAGCATCAGAGGGGTATGACCATCACGGTCACGGGCATCAACCTCTGCACCTTTTTCAAGCAGCATCTTTACTATCTCTGTATGACCATTTGCTGCAGCATAATGCAGAGCTGTCTTGCCTTTGTCGCTGGAGGCTGTAATATCGGCTCCCCTGTGAAGGAGATCCTTTACGCTATCAATGTATCCCTGTTTGGAGGCGCTGATCAGTTGGGTGTGGCCATTACGATCCTTGGAATTTACGTTCTCCATCGGTTTTTCCTCCCTATTGATTGAATGGTGTTTCAGCTTCAGTAGCTGTAAATAAAACAAGTCCTCCTAAGCTTTATGTAAGCTTATTCCAGTGAAATATTTAGCGGAATTTATCTGATGCCGCAGTTTTTGTGAGATTGGAGGTATAGTTTTTAGATAGATATAAAAAATACAAGAAAACAGACAAACAGATACAGACAAGATTATGGCTGGCGAGACAACTGACAGCATTATGTCTGTGGATTGATGCGACATTGACACCTGCCGTGACAGCGAATTATTATTTTAAAGTTTTATAACACAGGTAAATCCGCTTTGCCACATTTGAAACAAAAAAGCTGTTTATTTGATTTTTTTATTCCACCTGGCTTGCCCTGAAGCGGATCTGGCAGTATATATTAAATATTATCATTTTTTTGGGGGGTGCAGGATGAAACATTTTATCTTTGCCTTACTGCTTGTTCTTGTCTATTCAGTATCAACAGAGGCGGCTGTCGTATACCTTAATAAAGGTGGACAGATAAAAGCTAACAACGTCTGGCGGGAAAAGGGAATGGTTGTTGTACTTATAAACCATGAATCTATCACCAGCTTTAGCGCCAAAGAGATTAATCTGAGAAAGACCTTTCCTCATCGGAGAAAAGCTGTAAAACCGAAAGTATCCTCAACTGTCGCTACACCTCTCAAATCAGCAGGCGAAGCTGTTACAAACAATGCAGCTCCAACCACCGAAAAGGGTGGCAAAAAGATTAATCTGCCCAAGTTATCAATCAGATTACCCGAAAGGGAGCCACCTAAAGCTGGTGAGGGGGGAGCTATTCGCAAGCAGAAAAAAGAGATGGAAAAGAGGCTTAACGAATAGCTCCAAAATTCCTTAAGGCAATCAACTATATCTGTTCAGCCACTTTGCGACATCTTTTGCATGGTAGGTGATGATTATGTCTGCACCTGCCCGTTTGAAGCCCAGCATGGTTTCCATTACTACACGTTCTTCATCTATCCAACCGTTGGCGGCAGCGGCCTTTATCATACTGTATTCGCCTGAAACGTTATATACAGCAAGAGGCATGTTGTACTCATTTCGAAGATCGCGAACAATATCAAGATATGGAAGACCCGGTTTAACCATTATGATATCAGCCCCCTGTTCAATATCCTGTCTGGCTTCACGCATAGCCTCAAGCCGGTTTGCAGGATCCATCTGGTAAGAGCGTCTATCTCCAAACTGCGGTGTCGATTCCGCAGCTTCCCTGAACGGACCGTAGTATCCTGAAGCATACTTTACTGCATAGCTCATTATCGGAATATGGCTGAACCCATTATCATCAAGAGTATTACGGATTACCCCAACCCTGCCATCCATCATATCAGAAGGAGCAACCATATCAGCCCCTGCTCTTGCATGGGAGAGGGCTTCTTTTGCAAGCAGCTCAACTGTGGAATCGTTGTCAACATCCCCATTCTTGATTAGGCCACAGTGACCATGATCTGTGTACTCACACAGACAGACATCCGTAATTACAGCCAATTCAGGGATATCTCGCTTTATTGCAGAGATGGTTTCCTGAATAATTCCATGATCCGAATATGCATCACTACCAAAAGGATCTTTTGTTTCAGGAATACCAAAAAGGATTACTGCTGGAATCCCCAAGCTATATACCTCTTTTGCTTCTGCAACAATATTTTCAATGGACTGCTGATATATTCCAGGCATAGAGGTGACCTCTTTTCGGATAGCATTCCCAAATGCCGAAAACATTGGATATATCAGGTCATTTACAGAAACAGAGTTCTCTCTTGTCATTCTGCGAAAGACCTCTTTCCCCCTTATCCTGCGACTGCGAGCTGAAGAAGAAATCATTATTAATTGCCCCTTTAAGTTATTTTAAGAGCCTTATACTAACCTTTGATTTAACTTTATTGCAACAACAGGGTACCCTTGACAACTATTTTTTTAGTGCTAGGATTTTATAATAGTAGTAAATAAGATATGATTTTTAAATCTAAAAGGAGGTACAATTTTATGATTAAAAGAATTGCAGGAATTGCCGCTTGTGCAGTCCTTTTACAGGCAGGTACAGCCATGGCGGAAAACAGAGCTGAGACATTTATTTTTTCCCCATATGTAGGAGGTTATACTTTTCAAGGAAATCAGCATTTAGAAACTGCCCCCGTATTTGGCTTCCGCCTGGGTTACAATTTTACTGAGAACTGGGCAGTTGAAGGTGTTATTGATTACCTAAACACCGAAGGAACATCTGGTTCAGGTATCGGTACCAACCAGGAAATGCTCCGTTACGGCGGAGATATATTGTATAATTTCATCCCCAAAAACAGTTTTGTGCCATATCTTGCCGCAGGTGCAGGCGCTTTTAATTTTAATAATCAGAAGGCCAGAGCTATTTACAATTATGGTGGTGGTGTAAAGTGGTTTTTGACTGATGCTTTTGCACTAAGAGCAGATGTCAGAGGTCTTAATTACAGCATTGGCAAGATTAAAACCAACGTTGAATACACTCTAGGTCTGCATATTGCAGTAGGTAAGCCAAAACAGGCGCCGGCACCTGCCCCGGCAGTTGTTGAGGCTGCTGCGCCCAAGGCTGCTCCGGTTGTCGCTCCTCCTCCACCAATTCCTGCTCCAACCAGTGATCTGAAGGCTGAACCTGCTGTACTTTTAAAAGGCACAACTTCTACCCTTACATGGAGTTCAACCAATACTACCGGTTGTGAAATCCAGCCTGGTATTGGTGCGGTTCCCCCTTCTGGCTCAAAAACAATTACACCTGCCGAAAACACCAGCTATACTCTGACCTGTAAAGGTGAAGGCGGTTCAACCACCAGCAGTACAGGGGTACAGGTAAATGAACCTGTAAAAGAGGCAAGCGCCAAAAAGGCGTCTGCCATTGCAGCCGGCACACACTTAACCCTTAAGGTGAATTTTGATATCGGCAAGTCAGTCATCAAGAAGCAGTACTATAATGAATTAAAGGTAGTTGGAGATGCACTGAATGAGCAGAAGAATCTTAAAGGCATAATTGAGGGTCATACTGACCATGTTGGCGCCGACAAAACAAACCTGAACCTTTCACAGCGCAGAGCTAATGCTGTAAGAGACTATATCGTCAAAAACTTCAAGATTGACAAAAAGCGTCTTGCCGCAAAGGGATATGGTGAGTCCAAACCTGTAGCAGATAATTCAACCGCAGAAGGACGTGCAATGAACCGCAGGATTGATGCTGTATTTGAAGAGATACCTAACTTCAAGCCTGACGCTGATCAGCCAGCAGCAAAACCTGTTAAAAAAATAGTCAAGAAAAAGACTATAAAGAAAAAAGCTGCTGTAAAGAAATAATCTGGATTATATAAGAGAAAAAGCTCTGCATCCTTTTAGGATGCAGAGCTTTTTTAAATTCAACATTTAGATCTGCAATATTTTAAGAGAATTAGAACTTACTGTCCAAGCCCCTAACGACAGGTTATCAGATCCATGCATCTCCACCATCGTAGTGCAGATCCTCAGATTTCGGCTTTCCAAGTTTGTAACGAGCCTCTTCCGTATATCTCTTGATCCTGTTACCTGCGCCTTCCTGAAGATCAGACAGCTTGCGACGAGTTTCTTTGCCTGAAGTTGGAGCCAGCAGCAACGCTGTAACAGCACCCATAAGGGCGCCTGTGGCAAGAGCAAGTACAGCGGTTGCAAGAGCGGTGTCTTTAGAGCGGGACATATTTATTTTTCCTCCATTTAAGTTCCTGACTAATATTTAATGGCCAGGAAAAGTAGTAATTACTTTGTAATCATTGTTTTTTATATTTACCACAGGTTATCTTTTCTGCAAATGAGAAAAACAGTTCATGCTTCAATCCTCATCAGATGGCGCCTAATCATATCCTCAAAGTCATCATCCCGGTTGTTGCTGTATACCAGTGAACCGGCAATCTCCGCTGCGAGCATGGCAGGCAGATATTTGGGGGGCAGCTTGCTGATACGCCTTCGGAAAGAAGGAAGTTCCTGTAGCATTTCAGGTAGATGCCTGAAAAGTGCACTCCTGAATGGCTCCTTTAGACAAATCTCTGGACGTTCATTAAAGAACTGAAACAAACGATGGTAGTAACTGTTTATATTCTGACTTATCTGCTCCGATATCTCGGTATAAAGTTGCATTCCGGCAGCTTCATTCCAGCGCTTGACAATCAGTCTCGCTTCATCGGAGGCTCGTTTTTTTAATATCTTCAAGACATCAGCAACATATCGTTCCTTCTTGGCAAGGAACTCTTTTTCAGTGAGAAGAAGATTGGCAACAATCTCATAAGAAGATGAAATAACTCCACATTTATTAGCTGATGCGTCTCTCATTTGGATTACGCCTGATTTTTGCAACTGTATACGTGCCTCAGGAGTAATAAATGAATTAGCTCCCTCAATGATTACCTGTGAACTCGGAGTCCCATCCGATTTCAGAAAATCTTTCCAATTATCTATATCTATTGTTTCCGGCCTCCCTCCAGCTGGTATAAACAGGTCAGCCTCTACTTTGAAAATAAGACTGCCATACTCATGATAAAAATCATCTAAAGCATACCAGCTCTCCTTTAACTGCCCGGATAAATCTCTTTCAAACCTCCTGTAGAGTTGACGCAGTCCATCCATTTTACTTCCTGTACGAAAGATCATTAATCCGCCAGGATTAATCAGTTTCGGATCAAAACTGTCAAGATCCGCCTTCAGGCTAATCCGTTTCAGTTCTTCCCTGTTTAGCCCTGAAGGATCGTAAGTAGCTGCAGTGCCATCAAGTACCAATACAATACGGGCATTCGGACAGCTCTCCAATAATATTTTAAGACAGTTACCGGCAACATCACCGCCCGGCCCCCCTGTAATTTTTATGCTGAACTGATCAGAATGAATATTGATTCCTCTCTCAGCCATAACTACCTCTGCAAAGGTCATTACCCCTGTAGATGTAACTCCATATTCCTTATGGTTTATTCCGAAACGCTTGCTTGAAATAATGCCCACTCCGAGCATATAGCCCCTTTTTTTTGAAAGCGCCGCTATAGCTTCTACCATGTTGTCATGCATATTCTCATCAGGACCAAGCTCTATAGGCTCATCATCGCAATAATAATCAACCACCCTTTGATTTTTTGCCTTTCCGTTTATAGTTGTAAATATATCAAGGAAGGCATTGGCTACCCCATACTGAAGTTTGTACAATCGGTTGTTTTCATGTTCACGACTGCCTTGTTCTCCATTTATAGCATCCATAACAAGAACCAGCTTTGAACCACCTTCGTAGATATCCTTGTTTTTAAGGTGCTGCGTATGGGCAAGAACATAAACTTCACGGAACAGCGAGTTTGCAGCAGTAATAAGGTCATCCTGATTTCTGGCAATGACGGTTCGCCATCCCCCACGGGCAATATCAGAAAAACCGATATGATAACCATAGCCAAAACGACTGAAAAAGAAGGTAATCCTGAAAGGCAGACTTTCAGGAAGATCAGCCCTGAACTCAGAGCCAAGCTGACGCAGATACGCCGGATCAATGCGGAAAGCCAGCGCCTGCTTTTCGATTACAAAGAAGTTGGTCTTAACCGTAAAGCTTATAAACAGCAGGCAGCAACGGTAAATAGCCTGATGGATCTCATCAAGCCAGCGATGCCCGGTACAGTAATCCTCAACCTCTGCTGTTGTTTCTTTCAGCAAAGAGCTATAAACAGACTCTCTTTCTGTTAAGGATGGATCAAATCGGCTTCTGAATAGCCGCAACATCTGCATTGCCATTTCAGGATGAGCATAAAAGGCATTTTTTACATCATCAAGACCGAAACGTTCCGGTTGTGAATGAGCGAGATTAGTATGGCAAAAAGCTATAAAAGCATTTACAAGAGCCGCATCATCCCCCTTCATTATTCCTTCCATTACCCACTCACGATATATATGGCAGTCACTATCCAGAATCTGGGTATTACAAAGCTCCTGTTGCAATTGTTCATAAATTATGGATTCGTCCAGTATCTCTTTACCATTTCGCATCCGGACAAAAAAGGTTCCCAGAAAATACGGGTGAATTCCATTCGTTATATTCAAACAGTAAGCACGCCTTATTCCTATATCAAGGCGATTGAAAAGCTCTGCCAGCTGCAACAGAAATCCTTCCTGCGGAGGATTTCCAACTGCAAACAATATCCTTGTTTCCGAAATTCCTCTATGTTCGAGCTTTCTGATATCCAGAAAAAGACCGCCGTTTGCATTAGCACGCTCAAAGAGCCAGATTAACCATGCAGTTCTATTTGGCGGCGCCATTTTTATCTGGTTTTCGCAGTTTAACCAGATGATTTTAAGCAGTTTAACTGCCTTTCTCCTATCAAAATTCGGTGCAATTCTTGCTAACTCCTGGATTATTGTTCTCCTTAACACATTAGGAATCAGAACATCTTTAGAAACAGTTACAATCTCGTTTGGCTTACGGTCAAATTCAAAACGCTGAACCTCCAGTTCCTCACTCATGGCCGGCATCTTTGAAAATGAGTGTGAAAACATCGCAAATGAAATATCTCTGTCATCAAGCTTTTTCAGACTGTTATATAGAGAGCCGGGTTCATCTACACATGCCTGGATAAGGAGCTTTTCCCTATCAGCCAGAATCAGGCGACGGTTATAAAGCATTGATGACATTTCACGTACAAGTGTCCCCAAAGCTTCCGGCTCATCAGCCATTGCATTAAAGAAATATGGTGACATCTGATCCTGCAACCAGTCAGCATTTAATCGCGCTCTGTTTGCAGCATTCCTATAGGTGTTTTTTAAAAGATTCGAGATTCTCATATTATCTCCCGACCGGTTCATTTTGAAGTTATCAGTATACCGTTAAATTGCTTACCCGCAAATGGACAACAGCATCCTTGACCATCTAATTTCCCGATTGTATATAGGTTCATATAATATTTTCATTCAAGGCAGTTATCATAACTCAAGTTCAGAAGGAAACAGCTATTATGACAATAAAATCTCAACCAGGTATCAGGCAGGGCTGCGTCCAGGTTTACACAGGTAATGGTAAAGGCAAGACCACTGCCGCTCTAGGTCTTTCATTACGGGCTTTAGGGCAGGGACTCAGAGTTTGTTTTTTTCAGTTTATAAAAGGTGGCGGTCCATATGGGGAACAACTTATTTCCGAACGGTTGGGCGATAACTTTAAAATAATTCAGACCGGAAGGCCGGAATGGGTTAATACCAAGGATATAACTGTTGATAGGCAAATTGCACAAGAGGCTTTTATTCAGGCAAAAGAGGCCATGCTTTCAGGTAATTATGATCTGTTTGTCTGTGATGAAATTAATGGCGCTGTTAATTTTGGTCTGATTGATCTTGAACAGGTGTTGGAGTTGATCAATCTTAGACCGAAGAATGTTGAACTGGTTCTAACCGGACGTAATGCAGATGAGTTGGTAATTAATGCCGCAGATCTTGTTACCGAGATGCGTGAAGTAAAACATTACTACCAATCGGGTATCCCTGCAAGAACAGGGATAGAAATGTGATGCTTCGCTCTGACGCAATAAATTGATATCCTCTAAAGCTTTATCGGCAGGCTTGCGTATCAGAAAAGTTCAGGTATACTGTTAATATATTCCTATATGAAAGGAGTCAGCTGATGTCTTTTGGCACTATTGCAGCAATAATCGCCGCCGCTGCTCTTTTACTGCTGGTAATTTTTTTGATACCTGCAATACTGAGCATCAAGAAAACTGCGGACTCGGTATCTTCTCTGGCAGAACTGCTTACCAATGAGTTAAAGCCGACTATAATTGAATTAAAACAGGTATTAATTGAATTAAAAACCGTAGGCGGCGGTATAGCCGAGCATACTGATGATGTAAAATGTTTCATGTCAGCTTTAGGTGAAACAGGCACTCAGCTTTCTTTAATAAACCGTTCAGTAGGTGTTGTAAACAACATAATTGGTCAGGTTGGAGCAGTTGCTACAGGATTCAAGGTTGGTGGTAAATATCTTTTAGAACAATATCTTAGACGAAAAATGAAAGGAGAATAAAAATGGCAAACGATGATAATGGAGTAGCAGCAAGCACTGTACTGGTTTCTTTCCTTGCCGGAGCTGCCCTCGGAGCCGGTCTGGCTCTCCTCTATGCCCCAAAGAGCGGTCGCGAGATAAGAGAACAGATTGGCGATCTGACAGATGATGCTGTTGACAAGATCAAGGAATATGCTCGCGAGGCTCAGGACAAGATTAAGGCTACATTGGAAGATGGCAAGGAGACAATTCTTGAAAAGAAATCTATTCTTTCGTCAGCCATAGAAGCTGGACGAGATGCTATCCAAAAAGAGAAAGAGAAACTGGGAGTCTGAAAAACAGCTTCATAGTAATAAAAAACGCCGCATTAATGCGGCGTTTTTTATTATGTATAACTACTTTTATAATCGTATATATCAGGCTTTGGCTATAGTAACAGTCAAGCTTGCTGCAGCCTTTGCCATAAGTTGTGAAGCCGGGGTGGCAGGGAAATGATTTGGCAGAACAAGCAATCCTGCAGGCAGATCATGCTGCAAGATTACAGGAATAGTTATTGTTACTCCGTTGGCGGTTATCGAAACCTTGTCACCATCAGCCAGACCAATCTTTGTTGCATCGACAGCGCCAATGGAGATAGTTGCCTCTGCAGATACCTTAAGGTTGTTGGCAGACCAGCTTGTGTAGGTTCCATTATGACGCTGTAATGGAGCCACGAGCAGTGTCATGGTTCCTGCTGCATGCGCCTGGGGTGCAACGAATGTTAAGGTAGCTTTTGCAGCCCGACTCTTAACAACCGGCGCTATTTCCTGTTGTATAGCCGTCAGACTCGGAATTGCACCACCGGTGATACGGGCATAAAGATCTCCCAGAATTACATAGTCAGGACGCGATTCTCCTGGTGGGTTTGCAGCAGCGGTGAATTTCTGTGTGCGGTTATCTGTTGTGCAGAAGGAGCCGGACTTTTCAGCTGCAGCAGCAGCTGGGAGCAGCACATTTGCCATCTTGGCTGTAGCAGTAGGAAACAGGTCAAGCACAACCAGACATTCCAGTTTTTGGAGGGCGGAAAGCACTCTGGTGCGATTAGGAATAATCTGCAGAAGGTCGCAGCCTGCTACATAAAGACAGCGAATATCGCCCTTTTCAATGCCATCAATAATACCAAACAGGTCTTTGCCGCCATCACCTGGAACAGCTCCCATATCCAGCATCCCCTGGGTATTGTTCTTTTCATCCATAGGATAGATATCAGCATCTGTCAGGATAGCAAGATTCAATGCCCCTGTTACCGCTGAAGCTGCGTCTGAACTGCGGATGAACTCATAACCATATATGACGGCAATCTGACCGTTAATAAATGAAACAGCATCGACAAAAGCAGACTCCGCAAGGCCTGTTGCAGCTTGAATCTGATCAAAGGAGACTGCAGCCAGCGACTGCTTGAAACTGTCCAGTCCATCTGCGGTTACTGCCTTATTTTGTGATATCGCCGCTTTGGCCAATCCCACTGCAACAAAACCTTCTGAACCGGGCTTGTAACGTAATGCGCTATTGGCAAACTTGTCAATCGAGGTGGGTTGCGCTGATGCTATAATAAGCTTTGCGTCTTTCTTGGTAGACGCCTTTATTACGCGGTAGGCAAAACCGGCTGATTCTGTCTTGAGATCAGAACCGAGAACAATAATACAACCGGCATTTTCAAGTGCATCCATCTTTTGGGTGGCTCCGGTCATACCGATCATTTTTGCCTGAATCTCTTGAGCCTGGGCATAACCCAGACGTGCCTCTGAATCAATGTTTGGTGAGCCGATAGCATCTTTAATCAGTTTGGCAAAAAGATAATTCTCTTCATTCGTAATACGGGGCGAAGCAATACCTGCAATCGCCTTTGAGCCATATTTGGCAGTTATCTCCTTTGTAGCAGAGACAACCGTTGAAAGAGCGGCATCCCATGTAGCCTCTTTTAGAACACCGTCAACAGATTTAACCTGTGGCACAATCAGGCGTTCAGGCGCATTAAAGGCACTGTAACCAAAACGACCGTTTATACAGAGATTACCATTATTATAGGTACTGTCATCACTTGTTACTCTTGCAACTTTTCCATCCTTTACATGATATTCTATCTGGCAACCGGAAGAGCAAAAGCCGCAGATTCCGTTTTTGACCTCAAATGTCCAGGGACGCCCCATATACTTGAACGGCTTGCTTATAAGGGTACCTGTCGGACAGGCGGCGATGCAGTTACCGCAGAAATCACAATCAAGCGGTTTACCTGTCAATGTATCTATGATAGCACGATCACCACAGTATTTAGTTTCAATTGCGCCAAAGCCGGTAATCTCACGACAGACCTTGACACACTTTTCACAAAGGATGCAGCGATTAGGATCACTCTCAAGTAAAGACCAGTCATAACGGATAGGAAGTCTTTCCAGGTCAGCTGAATACTCCTGTTTTGCTACTCCCAGACCATAACAGGTATCCTGCAGATCACACTCGCCACCGGCGTCACATACAGGACAATCCAGAGGGTGATTTACCAGCATCAATTCCATGGTCTTTTTTCGAATCTGCTCAAGCTCAGGAGACTGGGTCGTTACCTTGATTCCATCTTTTACCGGCGTATTGCAGGCAGTCATGGGACGGGCAACCCCTTCCACATTAACGGCACAGACTCGACATGCACCGGTAGTTGATATCTTTTCCAGATAGCAGAGAGTAGGGATGTTGATTCCCAGCTTTTTCGCTGCTTCAAGGATAGTAGTTCCGGTTAAGACCTGTACTTCTTTGCCATCAATAGTCAGGGTTACGGTCTTGTTTTTATTGGATGTTTCTGAGTGTGCCATTGGTTGTTTCCTATGCTGAATTTTGAGTTTTTCCTGTTTTAGAGGGCTACCATTGCCATTCTGTAACAGCGCAGACAACGATCAGCTTCAGCCTGCGCCGTAGAATCGCTGAAACCAAGCTCAACCTCGCAATAATTACCTTTGGATGCACGCGCCTTTCCATGCACCTCTTTCTGACCAGCTCTATCAGCAGAATCAAGCCAGGCAACTGACTCATTCTTGTCGTAAACGCCCAGATAGGTCAACAAATCCTCAAAAATTTCCTGATCTGTCAGATACGCCTTGCCTTCATCAAGATAACGGGCAATTACATTTGCAGCGCGATGTGCATTACCAACACAGGCAACAACGGTCAGTGGGCCAATCTCGGCATCACCACCGGCAAACACTCCGTCACAGTCAGTAATCAGAGTACGTGAAAGCGGGTTGCCCATACTGTCATTCAAAGACTTGCCGGCAGCATCTTTAAGTGGAATATATTTAGTAATAACCGTATTCCATTTTGAAATATCAATCCCCATATCAGGGGGGATAAAGCTTAGATCCGCATCCTGTCCGATTGCAGGGATAACGGTATCGCACTCAACTATAAATTCACTGCCAGCTACCGGCTCCGGACGACGACGACCTGATGCATCAGGCTCACCCATTGCCATCCTTACACACTCAACCCCTGTAACCTGTTCGTTTGTATCTACTATTATTTTGGTTGGAAGCACCTGAAACTCAAACTTTACACCCTCTTCATCAGCGCCATCCACTTCCCATACATCGGCAGGCATCTCCTTACGCGAACGGCGATACAGAAGGACAGACTCTTCAGCTCCTTCACGCAAGGCAACCCTAACGCAGTCGATCGCGGTATTGCCACCACCTACAACGCAGACCTTTTTCCCCATACCGGTAGGACGCCCCATGTAGGCTTCACGCAGGAAGTCAATGCCACCAGGCAGGAAGCCTTTATAACCTTTATCCTCCCCTTCAACACCCATCGGCTTTGAACGATGCGCACCTGGAGCAAGGAAAACAGCGGCATGCTTCTGTTTAAGCTCCGGCAAAGAGATATCCTTACCTACACGGCAATTATAGACAATATCAACACCCATTGACTGGATAACATCAATATCGCGTTGCAGAATATGGCGTGGCATACGGTAGGCAGGGATACCTACGGCAACCATTCCTCCGCCAAATCCCTCTGGAAGAGCTTCATAGATAGTGCTGCGATAGCCCTGAAGCGCAAGATAGTAACCAGCAGCCAGACCTGCAGGACCAGCTCCTACAATAGCAACCGTCTTGTCTTTCATTTTGGCATTATTAACTGGCGGATCTATCTTGTGCATCCACTCATAATCAGAAGCGGTACGCTTTAAAACCATTATATTTACCGAATCATCCACGTTCTTGCGACGGCAGGCAGCCTCGCAGGGATGCGGACAGACCCTCCCGCAGACTGCTGCAAGAGGCATGTTTTCACGGATTGTTGCAAGAGCTTCGCTGTACTGATAGTTTTTGAGTTGCTCTATATATTTTGGAATATCAATATGGGCTGGACAGCGATCCATACAAGGAGCCGTTACCTTCTCCAGATATTTCTCTGCCTTGGCAACACGACCTCCAGTACAGTATGCCTCAAAATCTGAAAGGTAATATTTTACCGCATCAAGAACCGGTTTGGTTGAGGTAGGGCATAGCGTACATTTACAGTTCTGCAGAAGTGCATTTAGATCCGCAACCTGATCCAGATCAGACGGCTTGGCCTCTCCCCTCAGCACCTTCTGTAAGAGGTCTGAAAGTACCTTTGTGCCTTTTTTCCCAGGCGTGCATTTACCGCAACAGAATTGTGTCTGCACACGCAGCATATACTCAGCCGCCATGGCAGGAATATCAACATCCTTATCAAAGACGATGATACCATCCCATCCCATAAACGCCTTCAGCGGTTGCTGTCCGTCGAAAGCCACCGGCAAGCGAAAACTGGCTGCCGCAGGTTCGCCACTAATATTTCTGTTATCAACGACTGAACCACCCCATGTTGAAAATACCACCTGTGCCACAGCCACCTCCAATAAACAGCAAAGCTCAATAATTTCTATTGGTTAAGTATTTATTTTGACAGATAAAAATATGATCGTAAATTGTATACAGTATGCCTGATTACCATAACCGTTCCGCTTAAATCAAGGGAAAAATATTTTAATCTGACGCTTCACTCAGTCTCTCACAAAACCGGATTTTGTGTTAGAGTGCTTAGA
The DNA here is from genome assembly GCA_964655435.1 of uncultured Geobacter sp. Lineage (GTDB taxonomy): Bacteria > Desulfobacterota > Desulfuromonadia > Geobacterales > Pseudopelobacteraceae > Trichlorobacter. Next base: position 138,735 of record CAZZMP010000006.1, read on the forward strand.
GATTTTTAAAAGGAGCCGCTAATGCATAAATACCAATCCGCATTTGAATCACTATTTACTGTAAACATGGGGCATAAAACCAATGAGCGGATTATTGTATTCAGTGATATAATCCGTGACGATGAGATAATTTCCGATGACGACCGTGACCGGAGGAACCGTTTGCATGAAACTGCGGTTGAACTTTCCCTTTTCGCTGATAAGAGATATGGCAGAACTACATTTGCAGATTTTCCATCTACTCCTGCCTCCGGTGCCGAGCCTCCCCTATCTTTGTGGTATGCCATATTTGGCAGCAGCATCGTAGAAAACCTGTCAGCCTCAAACCTGATGCAATCTTTGCTTCAGAAGTCAATTGATCCCGAAAACCTTAAAGATGCACAGTCAATTGTTCTTAAGGACAAAAGCTCTGTCTCCGATATAATCATCGCACTCTCCAACAACTCAACCAGTCATACGAATTTTCGTAAGCTAGCCTGCTTTGCAGGAGCGCGTTTTGCTTCTCTTCCTCATTTTGACCCTGATATGTTTGCAACATCTATGACTGTAGACTGGCACGCCCTTGCCAAAAGAACATCACGTCTGGTGGATGCAGTTAACCGTGCTGAATGGGTAGAACTGAACTGCCCTAACGGCACAATAATGCATATCTGCAAAAAGGGTCGAAAAGCTGAAGGAGACGATGGTCTGCTTACAGTTGAAGGAGCCTTCGGCAATCTCCCTGCAGGTGAGGCATATCTGGCTCCTCTTGAAGGTGAAAGCTATGGCAGGATGGTAGTAGAATGGGGACCCACCTCAAAACTCTCCAACCCTTTGATAATTACGATCAAAAAAGGCAAGGTGGAAAACATTGAGGGAGATGACCCGTTGCGTAGCCGACTGGAAGCCAAATTTGCTGAAAATCAAAACTGCCGGAACCTGGCCGAACTTGGTATCGGTACAAACGACAAGGCCAGCCGTCCTGATAACGTGCTGGAAGCTGAGAAGATTTTGGGTACAATTCATCTGGCTCTAGGCGACAACACCGGTTTCGGCGGAAATACTGCCGCCCCGTTTCATGAAGATTATGTATTTTATCAGCCGACTCTCACACTTATAATGCCTGACGGAAGCAAGGAATGTATTATTGATAACGGGAATCTACTGGTATGAGCAACTCCCATTAATAAAAAAAGCCGTAATATCGAAGTATTACGGCTAATGTTTGCACTTTCAGTTTAGGTGGGCTTTAGAACGGGATGTCATCATCCTGATATGCAGGCTCCTCATAGTTCACCTGCCTGTCAGCAGCTTCTCCAGTATCAGAGCGGCGTCCCGCGCCAGAACCTGTGCCCTCCCCTTTGCCACCGAGCATCTGCATCCGGTCACCAACGATTTCGGTAGTATACTTCTCATTACCGTCACGGTCTGTCCATTTGCGTGTCTGCAAACGGCCCTCAATATAAACTGTCTTGCCTTTGGCAAGATATTCACCTGCAATCTCGGCCTGCTTGCCCCACAGGGTCACCCGATGCCATTCAGTTCGTTCTTCCCATTCGCCGTTTTTGTTCTTGAATTTTTCACTAGTGGCAAGAGAAAAACTGGCAACCGCCTGACCCGAGGTGGTATATCGCAGTTCAGGATCCTTACCAAGATTGCCTATAAGCATTACTTTATTCAGACTGGCCATTTAAACCTCCTGATTTCATATATGGTGTAGTCTGTTTATATATCATCTGTTGCAACAGGAGCAAGAGATTAGAGCAACAGCAACTGGGTCATCTCAGCTTGAGAGGTATATAATTACAGAAAGGCTCTTCAGCCATGTAGTCACCGTAGACAGCATCTGCCCTTGCTCTGCAACCCCCACAGACATTTATATATTCGCATTTGCCGCACTTGCCTTTATATTCCTTGAAGTTTCTAAGGTCATTGAACATCTTTGAGTTTTCCCAAATTTCGCGAAACGGGGTGGTTTTAATATTCCCTGCCGATCTAAGGAAATATGAACATGGCTTTACATTACCAAAACAGTCAATCAGGCAGATGCTCTGGGCTGCAATACATCCCTTGCCCCCTCCGGTTGAAAAGGTAAGGCTGCGACGTTCAAATTCAACCCCTTCCTCTTTAACTCGTTGAGCTACAAGCCTGTAATAATGAGGGGCACAAGTCGGCCTCATCAGTATGGTATCCTCGAGTTTTTCCTGTTGATAGTGCCACTCCAGAATGTCCTCATAATCTTCTTTGGTAATCAGCTCACTCATAATCTCTTCGCCACGACCTGTAGGCACAATCATAAACATATACCAGGCAGTTGCCCCCAATGATTTGGCCAACCTGAATGTTGCAGCAATGTCACCCTGATTACGCTTTGTAAATGAAGAATTAATTAAAAATTTCTGTCCATGTCGCCTGAATATCTCCGCAGCTCTTACAACACCTTCAAACGCCCCATTACACTGGCGGAAATCATCATGTATCTCTGCGGTAGATCCATCAAGAGAGAGAGAAACCATTTTAATATCGGCATCTTTCATTTTTTGACAAACTTCTTCTGTAACAAGCGCCCCGTTGGTTGCCATACAGATACGCAACCCCAGAGATGTCCCATATTCTGCAAGTTCAAATATATCAGGACGCATAAGCGGTTCCCCACCGGACAAGACAACGACAGGCTTGGAGTAATCCGCAATTTCGGCAAGGAGACTTTTCCCCTCTTCAGTTGTAAAATCCCCTTCTGATGAACATAAACCGGAAGAGCATCGACAGTGTACACAGCTTAAGTTACATCTCTGGGTAGTTTCCCAGGCTATCCATTTTGGAATAAATTCAGGTGGCATTATAATCCCCGTATCTGTTTTATTTCTGTATCATACATACAATTCTGTCCAAAACTCAAGGAATGCATTCAACAACCAGATCCTTCAAAGTTAAATCAACTTGAATCATTAAAATTGTTCTGCTATACAAAAGGGGTTATCTGTAACAAGTAACCTGACTTAATGCCTACAATAGATAAGGAGAACAACATGTCCAACTCGCAGATGGTCATGTATGATGAAGAGTTTCAGGAGATAAATGTAGTCATCGAGCGGTTGCTTAAAGAATCCAACTCCAAAGTCATCTTCCTTGTAGATAAAAACGGGCAGTTGATTTCCGGCGTAGGTGAAACTGAACGTTTTGACACAACTTCGCTCGCATCGCTTACTGCAGGCAATATTGCAGCCACTGGCGGACTTGCCAAGCTGATAGGTGAAAAAGAATTTTCAATCCTCTTCCATGAAGGCGAGAAGGACAACCTGCATATATCTATTGTAGGCGGCAGGGTAATCCTTGTTGTCCTGTTTGACAGCCGCTCTTCACTTGGTCTGGTACGTCTTCGTGTCAAAAAGGCATCTGAAGAACTATCAATAATCTTTGAAAAGTTGATGAAGAAATCTGATGAGCAGGTCAAATCAGGCACTTCATTCCCATTTGCCGAAATCACCGACGACGATATCGACAACCTCTTCAGTTAACCAGTCAAGGTATGTTGCCATGTCATTTATAAATTACGCTTCACGCGAGATTAATTGCAAGATCGTCTATTACGGTCCGGGTCTCTGTGGAAAGACAACAAATCTGCAGTATGTTTATGCAAAAACTGCTGCTGATGCCAAGGGAAAAATGATCAGTCTCGCTACCGAGACCGAGCGCACCCTGTTTTTTGACTTCCTGCCACTTGCCCTCGGCGAGATCCGTGGCTTTAAAACCCGCTTCCACCTCTATACCGTTCCTGGTCAGGTTTTTTACGATGCCTCCAGAAAGCTTATATTAAAAGGGGTTGATGGCATTGTTTATGTTGCTGATTCTCAGGAAGAGCGGATGGATGCAAATGTAGAATCCCTCGACAACTTAAGGTCAAACCTTCGGGAACAGGGATATGATCTGGACAAACTACCGTACGTCGTACAGTACAACAAAAGAGATTTACCGAATATCGTTTCAGTAGAAGAGCTTAGAAAAGAGCTGAACCCTACGAATGTGCCTGATTTTGAAGCCTGTGCATCAACCGGAGAAGGAGTGTTTGAAACCTTGAAGGCAGTAGCCAAGCTGATACTTGTTGATCTCAAAAAAGGGCGTTAGCAACTTTAATGCCTTAAAATCTTGCATTAGAGAACCAAATAAAGTATAGATACAAACCGTTTTACCCAAGGGGAGAGATGGCCGAGTAGGTCGAAGGCGCTCGCCTGCTAAGCGAGTATACTGGGAAACCGGTATCGAGGGTTCGAATCCCTCTCTCTCCGCCAGTTTTAAGCAATCAACTATCGCTGCGATTGCTCAGGTTTTCAAATCTCGTATGTTCTCCCATAAACGCCAGTTCCACCATACCTATAGGGCCGTTTCTCTGCTTGCCAATAATTATCTCCGCACTCCTTTCGTGATTGGCCGTACAACTGCCGTCTTTCTTTCTACAATGCTCACAGTAGACAGCTTCACGGTATACAAACATGATCACGTCAGCATCCTGTTCTATCGCGCCTGACTCCCGCAAGTCACTCATCATTGGACGTTTGTCGGATCTGTTCTCCAGACTCCGGTTAAGCTGTGAGAGTGCCACGACAGGAAGATGCAGTTCTTTAGCCAGGGCTTTTAAAGAACGTGATATTTCCGAGATCTCCTGCTGCCTTGATTCGGGATTGGCTCCACCACGCATCAACTGAAGGTAGTCAACAATAACCAGACCGATGTTATGTTCCGACTTCAATCGGCGCGCCTTTGCACGCAGCTCCAGCACTGTAATTGCAGGGGTATCATCAATAAATATGTTTGCAGAGTGGAGAATCCCTGCTGCCCGCTGGAGACGGGGCCAGTCGCTGTCCATAAAATGTCCAGTTCTCATCCTCCCTGCATCAACCCTTGCCAATGAGGAGAGAAATCGCATTACCAGCTGTTCTTTCCCCATCTCAAGCGAAAATATCACGGAAGGGATCTTTTCCTTGGCCTCGGCGCTTGCATGGCTGGCAATGTTAAGAGCCAACGTGGTCTTACCCATAGATGGACGAGCCGCAATGATTATCAGATCACCCGGCTGGAAGCCGGCTGTCATATCGTCCAGATCAAGATATCCTGTTGGAACGCCGGTAATCTTCTCCTTCTTTTCATACAGGGTCTGCAGCATCTTGAAGGTATCTTTAAGGACATCCTTCACCGGATAATACTGAGGTCGCAGCTTATTCTCGGCCAGAACAAAAAGCGCTTTCTGCGCTCCATCCAGCATCTCGTTGACATCACCCTGGCCATCATAACCCTTGGTAACGATCTCTGTTGCAACAGTGATTAGCCGTCGGTTCAGAGCCTTTTCCTTAACTATTTTGCAATAATAATTGATGTTTGCCGCAGTTGGAACATAATCAACCAGATTTGCCAGATAGGCCGCTCCACCGCAGGTATCCAGATCCCCCCTGCGTTTCAGCGCTTCAGTCAAGGTTATAAGATCGCACGGTTCCCGGTTGTCATAAAGCTCAAGCATCGCCCCGAACAGTTTACGATGCGCCTCCCTGTAAAAATCATCCGGCTCAAGTATCTCAAGCACCCTGTTGATTGCATCATTATCAATCAGGATTCCCCCCAGTATTGACATCTCGGCCTCAAGACTTTGCGGAGGAAGCTTATGTATATGATCCTGAGACATCGTTATCTCCTGAAAGTAGTAATCAGATCTGAAACAGCAGTAACAACATCAGTTACATCTGTATCCGTCATAGCCGGAAACAGGGGTAGCGACAGTATTCTATCAGAGGCATAACTGGCATTAGGCAGTTCAAGGTCACTGACAGGCATGTTATCCCTATACCAGGTATGATGGTGGATTGCCTTGTAATGTAGGCCACTTCCTATATTGCGCGCCTTCAGCTCTGCCATGAAACGGTCACGATCAATGGATAGTTTTTCAATCCTTACCAGAGGAGTATAGAGATGCCATGCATGACGTTGCGGATAATCCGCATACTTCGGCAACGCAAGCTCTGGAATATCGGCAAAAGCAAGGTTGTACTGCTCTGCAATCTCCCTTCTGCGTTCAATAAAGCCATCCAGCCTTGGAAGCTGATGTATGCCGATAGCTGCCTGAATATCCATCATGTTGTACTTGTAGCCAGGCATCATAATATCGTAGTTGGGGGTTCCGCTGGAAGCAAAGCGCTTCCAGGCTTCACGACTCATCCCATGGAACTTTAGCAGCGAAACCTCTTCTGCAAGAGATTCATCAGATGTGCAGACCATTCCACCTTCACCTGTAGTGATATTCTTGTTCGGATGAAACGAGAATATCGAGATACTGTCAAGGCTGCCTATCTTCCTGCCTTTATACTCCGTACCTGCGGCATGGGCGGCATCCTCAATAATCGTAAGACCATACTGCCTGGCGATCTCAAATAATGGATCCATATCGCAGGACTGTCCGGCAAAATGAACAGGAATTACAGCTTTTGTACGAGGGGTAATCTTTTCTGCAACCTTTGCAACATCAATATTGAGTGTACCCTGTTCAATATCCGCCAGCACAGGGGTTGCACCAGCCAATATTATCATACTTACAGTTGAGGCAAATGTCATCGGAGTGGTTATAATCTCATCCCCATCCTTAATCTTCAGAGCCTGAAGAGTAAGATGCAGACCGGCAGTAGCCGAACTGAGCGGCACAGCAAAAGGAGAACCCACGTAAGCCTTGAAGGCATCCTCAAAACGTTTGACCTTGGGACCGGTTGTTATCCAGCCGGAACGTAGCGAATCAACAACTTCGTTAATCTCTTCATCACCAAGCGCTGGTGTTGAAAACGGTAAAAATGTGGTGCGCATAAATTAATACTCCTCAATTTTAACGGTTTGAAATTAGCAGCAAAGAACCGTTATCTGCAATTTTACGAGGTGCAATATTATAGACGGAAGAATCATAAAGACTCGCCTCATGCCTGGGAACAACTATCATAACATGCTTTTCGGAACGCCACAGTGAATAGAACTGTTCACGGGTCAAAAACCAGCCCTGCTGATTACCCTGCCTGCTCCCGAACGTAAGCTCATCCGCATCTTCAACTGTTATCAGCCGCTTTCCGGTATAAAAATTCATTCCCTGTCTTGGAGCACTCTGGGCAATTATTGTTCTGGAGTCTGCATTAGCCAGAAAAGCCTTTGCAAGGCTACGGCTGGATAGACGTTCAGCAGCAAATTTATTGAATCCGTAAGGCAGGATTATTTCCAGTAGAACCCCGAAAAGACAAAGAACCGCTATCAGTAGTCGAGCAGAACGAGTCCTAAATGTCCAGAGTAGTAAAATACCAAGAGAGATTGGCAGTAATCCGGCTGGAACGGTCTGTTGCAGTGTAATGCCCGGGGCATTGAGGATTGCTGCAATCTCACGCCCCAGCTGACCGGTTTTGTGAAGGTAAGGAGGCAGCCAGTGCATCAATGGCAGTAACGCAAATGCACCACCTGTTATCAGCAGCAATAAAGCCAGAACAGATTGAGCAATTCTTGAATCAGGCTGTCTTGACTGGTATTGAGCGGCAAGGGTTCTGGCAGTAAGCAATGCCAACGGAGGAAAGGTCGGCAGTATATATGGAATAAGCTTGGAACTGGACAAGGAAAAAAAGAAAATTATCACAACAGGCCAGATCAGCAGAAAAAGGCTTGCCGTTTTACTGCTATAGCGTTCCTGCCATCCTTTTTTGAGACTGCCTGCCAGAAAAAAAGACCAGGGGAAAAATGTAAGTATAAGGATAGGAATAAAAAACCAGAACGGCTGACTGCGATGGTGAACCGTACTCGTATATCTTTGAAAATGTTCATGAATAAAGAAAAAATGAGGGAATTCAGGGTTTTTCATAGAAACCAGAACAAACCAGGGAGCTGCAACAGCAAGAAACAGCAACAGACCGGAAAACCAAGGGATTTCACGCAACAAACGCCACTGACCGCTTAAAACAAGATACCAAAAGATTATCCCGCCAGGCAGGACTATACCTATCAATCCCTTTGTCAATACAGCTAAGGCGCTAAAGATAAAGAACAGGTAAAAAAAGAACTCCTTTTTCTGATTTCTGCTCCGGCTGGCAAGCAAGAAACTGAACATAGAACCGGTAAGACAGAGAGTAAGGAGCATGTCAGTCAGTATAATTCTGGACTGCATCATAAATCCGGCGCTACTGCCTAATATCACTGCTGCTGTAATCGCGGTCTTACGATCAAAGAGATTACGTCCTGCAATGTAAGTCAGAATAATTGAAAAAAGACCGGACAGGGCAGAAGGTAGCCTTGCGGCAAATTCATTCTGTCCAAAGACTGAAATTGAGGCTGCATTCACCCAGTACAGAAGAGGAGGTTTTTCGAAATATTTGACATAGTTGAGCGTAGGCGTAACAAAATCGTTCTTCTCAAGCATCTCCCTGGGAATCTCGGCATAACGCCCTTCATCAGGATCAATCAGCGGAGCAGAGCCAAGCCCCCCCAAAAACAGGACACCAAAAAGCAGCAGAAGGATTATCAAATCCCTAAGCCAATGACCTTCCGGTTGATTCAAAGGCTCATATAGGTAGCTCATACAAGATTTTCCTGCAAGTCGACTGGCAGCCTAATCAGATCATCAGGGGCAGCCTCTGTTGGAACATCCATGATTATCCGCATGTTGGGATGGACTACGTCAAGCGGCTCTCTACCGGAATCAGGTTCTGCAAGAACAAGATTATGCGCTGTAAATCCGGCATTCTTCATCTCAGGCCCCATAAGTGAAAGACTGTCTCCAAGCTTGAATCTGTTTCTTACAAGGACAACAGCTCTGCCCTGTTCCGTAATCTGTTCAACAACACCTACCAGTTGATGGCTTCTAAGATAACCTGCCTGATAAGACTGCCCGACATCCCGTGGATTTCCCAGCAGAAAACCTGTGGTATAGCCACGATGGCTCAAGGTCTCCAGCTCTTCCATCCATGCAGTTTCAGGATTGTATCTTTCTGGATTTTCACAGAACCGGTCAAGGGCTGTGCGGTAGACCCTTAGGGTACTGGCAAGATAGTGAATCCCTTTCATCCTCCCCTCAATCTTCAAGGCTCCGACTCCGGCTCTTATCAGATCCGGCAGATACTCCAGAAGGCATAGATCACGGGAATTGAAGATAAAGGTTCCGTTTGAATCCTCTTCTATCGGCAGTTGCTGATTTGGTCTGGTCTCCTCAACAAGTGAATATTTCCATCGACAGGGTTGTGTACACTCTCCAAGATTTGCGCTTCTTCCGGTCAGGGCGCTTGAAAGCAGACAACGGCCTGAATATGCGATACATAACGCCCCATGAACAAACACCTCACATGGAATCGAAACCGCACTGACAGCAGAGCGAATATCCTCAAGAGTCATCTCGCGAGCCAGATTTATGCAGCGTACCCCCTGTTCCTCCCAGAATCGAGCCGTTTCCCTGTTTATGGTATTAGCCTGGGTTGAAAGGTGAACCTCTCTATAAGGCGAGATCCGGCGAACCATTCGCAACACCCCAGGATCACTGACTATATAAGCGTCAAAAGGAAGCAAAGCCAGTTTTTCAAGGTATTCTTCAAGCCTTGAAAGGGCATGATCCGGTACATAGCTGTTAACGGTAAGATAGCAACGAACCGAATGCAGGTGACAAAGATCAATAGCTGGCAGCATTTCTTCTATACTGAAGTTGCTGGACATATTGCGCAGACCGAAATCAGTGCCCCCCAGATAGACGGCATCAGCCCCGTATCTTATGGCGCATTTAAGTTTTTCCATATTGCCGGCAGGAGCCAGCAGTTCCGGTTTCTTCACATTTTATCCAGTCTGGATGGTCTCAATATCAAAGGTTTTGAATGCTATCATAGTAAGGGTTAATCTGTAAAATGCAAACGGGCAGAGAAGACAAACAGTCTGTATAAAAAACAATATGATTTTCTTGTAATTTTATTTGGCTGCTTCAGCAGCAAACCGGATCCTCCTCTGCTTATTCAGATTCTAACTTGAACGCACCTTCCAAGCATGTTATTGGTACAGCATTATGAATACCAAAATATTACGCCCCAATATCGAAGAGATGGCAGGCTATACGCCAGGTTTTCAGCCACCTGACATAGCCTCATGGATTAAACTTAACACCAACGAGAATCCATACCCCCCTTCGCCAAAGGTAAAAGATGCTATATTGGAGGAACTGGGAAGCAATGCAGCCAGTCTCCGCACCTATCCCAGCGCATCCAGCGAAAAGCTTAGGCAGGCAGCCGGTGAACTTTACGGATTTGATCCATCATGGGTCATAATGGCAAACGGCTCCGACGAGGTTCTTAACAACCTTATCCGCGCAACTGCCTCTGAAGGTGATGAAGTTGCCTATATCCACCCATCTTACTCATACTACGCCACACTGGCCGAGATTCAGGGAGCCCGGATCCGCACCTTTGGTCTGACCGAACAGTTCAGGATCGCTGATTTTCCAGATCGTTACAACGGGAAGATATTCTTTGTCACCACCCCCAACTCTCCACTGGGCTTTTCGTTCCCTCTTGATTATCTTGATGAAATTGCATCCCGTTGCGATGGCCTGCTTGTAATTGATGAAGCTTACGCAGATTTTAGCGGTAAAAATGCCCTTGAACTTGTTAAACGCCATAAAAATGTCGTAATAACCCGTACTCTCTCAAAGAGCTATGCCCTGGCAGGTATGCGTTTGGGACTTGCTATTGCCAGACCTGAGATAATCTCCGCTCTGGACAAGATAAGAGATCACTACAATCTTGACAGACTCGCCCAGACAGCATGTATTGCCGCCCTGCAAGATCAGCTATATTTCAGAGAAAAACTGGCTCAGGTCATTGCCGCCAGAGTTTTTTTCAGTTCCGAGTTGCAAAAAGCCGGATATGATGTATTAGATTCCGGTGGCAACTTTGTCTTTGCTTCTCCACCTGATCGTAACGGTCGCAGAGTCTATGACGCCCTTTACGAACGCAGGATTCTGGTTCGCCACTTCACTGACGCTCTACTCAAGCATGGATTACGTATCTCAATCGGAACGCTTGAAGAAATGGAGCAGACTTTGAGCGCGCTCAAAGAGATTGGCTGACAAGGAGAGAGATTATGAAACTGGCAGATATACGCGCACATTGCGGACAATGCGGATTCAACTACTCGCGAATCGATACAGAGGTCTGGGGACATTTCAGCTCCAGGCGTGTTATGTGCCCAATCTGTGGCTGGACAGTCTATGAAGAGTACCGCTGGAATGAAGATGGAAACTCAAGCCTTATGAAGAGAAGTGAGTCACAGGGTTTTGGAGCGTATCGCCTTATACCACCAGGAGGTTACACCGGATACAACGCCTTTCACTCTGAACCGGATCCCGAAGTATTGGACAACATCAAGGAACTGCTGACTGCAAAAGGCTGGAAAGGTTATCTCTCGCTTTGGAACAGCAAAGAGAAAAAGGCCTTTCTGGTAACCGGCCACCCGTTAAACAAGTTTGATCTTAGAAACATGAATGGAACCAGATGAGGGATAACATGACACGTTCCGCAGATATAGAACGGATTACAACAGAAACAGAGATAAAGCTGAAACTCAACATAGATGGAAATGGCTCTGCCGCAATCCAGACCACAGTCCCGTTTCTTGACCATATGTTAAACCTCTTTTCAAGACATGGTCTCTTTGATCTGAACATTGAAGCTCGGGGAGATACAGATATTGACTTCCACCACCTGGTTGAGGATCTGGGTATTGTCCTTGGCGAGGCCTTTAGGAAAGCACTTGGCGACAAAAAAGGGATTGTAAGATACGGCAATTCACGGATCCCGATGGATGAGACCCTTGCCGATATTACAGTAGATCTTTCAGGTCGCCCATACATGGTTTACAATCTGGATCTGCCCAAGGTCAAGGTAGGAAATTTTGACGTTGAGCTGGCAAAAGAGTTCTTTCAGGCCTTTGCAAACAGCTGTGCCTGCAACCTGCACATTAACCTGATTTACGGCGATAACATCCATCATATAATTGAAGCCTGTTTTAAAGGATTCGGACGTGCATTGGACAGCGCAACAAAGTTTGATTCAAGAGTTGACGGTGTTATGTCAACTAAAGGGGTTTTATAGAACCGGAGCATTAGTTTTCTCAAGGAGAGAAAGAACAAATGGTAACTCATATAGTATTTTTCAAGCTGCAGGATCCTACATCTGAAAAGATCGCAGCTGTAAAGGACAAGCTACTCTCAATGGATGGAAAGATCTCGCAACTGAGACATCTGGAGGCAGGAATTGACCTGACCCGTTCTGAACGTTCATTTGATGTCGCGCTTGTAACAAAATTTGATTCACTGGATGACCTGCAAGCCTATCAGGTACATCCATATCATGCCGGTGAGGTAATACCATTTATGAAGGCCAACTGTTCTTCTATAGTTGCCGTTGATTACTAATGAGGCTCGCAACAATAACAAGAACATCTTGCCTCTCATCTTCCAGCCAAACAGTCTGAAAACCTACTAATGCGATATGAAATATGCTGAAATACCGGAGGGTAGAATATTCTGGCCGTTCCGCTGTGGGCGGTCTTTTGCGTAATTGGAGACAGTATGCCTGACAGTGAAAAACATCCGATGCCTTCCTCTATTATTGATAACCGTTCCCGTGGCAAGGTAGCTAACTTTCTTAAAGAACATATTAAAGACAGCTCCAGACTTTCGTTTGTCTCAGCCCTTGATGCAGCTTATTGTGAGATGGCTGCTGATTCTGTCCGGGAAAAAGATGCATTGGAATGGTCAAATGCTGTTGTAGGGGATTGTAGCAATGAAAAGAGGTGAAGTCTGGTGGGTAAATTTTGAACCATCTGTCGGTTCTGAAACCAGAAAAATCAGACTGGCTGTCATTGTCAGCAACAACTCCGCAAATACCCATCTCAATCGCGTTCAAGTCGCTCCCCTCACCAGCAATACCGGAAAGTGCTACCCAAGCGAAGCTGTTGTAGTTTTTAACAACGCAGAAAACAAGGCAATGGCTGACCAGATTGCCACTGTTGACAAGCAGCGGTTACAGAGCTTGGCCGGCAGCATCAGCAACAAGGATATGAAGCAGGTGGAACGGGCTATTAAGGCGCAACTTGGGTTGCCACTATAGAATGAAACACTTTCAAAAAAGGAGAACTACAAAATGGCAATGACCGTCGAAATCAAAGGCACCAAACTCTGCATCGAAATTGACCTGGAAAAACCGACACCCTCAGCATCCGGCAAGACCCTGGTGGTTGCCAGCACACGGGGGAATGCCGTTACCACCGCAATGGTTGACGGCAAGCCTGTCACTATCGGCCTGAACGCCTATATCAAGCCGTAACCTTGATGGTATCTTATTGCTGACAATTTGAATGCCATCAAAAAAGTGGATTACAGCGTTACTGTGGACAGAATTGGACAATAGATAAAGAGAACGCCCCGCAAATACGGGGCGTTCTTTATTGCATCGGACTATGCCGGATTGTTAAATGGCGGGGGTGTCCTTATTATGTTTCTTTAACAACATGATATTATTCATAAAATTTTGCTGTTAAATTGCAAACACCCTGAAAACGACCCTTACATATCAGCGGCGTTCAGTTGCTCGATTTCTTTCTTCAACTCTGCATTTTCAGCCCTAAGCTCTGCATTTTCGGCCTTCAGGGTGGCATTTTCTGCTTTCCAATGCAAAGCAGTAGAGATCATTTTATTTACATCTGCTTGAATTTTTTCAATATCATAATTTTCTGACATTTTTAGCTCCTTTTCTTAATTAATTTAGAGTGTTACGCCTCGGCTATGGCTCTGGGAAAGTTGTTCAACAATTCTCCCTGTCCCTGTGGGGTGATATTCTGGATAATTGCAGCAAGTTATGCATGGCATTTCAGCTTTTTCAGCCTGCGGAAAATATAAACAATCTTTTTTGATACAACCTAATCCTACAAATTTCATTTCCATAATTTCTCCTTTCGTTTTAACGACTTAAGGTGTTTTTTCTTCCCTTGCACAAATTCAGGGGGTTTGAGACCGTTTTGTTTGCATAATTCCCGGATTTCTCCTCTAATTTCAGCCCTCTTTAAACGCTCATTCTCACAGTCCAGTCGGGTCTTGGAAATTTGATATTCCTTCTCCAAGCGGCTGATTTTTTCTTGTGCAGTTTCCTGTGTAGGGGCTTCTTCTTTTCTGTTTTTAGCAGTAAATTCAAGCATTTGCGGCTTGTTTTCAATCTCCTTTCTGGCTTTTTTAAGGATCTCTTGCTCGGCGGTTTTGACTGAATCACTAAGCCTTTCAGATTCTTCCTGTGCCGTTTGGAGGCTTTCTAGTTTTGTTAAATCAATGTTGTTAATATTCAAATATTCAGCTTTCCAAGCAGCAAAGTTTTTGCGCTCAGCAACTTTATAAAATGGCGGCGGGGAGTTCAATTCCCAACCGTTTTCTTCCATGATCTCTATCAGGTATGATTTTCTTTTTTGAGTGCTCTCAATTTGTGTTTTTGTGGTTTCAATTTTAATATTAACGGTTTCTAGTTTTTGATTAAGTGCTTGTATTTGTGTATCTTTTTTAATCGCAAAAGAACAATAATCATTGATGATCTGGTTATAGGAGAAGGTGCTTTGAATTTTCTCGGGATTCAAAAGCTGGGCTTCTGCCTCGGCTTTTATTTCTGCATTGCGTTTCTGTAACTCTTTGATTTTCTTGGTATAAAATACAGATTCCATCCTCCACCGGATGATTTTACCGAGCAGGCCCGGTCGTTTTTTACCTTTCCATGAAGCCCAAAGTTCACGATTTAACTTCTTGATTTCATTGAAATTATCTTGATATTCCGTCCGATCGGCTTTGTCTCTGATCGGGGCTGAAGGTGCCGCAACTGGCTTTTTAACAGGTGATGATATGCTTTTAGAATCAGGGGGGCTTTTTGCCGGTTTTGTGGTTTCTTAGTAGAAGAAAGACCGATTCCGCCTGAAAATAAATCTCCAATAAAATTTGCTACTTGAGCGACATCACGATCGCCAACAGCATCGGCAAGAGTTTGTGAGGCGGTTTTGACGGCCTCTGCGGCGGCTTCAGGCTTGGCACGCCGGGGCTGATAGACTTTTTCAGGTTCTTCCTGCTCCTGAGCTGGTTTTACAGGGGTAGGTGCTAACTTGTTGAAATCACTTGCGACCTCAAAATTTTCCTGCGGTTTTTGTGCTGTTTCTGCAAGGCGTTTTTGCAGGGATTGCCAACCATAATTTTTACCAAGCTGGCTTGCTTTAAAAGCTATCCCATTGATTTCAAAGGAAAATCCTGACATTTTGCCGGATTTTGAAAGATTGGGGGTGGCAGATATGCCAGCCAGAGCCAGTTTTTTAATAAATTCTTCTGTTTTTAAGTTGCTGTTTTCTTTAATTATTTTGTCGATAGAAAGCTGTAAAAGTTTGCGGGGTGGTACTTTGCCGGTTCTGAATTCCATCGCCTTTTCAGTGGTTTTCAGGGCTTTTTGACCGGCTCTATGATCAGGGCCGGTGGTGACTGTAAGGCTGTGTTTTAATTCAAGTTTTTGGGTTAATTGGGTTGCAATTAAGTGTTCATTGCGGCCTAAATACAATTCACCTGATAAATTCACCCGGCAGGCGGCGATATGTATGTGATCTGATTCAGTATTTTGGTGTCTGACAACTACAAAAGGGGTTGTTTTGGGGTCAAAACCAAGCCCCTCCAAGTAGTCTGTAACTATATGATTCCATTGGGAATTAGATAATTTTTCGCCTTTTGGCAGCGCTAAAGAAGAGTGCCATACCGGCCTTTCAATTTCAGGTCGTAAAGCTGCAACTTGCTGAAATTCTTGAGATAATTCACTAGGGGTTGCCCCGCATAGGTTGCCACCTATCAGATCAGGCTGCGCGGATCGACGGAGGACATAACGGCATAAACCGGCGAAATCCTTACCTCTTTTAATCTTGGACTTCACTTGGACGGCTCCACAAGAGCTTGCCGGAACCGGATTAGTGCGGCTCTTGCATCATCCAAATATTTGATATCGTTACTGTTTATTGACTTGGAAAGTTGATTTAAGTTGGCTGCTGCCTTGCTTAATTCAGCCCAAACCTGTTGATTTAATTCAGGAATTACCGTGGGCGGGGAGTTAAGAGCTGTTTTCCGCAGGTATGCCGCAGGGCAAACCTTGCTTAACTCAGAGAAACCATTGATTATTTTCATTTCAGAATGGTTCAAATAGACAGCGATTCTGTGCTTTCTTTGTGATTCTAATGGCTTGGGAGCAGGCCCACGTTTTTTAGTGGCTAATTTATTGGTTTTGTTGGTGCTTTTACTTACAAGGGGCTTTTTAGGCTCTTGAACTGGTTTTGGGGGTTCAGGCAATACTTGGGGCTGGGGAGAAAAGGAAAAAGGGGACTCAGTCGCGATTTGGGGCGTTTGCTGCTGTTTTTCCGCTGCTGCTGCGGCTCTTTTTTCCAGATAAAATTTTATTATTTCCGCGCGCTGCTCGGGGGTGAGTTTATCTATGTTTTCAGCTGAAAGTTTAGTGATATCCATTAGTTAGCCTCCTTTTGGATTGAAAAATCATCAACAAGGCCAGCCGCTAGCTTGGCAAGCCAGGCCTTTGCTTCCTCAGCCTGTGTTTGGGTGAACTCCGCGATTTGATTAGGGTTTTGCTTTGGGGGAGGCAAAACGCTTGCAGGTGCCAGCATGGCGGCTTGTCGCAGATCTGCGGGCATCGGGAACCATCTTGAGTTGGAGAAAATGTGCCTTGCACCCCACTCTAATTTTTCGATCCGCAGATCTTGCAGAGCATCAAAATAATCACGAAGGAGATCTGGGGTGATCTCCGTCTTTCCGCCTTGTGTGAACATTCTTTTTCCAAGCCAAATAATTAGGGCCGAAAATCTTTTTTTATCTTCAGAGGTCATTTTATTTTATTCCTCCTCGCAGAACTGCCTCGCAGCTCGCAAGTTGCGATCATAGATAGAATTAAATTTGTTTTCAGTAGTAGTATTCTTATGAATGTAATCTAGTGTATGTAATCTGTGTTTTTTTGTTCCTTTGTAACTATCTGATATCATTGTTGAATCAGGACATACATAATCCTGCATATTAGGATGCAATAAACCTACATTTCCCGATGCAATAAACCTACATTTCGGTACTATGTTGATATCATTGGCAAATTTAGCCTCAACGAGTTCCTCAAAACGATCTAAATCCAATGAAAACCATAACTTACGCGGGAGACCCCTAAAATCTTCCTTTAACACGCCGATTTTCTTCAGGTTTTTTCTGGCGGAGGCCTGTTCGTCAGGGGTCAATCCTGTTTCTTTTTCCCAATCTTCAGCCGTTTTCCAGAACCACCCCCCCCCGTCATTTTTGTCGGACCAGTACAAAGCCTGACCGAAGAAAATGACGGCGGTCACTGAGCCTAAAATTGGGCGCAAACATGGATAATATTGGATTTGCCGGACGGAATTTTTTAGAAAATCAGACAGGCGCATATCTTTTTACCTCCCTGCTGCTGCCTGTGCTGCGATCCACGCCTCAAGATCGGCAGCAGAATAAAGGCTTAGCCGCCTGCTGGGCTGAAGGGTGGGCTTTATGAATCTCCCCTCCCTTTGCATTTGGTAAAGGGTGCTTTGCGCCACATTCAAAATTCTGGTGAGATCAGCCATCCTAAAGTACTTTTCTTGTTGGACAGTATTATTATTCATGCTGGACTCCTTTATTTAGTTTGCTGTGTATGTTGTAATATAGCTATTACTAGTTATTATTTTTATTGCAATACTTTTAATTTTCTAAAGTCCAACATTAACAGCAACTTACAATATTTATATAACAGTAAATAACAATACAGATGAAAGAAAATGATATTAGATTGTGTTTATATAAAAAGAAATGAAACTAAATATAGATTGAGTAACAAATAGTATTATTAAATTTATGGTGTGAAATAGTTTTTACATAATACAAGAAGGTATTAAGAGATAGTTTATATGAATTAAATGATAGTTAAACGAAGGTCACATATAGTTAATTGATGCTAAATTGCATAAAACCTGAATCCGTGACGCCTGATGGCATAAACCGGTTTCCCTTCGGTCGGGGTAG
>CAZZMP010000007.1:0-47976 GCA_964655435.1 uncultured Geobacter sp.
CTGCATGGGCGACCTACCCATGCCTACTACTTTGCACAGGTTTGTGTGAGGAACCGGTTATTTATGATACCGTCCCTGGCGGAACGGGCTATTTAAAAGAAATGATGCTGGATGAAAAGCCGCTTCTGGAAATACTTGCTGCATCTCTTGATATTTTACAAAACTGTTCATGTCATCAGCATCCTGAAAAGGATGGCTGCTATCGCTGTATTTATGCCTATCGGAACAGTTTTGAGCGGGATAAGACGTCACGGGACGCAGCTATCAATGTCCTTACTGAAATATTGTCTCACAAGGATCACTTTGTTCATACAAAGTCATTGAAGGACATTTCCATTAACCCGCTATTTGAGAGCGAACTGGAAGCTCTGTTTATTGAAGCAATAAAAGGAGCCACAATAGATGGCATTGCTGTTCAGCTGAAACAGGAGATTATCCAGGGGAAGCCAGGTTGGTTCTGCACGGTTAAAGGCAAAGGGTATTATATCGAGCCGCAGGTCGAGTTTGGTGCAGCACAGGGAGTTTCTGTACCCTGCCGAGCGGACTTTGTGTTCTATCCCGAGAAGAGTCGGGACGAAAAGGGAGTTATTCATAAGCCTGTCGTTGTGTTTACTGACGGGTACAGCTTTCATATCGACCGCATTGGCAAGGATATGGCGCAACGCTTGGCTCTGGTAAAAGCTGGATTCAGGATATGGTCAATTTCATGGGAGGACGTGGATTCTGTTCTGAAAGGGCAACAGAGTACGTTTGACAATTTCACCCAGCCTTCAAACTACATGACCATGCTGGATAAGTTTGATGACGAATTTGGAGTAAAGAAGCTCTCAAGCATGTCATCAGCACCAAGCTTTGAGATGCTTCTGAAATATCTTGCTACCGCTGACGAAAACATGTGGGGAGTTTACGCAATAGTTCAGGGGTTATGTCGCATACAAATGCCCTGTCATGAACCGGAAGTTCTGGAATGCAGGGATAGCTTCTTTACCGCAACTGATTGGAAGGATGTTAAAACACTCATTACCAAGGACAGTTCAGGGAAGAGTCTTGCAGGAGTGTATGCAGAACATATTGATGACGCTTCTTCCCGTCTCAAAATGCTCATAAATATTGGCACTGATGACTATCGTGCTGCTCGCTATTCGGCTATGCAGGTGGTCTGCCGCATCTTTGATGAAGCTGAACAGACGGCACAGTCATCATTCAGATCGCTATGGAACGGCTTTATTCGGGCCTACAATCTGTTTCAGTTTATTCCTGGTGCTGCCTTTATTGCTTCAACTGGCGTTGCTGAAGGTGCTTATTCATTCCTGTCGGAAAAGGGCACCGGACAAGCAACCTGGAACAGCCCGGATATCCCAACAACTGATGAACTTGCACTGCTCAAACAGGTAACAGAACAGTCAGTATATCCATTGCTTGAACTTATCTCTGGCAAGGGATTGCCATTGCCTGAGGCCGGTTATGAACTTTGTAACGATTCCGGAAAAATTGTGGCTACAGGAGAGCTTTGCTGGCCACAACTGAAAATTGCATTACTGCGTGAAGATGAGCTTGAATTGAGTCATCATTTTATAGCTCAAGAATGGCAAACATTTTCGCTGACTACGGTGATTGAAGAGCCAGACGCTTGCCAGTTAGTGGTTGAGATACTGCAGAAGTCCAAGTAAATACGGATTACAGGAGAGTCTGACATGTCATCAGGTCTTGCCAATAATATTAAAGTTGCTATTTCAGCCGATTTTTTGAAGGCGTTTTCACAGATCCCCCAGAAACAGCAGGCCAAAGTGAGGGAGTTTGTTGAAAAATTCAGAACCAATCCGGCTTCATCTGCCATCAATTATGAAAAAATAAATACAGCCAAAGATAAAAACCTTCGTTCAGTCAGGATTGACCAGGATTATCGTGGCATCGTACTAAAACCTGAGAATGGCAACGTTTATATGCTCCTGTGGGTAGACAAGCATGATGACGCTTATGATTGGGCAGCTAGTCGAGTGTTCTCGATCCACCCTGACACAGGAAGTCTCCAGGTAGTTGATGTGCAGCAACAGGCACAAGAGACGCCGCAACAAACAGCTGCGGAGCCTGAAGAGTCCGGTCTGTTTAAGCAGTATAAAGACAAAGATTTAGTTCGGCTTGGCATACCGGAGGTACTTCTTCCTTTTGTACGGGCTATATCGACAGAGAAAATGCTTGACCAGATTTCTGCTCATCTACCCCAGGAAGCCTATGAAGCCCTCTTTCTTCTTGCAGCCGGTTATTCCCCTGAAGAAGTTTCTATTGAAATGGAGCTGAAAGAGAAGACTGAGAAGGTTGATGTTGAAGATTTTGAGACCGCTCTCGATAATCCCAATACGAAACGTCGCTTCCATGTTGTATCCGGTGCTCTGGAACTTGCTGAAATTCTGAATGCACCATTGGAGTTGTGGCGAATATTTCTGCATCCCTCTCAGCAAAAGATCGTGCAAGGAAAGTATAAAGGACCAGTTAGAGTTCTCGGCGGAGCTGGAACCGGCAAGACCGTAGTTGCCATGCACCGGGCTAAATGTCTTGCCCAAAATATGACCGGAAATCAGAAGGTTCTTTTTACTACCTTTACGAAGAATCTTGCTGCAGATATTTCAGAGAACCTCAAAAAGCTTTGTTCTTCTGAGGTTCTCCAGCGCATTGAGGTTATAAATCTTGATGCATGGGTTTCACGGTTCTTAAAAAAGAACGGGTATGAATCTTCGATTGCTTTTGATGATGATACACGGGACTGCTGGAGCAATGCCATGAACTTGGCTGACAGCGGGCTTGGACTTGACGAAGGCTTCTACAAGGACGAATGGCGAGATATCATACAGGCTCAGGGCCTTTTTACTGTTGAGGAATACATCAAGGCCAGCAGGCTTGGGCGTGGACGGAAACTTTCCCGAATTGACAAGCTGAAAATATGGCCGGTATTTGAAGAGTATCGCTCTGAGCTACGGAAGCATAATTACAAGGAAATGACTGATGCCATCAGAGACGCTCGGCAACTACTGGAACGTCAGGGAGATGCACAGCCGTATTCTGCAGTTATTGTTGACGAATCACAGGATATGGGGATGGAAGCATTTAAGCTGCTCCGGCAGATAATACCACAATCAAGAGAGTGTCTTGAAAACGACATTTTTATTGTAGGTGATGCTCATCAGCGAATCTACCGCAACAAGGTAATCTTGAGCCGATGCGACATCAATGTTCGAGGTAGAAGCAAAAAGCTGAGAATAAATTACCGGACAACAGAAGAAATTCGTCGCTGGGCGGTAAAGCTGCTTGAGGGTAAACCTATTGATGACTTGGACGGCGGAGAGGACACCAGCAAGGGGTATAAATCCCTGATGCACGGAGAACCACCGGAGATAGTAAAGCTGGATTCGTTCGGTTCCGAAGCTGACTTCATAAAGGAATATCTCGACAAGCTTACACAGGATGGAAATAGTTTGAATTCTGTTTGCCTTGTGGCCAGGACAAATGAGCTGTTGAGACAGTATGAAGGTGCTTTGAAAGCGAAAGGGATACCAACCTATTTTATTAAACGGAGCCAGGCAGACGACAGGAACTCCAAAGGTCTCAGGATGGCAACGATGCATAGAGTCAAGGGGCTAGAATTCGACCATGTTATTATTGCCGGATGTAATGAGGGAGTAATTCCGCTTCAAGTATCTAAAACATCCTGCGATCCTGAGGAACTTGAAGATAATGACATCCTTGAACGTGCGCTGCTCCATGTTGCCGTCACTAGGGCCAAGAAGAGAGTGTTAATAACGAGTTCAGGGAGTCCGAGTCCGTTTATTTGAGGGCTAATCTTGTAGCGATGACTTATTTTGTTGCATGTTATGTTAACTTTCTCAATTCGTCACAAATCTGTGCAAAGAGTTTGAGGCATGTTTAGACCCAGCTCAAATTGAACTCCCATCCTTTTGCAGCTAAACGGAAACAGAAGCGGAAACAAAGTCTCTTGTGTAAAGAAAAAGAGCTTAACCGGTACTGGCTAAGCTCTTGATTTCTTTGGAGCGGGAAACGGGATTCGAACCCGCGACCTTCAGCTTGGGAAGCTGACACTCTACCACTGAGTTATTCCCGCGAAATTTTGACTTTTATATCAGATACCGTTCTTGTTTGTCAATATTCAGTATAATCAAGCACTTTTAAATTTTTGTCGTATTAATATATTACGCAATAATTTGATTACTGTTTTTTTAACAGCATAATCAGCCGGAGCAAGATATTAATGAGGTTTTGCCTTAGGGCGTTCTTTCTGATTTCCCAGAATCACTTCTCCGGTATCTGTAAATAGTCTGACCGGCAGTTCAAAGACCCTTCTGAAGATGTTAAGTGTACCTACCGCCATTCCTTTAACAGGTATGGCGGTTACTTCAGGATTATTCCAGCTGCCTTTTGCTTCAAAGTAAGTGGTTATAAGACTGCCGTCACCCCCGCTTAATATCCAACCTAGCACAGGTATCCGGCTTACTACCCGATCTACAGTCTGTAGTGGTTGCACCCCTATCAACATATCGAGTTTTTCATTTACAAGATCAATATTTCCTACAGTGGTTAGATGCATGACATTACTATCAATAAAAAAATCTTCAGTAGTCATTATGCCGTCTTTGACTCCAACGGTTGATGTTATTTCATTGAAAGGCATGCCGTTTTTTGCCATATCAGGCAGGCTGAAGGTCAGTAATTGTGAGACATTGAGTATTGAAATAACTTTTGAAAGTACGTTGAAACGTTTTAGCGTGCCACGCTCTACCTTAAAAGCAAGGTTTCCATTTAAACTTTTTTTAATTGCCTTAAAATCATTACCGTTAGCTCTTAGTTTTCCTTTAGCTGTAAGGAGTCCCTGTATCTCACGTTCAATCCCTAGTATCTTTAAGAATTCGCATGATTTGGCATGATCCAGTGTGAAAGTCATATTCCACGTTGGTGGTTCTTCTCTGGTTTGACTCATCTGACCATTTAGAGTCAGTTGCCCTTCCAGAAAATTGCTTTTAAGGTTTTGAAGCTTTAATGCGCCAGCTTCTGTTTTTAATGTTGCGGTCATTTTATTAAAATCTGTTTTAAGATAGCACCCTGCTTCAGCCATAATATCGGCTTTAAGATTAAATTTAGGTGCCGCTGATTTATTGGATGAAGGAGCTTCAGCAGATATGGCCAAAAGCGGAATTATTTCATCAAGGTCAAGGTAAGTTGAGGCGATACGCAGTTTGATATCTGGGGTTCCTTTGGTGAAAACTGTTCCTGATGCACTTATGATGCTTTCTGGAAGTTTTCCTGAAATATTGTAGATTGTAAACAGGTTGTTCCGTACTCCCAGATGGGTGCTAAACTGTTTTATCCCAGGTGCTTTGTCTGGCGGGACTGAGATGAAATCAGAAAGATTAAGAGCGTCTGATGTTATGAACAGTTCTGCCTCCGGATTTGTAATATTAGCCATTTTCCCTTTGATTTTAAGAGGTGTACTGCCATATCTTATTGTTAAATCGGATGTTTCAAGTGAGTTATCGTTAAATTTGATATCTGCGTTAATATCTTTTACAGGTAAAATTTTATGATGAGGTGTGAAGTTAAATTTGTTCAGATTTACCTTCCCTGAGAATTTCATTGTACTTAAAGAACTTGGAATACCATGTCCAATAATGTGAGCTTGTACTAATCCATTCAGTTTGTATTCCTGCCAGTCTGTCAAAACGGGTATTTGACTGCTAAGTTGAAACCTGTTTGTTTCAATCTCAAATGATAGTTTTGGAATATCATCTTTGTACAAAAGTTTCCCAGTAGCAGAGAGATTAAGTGGTGTTAGTTGATATGATACAGAACTGAATTTAATTGCATTTTTATCAATAATACTGCTGAAAGCAAGGTTATTTAACATGCCTGCAGGTTTATTTACCAATGCAGGATAGCTGTATGTTGCATCTGTCAGATTCCATTCACCGGAAAGATGGTAAGCCGTTAAAGGACCTTCACCAGTCAGCTTGAGGTTTGTTTTGGTACCTTGAAAACTGAGTGCATCAGCTCCGACTATCTCTGTGAACCAGGCTACCTCGGCAGGACCTGGAGAAATATTCATGCTAAAATTATATAGTGTAGGGCTGTTTTCAGTGGCATATTCCTTTATGCTGCCATTAAGTGTAAAAGGAGCTGTGCCAAATATACCGCTCATGTTAGTCAGATTAAAGTCTCTGTCCTTCATTTCAAGAGTGCCTTTTATCTGTTTAAAGGTAGGAGAGTTTTCTCCATATTGTACTATTGCCTGTTCTGCCGTGCCGTTTATATATAAACAGGATGAATTGTTGTTTATTCCAAAGTGAGAAAGTTGCGAGAAACGTCCATTTAATGTTCCGGTTGTTAATTTAAATATTCCACCCCGTATTCTGTTTTCAATAAATTCTGCTGTGTCATCTGTTATGATACCAAACGGGATATAACTTTTTACCTTTCTATATTCAAAGGTATCGCTGGTGGCAGAAGCAGTTATCAAGGGGTCTTTTGTATTAAGGTCTTTAAGGCCTAGTTTCCCTTTTATACTAAACCCGTCAAGACTTAGCTTGAGATCCGGAATATCCAATAAATCAGATTTCCATTTTAAATCTACTGCCAGCTCAACCTTTTCCGGAGCAACTATGGCATGAAATACCTTTGGCCAGTTGACTGAGGGATTAAAGAGCTGCAATGTTCCTTTTGCCTGCATCTCCTGCCAGCGTCCCTTGACTGCAAGATCTGTACTGATGTTTCCACCGGCTGTCGGGAAAGGTATGAATGAGGCAAAATATGGCCATAATCTCCAGTATTCAGCATGATCAATCCTTAACTTTGCATTGATATCAGACTCTTTGATAAAATTCCCTGTTTTAGGTAGTTTGATCGTTCCGGAGGTCTCTATCTTGCCGGCTGTTTTGCCTTCCAGTGTAGCAGACAGTTTGAAGGAATATTTCTTCCCCCTTATTGATTTTCCAATTCCAAGATTAATGCCGGAAATTGTTATAAGGCTACAGGATGTTTCAGGTTTCAGATCGTGCCAGAAAAGAGCGCCATTATTTATGGTTATACCACGAGTCTTAAGAGCAAAGCCGTCCGATTCTTTCTTCATAAGATCCGAAAAATTCAATATTCCATCTTTGTTTCTATTAAGGTTGATGCGTGGTTCATCTATAACTATTTCTCTAAGATCAATTCTTTTACTAAGTAGAGGTATAATTTTGAGTCTGAAGGAGACCTTTTTGGCAGATAAAAAGTTGTTAGTATTGTCTCGTTCTTTTATGGAGATATTATCGAATCTGAACGATGGACCTAGAATCCATGAAAACCGGGCTGTTCCAAGATTTACCTGGCGATTAAGCTCTTTTTGCAATAGTTCTGTTATCTGTTTTTTATAGTTGTTCATATCAAGCAGGCGTGGCAATGCAACTGTCAGTACAAGAGAGACTGTTACGATTAATAACAGTATGATAAGCATAAGCTTTATAAAAAATGGTCTTGGAAGGATCTTCATTTATATCTTGTCCGGTTAATCAGGAGATTTACTGCTGAAGCTTTCCGTTTAACTCATTTGAAGGAATTGGAATTA
This sequence comes from uncultured Geobacter sp., assembly GCA_964655435.1. Classification (GTDB taxonomy): domain Bacteria; phylum Desulfobacterota; class Desulfuromonadia; order Geobacterales; family Pseudopelobacteraceae; genus Trichlorobacter. The sequence continues at coordinate 7,607 of CAZZMP010000007.1, forward strand.
TTTTTACTTGAAGCACAGCGGTTCTGGTTACCTGTTCGCAGATAAATCTGAATCCGTTCCATTCGACAATTTCGCCTTTTACAGGAAGATATCCAAGTTCGCTTAATACCAGACCGGCAACTGTTTCATATTGAGGCGCTTCATCAAGTTTAACTCCTGGTATCTGCTGAAGATCAAAAATTGAAACCAATCCATCGGCCAGCCAGCTACCATCAGGTTGCTGAAGCAGTTTTCCCTGTTCCCCTGCATCATGTTCATCCTCTATTTCACCGACAAGTTCTTCAAGCAGGTCTTCTGTTGTAACAAGCCCTGATATGCCACCATATTCATCAACAACAAGAGCCATATGGTTACGGGTTCGTTGCATTTCTTTAAGAAGTTCATTTACTTTTTTGCCTTCAGGAACAAAAACAGGTTCTCTTATAATATGCTCTAGTTTAAGCGGTTCACCTCTGACAAGAGATCCCATTATATCCTTGTCATGCAAAACGCCGACTATCTCCTCAATGCTGTTACGGTAAACTGGATAACGTGAATACTGGGCATCAAGCATTGTGCTTACAAGCTGTTCTAAAGGTAGTTCAAGATCCAGGGCTACTATTCTGGTGCGAGGTACCATAACTTCTCGTACACAGGTATGGGTGAAATCAAATACATTCCGTATATACTCATGTTCCGTCTCACTGAAAACCCCGCTTTCATGGCCTTCAAGAACGAGATGCTGAACCTCTTCACGGGTTATGAAGGCATCTTCTTCACGCTTAAGCCCAATAATATGCTGTACGGCTTTACTGGATGATGTAAGGACAATAACTATGGGAGATGTAAGTCTGGCAATGATCTGCATAGGTCTTGCCAGTTTAAGAGCGATAAGATCTGCGTATTGGAGACCAATGGCTTTAGGAACCAGCTCACCTATAATGAGAGAAGTATATGAAACAAAGATAACTATTCCAATAACAGCTATTGGCTCAGCAAGCCTTTGAACAAAAGGCCATGGCAGGTTAAGCAGGGTAGGTCTTAAGTGCTCAATAGCGATGATTCCACCAACTGTTGAGGCGGCTGAGCCGGCTACAGTTACGCCAATCTGAATAACTGCCAGTAGAGGATGGGGATCTTTCTGATATTGTTCAATTATTTCAGCTCTTTTATCACCTTCTGCAATAAGTTGTGCGATGCGGCCTTTACGGATAGAAATAATGGCAAACTCTGCCATTGAAAAAAAGCCATTCAGAGCAATAAGAAGTATAATCAGGATTAGTTCGAGTGTTACTGTGTCCATATTGGTCTGTATTTTCTACTGGAATATAAGTATTGTCAATTGATGCTTTGTATTGTTTACCGGATTGTAATAAAAAAGCCCGCCGATTAAGGCGGGCTTTTTTATTGTTCAGTATGTTTGCTCTAAGCAGTTGCTTTGACTTTTACATTTAAAGTAGCGGTGATTTCCGGATGAATCTTGACAGTGACATTGTATTCGCCAACCTGTTTGATAGGCTCAGCCAGAACAATCTTTTTACGGTCAATTTCAAAACCGTTATTCTTAAGGAAATTTGCGATTTCCATATTAGTAACGGAGCCAAAAAGCTTTCCTTCTTCACCTGCCTGGTGTACCAGTTCTACAACAAGCGCCTCCAGTTTGGCTACAAGCGCTTTAGCAGATTCAAGAGTCTTGTTTTTCTTGTATGCCAACTGACGTTTGGCGTGTTCAAGAGCCTTTGCATTTTTATCTGTTGCCTCAATGGCAAGGCCTTTGGGCAGCAGATAATTGCGGGAATAGCCAGGTGCAACCTTGACGATGTCACCAATCTGTCCCAGATGTTCAATGTTCTCTTTCAGAATAACCTTCATTTGTTGTTTCTCCTTTCAAGCCTGTTTTACAGGTTTTCTCCCTGTGGTGTGCGAGGGAGGCGAAAATCAGCCCAATAATCAAAAATTCCAATAATACATATAATACCGGCCAAATACGGCTGGGTTAATATAAGAACAGACATTATTACTTTTAATATTCCGCTAAAACTGCTGCGATTAATTATTGTGAGAAGAACAGCAAGACCCTGCATAAAATATAAGACACACAAAAGTATTAAAATATTAAGGGCTGGCGTTGTAACCAGTTTGGTTGGCGCCAGCATGCAGAACCCGGTGAAGATCAGAGCCCATACCATAGCAGCAGGTGCACGAAACTCTTTAAATTCTGTCTTATTTACCGGAATTGATTGGCTAACGGCTATTTTAATAAAACCAAATACGCTTATCGTGCTAATCAATGCCAAGTTGATAGTTGCTAAGGCCGGGTATATCCTTGAGATTAGCTGTCCGGCATTTGTCATGCCCTGTTTTAATGTTTCAAAATCCTGTGATGGCAAGGCAGACTGCTTTTCGTAAAGCTTTATTGCCTGGTTTATTCCGTCTGTTATCTCTTTTTGAGCAAAGCTTTGAAGATTTGTGCCAGTGCTGAGTGAAAATATCAAAATCATTATTGCTGACAATGAGATTGTTAAAGCTGTGCACCACAATATAGTTTTAGCGGGTGTTAAACCCTTAAGTATAAGTTCAGCGACTGCAAGACCTATAAGACCACACTGTACAGCATACCAAGCGGCAACAGGAGGAGAGAAAAGTATCGCTATTAATAAAGTAGTAAGAAGAGTTGCAAAGCCAGCAGCAGCAGCACCACCTTTTATACGGGCAATTCCTAATGGTAAAGGAGCCAGTAAAGCAGATATAAAACCGAATATGGGGACTGCAAGGCTGGCGCTGAATAGCAATCCTGAACCTATAGTTCCTATTAAGACGGCGACCAGTATCTGGCCGCCGTTTGATTGCTTTATAGTTTTTTCCATATTTTCCCGTTGTTACGGGAGCGTGTGACCTGCTGCCAGTGGCAGAAGAGCCAGATTGCGTGCCCGTTTAATTGCCTCTGTTATCTCTCTTTGGTGCTTTGAGCAGTTTCCTGAGATCCTGCGTGGTACAATCTTGCCCCGTTCAGTTATAAAATAACGCAATGTACGGGGATCTTTGTAATCAATAGTGGTGTCTTTTTCTGCACAGAAACGGCAAACCTTACGGCGTTGGAAAGGGCGTTTCTTACGTGGTCCGCCAGGACCGCCACGATCGCTTCTGGGAGCGGATGGACGTCCGGCCGGACGAAATGCTGAAGGGGTTGAAGTTGTTGTTTCTTCGCTCATTTTGTCATCCTCCGGGAACGTTATTCTGCTGCGGCTTCGGCAGCTTCAGGGGCTTCTGCGGCTGGCTTGCGCTCCGCTGTTTTCTTCTCTGGCTCATCGGTGATGTTAACGCTTAAAAAGCGCAGCACCTTTTCGTCAAGCCGGAGACGACGCTCCAGTTCAGCTACCAGTTCCGCTCCACCATCAAACCGCAGATAGTAATAGCGTCCACGTGGAAATTTCTTGATTGAATAGGCCAACTTGCGGGTTCCCCAGTCATCCAGCCTGTGGAAATCACCCTTGTAGGATGCCACCACGTCTTGAACCTTGTCTGTGACTAACTTGATATCGTCTTCAGAAAGGTCTGGCTGGAGGATGAAGATGGTTTCGTACTTCCTCATTTTGTAATCCTCCTCATGGATTGGTAGCCCCGATCTTGCCCGGAGCAAGGAGTAATGGACAGATAGTTGTCCAAAAGAATGATACATTTACTACAGATTTAACATTATAGCAAGCAGTAATATGTTATGTGTATATGAACAATAAACTTGACAGTATGTTTTTTCTTTATTAGTGTGCATATACAAGAAACGTTTTAAGAATAATATCGAATATAAACCTGGATCTAAATTAATCATTGCTGGAGGTTGTCTCTAAATGAGTGAAGGATTCTATAATTATACTGCATTAACGATAGATCATGCCCGCAATCCACGGAATGTAGGAACTCTTGATGATGCAAATGTGGTGGTGCAGGTTGGAGATCCTGATTGTGGGGATACCCTTCTTTTGTTCATGAAGATAGATGGAGAGCGTGTAGAAGATGTAAAATATCTTATTAAGGGTTGTGGTGCTGCCATTGCAACATCTTCAATGGGAAGTGAATTAATCAAGGGAAAGACTTTGAACGAGGCTTTGTTGATAACAGATGAGTCTGTAACTGTTGCCCTTGGAGGATTACCAGGGGAAAAAGAACATTGTTCAAACCTGATAGCATCAGCGGTTCATGCCGCAATTGCACAATACATAACTACTATTACAGGGGAGAGTTCTCCAATAGATTTTGAGGTTGATATGACGAAGTCCAGAGACGAAAAAAAAGGAGAAGTTTAAAAATGAGCGGATATGCAACACTTGTGCGTCGTGAAACAGATAAGAGTATTGATTGTTTTATTTCTGATTTCCAGAAGATAGGAGAGGTTAGCGGCTATATAATTCATAATGAAGACAGTATGGAGATGGCTAATACCTTTGGCAAGCATGGTCTTGATGTGCTTGAGGGTTTTGATCTCCATATGTTGCAGTTGTGCAATCCTGAAAAAGCATCTGTCAGTCTACAGAAAAATCCTGAGCGAGCAGCTCTTGTTCCCAAGTTTGTAACCATTTTTTCTCAGAATGGAAAGACACAGATAAGGATGCTGCGTCTGCATTCAGAAATGATTCAGGAGCTTGTGCAGGATAAGGAATTTGCCTTAGCTACAGATAAAAACTACGATGTAATTATAGAACTGCTGGACAGGGCGATAGCTGCCTGAGTCATTCAAATATCCTTTGGAGTTTAATCAAATGGAATCAAATACAGAAGTAAAACATGGTCGTCTTGAAAATTTTCCTATTTCTTTCTTTGCTGTGGTTATGGGATTTGCCGGTCTTACAATTTCCTTCAAGAAGGTCGAGCATCTATGGCACTGGCAAACCCAGATAAGCCCTCTGCTTTTCATTATCTCAGCTTTAGTTTACTTCAGCATATCGGTTACTTACCTTTTAAAACTAATGCGGCACACAGAACATGTTATTGAAGAGTTCAGGCATCCAATTCGTTTGAGTTTTTTTCCAACAATTTCGATAGGTATTCTGCTTCTTACGATAGCTGGTGAAGGTTTGTTGCCACACAGTCTGCTTAATCTTCTTTGGATGGTTGGTAGCGTAGCCCAGCTGGTTTTTACATTGATTATTCTTTCAGCCTGGATTCATCATGAAAAATTTCAGGTACACCATAGTAATCCTGCCTGGTTCATACCAATCGTTGGTAACATTCTTGTCCCTGTGGCAGGTGTACCTCTTGGTTATATAGAAACTTCATGGTTTTTCTTTAGTATAGGTATCCTTTTCTGGATTGTCCTTCTATGCATACTGATGAACAGATTCTTTTTTCATAATCCTATGCCTGCCAAGCTGCTGCCAACTCTTTTCATACTTATTGCTCCCCCTGCTGTAGGGTTTATTGCATGGATGCGTCTGCACAAGGGGGTATTGGATGATCCTGGCAGGATTATGTACTACGCGGCTCTGTTCACTACTATGTTGCTCTTCTTTCAGTGGAAACAGTTTGCAAAAGTAAAATTTGCTCTTCCATGGTGGGCTTACTCATTCCCCACAGCCTCAATAACAATTGCTTCCACTCTTATGCTTGAAAAGACCGGAGGAGTTTTCTTTGCTGTAATTGTTACAGGATTGTTGATATTTCTTACATTGATGGTTTTGCTGCTTGTTTTTAATACGATTAAAGCGATGCTGAGAGGTGAGGTCTGCGTACCGGAATGATAAAATCCAAAGAGAGGATATAAATGGGACGTCCACCAAAACCAAGGAAATGTGCCTGTCCTGACAGGACAAAGGTTGTGGCGATCTACAAACCTGCCGGTGTTTCTTTTAATGAATTGCAAACTGTCATGCTGTTTCATGATGAGCTTGAAACTCTCCATCTTTGTGATGGTCAGGGTATGACACAGGAACAGGCCGGATTATGCATGGGGGTTTCGCGAGGTACGGTTCAGCGCATTCTTTCAGAGGCACGCAGAAAGGTGGCTGTTGCTCTTGTCAACCAGCAGTTGCTTTCTATATCTGATAGGAACCGTGGCTGTCTTAAAGAAGATATTCTGTAGCAGACTATTGCCTTTAAAATTCTTCCAGGTATAGTATATCAGTTGCTTTGGAAACTTATAGGAGAATAGATATGAGTTATCTAAATAAGTACAAGAATTTCAGTTGTTTTGTTTTTTTACTGTTCTCTATGCTGCTGACCGGATGTGCCACATCTGATATTCAACTAAAGCCTATCTATCAACCTGTCGGTGAAAGCGGAGGCGGTTCCGGAACCCTGATCCTTGCATCCACCCTTGAAGGGACAGTGCCCGGAGTTGGTGAACGAATCCAGTGGATTTTGGGCGAGGTCAAAGATACTGATGGAAAAGTAAAAGGTAATGTTACCAGTTCTACAGCACCATCAGCTCTTCTGCGGGATGCCCTGCAGCAGGAACTTTTAAGGGCAGGCTATGCCGTTCAAATCGATAAATCCCTGCAAAAGGGTGTTGAAAGCGGACTTGTTCTCACTTCAACGACTGTACACCTTGATGAGATTCGCTCACTGGTAAAGGTTGAGGCGGACTGTCGCGTAAGTTTTGCTGTTGATGTATGGGTCAAAGGAAGCAAGACCACAACCTTGAGTTTCGAATCCCGTTTTTCTGATTTTGCTGTAAAAGACAGGGAAAAGCTTCACCAGAGTGTGGTTCAGAAGGCATTTTCCTCTGCTTTCAAGCGCGCTGTGCCGGCCATTGTTGAACAGTTGAAAAAATAACATTAAAGCCGGGGATATAAAATAATGGCGATTGCAAATAAAATAGCTGGATACATTTCACGTTCATCCTGGATTCGTAAAATGTTTGAAGAGGGAGAGCGTCTACGTCAGGAATTAGGGGCTGAAAATGTCTATGATTTTACCCTTGGCAATCCTGATGTTGAACCACCGAAAGATTTTCATAAAGCTCTTCAGCAGCTTGCAAAAAAACCTCTGCCTGGAATGCATCGCTACATGAACAATGCCGGTTATCCTGAAACCCGTGCTGCAATTGCTTGTAAACTGGCTGAAGATTCCGGACTTCCTGTAACTGCAGACCATCTGATTATGACCTGCGGAGCTGGTGGCGGACTAAATGTTGTCTTGAAGACGATTCTTAATCCAGGCGAAGAGGTAGTAATTCTTGCTCCATATTTTGTCGAGTACAAGTTTTATATTGATAATCATGGTGGTGTACCGGTAGAAGCCTGGACGAACAAGGAGACCTTCCGGCTAGATCTGGATGCAATTGCTGCGGTTATCACTAAAAAAACACGTGCAATTATTATAAATTCTCCAAATAATCCCACTGGTGTAATCTATAATGAGGAAGAGTTGTCCGGTCTGGGTGAGCTTGTGAAACAGGCTCAGAAACGTACAGGTCACCAGGTTTATGTGATTTCTGATGAGCCTTATTCAAAATTGGCATTTGATGGCATTAAGGTGCCTTCAATATTTAAACTGATCGAATCCAGTGTGCTGGTTACATCACATAGCAAGGATTTGGCATTGCCCGGCGAACGTATAGGTTATCTGGCTGTTAATCCTCAGATGCCGACTGCTCTGCAATTTATAGAAGGGGCAGTGTTTTGCAATCGTACACTCGGATTTGTAAATGCTCCGGCATTGATGCAAAGATTGGTGGCAGGGCTTCAGCGTGTGTCGGTTGATATATCCGATTACCAGGAAAAACGGGATCTCTTTTTAGATAACCTGAATAGGCTCGGCTTCACTGTGGTAAAGCCGGATGGTGCCTTTTACCTTTTTCCAAAATCACCAATAGCTGATGATGTTGAATTTGTAAAGCTGGCTCAGAAACATCATATACTTCTGGTGCCTGGTTCCGGTTTTGGTGCGCCTGGTTATTTCAGAATTGCTTATTGTGTAAACAGGAATATGATTGAACGTAGTATTCCTGCCTGGGAGCGACTGGCTGTTGAAGTGGGTCTTAAGAAGTAGTCTCTTTAGAAAAGATCAGGTTCGGAGTTTTCTGTCTCTGAAAGTTTTTCAAGTTCTTTGGCAATGGCGATGTTTGTGGACTCTATAGTCCGCTTTAACTTATCAAACATCATGGCTAAATCTTCCATATTTGCAGATTCTGCATTTTTTTCGATAGCTTGAGCTGTATCAGCCAGAGTTGTAGCCCCTATTGAACTGGCTGAACCTTTAAGAGTATGAGCTTCTGCTGATAATTCATGGAGATTGCCATGCTTAAAAAGCAGTTCAAGCTTTTCAAGATGGAGAAATGATTGTTCAATGAACAGTTTCAGTATTTCTGGTAGAAGGTAACTGAATCCAGCTTCATGGTAATTGATTCTTATATATTCTTCATCAAGAAAGTCCACGTTATCCTGTTGATTATCCACCAGTGACTCTCCTAATCTCTGTAACGAAGGTTAAGTTCGTTGTAGGCATCAATCCGCCTGTCCCTCAGAAATGGCCATATTCTCCGTACTGATTCGCTACGTTCCATATCCAGTTCTACAGTAATAACCTCGGCACTTTTGGGGCTACCCTGTGCCAGTATCTCTCCCTGTGCCCCTGCGACAAAGCTGGATCCCCAGAATAAAATTCCGCTTGCATTCGGATCTGCAGAGGCTTCGAATCCAACCCGGTTTACAGAGATTACAGGCAGCCCATTGGCAATTGAATGGCCTCTCTGGACAGTACGCCATGCATCAAGCTGACGTTCCTTTTCCGCTGTGTCATCGGAAGGATTCCAGCCTATTGCTGTAGGATAAATAAGCAGTTCTGCGCCTGCCAGAGCCATCAACCTTGCTGCCTCCGGGTACCACTGATCCCAGCAGACCAAAACTCCCAAACAGCCTGCGGATGTCTTGATTGGAGTAAATCCGAGATCTCCTGGAGTGAAATAAAACTTTTCATAAAAACCAGGATCGTCAGGTATATGCATCTTACGGTAAGTTCCGGCTATAGAACCGTCTTTTTCAAATACCACCGCTGTATTGTGATAAAGGCCAGAAGCTCTCCGTTCAAAAAGTGAGGTTACCAGAACAATCCCATGTTTTTTTGCCAGTTTTCCGAACGCATCTGTTGCGGGTCCAGGGATAGGTTCTGCCCTGTCGAACTGATTTGTGTCTTCCGTTTGACAAAAATATGAGCCGCCGTGCAGTTCCTGAAGAATCACCAGTTCAGCTTCTTCTGATGCTGCATTTCTTATCATCTCGCAGGTTTTGTCAAAGTTCTGTTTATAGTTATCATTACAGTTTTGCTGTATCAGAGCTAGCTTAAGCATTTTCATCTTAGTACCCCTAATGGTAACTGCATGGTTATGCAGTGCAGTGAACCATGTTGTTCTATTAACGGCAAGCAGTTTATTCCTATAACTTTACGTTCCGGGAAGGCTGTTGCTATTGTCCTTAGGGCTTCACTATCGGAACAGTCATCATAAGTCGGAACCAGAACAGCATCGTTTATTACAAGATAGTTGGCATATCCTGCCGGAAGGCGATTCCCGTCGGTATCGTATCTTGCCTGCGGCCATGGCAGCGGTAGCAGTCTGTATGGTTCCCCTGTATTAGTCCTCAGCGATTTTAATTCATTTTCCATCTGTTTTATATCCATGTAATGCGGATCGTCAGGGTTGTTGCAATCTGCATAAAGAATTGTATCATTTGGGCATAAACGAACAACTGTATCAATATGTGCGTCAGTATCATCTCCTTCAAGGTGACCATGTTCAAGCCAGATGATCTGCTGCAGTCCAAAAAGTTCAGTCAGGATGTCGGCAAGTTGCTCCCTGTCTAAATGAGGGTTGCGGTTTGGAGATAACAGACATTGGCTTGTTGTCAAAAGAGTTCCGCATCCATCTGATTCAATGCTGCCACCTTCAAGAATCAAAGATATGGTTTTTAATTCAGGATTAAGAAATCCATCATGTTTCAGCTTGCGAGTTACCTGATTATCCAAGTCAGAAGCAAATTTTAGCCCCCAACCGTTGAAGCCGAAATCAAGTAAAACAGGGTTGTTGTTTTCCAAAACCGTTATCGGGCCAAAATCACGAGTCCATGTGTCATTTGTCAAGGCAGGGCAGATTATAATATCAGAAAGAGGAATACCTTTTGAAACAAGGTGGGCTGTTGCCGTTTCAGGATCAGGTGTGACAAGCAAAACCTTTTCATAACAGATAATTGCACGAATTAATTCGGTATATACATCCAATACTTCATTAAGTTGTTCATTCCAGTCTGTTGCAGGATGAGGCCATGCTATAAGTACGCCATCCTGTTTTTCCCATTCAGCAGGAAGTCTTATATTCATAAACGGATCTTCCTTTCCATATAATTAAAGAGTTGTCTCCAAAGCTTGCAAAGTATAGCTATGATTGATGTCAGCTGCAAGTTTCTTTGGTCTTGCTTTGACCCTGTCTTTAGTTTAAAAACGGATTTATTATAATTTATGCATAATGGAGTGAAAGCGTGCTTCAAAGTATTACACTGCAGGCTCCGGCCAAGATTAATTATCTTTTGGATGTTATTTCCAAACGTCCTGATGGATATCATGAATTACGTATGATTATGCAAAGAATCAATCTGTCTGATCAGGTCAGGATTCAGTTGACTTACTTGCCTGATATAAATGTTTCCTGTGACAGTAAAGATGTGCCTGACGGTAAAGCGAATATTGGATGGAAGGCTGCCAAGGCTCTTTTGGAACTCTCTGAGTGTAGATTCGGTTGCGAAATAAATATAAAAAAAAATATTCCTGTAGCTGCCGGACTCGGTGGGGGGAGTAGTGACTGTGCTTCGGTGCTTATGGGATTAAATGAGCTCCTTGGGCTTGGACTTTCACGTGAACGTCTTATGCTTATTGGAGCCAAACTTGGTGCCGATGTACCATTTTTTCTGTTTCAGCAGACAGCTCTGGCCGAAGGTATAGGTGAACGACTTACCCCTGTAAAAGGGATTCCTCATCCCTGGGTAGTTCTGGTAAATCCCAATTTACCTGTCTCGACTGCATGGGTCTATAAAAATTTGCAGTTGACACAACAGAAACCTCTGGCTACAATTCCCAACTCGTTTAAAGATGTTGCATCACTTTGTCGTATATTGTCAAATGACCTCGAAACTGTAACTATCCCAGCATTTCCGGTTATTTCTGAGATAAAAAATGAACTGGTTTCCAATGGGGCGCTATGTTCATTAATGTCAGGCAGTGGCCCTACAGTCTTTGGTCTGTTTAATGATGAGGCAACAGCTATAAGGGCATCTGAGATGTTGAAAAACAATCGTGACTGGTTTGTTGCTGTTGTTCAGGCTGTGTGAAAAGTAATTTAATTGCCTTGAAAGGTAAAACAGGCACCATGTACGACAAGATCAAGGTTTTTTCCGGTAATTCAAATATTAATCTGGCGCAGAAGATATGTGATGTGATGGGTGTTCCTCTTGGTAAGGCCAGTGTCAGGAACTTCTCCGATGGAGAAGTAATGGTTGAGGTTTGCGAAAATGTTCGTGGGCGCGATGTATATATTGTACAATCCACCTGTGCACCAACAAATGATAACCTTATGGAGCTGCTGGTTATGACAGATGCTCTGAAAAGAGCCTCCGCTGCCACTATCACAGCTGTTATCCCTTATTATGGCTATGCCCGTCAGGATCGTAAGGCAGCTCCACGTACCCCTATTTCCGCAAAACTTGTTGCAGACCTTATAACTACAGCTGGTGTAGACAGGGTTGTTACCGCAGACCTTCATGCCGGACAAATTCAGGGATTTTTTAATATTCCGGTTGACAATCTTTATGCTGCTCCTGTGATCCTGAATCATTTAAAGGATCGTTTTGATCATCAGAAAATTGTCATGGTATCGCCGGATGCAGGTGGTACAGAGCGGGCAAGAGCTTTCGCAAAACGGCTCGAATGTCCAATGGCAGTTATTGACAAGAGACGCACCGGTCCAAATGTTGCCGAAGTCATGCATCTTATCGGTGATGTAAAAGGTAAAATAGCAATAATTCTTGATGATATGATTGATACTGCCGGAACCTTGACTCAGGCGGCAGGAGCACTTAAACAGAATGGCGCAGAAAGCATCTATGCCTGTGCCACGCACGGAGTTCTTTCAGGGCCTGCTATTGATCGTATTAATGGTTCTGTTATTGAAGAAATTCTCCTTACCGATACCATTCCTTTAGGTGAAAAAGGGAGCCGCACTTCAAAAATAAAGGTTCTTTCTGTTGCCCCTCTTCTGGGAGAGGCAATACGTCGCATACATGATGATGAATCTGTAAGTTCTTTGTTTATATAAAAAGGCAGGAAAAAATTTCGGTTACTAAGGCCGCTTTCAAGTTCGGAGGAAGACCATGCAACAGACCCAGATGAAGATTGAAAAACGTGTTGGTACCGGTAAAGGCGTCAGCCGCAGATTGCGTGCTGCTGGACGTATACCTGGTATCGTTTATGGACGGAACATGGAGCCGGTTCCTGTAAGTTTGGATCCAAAAGATTTAAATGCTGCAATTGCAGGTGAAGGTGGGCTGAACAACCTGATTACACTTCAGGGTGGAGGCGAACTTGATAAGCTGGTTGTAATTGTGGCTGAAATCCAGCGCGATACTATTAAAAGAAATCCAGAACATGTTGATCTCCATATGGTTAACATGAATGAAAAGGTTCGTATAAACGTGCCGGTTACCCTTTTGGGTACAGCTGCAGGAGTAAAGGAGGGCGGACTTCTGGATTTTGCTCACCACAGCCTTCATATTGAGTGTCTGCCAGGTCAAATCCCTGATCATATAGAGGTAGATATTGCTGATTTGAAGATAGGTCATGCCATTCATGTTGATGAGATTAAAATGCCGGAAGGTATAAAGTGCGTTGAAAATCCTAAAACCCAGATTGTAGGTGTTCTGGGTAAAGCAAAAGAAGAAGCTTCTGCTGAGGCTTAACAATGTTACTCCCTTGCCTGTGATGAAAAAAACATCCGGGCAAGGGAGTGAGTAAAGCAAATGGAAACTTTTATTATAGCAGGGCTTGGTAATCCCGGCTCAAAGTATCAATGGACCCGCCATAACGCGGGTTTTCTGTTTCTGGACAGGATTGCCTCTTTAAATGGACTTTCTGTTATCCGGAAGCAGTTTGGAGGTCTGACTGCCGAATTGGAGTGGAAGGGAGTCAGGTTGGTTTTACTTAAACCACAGACATTTATGAACCTCTCCGGTCGTGCAATTATCCCTGCTATGCAGTTCTATAAATTGAAGCCTGAACAGTTGATTGTAGTTCATGATGAGATTGATCTGCCTCTTGGAAGCGCCCGTCTTAAAACCGGAGGGGGGCACGGAGGTCAGAATGGGCTTCGTTCAATTATGGAACAGTTGGGTAATGGCAATTTTACACGCCTTCGTCTGGGGATAGGCAGACCGATTCACGGTGATGTTACAAACTATGTTCTTGGCACATTTACTCCACAGGAAATGGAAGTATTCGCAAGAGTTCTTGACGGGGCGTTGGATATGCTGGAATTGGCTCTTGATGAAGGGGTGCCAAAGGCTATGAGTCTGTTTAATAATAAAACGTATCTGGAAGGATAACGGTTATGGGATTTAACTGCGGTATTGTCGGGCTTCCAAATGTGGGTAAGTCAACTATCTTCAATGCAATAACATCAGCTGGAGCTGAATCTGCCAATTACCCTTTTTGTACAATTGATCCTAATGTTGGTATTGTACAGGTTCCGGATCCCCGTATTGAACAGCTTGCAGCCATAGTTCATCCTCAAAGATGCCAGTTTACAACCATTGAATTCCTGGATATTGCAGGGCTGGTAAAAGGAGCAAGTGCAGGTGAGGGCTTGGGAAACCAGTTTCTTGGTCATATACGTTCAGTTGATGCAGTGCTGCATGTAGTCCGCTGCTTTGAGGATGAGAATGTGGTGCATGTTTCAGGCAAGGTATCACCTGTTGATGATATTGAGATCATAAACACAGAACTTGCTCTGTCAGACCTTGAGACTGTAGAAAAAAAGTTGTTACGTGCCGAAAAGCTTGCCAGAAGCGGAGATAAAAAGGCTAAGGAAGAGGTAGCTCTTTATGAAAGGGTGCGGTCGCTACTGGAGCAGGGGAAAAAGGTTCGTGATTGTGCAGAAAATGAGGAAGAGTGTATCTGGCTGAGAGATTTGCATCTTCTTTCTGCAAAGCCGATTCTTTATGTCGCAAACATATCTGAAGATGATCTTGAAGGGAAACATCCATTTGTTGAAATGGTTAAAAGAATAGCTGCCGCAGAGGGTGCAGGAGTGGTAGTGATTTGCGGAAAGATTGAGGCTGAAATTTCCGAACTCGATCCTGATGAAAAACTAACTTTTTTGGAAGAGATGGGTCTTAAGGAGTCAGGTCTTGATCGTCTTATACGGGCAGCATATCAATTGCTTGGGATGATAACCTACTTTACCGCCGGAGTTAAAGAGGTAAGAGCCTGGACAATTACAAACGGAACAAGAGCTCCACAGGCTGCCGCTGTTATTCATACAGATTTTGAAAAAGGTTTTATAAGGGCAGAAGTTATAGCTTTTGATGATTATATTGCCTGTAATGGAGAATCCGGTGCTAAGGAAAAAGGGCAGATGAGACTGGAAGGCAAGGAATATGTCGTAAAAGATGGTGATGTAATGCATTTTCGTTTCAATGTTTAAATATGGATTCAATCTTGAATTCTATCTCTCATCTCCTGATGCCTTTATAGATAAACAATATTTCAAGAACTTTAAATAGATGAATTTTGGTGTAATTCTGCCGGAATGATGATTTTCGTTTTCAGCAACTTTAAGTTCACTTTTTTTTGTTCCATTTTCTAATAGGATAATTTTTGTCTTTTTACTTGCAATCAAAAAAAAATAAGGTACAGTTATTCCAATCTGTTTAATTTATAACTGAAAGGAGCTTTTAGATGTCTAAATCAGTAAAAGGAACAAAAACAGAACAAAACCTGTTGAAATCATTTGCAGGCGAGAGTCAGGCTCGTAATCGTTACACCTATTTTGCCGGAGTTGCACGCAAGGAAGGTTATGTTCAGATAGCTGATATATTTGAAGAAACATCTAATCAGGAGAAAGAACATGCAAAGCGTTTCTTCAAGTTTCTTGAGGGAGGGGATCTGGAGATAACTGCCTGTTTCCCTGCCGGAAAGATAGGCAGTACCGCAGAAAACCTTCTTGCAGCAGCCTGTGGTGAGCATGAGGAACATAGCGACCTGTATCCTGCTTTTGCCGCAACAGCAAAAGAAGAGGGATTTGCAGATATCTCTGCTGTTTGGAATGCCATTTCTGTAGCTGAAAAACAGCATGAAAAACGTTATCGTGACCTTCTGGCAAATATTGAGGCAGGGCGTGTTTTCGAGCGAGAGCAGATCGTTGTCTGGCGTTGTCGTAACTGTGGTTATCTTCATACTAATGCTTCAGCTCCTGAAATCTGTCCCGCATGTGCCCATCCTAAGGCACATTTTGAGCTTTTTGGTGAAAACTGGTAACTAACTTATATACTTATATAAATGGAGGATTAATAAAATGCCTAAACGTTCAGAAGTTTATAAATGTGTTCATTGTGGAAATATTGTTGAGATCATGCATGGTGGTGGAGCTAATATTGTCTGCTGTGGCGAGAATATGCAGCTTCAGTCTGAAAATACCGTTGATGCAGCCAAAGAAAAGCATGTTCCGGTAATTGAAAGAGGTGATGGAACCATTACAGTTAAAGTTGGTGGTGTTGCTCATCCTATGGAAGAAAAGCACTATATTGAGTGGATTGAGCTTCTTGCTGATGATAAAGTCTATCGTCAGTATCTTCAACCAGGCCAGACGCCTGAAGCTACATTCTCTGTTACTGCAAAGAATGTTATCGCTCGGGAGTACTGTAATCTGCATGGACAATGGAAATCTGAGGCCTAAAACAATCCAACAGGCTGTTTTTACTTAAAATCAAACCTGCCGGTATCTACTTCCGGCAGGTTTTTATGTATTTATAATTAACAGGGAAAATCATTTATAAAGTCTAAAAAACAGGCTTTTTATCTTATTGACTAAGGCAAGCTTGGAATTGTATTTTGTGATAATGAAACATCGGTACAATCATTAGAAACATTCTAATGCATCAAAAGAACTGTATATTTTGAAATTATCGCAAAGGAGCTCCTGTGAAGAAAGAACGGATTATTTCGGTTGTTGGACTTGGTTATGTCGGTTTGCCTGTTGCTGTTGCATTCGGTAAGGTACGCCGGACTATCGGTTTTGATATCAACCCGACGCGAATTACAGAATTGTGCAACGGATATGACAGAACAGGTGAGGTAACGACCGAGGATCTGAAAGCTGCTGATATCATTTTTACGGAAAAGATTGAAGAGTTGGCGCTTGCTGATTTTCACATAGTAGCGGTTCCAACGCCGGTTGATGATGCGAATCAGCCTGATCTTGCCCTTATGTTAAAGGCATCCAGAACGGTTGGAGAGGCATTGAAGAGCGGGGATATTGTTGTTTATGAATCTACTGTATATCCTGGTGTTACGGAAGATGAATGTGTTCCTATACTGGAACAGGTGTCAGGGCTTGTTTGCGGCAGGGATTTTACAGTTGGTTATAGTCCTGAAAGGATTAACCCTGGTGACAAGGAGCATACATTTACCAGGATAAAAAAAATAGTCTCAGGGCAGAATTATGAAACACTTGAAGCGGTGGCTGCAGTGTATGAGTCTGTTGTAACCGCCGGGGTACATCGAGCAGCTTCAATTAAGGTTGCTGAAGCTGCAAAGGTTATTGAAAATACCCAACGTGATCTTAATATCGCACTTATGAATGAACTTGCCCTTATTTTTGATCGGATGGGAATTGATACAAATGAGGTGCTGGAGGCTGCCGGCACAAAATGGAATTTTCTTAAATTCAAACCTGGCCTGGTAGGTGGACACTGCATTGGTGTAGATCCTTATTATCTGACACACAAGGCCGAGAAAATAGGATACATACCGCAGGTAATCCTTGCAGGTCGTCGTATAAATGACGGAATGGCTCGTTTTATAGCTCAACGTACAGTCAAAGAGATGATACATGCCGGACATGGAATTCTTGGAGCAAGAGTAACCGTTCTTGGATTAACCTTTAAGGAAAATTGTCCTGATCTGAGAAATTCCAAGGTTATTGATATAATAAGGGAGCTTGAGGATTATGGATGTGTGGTACAGGTGACGGATCCATTTGCTGATCCTGCTGAGGCGTTGCATGAGTATGGTGTTACAATCTGCCCTTATCAGGATCTGAAACCTGCGGCTGCAGTTGTGCTTGCTGTATCACATCACTCTTATTGCACAATGGGCATTGATGAACTCCGAAGGATTATGGGGGAATCACCTTTGCTTATTGATGTGAAGGGGGTATTTGACAAGACTCTATTAGAGAAGTCGGGAGTAAGATTCTGGAGGTTATAAAAATTTTCAAAAATATCTATTTGACTGTGAAGGTCTGGATTAATGCCTGATTTTGGTTTTATTATAGCGATGGTGACGGTCGCGATTTTGTTTGGACTTGCCATTTGGAGCCTAAATCTCTTTGTCTGGCCTTCATCGGGTTTTCTGACAGGTACATTAGTCATTACGGCAGTTCTTGTGTTGCTTGATCTTGGGGTTTTTTCTGCGTCGCCGGAAAGATCCCTGTTTCTGTTAAACTGTACTCTTTATGCAGAGGGATTGATGATCCCTCTATGGCTGTTCTGCAGCCTTACCTTTGCCCGAAAGCCAGGTCAATGGTATTTAAGCGGCATATTTATTCGTTCTGCTCTCCTCTTATCATTTCTGGTTGTGCTGCTCCCATTCTGGTTTCCACTTACTACATTTTATTACAGTCCTGATTTTCTGAATGAACGGGTACTGTTTCTTACCTCAACCGGTTTCTTATATTATGTAGTTATAATGTTTTATCTGGTTCTGGCTCTTATCCAGTTTGAGACAACCCTTACAAATGCATCACCTCAGGCTCTATCCAGTATAAAATTCCATCTTATAGCTCTTTCTCTCATTCTGGCTGTTCAGATTTTCTATTACAGCCAGGCAATTCTTTATCGCACTATAAACATGGGTTATGGGCAGCTTAGAGCCTTTATGTTTCTTATAGCCGCCTTAATGATGAGCTATGCAAACATTAAACGGGATAACGATATCAAAATAACAATCTCCCGTCAGATGGCTCTCAAATCTGTAGTGCTTTTTTCAGTTGGTATATATCTGGTTGTGCTTGGAGTAATGGGAGAAGGCCTTAAATACTGTTCAGGAAACTTTTCTCGTTCGTTTGGAGTATCTCTTGCATTTTTGCTAGGTACCGGCTTGCTTCTTCTTTTGCTTTCCGACAGGGTGCGGAGAGAAGTTAAGGTGGTTTTACACAAGAATTTTTATCAGAACAAGCATGATTATCGTACTCAGTGGCTGCTGCTTACTGAAAAACTATCATCACCGTCCTGGGATGATTTGTTGCATTCGGTTCTGGAAATATACACCCTGACGTTTGGAATTTCAGGTGCCACACTGTTCCTTTATGAGGAAAATCGCGGAGCCTATTTAGTTTCAGCAACCTATCAGATGAAGATGAAAAATGAGATTATACTTCCTGAGAACAGTCTTGTTCAGTTTATGCAGAAACAAGGTTGGGTATTCTTCATTCGCGATCAGGTTAAAGAGGTAATTGAAGAAAACAGACAATTATTTGATGAACATCAGATATCTTTTATTGTGCCGCTGCCTGACACCTACAGGCTTGAAGGTTTTATAGTTCTTGGCAAGATGGTTAAGCCGGATGAGGCTTATATATATGAGGACTTTGACCTGATGAAGACGTTTGCCCGTCAGGCTGTACAGGCGATAAGGCAACAGAGACTTTCACGCGCACTACTACAGACTCGCGAAGAGGCGGCTGTAGGTAATGTTGCTACTTTTGTAATGCATGATCTAAAAAACCAGCTGACCGCATTGTCTCTTATTTCAGAGAATGCTCCCAGACTTATTACAAATCCCGATTTTCAGAAAGATCTTCTGGTTTCCTTGCAAGGGACAGTTCATAAGATGCAGGGTCTCATAGGTAATCTCAAAACATTGGACAAACAGAAATTATTGTATCTGGAAAATGCTGATCTATTGGATATTCTCACGGAATGCTCTGTTCAGCTTTGTGGAGCGAATATTATCATTTCAGGAGAACATGAATTTGTACATGTAGACAGAGCCGAGATTCAAAAAGTTGTGATGAATCTTCTTGTTAATGCTATTGAAGCCTCAGAGCCAGGCATGC
This sequence comes from uncultured Geobacter sp., assembly GCA_964655435.1. Taxonomy (GTDB): domain Bacteria; phylum Desulfobacterota; class Desulfuromonadia; order Geobacterales; family Pseudopelobacteraceae; genus Trichlorobacter. The sequence goes on from CAZZMP010000007.1 coordinate 26,895, forward strand.
CTGTTAATGCTGAAGTAGGAACTGTTGATGAATTTGCTTATTTAAAGGTTAAGGATACTGGCTCTGGTATGTCTCCACAGTTTGTTGAGTCGGAACTCTTTGTTCCGTTCCACTCGACAAAAGCTTCCGGTCTTGGTATTGGTCTTTTTCAGTGTCGCCAGATTATACAGGCTCATAATGGTAAAATTGAGGTTGAAACCGCTCAGGGCAAGGGTTCAACATTTACTGTCTGGCTACCTTATACACAGGAGTTGGCATGACTACTTACGCTGTCTCGGATAATCTGACTCCAAAAGAGCGGCTATTGGAGAAAATTCTTATTGTTGATGACAATATGGTTATCTGCACCCAGCTGAAGTGGGGGCTTGCCGATGAATATACCGTTTTTCAGGCTGGTGATGCCAATGAGGCATTAGAGTTGTTTAAAGAGCATAATCCGAGGGTAGTGGTTCTTGATCTTGGTCTGCCACCACATGAAAATACCGAGGTAGAGGGATTCAGGTGTCTCGGAGAGATGCTTCAGATGAATCCGGCAGCCAAAATAATCATGCTGACCGGAAATGATGAGAGACATAACGCCTTAAAGGCTATCAGTATGGGTGCATATGACTTTTATCCGAAACCTCCCTGCCTTAATGAATTGAAGGTTATTATCTCACGCGCTATTCATCTGGCAAATATAGAAGAACAGAATCGTCAGCTGCAGAGATCCATAGAGATTACCTCTGGCGATTCATGGGGAATGATAGGTCAGTGTGTAGAAATGCAGAAGGTTTTTGCAAATATAAAAAAGGTTGCTTCAACAAATGTTCCGATATTTATTGCCGGTGAGAGTGGGACAGGTAAAGAGCTGGTAGCCAGAGCTCTGCATGATGCCAGCTCCCGCAATAAAAAAGAGTTTGTTGCTGTCAACTGTGGTGCTATCCCGGAAAATCTTCTCGAATCGGAACTTTTCGGACATGAAAAGGGGGCATTTACCGGAGCTCATGCAACGGTTCAGGGCAAATTCCAACAGGCAGACAAAGGTACCCTTTTTCTTGATGAAATAGCCGAGCTGCCTCTTAATCTTCAGGTAAAACTGCTCCGTGTTCTGCAAGAAGGTGTATTGCAGAGGGTAGGGGGCAGAGAAAACATAGCTATAGATACGAGGACTCTTTGCGCCACCAACATTGATATTAATGCTGCGGTAAAAGAAGGGCGCTTCAGGGAAGATCTGTTTTATCGTGTAGGTGTGATTGTAATCAGCCTTCCACCACTCAGGGAGCGGGGGGATGATGTTATACTTCTGGCCAATTTTTACCTTAAGCTCTTCAGCGAAGAGTATAACAAGAGGGTAAGGCGTTTCAGCGCTTCATCCCTTGCATTTCTCAAGCTCCATCCTTGGCCCGGCAATGTAAGAGAGCTTAGAAACCGGATTCAGCGTGCTGTCATTATGTGCGAATCCAGAGCAATTGAGGCTGTTGATCTTGGCTGTGAACAGTTGCCACTGGAACTGTTTCCCCCTTCTGAACTTAATATGAATAACGGCACAGGAACTACACTTCGTGAGGCCAAAGATCAGCTTGAACGTGATATGATAGTTGCCGAGATGGAGCAGCAGGATGGCAATATTATGAAAACAGCTGAAATACTTGGTGTAAGCAGGCCTACTCTTTATGGTTTATTAAAGAAGCATGGTCTTATTAACGCCTGATTCCAATTTCATTTTAAAGCATGCTCTTTAAAACGGTATGGCTTTCATCAAGTATGTCAAGCTCGTGAGCCTCGAGAGTCCAGATGCTGTCAGGCGCATAGCTGTCAAGTATATGCAGCAGCATTTTAAAATCAATATTTCCTTCTCCTACAGCTAGATGGCTGTCATATTTTCCTTTATTGTCATGTAAATGAGATTCAACACAGTACCTTCCAAGTCTTGAAAACCATTCTTCCAATGACACTTTGCCGGATATATTGAAATGTCCTGCATCAAAGCAGTGACGTATCATCGGATCGTTTATCTCCTCAATAAGGTTGAGAATTATTGAAGGTTCATGCTCAAAGATGTTCTCAAGTGCAACAATACTCTGTCCGTTTTTTATACGTGGAAGCCAGTTTTTCCAGAAGGAAACGCTGACTTCCATCCAGCGTTTCAGCTTTCCGGAAGTCAGTTTGCGATGGTAACCTGTGTGAAATACGATAACTTTTGGGTTTAGCTGTTCAGCAAGCCTGAATGTCTGAGAGAGTCTCAGGTTTGTTAACTCTATTGTTCTACCGTCTGTTGAGCCGGGATCCATTCCGGTGAACGGTGCATGCATGCTACAGGAAAGTCCGTTATAATCAAGTATCTGTCGTAATTCATTCAGATCTGAAGGAGTTATCCCTTCAAATGGCTCTGGAGAGAGATAAAGCTCAGGATTAATCCTGTTCTTAACAAGGTATGGCAAAAACTCTCTTTGCTTCTGCCACGGGGTATGTGCATATATTAATCTCATTTTATTGATAGTCTGCCATCCTCTATATCAACTTTAAGCGTTCCACCTTCCGCAGTTTGCCCTGAAATAATGGCTCTTGCAACTCTGGTTTCAAGTTCACGCTGAATATAACGTTTGAGCGGGCGTGCGCCATAGACCGGATCATATCCTGCCTTTGCTATCTGTTTGAGCGCTTCGGTTGATATCTCCAGGGTAATCCTCCGCTCCTTCAATCTATCAATCAGCTGCTGAGCCAACAGTCCGGCAATTCTTGTTACTTCATCAAGATGAAGCGGTTTAAACAGGACTATATCGTCAACCCTGTTAAGAAATTCCGGCCTGAAAGCCCCCTTCAATTCGTTCATTACTGCAATTCTGGCGCTTTCACGGATATCTCCGTCCGGGGTTATCCCTTCAAGCAGATGTGGCGCTCCTATATTTGAGGTCATAATTATTACGGTATTTTTAAAACTTACCGTTCTTCCGTGACTGTCTGTGACCCGTCCATCATCAAGTATCTGAAGCAGAATATTAAAAACATCAGGGTGTGCCTTTTCTATCTCGTCAAACAGAAGAACGCAGTATGGTTTGCGTCTAACTGCTTCTGTCAGCTGCCCTCCTTCCTCATAGCCCACATAGCCGGGAGGGGCTCCGATAAGGCGTGAGACTGCGAACTTTTCCATATATTCCGACATATCAATCCTGACCATATTTTCTTCAGAATCAAACAGTGACTGTGCAAGGGTTCTTGCAAGTTCGGTCTTGCCAACTCCAGTTGGACCCAGAAATATGAATGATCCGATAGGTCGTTTTGGATCCTTGATTCCTGCTCTTGCTCTAAGAACAGCATCAGTAACCAGCTGTACCGCTTCATCCTGACCTATAACACGTTCATGAAGTATCTCATCAAGTTTCAGCAGTTTATCCCTTTCGGTCTCAACCAGTCTGGTAACAGGAATCCCGGTCCATCTGGCAACTATCTCTGCAATTTCATCTTCTGTAACCTCTTCACGCAGAAGTTTCTGTCCACCCTGCTTATGGTTAAGATTGGCCTCTTCATTCTTTAGAGCGGTTTCAAGGCCTGGCAGTTCAGAATATTTAAGCTTTGACGCCTGCTCCAGATTATAGGAACGCTCTGCCTGCTCAATCTCGCGTCTGGTCTTTTCTATCTGTTCTCTCAAGCCCTGTACTCTCTGAATCGCCACCTTTTCAGAGTCATATTGAGCCCTCATGCTTGCAGCCTTTTCACGCTCATCTATCAGCTCCTTCCGTAAAGCCTCAAGACGGTCGTGGCTGGCCTGATCCTTTTCTTTTTTTAGAGCCTGCTCTTCTATCTCAAGCTGCATAACCCTTCGACTTATAGTATCAAGCTCTGAAGGAAGAGAATCAATCTCTGTACGCAACATGGCGCAAGCTTCGTCAATCAGGTCAATCGCCTTATCAGGGAGAAAGCGTTCAGTAATGTAACGGTGTGAAAGTGTGGATGCCGCAACCAGTGCGTTGTCCTGTATCTTAACTCCATGATGAACCTCAAATCGTTCTTTCAAACCACGAAGTATTGAAACGGTATCCTCAACGGTTGGCTGTTCTACCATGATAGGCTGAAAGCGGCGTTCGAGAGCTGCATCTTTCTCAATGTTTTGCCGATACTCATCCAGTGTTGTTGCGCCTATGCAGTGCAGTTCACCTCTGGCCAGCATCGGTTTCAGCATGTTGCCGGCATCCATAGCTCCTTCAGCCTTGCCAGCTCCTACAATCGTGTGCAGTTCATCAATAAAGAGAATAATCCTGCCTTCAGCCTGCTTTATCTCATTAAGCACAGCCTTAAGACGTTCTTCAAATTCTCCGCGATATTTTGCCCCTGCAATCAGTGAACCCATATCAAGGGCAAAAACAGTTTTGTCCTTAAGTCCTTCCGGCACATCACCCTTTACTATCCGTTGAGCCAGACCTTCAACTACAGCGGTCTTGCCAACTCCTGGCTCACCTATAAGCACAGGATTATTTTTGGTCTTGCGTGAGAGTATCCGTATAACTCTTCTTATCTCCTCATCCCTGCCGATTACGGGATCAAGTTTGTCAGAACGAGCCATCTGGACAAGGTCGCGTCCATATTTTTCAAGCGCCTCATATGTCTCTTCAGGGTTGGCCGAAGTCACCCTCTGGTTTCCTCTCACCTCTGTCAAGGCTGCAAGCAGGCGATCCTGAGTTACATTGTACTGTTTCAATAACTTGCCAGAGCCGGAGCCATCCCCTTCCGCCATTAAGGCTAAAAGCAGATGTTCAACAGAGACATACTCATCCTTAAGTCTCTTTGCTTCAGATTCTGCAGCAAGAAGCAGGCGTGAGAACCGTTGTGAAACATGTATTTTTCCAGGTTCTGCACCAGGCCCGGAGACTCGTGCCCTGCGATCCAGTTCAGATTCAACGGCCTTTGTCAGAGAGGCTACATCAATATCCATTTTTCCAAGGATACGGGGGACAAGTCCATTTTCCTGATTTAATAGAGCCCAGAGAAGATGTTCTCCATCCACCTCAACATGTCCGTAGTTTGTTGCCTTTGCCTGGGCAGCGCCCAATGCTTCCTGTGATTTTTGTGTAAAACGGTTGATATCCATATCTTTCCTCCTGACTCCTTGAAAGGGGATATGAAATTTCATTTATGAATTTATCCCCTACCAACTGAGTTAAGCATGAGTTGTCTGTAAGTCAAGGTGAGAGTCAACTGAATGTGAAACCTTTTCAATACTCTACCCAGAATTTACGGTTTTTTGTCTAGCCCAGCATAAAGAGATGTGATATATCTTTGGTATATATCATGGGCGAAAGGAGTAAAAGATATGCCGCAAACAGCCAAGCTATTTAAGAATGGTCGTAGCCAGGCGGTACGCCTGCCAGCCGAGTACCGCTTTGCTACCAGTGAAGTTTTTATTGAGCGTCAGGGTGATGCGGTGATCCTTCGTCCCAAGCCGCAGAATTGGGATGAGTTTTTCGCTCGTACCCCAAAAGTACCTGCTGATTTTCTGGCAGACCGCAATGATCTGCCGCCTGAAGATCGGGAGCTGTTCTGATGCGTTACCTGCTTGATACCAACATCTGCAGCTATATCCTTAAAAACCGCCCGGCCTCGGTGAAGCAGAAATTTGATGAGGTGGGAGCAGAACATCTCTGCATCTCATCAGTAGTTCTGGCGGAACTGTACTACGGTGCTGCCCGTCATCCCAAAAGTGTGATTATCCGCAAGGAAATTGATGATTTTGTTTCGCGCCTTGTGGTTGTTGCTTGGGATGAACATGCTGCAAATCATTATGGTGCTATCAGGGCCGCTCTGGAAAAAGCCGGTACTCCGGTTGGCGCTATGGATATGTTAATTTCTGCCCATGCCCGCAGTATGGGGGCAACCTTGGTTACCAATAACCTTCGTGAGTTTGAGCGGATAAACGGGCTTTTGGTGCAGAACTGGGTTGAATAGGGGTGACAGACCAACTTTGCCCGATCGGCTTAAAGAAATGATTATCAGGCTTCCATGATGACAAGATCGGCGACTAAATTAACATCTTGGAAGTCTGACACCGCTCGCTCTCATGTATCAAAGTGAGAGAAAGGAGTGCGGCGTAGATGAGTGAGAACAATAATATGTTGCGACAGATTGATGAACAGGCGGGGGAGGATAAGAGATTTGTATCCTGTCACCGGAACTCCACCCTGTCACCGGAACTCCACCATGCGCGGCGGCAGCGACATACTGATAGGCGGCACAGGCACCGACATAATCTGCGAATACAGCGATAACGGCGACAACCTGCTGTTTGCCGAGAACTTTGGCGAGATGAACGCCCTTGTAGCCACCGGCGAGGTTGCCGAAGGCATCAATGAAAAAGGCGACCTGCTCTCCGCAAAGGGTGGCACTGACCAGCTGTACGGATCAGACCGCAACGATGCCCTGTTTGGTGGCGGCGGGGATGATCTGCTGGTTGGCGGCGGCGGGGATGACGTTATTCTTGCCGACTCTCGGGTGATTTCAGCCATGTGGGACTGGAACTTCACCGTAAACTCTGAAACCAAAGGGGTAGAATTTATCAGACTGGACAAGGAAGAGGCAGCAACAGGCGGGGCAGATAACATCTACGCCGGCACAGGCAACGACATTGTCTACGCCGGTGCCGGAGCTGATGCGGTAGATGGTGGCAATGGAGCGGACATTATATTTGGAGAATCAGGTAAAGACTTTATCACCGGCGGCGCGGTTTGTTACGCCGACAATTACACCGTAACAGTAGAAAGGCGGGTAGCGGCATGAGCGCAATAATTGCACTTATCGTAATCTTTATCTGGGCAGGTTTTGGTTTTGTGATTTGGAAGTGCCTTGTAGATACTTATATTCGTTCAACCATCCTGAAAACCTGCCTTACGCTTTTGCTGGCTGTTGTCTGGTTTGTCGGGCCGGTGCTTGATGAAATCCTTGGCGCTCGGGAATTCGACCAGCTTTGCCGGGATATGCCCCCAATCAAATTCCACGGCCCGGTTGCCGTTGGCCCTGGGGTGTTCTTTGATGAGCAAGGACGTAAAAAGTGGAAAAATAGTAATGAATTCTCAGCTATTAGACGTAAGACAAATGTTTGGGAAAAGGTGATTTTTGAAAAACATAGCGAGGAACAAACAATAAAGCGGTGGCCAATGGTTATTACAGAACTGCACTCAGTATATTATGACAGGTCAACGCATTCCATTTCGCTTGAGACTTTTGCTCGTTATTCAAAAGGCGGCTGGATTAGAAGGTTTATTGGTATTGGAGACTATCAGTGTCCTAGCAAAGGACGGTTTCCGCGTGATGAAGAGAGAATTATTTTCAAGTCAAAATAACAGTATTTCACTAATGGAGGCATCAAATGACAACCATTGAACAAGCATTCTTTGACGCTGTATTGGCTGATATTTCATATGTTGATGAGCTTGAGGAAGGTATGACTGGTGATGTGTTGGCGGGTAAAATTGAAAAACGTATATCAGCACCATTAGCTGAAATAATCGGCGCTCGTTTTGAAGTTCTCGCCGTAAAGAACGACACCTCAACCGGTTATCAGGGGGTGGTCTTCCGCGACAAGCAAACCAATGAGCTTTATGTTGCAAATCGCGGCACGGAAGAAATTAAGGATTTTATTGCTGATGGCAATCTGGCTGTAATCACCGGGGTTGCATCTGCCCAGACCGCTTCCATGGTCAACTGGTGGGAACAGATAAAACCCGGAATTTCGGATAATTATGCAATCACCTCCGAACGGAGGTATACGGCATGAGCGCAATAATTGCACTTATCGTAATATTTATCTGGGCAGGGTTTGGTTTTGTGATTTGGAAGTGCCTTGTAGATACTTATATTCGTTCAACCATCCTGAAAACCTGCCTTACGCTTTTGCTGGCTGTTGTCTGGTTTATCGGGCCGGTGTTTGATGAAATCCTTGGCGCTCGGGAATTTGACCAGCTTTGCCGTGAAATGCCACAGAAAAAATTTCACGGCCCGGTTGCCGTTGGTCCTGGGGTGTTCTTTGATGAGCAAGGACGTAAAAAGTGGAAAAATAGTGATGAGTTCTCGGCTATTAAACGCAAAACTGATGTTTGGTGGAAGGAAATATTTGATAGTCGGGACGAAAAGCGAGTACTCCGCAAATGGCCAATGCCTATTATAGAAAGTCATTGGGTTATTTTTGATAGAGCGACTGGTAAAATTTCAGTTGAGTATTTCTCAATATACTCAAAAGGCGGGTGGCTCAGAAGATTTATCGGGATTGGCGATTATCAATGCCCAAGTAAAGGGCGGCTTATAAGAGATGAAGAAACAATTGTTTTTAAAGCTAACTAATTAAAAGAAATGGAGAACAACTATGACAACAATTGAACAGGCATTTTTTGACGCAGTCTTAGCAGATATCTCCTATGTAAAAGAGTTAAGCGTCGGATTATCTGGTAATGATTTAATAAATGCAATTAAGGGCCGCATATCTGAGCCGTTAGCGATAACAATCGGTGACCGTTTTGAAGTCCTTGCCGTAAAGAACGACACCTCAACCGGTTATCAGGGGGTGGTCTTCCGCGACATACAAACCAATGAGCTTTATGTTGCAAATCGCGGCACGGAAGAAATTAAGGATTTTATTGCTGATGGCAATCTGGCTGTAATCACCGGGGTTGCATCTGCCCAGACCGCTTCCATGGTCAACTGGTGGGAACAGATAAAACCCGGAATTTCGGATAATTATGCAATCACCTCCGAACGGAGGTATACGGCATGAGCGCAATAATTGCACTTATCGTAATATTTATCTGGGCAGGGTTTGGTTTTGTGATTTGGAAGTGCCTTGTAGATACTTATATTCGTTCAACCATCCTGAAAACCTGCCTTACGCTTTTGCTGGCTGTTGTCTGGTTTGTCGGGCCGGTGCTTGATGAAATCCTTGGCGCTCGGGAATTCCGGGAGTTCTGGGGACAGTATATTTAATTGACGTCAGCTTGTTTTATGTTATTCTCACCATATGGCACGCATAGCTAGAGTCATAGCCCCCGGCATTCCCCACCACGTTACTCAACGCGGCAACCGACGCCAGCAAACCTTCTTCAGTGATGACGACTATCAAGCTTATATTGATCTGATGGCTGAATGGTGCATGAAATGTCAGGTGAAAATATGGGCCTGGTGCCTGATGCCAAACCATGTTCATCTGATTGCTGTACCGGAAACAGAAAATGGACTTGCCCGCGCCATTGGCGAAGCACACCGACGCTATACCCGCAGGATAAACTTTCGTGAAAATTGGAAGGGACATCTCTGGCAGGAACGCTTTGCCTCATTTCCAATGGATGAAACCTATCTGCTTGCAGCAGCACGGTATGTTGAAATGAATCCGGTGGCGGCAAACATTGTCAAGCGACCAGAAGAGTATCGTTGGAGCAGCGCACAGGCTCATCTATCAGCACAAGATGACCAACTGACTATAGTTGAGCCCCTGCTTTTAATGGTTGGCAATTGGAAAGACTTTCTGGCGTTATCATCAGAAGAAGAGATGAATACCTTCCGTAAACACGAGAGAACCGGTAGGCCACTTGGGCGGGAAACGTTCATTGATTACCTTGAAGAGATGCAAGATAGATTGCTCAGGCCGCAAAAACCTGGTCCGAAGGCAAAAGCAAGATAAATATCCCTGGAATACCAAGGTGAGTCAACTGAATGTTTGAAAAAGGTTTAGGATGCGAATAGAAATCAATGAAGAGCGCGTCTTCTTTTTGAATTGTAATAAGTCTGGATGTTTGAAGTTTAATTTAAGGGATCAGTCCGATCCAGAAATTCGCTTATAAGTGGTATTACAGCATCCTGTCGGTCTTCCAGGATGTAGTGACCTGCTTCAGGGAAACTGTGAACTTCAGCGGAAGGAAAGCGTCGTTTCCATTCATTAAGAAAGTGGCGGTCAAAGACAAAATCTTTTTCTCCCCATACAATAAGGACAGGCAGTCCTGAAAACTGGTTGATACCATCAGCTACCTTGCAGATCAGTTCATAGTTTCTGTCTCCCTGTTTAAGAGGGATATCCTGAACAAAGCGGAGTGTTGCTATCCTGTTTTTCCATGAATTGTATGGCATCTGATACAACTTGCTTAATTCATCAGACATTGGATTCTGCTTGCAGCCGACTATTGAGGCTCCACGGCTGAAGGCGTTGAAACCTCTAACCAGAAATGTGCCAAGCCAGGTATCGCGGCAGATGGATAGAGAAAGTGGAAAAGGCTTCTCCTGAGGTAGAGGAAATGCTCCGGTATTAAGTATTACCAAGCGGTTTATACGTTCAGGATGTCTTACTGCATATCCCATCCCTATCATGCCGCCCCAGTCATGAACAACAAGGGTGATCTTTTCATTCAGCTGCAGATGTTCCAGAAGGGTTTCCAGATCATCAATCCTGCGTGGCAGGGTATAGTCGTAGCGATCATCACCCGGTTTGTCAGATAAACCGCAACCGATATGATCCGGCACAATACAACGGAAGCGATTGGATAGGGCTTTTACCAGATTGCGGTAGTAAAAAGACCAGGAGGGATTGCCGTGCAGCATAACTACAGTCGATCCTGTTCCTTCATCCAGATAATGGTAATTCAGGCCGTCAAGATTGATAAAGTGGCTGTTAAACGGATACTGTATTTCAAGAAGTTCCTTCATCACCATTCTATTGCCAGCATCATGCAGTTAAGTCCGCTACCTATACCCAGAAAAGCAACTTTATCACCAGGCATAAGTATCTCCCGCTCTACAGCCAGAGCGGCGGTAAGCGGGAGTGAAACAGTACCCATGTTGCCCAGAAACTCGTAGGTTGTGAAGTCTTTTTCAGGAGAAATTCCTAATGTCTTCAGGATAAGACTCTGATGTGCCGAGCCGACCTGGTGGCAGATTACCCTGTCAACCAGATCTGACTTCCAGCCTACCTGCGGAAGAAAGTCCTCCCATGTCTTACGTCCCAGTTCGACTCCATGATTCATGACGTTTACACCATCGGTCGCCATTGATTGCTGGAATCCTCCCTTGCCGTCAGGTCCTACCCCCCAGAGGCAGAGATTATGATGCTGGAGAGCAGCTTTTGTTATGCCGCCCAGCAGACGGTGAGGAGTCTTGGAACCAAAGGAACCGTCACTTAAGAGAACCGCCACTGCTCCCGAACCGCCGGTCAGTGTTGCCAGAGAATGCGCAAAATGCTGCATGCTTCTCTCTTCCAGCATCTTTCCAATCATTATCTCGTTAATCTCCCGCGCTGATTCACAGGAAACCACAAGACCGGCTCTTATCTGCCCAAGCTCAATCCTGTTTGCCATATCAAGTATGCCGTTTAAAACCCCGAGACAGGCGTTTGAAAGGTCGTATACAGATACATTTCCGTTAATTCCGAGGCTGGCGGCAACCCTGCATGCCGTTGCCGGTTCAAACTGCTCACGACAGACTCCGGTATAAACAAGAGCGCCAATATCAGCAGCATCAATACCCCTGTTTAAAAGCAGCTTGCGTGCCGCAGCGATTGCTCCCTGTGAAAGAGGGTAGCCAGGTTCCCACCAGCGCCTCTCACGAATACCTGTTAAAGCCTGCAACTGCCCGGGGGCTATTCTAAGCTCGCGGTAAAGAGGCTCAAGCTTTGCTTCCAGTTCACTGCTTGATACAACTACCGGCGCCAGTTCATAATCAAGAGCTTCAATAAAGACCTTTTTATACTTCATCTGCTGTTTCCATTCTTAAAGTAAAATCGGTCATCTGATAGATCATCTTGCCATCTACAGACAGAAAACCGCTGGCAGTAAGAAGCCTTTTATTATCATCAACCGATGTAATCCAGGCAACAACCTTCACCTGCCTGTTTTCAGGCACAACCTGTCCACGGTATAGCCATTTATGCCTGCTATTCATTTCAATGGAGGAGAGGATATTGCCTTTCTTCCATCCCCAGCGTTCAACTGCGGTAAACTTCAGCAGCTGCAGGAATGACTCCAGTCCAAGTGAACCAGGGGTAACCGGATCCTGATAGAAATGTGCCTTGAAGAACCATTCATCAGGATTGACATTTTTTATTCCTGATATATAGCCAAGTCCCGCCGACCCGCCATCAGGGATATACAGATCGATCAGGTCAATCATCCGTAACATGCTATCAGGGAACGGCTCAGATGAAGGGTAGGGGAGTGAAGTTCCTCGTTTTTTCTCATCATCGGAAGGGAGATAAGGTTGTGCGTCACGGATTCCGACCTGTTGGGATAATGCCTCTTTGGAAAAGAATCCGAACATGGTCTCTCCTTCGTAAAGAATACCATGTCTGTCAGCCACGCTGAAATCAAACTCCTGAATAATCATCCCTCCGCTGTTAACCGCCTTGGTCATAGTTGCGCTACAGGTCAGAGTGCCTGTATCAGGAGTTACCTGACGATGCTGCACTGCTGTGCCACCCAGGTTACGGAATGAGATATCGTTAGGGATTACAAGTGCAGAGCCTGTATATGCCGCAAGCCATCCGCATGGCTGAAGGGCAGCTTCCAGAAGTACACAGAACGGCATCCTCGGCTGACGTTCGACTTTAAAGAACCAGGCATCAGGTTCCAGATCAAACTGCGCCTCAGCCTTTGCCCCGGCCTTCATTTTAAAAGGTTCGCCAAGAACTCCGGTTATTCTGTCCATAAACTGGAAAGGCGGCCCTGGAAGACGAGCTATCTTGCGTTCATGATCAAATATTCTGTATGGTTCTCCAAAACCTTCCGACGGCTTTCCATTACTGTAAGCCAGAATCTGCTCTTTACTGTAGATAGCCGTTTTTATCCAGCTTTCTGATTTAGCAGGGCTCCAGAGTTTTTCCAGCTCATCTCTTGTGGTGCCGCTTAATCTTGCAGACATATCGCTTATTTCAACGATCGGCTTGCCATCGGCGTACATCAGGGCATCAGCCAGGACAAAAGGCTCAGGCCTATAGCCTATTTCGCGGATTATAACCTCGTATCTGACGGTCTTGGTTGTTTCCAACACCTGTCCTCGGCAGCAGAGTTTGCTTGCAATGCCAGGAACCGGTTCCCATACAGCCTTGTCTGTCTCTGCTACCCAGCCTATTCTCAAGAGCAGAATTCTCAGTGTGTGCATGCAGCATTCGTACATCAGTGTTCCAGGCATTACCCTGTCATCAACAAAATGGCAGGTTATAAACCAGTCATCAGGAGAGATATCGGCTTCTGCCTGTATCATCCCCATTCCATAACGACCGCCATCAGGTATGATATAATTTACACGATGCACCAGACGCATTCTCCCGCCTGGGATGGTAAGCGGATTTTTGAAGTTCAGATGTTCAAACAAGGCTCCAAAGCAACCGGATAGATCTCCTCTGCGCAGCCTGTCAAGTTGAGCTGCGTCATATCCCTCCCTTTTCAGAGGAACCAGTTCTTTCGAGTCAGGCGGACGGATCCCTTTTGCTGGTCTGGGATCAACAAGCGGACGGACAATTCCTTTTCCCTCTTCTAGTGCGGATGGCGAAAAGAAACCTGCGCAACCGTCTCTCATCGAAAGCAATGGTTTGCCGTTCACAGTGGCTTCAAAACAGAATCTAAAGAGCCATGTATCTCCCTGACAGAAGAACCTTTCAATCCGTATATCATACCTGATAGTCTGCCCTGGCTTAGGCAGGCTGTCATGAAAGGTGACCACAGCATCCAGCAGTCTGTAAACAGCAAGCCCCTTTGTTATAAAATCTATCCCGAGATAACCGGAAAGAAAGAGGTCAGCCTGACCTGATTCAACTGCTATACAGGTAGGTATCCTTCCACCGTCCAGATACCATGCGCCATTATGTATGTCATGTTCTGTGACCACTCTGCCACAGGTCATAGAGCATGGTTCGCCTTCAATGCTTATTATACGATCCACAAGCATCAACGGCTCGTCAGGCAGTCGGACACGGGTTGGAAAACGGTCAACTTCAGCAAAGCGTGAGCCAAGCATCTTTGCAACAGAACCTGTGGCAAATTCCATACATAGTTCACGGTTGAAGGCGCAGTCCGGTTCTTTTCTGACGCTGTTCTGTAATTCTCTGTTTATTGTATTTTTTTCTGCTTTCGGTGGTGTTTCTGTGCCCAGAGCCTGCTGCAATGCCGCCTGTAATGTTATCGCCTGTGACATTGCCTTTGTAATTCCGGAGGAGAAATCAAGAAAAGCCATATGCGCGGCTATCTGTGCAGCCTGCGTTTGTGCAAACTGATTCAATAATGAGTCCCCTGAAGTCGGGCTGCTGCTTGCGGATATATGGTCTGATATATCAAGTGGGTTTGCAGGTTTATCAATTCTGTAGTCTGTTTTTTCTGTTTCTAAAGGTTGAGGAGAGGAAATAATCTCCATCTTTGGCATTTGAGGTGGTTTGAAAGGGTGTCCGCCAATTTTGAGACTAAGCTTCGGATGCTTGCAGGTATCCACCTTTTCAACTACTTGTTCTGTCATAAGCGGGGTAAGGTCAAGAGGAACCCTTTCCGCTATCAGGCTTGCCAGAAGTCTAAGGAGGTTAAGAACCGGCTCCTGCCCGCCTGAACAGATTGAACGGGCTAGGTGTGGACGTCCTTCCAGTATCCTGTTTATCATTCGGCTGCATGAATTTCCTGGACCCATCTCAAGAAACAGTCTGATTCCATCATTGTAAGCGGCCTCAATAGTTGCCGGATAATTGATCCCTTTCAATGCCTGTTGCAGTATCGAATCAGCTGCTGCTTCAGTTGAAAGCTGATAACTCCCCTGTTTTGCACAGCTGTAGAAGGTGACTCCTTCCGGTGGAGTTGTATTAAAGAGGTGCAGGTCGTGGTAGGAGGATGCGACCGGTTTTACAACTTCACAATGTACGGTTGTAACTCCGTATAGAGGAAAGAAGTGACAGTCAAGTCTGGAAACGAGACTGTTTACTGAGGCTGAATCACCACCTATAACGCATTCATCCGGTGTGTTGATGATAAGCAGATAAACCCTTTTAAATGAGCTGATAACCTGTTGCACCTGCTCGGCCGGAGCCATTAGCACTCCCAGCTTCCAGTCTACCTTCTCATCATCGTTAAGATTCCAGGCCTTCCGGGCAGCGCGGCATTTTCCTGCAAGGTCATCTGTAAAAAGGGTAGATTCCTGCATACGATGGTACATCAGATCTCTGTCCCGCCAGGCTCTCATTGAAAATAGAGCAGCTGACTCACCCAGGCTGTAGCCGATTACTGCTGAAGGTGAGATTGCAAATTTTCTTGCCAGATCACTGTTGGCTGTCCCTGTTGCGACCTGACCAAAGATTACTGCACGATGGTTATCTCTGATTAAATCCTCATCAAAATCAGACCAGAACAGTTCCGGTTGGAACTGATTTTTCAAGAGGCCGTTTTCTGTATCCTGCTGACGCAGGATCTCTGGCCAACGTGCAAAAAGCTCTCTGCCCATATCTCGATAGTGGTTCCCTGAACCAGGGTATACAAAGGCAATTCTGGCATCCCTTCCAATTGGTGAACTGTTGAAAAACAGCCTGTCACGAAGAGCAGGATGGATATCCGGAGTTGAGACCCCGGAATCTATAGCCTGTCTTCCCTGTTCAATCAGAGCCTCAAGCTGTTCAGGATCTGAAGCCACCATTGCCAGTCCAAATGCCTCTTCTGACTTTGCGCTTATCCTTCCGCAGTATTCCGAAGATAGTTTTGCAAGGTCTTTTTCCACTGCGGCTCTGGATCTCTGAAAAAGAAGATCCAGTTCTGCGGAAAGTTCAGGCAGGCTTTTTGCCGCAATCGGAAACAGAAATTCCGTAAGGTTTCCAAGTGGGGCAGAGCGTTCCTTATTGTATGCAGGCGATTGTTCTTCGAATCCTTCAAGGACAATATGGCTGCATGAACCATCAATACCTGAGACAGAGATCCCTGCGTGCCGTGCTCCATCTATCCTGTTTCTAAGCCAGTATCTGGGGGAAGGAGAAAGTTTAAGCTTTCCATTGGCCAGTTCGTTGCAAATATCGCCGGTGTATTGAGAACCTGGTATGATTTCCTGATAAAGTGCGATAGAGGCACGCAAGACAGCAGCCAGACCAGATGCTGCTCCGGTATGTCCGATTGAAGCTTTAAGAGATGAAATGAGGCATGAACCGTCTGTTGATGGAGCAAAGAAACTATTCAGGCTTGCGGCCTCTATCCGATCGGATTCAGGGGTTCCATCAGCGTTTGCTTCAATAAATCCAACTTTTTCAGGTTTTACTTCCGCTTCCTGATATGCTCTTTTCAGAGCGTTAATATATGCCGGGTCAGCAGATTCTGTAATCTTTCCATTACTGGAGCCGATCCCCTTAATTATTGCATAGATCCTGTTTCCGTCACGCTGTGCATCTGAAAGCCTTTTCAAAACCAGCGCGCAGGCTCCCTCACCGATTATTGCGCCATCTGCCTCTTTTCCGAACGGGCGGGATTCGCCAGTTGCAGAATAAGGTTTTACAGAGTGATGTCCAAGAACGGCTCTCAGATCTCCGGCAAGATCAACAGCCCCGGCCAGAGCTTGATCAAGTTCCCCCTTCTGGAGCATTCTTACAGCTGTTTCAAGGGCGCGAATACCGGAATTTTCTTCGCTTGAAAGAGTGAAGCTGGATCCTCCAACCTTGAATTCTCTTGCTATTCGGCTTGCCACTATGTTGCCGAGCGCACCCATCGTGCGATTTGCAGTCAACGGCGGGGAGATAGCATCTCTTAGCTCTTCCGACCATGATTCAAGCTGGCTTTCTGTAATCTTAAGCCCTGCCTGTTTTGCCCATTCAGAACCCTTTTGAGGAATCGGCCAGCGCAGTCCGTAAGTTGTGCTGTTAAGTTCATGAGCTATTCCGATAAATATGCCGGTTTTCTGATTGTTCTGTTTGTCCAGACCGGCATCATGCAGTGCATTAGCCGCAGTTTGAAGCATAAGCAACTGTTGAGGCAGCATCTCTTCCATCTCTTTTGGAGGGATGCGAAACCGTCCAGGATCTACAGAAACATGATCCATGAAATAGCCGTTAAAAGGGATATGGTTAAGCCCCTGTTCCTTGTACCATCTGCTCTGCTGAACCCCCCACCAGTTTTCAGGCGGTTTGGATTGAACTCTGTCAGAATCGCCCAGAATACGTTCCTGAACAGCCTTAATCCCTTGCCAGGTGCCGAAAGAAGCATCCATTCCAACTATTGCAACAGGCTCATTAGCGGTTTTATTGAGCGATGACTGAATACTGGATACTGAATCGGTTTGATTGGAATAATAATCAGGCATCCACTCTTCTATTATAAGGTGTGCGTTGATTCCCCCAAAACCAAAGGCGCTTATTCCGGCGCGTCTGGGTATATTCTGGTCACGGCGTTCCCATGGTTCAGCTTCAGATAAAACCCTGAACCTGGTTTTCTCAAGCTCCATTCCAGGCTGAGTTTTTTTGAAATTTGCGGTTGGAGGTAGAGTTTCATTTTTTATGGCAAGCAGTACCTTTGTAAGGGCGGCTGCTCCGGCTGCGGTAAGCAGATGGCCGATGTTAGATTTTACAGAACCTATAACGCATTTTCTGTCTGATTTTTCAGCATCTTGCCAGAGCTCTTTCAGGCTTGATATCTCAACAGCATCACCAACAGGGGTTCCGGTTGCATGACACTCAATAAGATCGATATCTTCGGGCTTTAAGTTGGCAATGCTGTAAGCAGATCGCATGGCTCGAACCTGTCCTTCGGATATAGGTGCCAGCAGTCCCCCGCCAATATCATTTGAAAGTCCGATACCCCTGATTATCCCGTAGATCCTGTCGCCAGAAGCAACGGCATCTTCTGTGCGCTTAAGTACAAATATACCTGCCCCTTCACCAGTCAGGAGTCCATCTCCTGATGCATCCAGAGGTGCGGACAGACCTCTTTTTGATAAGGCGCGCAGCTGAGAAAATCCCATCTGGGTATAAAGAGGATCAGGTCGGGATACACCCCCTGTAAGCATTGCATCTGCACGACCGGACAGGAGTTCCTCAGTTGCCAGTTTTATTGCGTAAAGGGATGAGGCGCAGGCAGCGTCCAGGGTTGTTGTAATGCCCCCGAGACCAAGTGAATCGGCAAGGATACCTGCTGGCAGACCTGCAACATAGCTGTTTAGAGGTGATATATCTGATGGTTTTGATGAGTATCCAAGCAGCTTTTCTTCAAATGTGCGTCCCAGCCAGTTATGAGCCAGTTGAGAGGATGATTCTGTAGGCAGGGCAAGATTGCCGATGATTACACCGACACGGCTTAAGTCAATCCCTGTTGTAACAGCATCATCAAAGGCGCGTCTGCCAGCTGTGACCAACAGGTGAAACAGGGGATCCAGTCCTTTAAGTTCTTCCAGATAGGGGGTGTTACTGATGAAACAGCCCATTTTGGAATAGACATGGTCATGCTTGCCTATTTCAGGATCATAAACGGCATCTGGAGGCAGATTCCAGCGTCCTTCCGGCACCTCCCTTACGGCAGTTGCAGCAGAACGGATCATTTCCCAGTATTTGTCAGTATCAGGCGCGTCAGGAAATATTGCGCCTATTCCGACGATTGCTACGGTGTTGCTGTACGAAAGCATCATGCAGCTTCCAGCTTTGCTTTTCCCTGTTGCATCAGGCTATTACGCTTGAATGCCTTTTCAAGAGAGGCGTCAATAACACATTCATATCCTTCAAGTCTGGCTATCAGCTTGCTGTTGTTTCGATCAAGGAATTCAATATCTGCTATTGCACTATGGCTCTGTTCGGCTGTAATCCTGACTACCACCTGTGCGCCATCGCGGGGGAAGGTTTCGTGAAACTGGCGATATCTGCCTGCAAACGAGGGGAGAGAGCCTGCCCCAAACCGTTCAAAACTCCATAGAATCATCATCTGAAATGCGCTATCCAGTACCAGAGGATCTGTAAGCCAGTTGCTGCGCAACGGCTGTCTTATCCAGTTGGCCGGTTGTGGAGCTGCCTTTACAACTGCAGCTATACCTTTGCCGGAACAGGAAGTTATCTGTTCAATGCCATGCAGATCAGGGCCGTGAAACAGGTATGGCTGTTCATATATCCCGGTCTCTGTCTGACGGTAAGGAGTAGATGGGAGATCAGTAATAGATCTGATACCCTCAGGAAGACGGTTAGCCAGGACTATCTCGGCTCTGGCATGAAGCATCCGTTGGCCTTCAGTGGTATGACTTGTAAGTTCAACCGGCACTACATAGAACGCATCCTGTCTCTGAGCCTTGCCGGCCATTAACTGAAGCGCGCATGGATTTGACTGATCTATTATGACCCCCTTGCATATCCGCAGATCGTTGAAGCCGTGGAAGCGGAAGCCAGGATTGCCATGCAAGGCGCCTGAAGCCAGCCATTCAACCATCATTGCCATTGGCAGTACCGCTTTGCCATCAATGACATGAGAACGTATGAACGGGAAATCATCTACGGTAAGTGTAAGATGGAGAGCTTCTTTAAGAGGTGATGCCTGTTTTGTCGGAGTATCTGCTGCCAGTGAAGAACCGCTAATGCCTGCCAGAACAGTTACCTCCACCGGACCTGCGGGTTGAGCAAGTTCCTTAACCAGCAGTTCGCCACCGGTCTCCAACGGAATAAGGCCGATACCTTCATTGCTGAACAGTTTCTTAAGGGCTGAAGTGACCATTCCGCCATCCCAGGGACCCCAGTTTATGCATACTGTTCGGCAACCTGGAACTCTTCGTGCCTCAGTCTGAGCCAGTTTGTTAAGAACCTCATTGGCAACTGCATAGTCAATCTGTCCGGAGCGACCAAGCCTTCCTGTTGTTGAGCCGAACAGGGCAATAAAACGGAGTTCATCACCTTTGAGCGCTTCAAGCATTGAACGGAGACCAACAACCTTGGTGCTGTAGACCTGGCTGAACTGTTCCCTGGTCTTGTCAACAATAAGTCTGTCAGCAAGCACCCCTGCTCCATGCACTATGCCCCGTATAGATCCAAACTCATTCCTTAGCGAGTTAATCAGTTCGGCAACAGCCTGACTGTCTCGTATATCAACCGAACGATAGATGGCCTTGCCTCCGGCTGCTTCAATCTTTGAGATGGTTTCCCTGAGCTCCCTACCTGCTATGGTTGCCTGGTAACGCTCTTCAATGGTTTTCGGATGCAATTTTTCCCTGGAATGTTCCAGAATAGCCCGCTTAATCTTGGCCTCATCGGTCAGAGGAATCAGCCATGAAGGCTCTGACTCCGGTTGCGGGCTACGTCCGAGCATCACTAAAAGTGGCCTCCATGCCTTTGCCAGAGCTACCGAGGCTGCGGCTGTTACTCCGCGACCTCCACCTGTTATGATAACAAGATCCCCTTCGTTGATAACAGACTCTGATATGGGTGGAAGTTCTGGAAGATCTGTCAGTGTGAGACCAACTCTCGCTGCAGTAGAGAGTCCAACCTCAATAGGCCCGGCCTGGAACAGTTCATCAGCAACAGCTTTGGCTTCATCTACAGCATCTGTATATATTCCAAGATCTATGGATTTACATATAACTCCTGGCCACTCATGTCTTGCGGTCTTTGTCATGCCTGCAAGTCCACCGGATAGCGGGTCAACTATATTGGTTCCGGTTCCAAACCCAAAACAGCCATCAAGTCGTGAGACCGTGGCGAAGATGGCTCCACCTTCCTGTGCTGCCCTCTTAAGGCCGGATGCCACCTGTTTCAAAAGTTGAAAAGCATTGTTAAGGAAGTTGTCATCAGTTCCTTCAGCAGGAGCAGTTATAACAAGACCATTGACCTGATCAACCGGCAGAAGCTCCAGAATATCCATGACTTTTGTAAGTATTACGCCATGTCCGGCCGCTGTCAGTCTGCTGCATAGCTCTGCTGAAAAAGCGGAGCCATCGTCGGTTACAACTATCAGACCATCAGGAGACAGTTTTATTCTTTCGCTGGTTAGCGGAAGCTGATTAATAGTGATTGCACTGCGATTAAGGATAGAAGATGAATCTAATGATCGTACAAAGGTCTCAGCTGTTTCCTTTACTGCAACAATTTTATCAGGCGTTGAAGAGGAAACAGTCAGAAACTCAGCTATCTGTCCGAGAGTATTAATGATTCCCATCTGTTCAGGGCCAA
>CAZZMP010000007.1:48076-149667 GCA_964655435.1 uncultured Geobacter sp.
GCATCTCTACAGGATAACCTGTCTTTTCACTTACCACCGCGAACAGGGTCTCGGTAATCAAGTTGGCAGTCGGTAGGTTAGAAGAGGCAGGAACAGGAGAAGCCTTTAAACTGTCTTGTACGGTTATAGCTGCTCCTTGTCCAAGAAACTCAGCTATCTGTCCGAGAGTATTAATGATTCCCATCTGTTCAGGGCCAATGACCGGTGATGATGGAAGTTTTTCCTGTAGCGCTGAGAGAATTTCGACCCGTTTGATGGAATCAATCCCCAGGTCAGCATCCATGCTCATTCCAGGTTCAAGCATCTCTACAGGATAACCTGTCTTTTCACTTACCACCGCGAACAGGGTCTCGGTTATATTGTCCGACAGAAGCGTTGAATGAGTGACTGGAAGCTTACTTGATGCAGAAGAGGAGGTTGAGTAGGCTTTTTGTGGATCCTGATGTTTAACTGCTGGCGCCTGAACTGAAATTGAATTTTCATGTTTGACAGGTACAAATGTTCTGGCAGGTTCCTGCTGTATTAAGGTTGATGTCTGTCCATTCAGGAGTAGCTGCTTCTGAGAGAGAAGCGCCTGAATTGTGCGGGATGCTGTTTCCTGGCCTTCGAGGAAACGGCGATGCAGCTGAGCTGTATCCTCCTGCATCTTCTGCAGTACAGCCATTCCTTCACGGGCTACCCTTAAAGACTCTGTAAGGGCATGATTTGAGATGGAGGGTTGATTGAATTCCTGTTTTTG
Organism: uncultured Geobacter sp.; assembly: GCA_964655435.1. Classification (GTDB taxonomy): domain Bacteria; phylum Desulfobacterota; class Desulfuromonadia; order Geobacterales; family Pseudopelobacteraceae; genus Trichlorobacter. The sequence continues at coordinate 48,816 of CAZZMP010000007.1, forward strand.
CATACCGGTTTCTTCATTCTTAATTTCAGGATTTTTAACTGTTACTGTCTCTGTTTTATGTTCAACCGGAGGGCGCTTTGGTTTTGGTTTCATGTAGTTTGCACCGGATAAAGGGATGGTAAGCAGTGGCTTCTTTGCTGAAACAGCAGGTGCCAGGTATCCTTCATCCCAGATTGTAAGGTCTAAAGGATGAGCAAGTACGGCAATCTGAGAGATGGCTCTTGCAAGATCAACAATACCGGAGCGCTTGCCGTTTGAACTGTCAACTGCCACAGTTGTATATTCACGGTCACCCAGAATAGCCTTTAGAAGCCCGCAAAGCCTTGCCCCCGGGCCGACCTCAACAAAGGTTCTTATACCTTCGGCATACATTGCCTCAATCTCTGATACGAACTCAACCGGACGAGCCAACTGTCCTGCAAGCAGCTCCTTTACAGATTTTGCATCAGCAGGGTATGTTTTGCCGGTACTGTTAGCATAGACCGGAATTTCTCCCTTGTTGAGATGCATCTCGGACATTGCTGCCAGAAAAGGGGAAGAGGCATCTGAAACAAGCGGGCTGTGAAAGGCAGCAGCAACCTGCAACTGTTTACAGGCAAGTTTTCGTTTCTCACATATTTTCAATGCGCGGTTTATCTCATCAGTAGCGCCGGACAGAACGGTCTGGTTCGGTGCGTTACGATTGGCAATAATCAGATTGACTTTTTCTTCGCTCAGCATCTGTTCAATCGCTGCAATAGGTGCAGATACTGCCAGCATGCTCCCTTTGTCACCTTTTCCGTCAGCCATTAATCTGCCACGCAGATGAGAAAGCCTGAGAAATGAAGATTCATCCAGAATGCCGGAAGCACACAGGGCTGTAAGTTCACCATAACTGTGACCTGCCGCAGCATCGGCCTTAAGACCGAATGATTGCAAAATCCGTAAGGCTCCAAGACTTACGGCACCTATGGCAGGCTGGGCTGTCTCGGTTGCCCTTAATTTTGATTCCTGCTGTTCCAGAGCTTCAGTAGTAAAGGGAGTTGGGGGGTAGATGGCATCTGCTATTGATGTTTCGATATCATTTTCTGCTTTTTCAAGAACATCAATGAATTGCGGGAAGGCGCAGGCTATGTCACGCAGCATACCTATATATTGAGCACCCTGTCCGGGGAACAACAGTCCAAGCTTTCCTTTCTGTAATCCAACGCTGTAGTAGATGCCGTCAGGAGTAGACCATGATGAATCAGGTTGCTTAAGCAGCATTGCAATAGAGTTTTTCAGAACAGATGCCAGAGCGCTTTTGTTACGTTCCAGAACAATAGTAAGACGGCAGTTTGCTTTGATATCAAAAACCTTGCGGAGTTCTCCAGCCTTTCCCCTCAATTCATTCCATGATAGATCCGAAGGGACAGTTTTCAACTGCTGCTCCAGCGTCGATTGGTTCTCTGCGCAGAAAGCAAGTATCTGAACTGAGTTGTCCCAATCAGCTGCTTCCTTTAAAGGACGGTATTCTTCAAGTATGGTATGGAAGTTTGAACCTCCGAAACCAAAGGCGCTTACCGCAGCCCGGCGAGGTATGTTGTTTCTTGTAATCCAGGGGCGTTTGCAGGTTGTGATATAGAAGGGTGTTCCGCTGGAACTGATCTCATCTGCTGGTCTTGTAACCTTTATGGTAGGCGGTATGACGCGATGATGCAGTGCAAGAGCAGCCTTTATGAGTCCTGCCGCTCCGGCTGCGGCCTTGGTATGTCCTATCTGTGATTTGACAGAGCTGATTGCGCACCAGGGTTCTTCAGCCTTACCGTAGATCTCTCTTGCAGCCGAAATTTCAACGGCATCTCCTACCTTTGTACCTGTGCCATGTGCCTCAAGAAGTGTTATATCTCTAGGAGTTATACCTGCATTATTGCATGCATTGGTAATGGCATTTTTCTGTCCTGCTGCGCTTGGAGTGTATATAGCCTCCCCCTTGCCGTCGCTTGATGAACCGATTCCGGTTATGACGGCATATATATTATCATTGTCCCGTTCAGCATCAGCCAGTCGTTTTATTACGACTATTCCAAGCCCCTCTCCAAGTATGGTTCCATCAGCAGAGATATCAAACGGTTTTGCATCGCTGGTTGGAGAGAGGGCAGGGGTCTTGCTGAAACAGGTATACATAAAGATATCATTAAATGTGTCAACTCCTCCGGTTACAACCATATCGGCAGCGCCTGTCATAAGTTCCATCCCTGCAAGGTGGAGCGCGCTGAATGAGCTTGCGCAGGCGGCGTCAACTACACAGTTTGTACCTCCAAAATCGTAATGTTTGCTGATCCTTCCGGCAACGACATTGCCAAGAAGCCCTGGAAAGGAGTTTTCCTGCCAGCTTACATATGAATCAGAGATTCTCTGAACTACATCTTCCGCAACATCAGATGCTACCCCTGCATCTTTAAGGGCTTCACGCCATCTTGGATAGCCAAGCCTTGCCCCCAGGGGGATAACCATTTCAAGAGCGCCTGTAACACCGAGTATCACGCTTACCTTGCTTCGATCATATTTTATGTCAGAACCATATCCTGCATCTTTTAGAGCCTGTCCTGTAGCTACCAGTCCAAGAAGCTGGGATGTGTCAATGGCTTCTATTGCGTTTGGAGGAATGTTGAACTCCATTGGATTGAAAGGAACTTCAGAAAGAAAGCCTCCCCGCTTCCCATATGTATGATCCTCACGTTTGGGATCACTGTCATAATGATCTGAAATACGCCAATGAGACTCAGGAATCTCGGTTATTGCATCCACGCCTTCTCTAATGTTGACCCAGTATGCAGTTTTATCCTCTGATTTGGGAAAGAGGCAGCCTATGCCAATTATAGCAAGTGGAGCAAGTTTGGTATCAGGCTGATTCCGATCTTTTTCTTCCTGTTTCACGTGCGGTACTCCTTGATATCTTATTGTATCTGAAGGGGAGTTTCAGAAAATCCCCCCATAAAACGAATGATATTTGAACGGCTTATCTCTGCCGCCCCTTTCATTATGGCATCTGCCACATTTGCAACATGCCGGTTTGCCGGATCTTCAAGCGTAGTCCCTTTTGTCCATTCATTGAAGGCTCCTATGGCTGGTCCGCACCAGATTTGATAGTCAATCTTTCGATCCGGTTCGCCTGCTTTTGCCCAGTTTGCGGACTGTCCAAGGTACCATCTGAAAACTAAAGCCATTTTATGCTTGGAATCCCTTTCGGCACGTTCCACCTGACGTGAATCCCGCTGCAGAAAAAAACTCCGTGTCTGGTTCCAGATCTGCTCCATCGGAGCCATAAAAACTGTCTTTTCAAGTTTTTCCCGTTCTACAGCAGGGATATCAGTCATGCTTTCATAACTGCGGTAAAGCTCATATAATCTTGCCGCCCTCATTGCAAACATGGTTCCCCGCTTCAGAACCTGTACCGTAACTCCCATCTCAAACATATCAGCAGCCGGCGCCATTGAAAGATCCGACTGTTTCGCCTCTGCAAGCATCTTGCGGACGGTGTCGGAGGTTCCTGATTCAAGACAGGCCTGATGAACCGAGCCTACCATAATCCAGGCTGCTCCCATCGCAAATGCGGCAGCAGCGGCAGTTGGGGTGCCAATACCTCCACCAAGCCCGACTCTTAAAGGCATATTGTAGGCATGCTGTTTCTGCATTCTGGTTGCCAGGGATTGAATGGTTGGAAAAAGCGCCAGTGCTGGACGATTATCTGTGTGTCCTCCGGAGTCAGCCTCGGCTGTAACTTCCTGAGCCATAGGGATCAGTCGCGCAAGCTCGGCCTGTTCAGTGGTAATATGACCCTGTTGTAAAAGGTTTTTCAGGAGTTTTTCAGGAGGAGGAGAGAAGAACTTTTCGGCAAGCTCTTCACGAGATACCTTGGCTATAATCCTGTTCGGGGTAATGATCTTTCCGTCAGTGGTACGATGTATACCATGCAACCGATATCTGACAAGGGGCATGGTTAATGTCAAAAACGCTGAGGCTTCAATAAGTCTTATCCCTTTTCGGATATAAAGTTCAGCCAGTTCAGCTTCAAGATCAGGTTCATATGGGGAATGTATCAGATTGATCCCAAAAGGGACTTTAGAGTCTATAAGCTGATTAATTGACTCTTCTACTTTTTCAATCGGCAATCCCGCTGCTCCAAAAAAGCCGAGCATACCTGCCTTGCCTAACTCAATAGTCAGGCTGACAGAGCTTATCCCTTTTGCCATTGAGCCGCCAAGATATGGATATTTTATGCCAAGTTCACGACAAAAAACAGAGTCGCCGAGGTTCTCAGGCTGTAAAAGAGCGGATGAATCTGCAATCTGTTTAAAAGTATTATTCAAATGAAGCTCTCCGAGTATTTGTTTCATAAAAATTAAAAATATAAAAATATATTAAATTTATAGATTATTCAAGAAAATGAAACAGTCAGAAAGTATTGGAATGATAAATTGCTTTCATATAGAGGCTGGTTTGTCTCCTGCTTTGTAGATGTTTATAAAGCGGGGGTTAACGGAAGATTTTCAGATAATAATCAAAGGCAGTTCAGTACGTGGCAGAACCTCCCCTATTTGTTGTGCAAATATCCCGCTATGTTTGGCTTCCATTATAAAACCGTCAGCATTTTCTGGGTTGAAGGCTATCAGAAGACCGCCGGATGTCTGCGGATCAGATAATGGGAGGAGTCTTTCTACCGTATAATCCCCTGAATCTATGTTTGACAGATAAAAACTTCTGTTCTGATAGCAACCGGCAGGCACCATGCCGTCAGCAACCTGTTCAGTCACTCCTTCCATCAAAGGTATTGAATCTAGCTTCAGACGTATTGTTACACCAGAACCCTGAGCCATCTCGCAGGCATGACCAATCAGCCCAAATCCAGTGACATCGGTGCAGGCCGAGGGATTATGCCTTAGCATCAGTTCCGCAGCATTTCGGTTAAGAAGGGACATCCATCGGACAGCTTCGGCTTCCTGTTCCTCTGTTGCCATCTCTCCCTTAACAGCTGTTGATAAAATTCCGCTACCCAAAGGTTTTGTAAGTATAAGAAGATCTCCAGGCTTTGCAGTGCTGTTACGAACTGCGGCATCAGGATGAACAGTGCCTGTTACCGCCAGACCAAATTTAAGCTCATCATCTTCAACTGTATGTCCGCCAACCAGGCAACACCCTGCTTCGTTAAGCGCCTCCTGCCCTCCGGCCAGAACCTCTCCGAGAATTTCAGGAGGAAAAGCACAGTTGGGAAAAAACGCAATATTCATTGCAGTAAGAGGTTTGCCGCCCATAGCATAGATGTCAGAAAGGGCGTTGGCGGCGGCAATCCTTCCAAAAGTGCGGGGATCGTCCGCAGCAGGAGTTATAACATCACAACTCTCAACAAGGGCGATCTCAGGCGTAAGATAATAGACTCCCCCATCATCGGATGTTTCAGAACCGACAATCAATCTTGGGTCATAAGGACGATTAAGTCCTGACAAAGCTGCGACAAGGCCCTCCGGACCAAGTTTGGCCGCTCAGCCGGCAGCTTTGACTGTTTGAGTCAGTTTGATCTTCTTGTTTGTCATTACTTGACGATTCTCCTGTTCCCGTCCTGCCATTGGAATTAAAGGCGTTGATAAGGTTGTTTCAGAAAAACAGATTTTTGCTGCTTGATATTAAATAAGTTGCTGCCTTTTGTTTTAAATCGAAGTGAGTGAGTTCCTGTTAACTGCATTCATGCCTCATTAACCCTGGCATGACGAGAAAAGGAACTAATCGGTCATGTGAAGGGATAAGGCAAGAAGGAGTTTTGGAAGAACCGCACCGGTTCTCTTTTAGAAGTTCATTTCAACAATTTAAATAATAATTCAAAACTCATTGTAATCACTTTGTTTATTTCATTTTATGTTACACTTGGATAATAACAGTTCTTGAAAATATTTAGAGCAAGAGTAGCAAGATGTCAAGGTTTGAGGATAAAATTTTCACTGGAGCAGAGCGGGTAGACAGCAGATAAATCTTGTGTTAAGGTTTCAAAAAGAGAGACGGAACAACAACCCAGTCTATAAATCAACTGCTGCTTTCTGCTGTAACAATCTGTTATCTATAAATATTTAAAAACTATTGCCACCTTAGCTCAGATGGTAGAGCAACTGATTCGTAATCAGTAGGTCGCCGGTTCGATTCCGGCAGGTGGCTCCAGTAAAATCAACGGACTTAGCCGATACAGGTTAAGTCCTTTTTTAGTGATTGTGATGTAAATTCTCTGCTGGAAAGAATAAAGGACGTGTGCCAACTCTTCATATTGTCTGAAGTTGATACTCGTCCCTTATTCTCCTCGCTGATATGGGTAGTACAAAACTAAGTCAAGCTGCCAATTTTACCGGTGTGTTCAAAGATGCGTAAATTACCACATCGTCCCACGGCACAAAAACTCGTCCTTTTTCGTCCTTTGACACCAACTCCATTTCCAAAAGCCTGATTATATCAGCATGTACGTTGCTGTAATTACGTCCGGTTTCTTTTGCAAGCCTGTAGACGGATAGAGTTCCCTCTTGCTTCAGTCGGTATAATAGCTCCATCCGTTTTGGTGTCAGTTCAGAGAACATTTGGGTTGGCGTGGCGAAATTAAGATGATAATCCCAATCTGGAATGCGTTTTCCTAAATCAAGCTTGCTCCCAAGATCTAATAGTCCCTTACGAGTAGTTGACCATTCACTGATTCCGATAATTGCCTTATTCATAAATTCACTCCTGTCAAGCGTTCAACATCAGCCAGAAAGTCCTCTGCAAGTTTTGTAAGGGTAGTGTAACAATACGTTTCCTCGCGAGTTCCGTAATGCCGGTGATTACCTTTGCCCGTCTCGTTGTCATATCGAACGATACACTCACCATTTCTCCCGCAATACAAGCGATATTTCAACCTGTGCGGGAGATCCAATGTAGGTTCTGCCAGTTCCCATACCGCCGTCTCAACAATGACACCACCTGCAAACTCTTCTTTTGACTTCTGTAGCAATCTCGCTTTCATGGATGAAGAATAACAACTATATTGTTTTGAGGCAATATGAATCTGGTAAAAAAAGAATTGCTCGGCTTTTTTTCTTGGTACAACGACCCCCGGGATGACCGGTGTCCACCGGACATCCCGGTCAATTCCGATGTTTCGCCCGGTCTTGCCGATGGTTGGCAGCGCCTTCTCTGTTCTTCACGTGTTTGTGATGGCTTTCCAAGACAAATAAAAAGGCTTGAAAAGCTCTGCAATTAGCTCTATATTTAGAGCTGAACAAGGGAGGTAATTATGAACATGGACACCATTTACGCCGACTTTTCAATTAGTATGTCGGAGTTCAAGAAAAATCCGGCTCAGGTACTCCGCGTTGCCGGTGAAAAGCCGGTGGCGATCCTTAACCACAACCGTCCTGCATTTTATATGGTTACACCTAAAATCTTCGAGATGTTGGTTGAGGCACTTGCTGACCGGGAACTGACAGAGCTTGTCCGGCATCGGCTTACCCAAAAAGATCGGAGTGTCGAGGTAGACATTGACACCGTCTGAAGCCGACAAAGGGAAACCAGTATACCACCTCAAATTCGTGCCGGATGCTCTCAAGGAATGGCAGACTCTTGACGGTAGCATAAAGGAACCTCTGCGCAAGTTGCTTAAAAAACGTCTGGAGCAACCCCACATGCCAGGTGCAGAGTTGCACGGCGACCTGCGTGGCTGTTACAAGATCAAATTGCGCAAACAAGGATACCGCCTGGTCTATCTGGTTGAGGACGATGTTCTTGTCGTCCTTGTGCTGGCAATCGACCGTAGGGAAGATTTGGCGGCTTATCACGCTGCGATGCTTAGATTGTTAGACAGATGACCCATTTCCCAGATTCACAACAAAATTCTGGCCATAATTCAAGCCTGACTCTTCACAGAGTAGCAAGGAGTAGCAAGAGGACGTTGTTGATTTGGTTAACTTGATGAAGTTAGTTTACAAACTTAACTGCATCCCCTTTGTCTCTATGTTCGTCATGGAACTTTATCCATTATCCATAACGGGCATGAAGTTGACCCGCCGGTTTTTTGGCGGGTCTAACTTTCTGGTTGGAAATTCGCTTTTCTCGCCGTTGGTTTTTCTGGCTTTTCAAATTTACTTGCAATATTGTATCGCATATGATACGTAATAACCATGCAGACAACTCCATACCAACTTACCTACTACGCTGATGCAACGGGAGAAAAGCCATTCAAAAAATGGCTCTATGGTTTGCGTGACCGTTCTGCTTTTGCTCGAATAACCACTCGACTTGAACGGGTAGAACTTGGCAATGTAGGCGATCACAAAAATGTAGGTGCTGGGGTTTTTGAGTTGCGTGTGCATTACGGCCCCGGTTATCGTGTTTATTATGCACATTCCGGCAATCAAATTGTACTATTGCTCCTTGGTGGTGACAAAACTACTCAAGTACAGGATATAGAGACCGCCATTGCTTATTGGAAAAATTATCAGGAGAACAAATCATGCGACAAATGACCGACTACGAACAAGATCTGCACGAATGGTTGAAAGATCCGGTTAATGCTGCTGAATATCTGACGGCAGCAATTGAAGAGGGCGATCGTGATGTGTTGCTTCTTTCCATGCGCCGGGTAGCACAAGCCAAGGGTGGCATGGCTACTGTAGCTGAACGCTCCAACCTTAAGCGTGAAAACCTGTATCGTACTCTCTCAAAAGGTGGTAATCCTGAGTTGCGCACTTTTTACAATATCCTGCATGGTATGGGTCTCAAATTGGCCATAGTGCCTGAAACAGCATAGGCACACCGCCCTGTTTCTAAGCATTAGTTACGATTCAAGCCCATTTCGCGGCTTTGTAACTTTAATTTCCAACGTGTTTCCATTTTAATGATTTCTTCAGTTGTCAATGCAGTGCCAGCCACCTCAAGGATTGAAACCTGATAATCGCTTATTTCACGGCTCTTCAGAGCGATGTCACCACCATGACCATTTTGTACATAATCTTGCCAACGTTGCCAAAATCCATTCTCGCCTGTTGCTGATCCCACATACTGTTCTTTTGTTTTAGGGCAGGTGAGCAAGTAAATTCCTTTGGTTGATAGGAAAACTGTTATCCAGCTCTTTGGAAGCATATTGATTTTTGAAAGTGGCTCGATAAAATTCAAAAAACCGGGGAATTCAGGTTCTTTAAACTCGGTTCTAAATTCTGTAACTCTCTTGTTTTGCAGGTCAGCGCGCTGAATCCATGCGCGACCAGCAGCACCCCAATTGACGATAAGTCTCCCGATACAGTCGGTTAATTTTTTTTCAAGCCCCAACTCATAAATATCACAACTTCCTGCTTTGTCTACACCCTCCATATGCGGCATTGGGGTATCTTTTTCTAATAGTCCCTTATAGTTAACTGCATACATTCCAGCAAACATAGTCTCACCATTTGGTGGTACTACAAATGATGCTCAGTAAATTGCCGACAATTTTTTCCGATTTGCTGTCGTCTGGGTTGCTTGATAGAGCTCGAACTGTTTTCGGTCATCACGCCATAATTCATACGGTGTGCGTCCTTTTTCTGCTCGATTGTCTTTATGGCGCAGGAGTCGCACGTTTGACAAATTGTATCCTGCATCAATCAATATTGAATTGAACGTTATTGAGGGTTACTTACTTTCATCTCCCCCCTTCTTTTTCCACATTTCACAGATGGTTCTTTAAATCTCAAAAAAGATTATTCTTCCGCTTGTGTCATATGCTCCCGATTCAATCCATTTAATGCGTCGTTGGCACATAAACAGAGAACATCGTAAATCTTCAAATGAACTCAACCACCTGTTTCCGTGCTTAAATGAAAGAACTTTGGCCCATAACGCATCAGTGTCATTGCAAATATTCCACTTGTCCGACGCATATTGGTAACCGTCAATTGTTAGTGCATATTCCAGCGCATCTTCATACCGTGTTAGCAAAGGATCTGGCGCAAGGTACATATACGTCTGATAGTCTTTTGACTCGCATTTAGGCCATTGCGTAGTGTTCATAGTCACATTCCTTCAATTCGTTTATTTTTTTCCGTTCAACGGAGTTGAGGGTGTGCGGTCTTGACCGCACCACCCGATGGTTATGAAGTTTCAGTCAGTTCGTCTTGTTGTGAAGTGTTTGTCATAGGCAGATTAAGCAGTGAAGTACTTGGATAAAGGACTTTCCCAGAAGGAACGAAATTAGCCGCTGTTTCAAGGTGGATATCTTGATCGTCGAAAAAGATGTGAGGCCTAAATGCTTTTAAAACTTTGGACTTCTCTACCCCACCAAGAAAAAAAGCTTCATCGACATACACACCCCAATGCCGCAGTGTCTTTATAACACGCATTTCAGCAGGGCTATTCCTTGCAGTGACTAATGCAATCCTGACGGGTGAGTATTCAACTCTTACTGGTAATCGTTCTTGTAACCGCGCCAATTTCTTTAGAAGTGTAGCGTAAGGTCCTTCTGGTAATGGTATGTCTTGCGCACTGTCCTCTGTGCTATGAAAAGCTGCTAGTCCTTCCGTTTTGTAAACCAGTTCACTGCTTTCATCAAAAAGGACGGCATCACCATCAAAGGCAATTCTTACTTGTCCTTCAGGTATTTTTGTCGCAGATAAAGGAGGGGCTTTAACTATAGCTGCGGCACAAGCTCTGCTATCGATAACTCTTTGGGCATCATTGACGCTTGTGGTTAAAAATAGATCCACATCAAATGCTTCAAGATAGTCAACTGCTGATTCACCTGCGGTAAATGCTGATCTAGATATTTTAAGGTTCATATGTCTAATTGAGTTTAAAACCCTGACACCTGTTTCAGGACTATTTCTCGACATTACAACAACTTCTACAAGAGGAGATTCGCCTTGATTTTGGTATTTATTCAATTCAAGTAACGCCTTTACAAGTGGCAAACCTGTCCCGTCGCCCAGTGGGATGTTTTCTCTTTCAAGCATATATTTTCTATATATTTCAATGGCAGAATCTGGATTTTCTGCTTTCATTACTCGAAATTGGCTGTCTGCCTCCTCTAGGTCAAATAACGCAGTCGCTGAAATTCCAATTACCAGTGTATCCGACAGGTCTAATGGCATTTTTACTCCTTTTCCTCAGTACGTTGTTGGAACTCACCGGCGTATCAGCATCTACTTGCGGTAAGGCTAATTTACGGGATCCTGAGACAACTTGTGCTCACCCTTAAAATAGTGCCCACCTATGCAATTTTCTGAATCCTGCTTTACTCGATGTTCGACATGATCTTTTGGACCATGCTCAACATTTTGCTTATGAACTCTGACGCTGCCATGACAATGGGCGCACCTAATATTGTTATGTTCTCCACTAGTTAATGCGGAAACTTCGACCTCTACCCATTTCCAGATTTTCTCATCATTGATTTTAAATAAGCGCTTCTGCTCACATTTTGTCATCAAATCATGGGACACGATCCCCTCCACTACCGTAATATCTTTTGGCCGTTAAAATAGAAGTTGTTGGCGGACTAGGTTTGCCCCGCACACGTTCTCAATAAACACATCAATGTCGCAGAGTTGGGTTAAGTTCTTAAAAGTCTCGTTGCCCATGCTGTAGAAATCGTGATGACTTAGAACGTCATCGATCTCTGGCTCAGAAGAGTCCAGCAACTCGAAGATCACAAATTCACCCATTCCCTCAATTTCTGCTGCGTACATGTCTCTCTTCGGGTTAATCATTCTGACTATGGCCTTCATATCGTTCCTTTCCATGCATAACGGGGTGCCCGGTTCACCAGCTTCGCCCAGTCTTTCCGGGCGTGGCGGTGTGCAACCGGCTGGTTATGTGCTTCCTTTTGGTTTTGCAAAATACAAGAGGTCATTAATATGATTCAGATAAAACTGACTAAATTCTTTTCGGTTTATAATATTGGCGGGATTGTACGTAGATGCCTGAGAAAAAAAGCTGTATTCGCAGTTCTTATATTTCTCCCATGCGGTGCTGAATCCGCTCAAGTCAGATATATTGATGAAGGGTTCAAATATAATTCTGGCTTTTTCATGCCTTATGAATGTTTCGTCTGTAATGATGCGACTCACAAATTCATCTCCAGAAACGATATTCTTTCTGAGCATAAAAATCTCATTCACAAATTCGGCGCGAAAAACGGCAGCGGCTTTATTGAACTCATTGATTGTAATAACTTCATAGTTTCTAGCGATGGCAAGTCGATGGTCAATTTGGGTTTTCAGGAGATAGCCCAAAATTCCTCCGACAGTTCCTCCAGCAAGATATTTGCTGATTTCAGCGACAACTTTAAGAAATTCCTCAAAAGTCATGGGTACTCCTTTTGTCTTTTCCTGAGTTGGCTCTCCGGTTGTCTCATGACTGGCTTTTTCTGTCTTTTCTGTATTGATCGATTTTATTCACATAACTCGTTAATCTACGGTTTCCCTATATAGGTAACTTGTTACTTATATAGGGCGCTTGTTACCTATATAAGTAACCATAAGGTTGCCTATATAGGGGGCTTTTTCCAATGACATTACTCCGTTGCTATTCTTGATTCCAGCTCTGTGCCATGAATCAAACTATACGGCACAAAATAAACTTTCAACTGCGGATCCCATTTCCCGTGTATTTTACGAAGGTGCTCCCGTAAATCTATTTCATCATAGAAAACGGAGACAGGTACCACGTCGTCATCTTTGTATCTTGCGGGCACAGACTTCTCTTCTACCAGAATCTCGAAAGTTTTCAGGCAAATTCCACGTTTTTGGTCATACCGGTAGCGTACACAGAGCAAAGATTCGCCATACTGTTCAACCAATCTCTTGGTTCATTTCTGTCCTGGCTTTAAATGGTTGTATGACTTCATATCTTTCAGCATGATAAATCCCGTATGACCAGACGTAGTATGATTCACAAAACAGATTTAAACAGGTATTTCTCGGAAATATACGGATTGTTTGGTAAGCTGTAAAACGATTTGTAGGTGAAAGGAACAGTAAGATGTTTCAACTGCCAGGCCAAATGACAAAAAAGACCACGGGGTCAGTCTACAAAAATGGCAAGATTGAAGACCAAGTTAACATCTTGTAAGCCTGACCGTATTTTGCTCTGGCTATATGCCGCTCGTGTGATTTTCTCTGCGCCAACCGTCGCAGCAACATCCATCTCTACCCTGACGACTGGAAGAAACTTCCCATCCCAGACGTTCCGCCTGAAAAGCAGATCCCCATCGTAGCGTTGGTGGACAAAATCCTTGAGGCGAAGAATCTGAACTATGTAGGGGCGATACCTTGCATTTGCCCTTCAATCTGTCTGAATCTCAAGGGAATTTGCCAATGTTGACAGTTTTTGTCAATAGTCAGCAGTATAGCGTTATGTCGACGGGCAAGCATCAGATAGAGTGTATCATAAAAAGGGTGCTGATAGCTGAGCGCCAGTGAAAATCAGGGGTAATTCAGCTTGTCTGAAAACTGTATCCGAGATAACGATTTCTGGATTTTTGTGCTATCAAATGAATGCTTTTAATGTAAGATCCATTTCGGATTGCTGATTGTTTACCGGAGGAGTACGGATGAAAAGGAAGATGATAATTGCAGTTGCGGCGGTTCTGGTTTTAGCCGTTTTTGCCCTGGTTCTGATGCGACGTTCCAGAACGGCAGATGGGTCGTTAAAGCTGACAGGAACTATAGAAACTACCACTGTTGAGCTCTCATTCAAGGTGCCGGGTCGTTTGAAAGAAAGACTGGTTGATGAGGGACAGCAGGTTGTTAAAGGTCAGATTATAGCAAGGCTTGAGGACGATGAGCTTAAGGAGGAAAACAATGCCCGTGTTGCTGAACAGCATGCAGCGGAGTCTGCTCTTGCGGATCTGAAGGCAGGAAGCCGTAAGGAGGAGATTCTGGCGGCTGAGGCAACTCTTGCCCGTATAAAAGCTGATGCTGTAAGGGCAGCGAGTGATGCTGAAAGGGCTGAGGGGTTGTTCAGGAAAGAGGTTATTCCACGCAAGGATCTGGATGCTGCCAGAGCAGCTAAAGATGGCACAGCAGCCGCTGTCCGCGAGGCTGAGGAACGGGTGAAGCTTGCCAGAATTGGTGCCAGACCGGATGCAATTAAACAGGCAAAGGCAAGGATGGAGTCGGCAGGTGCAGTCCGCTCATTATCATCCATAAGGCTGGCTCAGGCAGTTTTGACAACTCCCTTAAGCGGAACGGTATTAGCCAAGCATGCAGAAACAGGGGAACTTCTCGCCGCAGGCAGTCCTGTTATAACTGTGGCTGCACTGGATGATGTATGGGTACGGGCTTATATCCCTGAAACAGAGCTGGGTAGAGTAAAGCTGGGGCAAGCAGTGCGGGTTACAACTGATACCTGGAAAGGTCGCATCTATCAGGGAACTGTCAGTTTCATCGCGTCTGAGACGGAGTTTACCCCAAGAAATGTTCAGACAGAGGCTGAAAGGGTCAAACTTGTCTACCGTATAAAGATTTCAATCAAAAACCCGGAACAGGAACTGAAGCCTGGCATGCCTGTGGATGCTTTTATTGATTCTGCCTCAAATAGTAAAGGGAACGGGGGAATTTAAGGTTGAATCCGGCACTGTCCATTGTATCAGCTAGTTCTTTGACAAAACGGTTTGGCAACCTGACTGCTGTAAACGGGATATCTTTTTCAGTCCGGCAGGGTGAGTTGTTTGGGCTTGTCGGTTCGGACGGAGCCGGAAAAACTACAACATTAAGGATGCTGACAGGTGTGCTGGAGGCTACGGAAGGTAATGCCTCAGTGCTTGGAAGTAGTTGCAGCCATCTTGATCCGGTTCTTGCCGATATCGGTTATATGAGCCAGCGTTTTGGCCTTTATCCTGATCTTACGGTTATGGAAAACATCCGGTTCCATGCCGATATCTACGGAGTCCCCAAAGCTGATTTTCTGTTGCATTCAGAGCGGTTATTGACAATGAGTGGCCTTGCACCGTTTACAGGGCGCAGAGCCGGAGCCTTATCCGGTGGCATGAAACAGAAATTGGGTCTCTGCTGCGCTCTTATTCATACTCCACGGATACTTTTTCTTGATGAGCCTACCAATGGCGTTGATCCTGTCTCCCGTCGTGATTTCTGGAAAATTCTGGATGCGCTGCTTGCCGAAGGTGTAACCATTCTGGTTGCCACCGCATATCTTGATGAGGCGGAACGATGCCACAGAGTGGCTTTTTTACATCATGGAAAGATTCTCGCCTGTGATTCTCCCCAAAACCTTAAAAACATTGCAGAGATAAATGGTTCAGCCCCTTCGCTGGAAGAGATATTCATATCTTTTATGGGAGAAGAAGGGTTGGATTCTGCTGTTAAACGTCGTCCTGCTCCTGACTTAAGATACGCTGAAATGGCAGTAACCATAGAAAATCTTACACGCCGGTTTGGTTCTTTCGTTGCGGTCAACAATATCTCGCTTCAGGTGCCGAAAGGTGAGATCTTTGGGTTTTTGGGTCCTAACGGAGCCGGAAAATCAACTACAATAAAGATGCTATGCGGTATTCTGGAGCCGACCGAGGGTAGTGGGCATGTGGCAGGATTTGAGATAACTGCCAGCGCTGAACTGATAAAAGAACATATCGGCTATATGAGTCAGAAGTTCTCGCTCTATGAAGATTTGACAGTAGAGGAGAATATAGCATTTTATGGAGGAATATACCGTTTGTCAGCCGCAGAGCTTTCAGAACGGGCTGACTGGGTGATTGAGATGGCCGGACTGACAGAGCGTCGCAGTTCAAAGGCAGGCGAGCTCTCAGTTGGCTGGAGGCAGCGCCTGGCTTTGGGGTGTGCGTTGCTTCACAGGCCGCCTATCATATTTCTGGACGAGCCTACTGCTGGTGTTGATCCGTTAAACCGCCGCCGTTTCTGGCAGTTGATACATAATCTTGCCTCTGAGGGAGTTACAATATTTGTAACTACCCATTATATGGATGAGGCAGAATATTGTGATCGCCTGGCCTTGATCTACCGTGGAGAACTTGTTGCGGTGGGCAGAGCATCAGAACTTAAAAGAGAGTATGCAAAGGGCGATGTTCTGCCAACTCTGGAAGAGCTGTTTATCCTGTTGATTGAGGAACATGACCGGCAGGAGGCAGATCTCTGATGCCTCCTTTTCTGAATCGAATCAGAACCATCGGTCATAAGGAATTTCTGCATGTCATGAGGGATCCGCGCAGTCTTGCGATGGGTATACTGATGCCTCTTATCATGTTGTTTCTGTTTGGCTATGCCCTGACACTGGATGTTGATCGTGTTCCGCTTGCAATATGGGATCAGAGTAACAGTCCGCAGAGCAGGGAACTTATAAGCCGTTTTCAGGGTTCCCGTTATTTTTCACTTAAAATCAACACTGATTCATACATGCAGCTTGAACAGGCTATTGACCGTCGTGATGCTTTGATTGCCCTTGTTTTCCCACCTGATTTTGCTGACAGGATCTCAAGCGGTAGAGGAACTTCCCTACAGATAATACTTGATGGGAGCGATCCTACAACAGCAACCATTGCACAGGGTTATGCCGAAACTATCGTTCTTGGCTGGTCACGCCGGATCAGTTTATCGACCTTGCAGCGCCATCTTCCTCAACAGACAGGTATTGCTCCTCTTTTGGAAATACGACCCCGTGTCTGGTACAACACTGATCTGGTATCCCGTAATTTTATTTTTCCAGGCCTTATTCCGGTTATTATGATGATAGTAGCCACTTTGCTTACCTCTCTCAGTATGGCAAGGGAGTGGGAAACCGGCACAATGGAACAGCTTGTAATCATGCCGGTTCAGCGCTGGGAGCTTATTATCGGCAAGATGGCTCCCTATTTCTGCATAGGTCTCCTTGACCTTCTGATCTCAGTCGGAGTTGGTTATTATGTTTTTGATGTTCCGTTAAAAGGGAGTCTCCTCCTCCTTTCCGGGCTTTCACTGCTTTTTCTTGTCGGTGCGCTCTCGGTAGGTATGCTTATAAGTATATTTGCCAGAAACCAGTTACTTGCCAGTCAACTTGCATTGTTGGTGACTGTGTTGCCAGCGTTTCTCCTTTCAGGTTTTATTTTTCCTTTAGAAAACATGCCTGCTCCGATTCAGGCAGTCAGTCATATTGTTGTGGCTCGCTACTTTGTAACCATCTTAAGGGGGATATACCTGAAAGATGTAGGTTTGTCTGTTCTATGGCCTCAGAGTCTTTTCCTGCTTGGATTTGCCCTGTTAATTCTGTTGCTTGCTGTGCTGAAGTTTAAAAAGAAGCTGGGGTAGCAGATGTTTGAACGCCTGAAGGCTATGCTTATAAAGGAGTTTATACAGACCTTTCGGGATCCGAGAATGAGGGTTGTGCTTTTTATTACGCCGATGATTCAGACCATTATCTTCGGTTATGCGGTTAACATGGATGTGCGCAACATACCGACAGCTGTGATTGACAGGGATAATTCACCATATAGTCGAGAACTGCTGACTGAGCTGTTTTCATCAGGTCATTTCAGACTTGCTGCACGACCGGACAATGAGCGCCAGGGGGCTGAACTGCTGGATTCCGGCAAAGTGAGGGTTATGCTGAATATAAATCATGGCATGGCTGAAAAGATTGGACGTGGTGATACTACTACAGTTCAGGCTATAATTGATGGAACTGATTCGAATACAGCAGGTGTGATTTTGGGTTATCTTTTCCGTTTCAGCGAAGCCCATAATTTAAAACTGCAGACAGAAAAGGCTGGCAGTTACGGAAAAACAGCCGCTTCAAATGGGATTCGCCTGGAGAGCAGAGCATGGTTCAACCCCGATCTGGCAAGCCCTCCCTTTTACGTTCCAGCTGTAATTGCCAATATACTTTATATTATCACTATGCTGCTCTCTGCCATGGCTATAGTGAGAGAAAAAGAGATAGGTACCATAGAACAGATTATTGTTACTCCGATCCGTAAATTTGAATTTATCCTCGGTAAAACCCTGCCTTTTGTTCTTATAGGCTATGCCAATGTATTCCTTATAAGCCTTGCAGGCTGGCTGGTTTTTCGTGTGCCGGTAAGGGGCAGCATCTTTCTTCTTATTCTGGCTACCGGTCTGTTTTTGATGAGTTCTCTCGGAACAGGTCTTTTTCTTTCAACCATAAGTCAGACCCAGCAGCAGGCGACCATGAGTGCATTCTTTATTATATTTATAGCCATGTTCCTTTCAGGTTTTGCTTTCCCTATTAATAACATGCCGTTACCTGTTCAGTGGCTAACCCTGATAAATCCGGTGCGCTGGTTTATGGAGATTATCCGTGGATTATACCTTAAGGGGGTTGGTCTGCCGATACTTTGGAAACAGTTTCTTATACTTGGCAGTATCGGGACAGCTGTATTGGGAATTTCTGTGGTGAGATTCAGAAAAACCTTGGGTTAAAATGAAAACTGTCTCTCCCCTGAACGGAGAGAGACAGTTAAAGATTAAATTTCAGATTTTTGGTTCAACCGTTATATTTTTAACGCTTCTTTCATTGCCTGCCCCATTTTTGTTGGGGAAACTGCAACTGTTACACCACATTCCTGCAAGGTGCGGATCTTGTCTTCAGCTTTGCCTTTGCCTCCTGTGATGATTGCTCCTGCATGCCCCATTCTTTTTCCTGGAGGTGCCGTGCTGCCTGCAATAAAGGCGGCAACCGGCTTTTTCATATTTGCCTTTATCCACTCTGCAGCCTCTTCTTCAGCTCCGCCCCCTATCTCGCCTATCATGAAGACAGCCTCGGTCTCAGGATCTTCGTTGAATTTTTTCAGTACATCAATGAACTTCATTCCTATTATTGGATCACCGCCAATCCCTACGCAGGTTGATTGGCCAAGTTTCATATCGGTAAGCTGTTTGACTGCTTCGTAGGTAAGTGTGCCGGAGCGTGAAACTACCCCGATTTTACCCGGTGTGTGTATGTATCCCGGCATTATACCAACCTTGCACTCTCCAGGTGTTATGACACCGGGGCAGTTTGGGCCGACAAGCAGTGTCTTGCTCCGCTCCTGAATAGCTCTGGCAATCACCATATCCCTTACCGGAATACCTTCGGTTATGCATATTGCCAGATCAATACCGGCGTCGCATGATTCAAGTATTGCATCAGCAGCGCCTGGAGGTGGAACAAATATCATTGAGACAGTAGCGCCGGTATAATGCACTGCCTCGGCAACGGTATTGAAAACAGGAATCCCCTCTATATGAATCCCGCCTTTTCCCGGGGTAACACCAGCCACTATCTGGCTGCCGTAGGCTCGGCACTGTTGAGTATGGAACAGGCCGCTTTTTCCGGTGATCCCTTGAACAAGAATTTTAGAATCTTTATTTATAAGAATTGACATGGTTTAGGTTCCTCCCCTTATTCCTGTGCCAGCATGGCAACGATCTTCTGTGCGCCATCACCGAGATTTTCGCCAATCTGAACATTAAGACCGGACTCCAGCAGCAGTTTTTTGCCTTCTTCAACGTTGCTGCCATCCATTCGCACAACTATAGGTAATGGGCAGTGAACCTCATTTGCGGCTTCAATTATTCCTTGTGCGATAACATCGCAGCGCATGATCCCGCCAAATATATTGACAAAAACAGCTTTAACATCACAATCTTCCAGAATAATCTTGAATGCCTCTGCAACCTTCTCACGGGTTGCTCCGCCACCTACATCCAGAAAGTTTGCAGGTCTTCCGTTAAACTCATTCAGAACATCAAGTGTTGCCATGGCAAGTCCGGCGCCATTAACCATGCAACCGATGTTTCCTTCCAGCTTTATATAGGCTAGGTCATATTTGCCGGCGTTTATCTCAAGCGGATCAAGCTGTGAGTAATCCATCATGTCAGGATATTCACGATGACGGTAAACAGCATTGTCATCAAATGATATCTTTGCATCCATTGCCAGGAGCCAGCCAGCTTTTGTAACAACAAGAGGGTTTACCTCTACAAGGGAACAATCTTTTTCAAGGCAGCAGGTGTAAAGATTAAGGATCAGCTCAACGCAGTCCTCACATACAACGCCTGTAAGTCCCAGAGCCAATGCTATCTTGCGAGCCTGATACGGGCGCAGTCCGGTGAAAGGATCAATTGTTAACATATGGATCTTTTCAGGAGACTTCTTTGCAACCTCTTCAATCTCTACCCCTCCTTCAGCCGAAGCTATCAGGCAGTAGCGTGAATTCTGGCGATCAAGGGTTATGGATACGTAGAATTCCCGGGCAATCTCTACCGCTTCTTCTACAAGTATACGGCGAACCTTTAATCCTTCTGGGCCGGTCTGATGTGTGACCAGTCTTTCGCCAAACAGCTTTTTAGCAAGGTCGGCAGCCTGTTCAGGGTGATGAACCACCTTGACGCCGCCAGCCTTGCCCCGACCACCTGCATAGACCTGAGCCTTGATGACGCAGTGTCCCCCCATCATTTTGGCAGCTCTTTCTACCTGATCGGCAGTAAGAGCAACCCTGTTTCTGGGGACAGGAATACCGTACGTGCTTATTATTTCTTTAGCCTGATACTCATGAATATTCATAGTTCCCTCCCTGGAATTATGTATACAAAAGAGTATAGCAAGCTTTAGATAGACCGCAAGTGCTTTTTAATCAGAATAAAAATATATTGTTAGACTAAATCTTTTTTTGACGTGAAATTTCGGCTTCAGAGAGACGATGGTAGGCAGGTTTTAAAAGTTCAGGGGTTACAGATTCGCCGTTAAGGTGAGAGTATTCAGCAATAAGACAGCCTGCAGACGGGCGTGGGGCATTAAAGATTAATGGTGCAAATATGGCGTTATTCCCCAGTCTGCTCTTTATCAAGTCTTGATAACGGATGGCGCCGTCTCCAAGAAAAATTGTCGGAGCGGTAAGTTCATCAAGAAATCTGTCAGGGGATATTGCGAAGTCCGGCCTAATGGCGACAGGTAAATCAGATATGAGGTAGAGGGCGGTGTAGATCTCGCTTTTACGGGCGTCCAGCATAGGGCAGACAGGAATATCCGAAACAGGGATATTCATAGCAAGCATTGCCAGAGTTGATACTGTTACGCATGGTTTGCCTGTTGCAAAAGCAAGCCCCTGTATTGTTGCAATACCGGTACGAACACCTGTAAAAGAACCAGGACCTGCGGCGCAGGCGAAAAGATCTATCTGCTGAACAGTAAGCCCTTTTTTGTTCAGCAGATGTTTGATTTCAGGAACAAGCAGATTGTTCTGGTGTCCGGCAGAGGCATCAATCAGTGTCTCGGCTAGCAGTTTGCCATCTTCTGTTACCGCTATTCCGATCCTTGCTGTTGTTGTCTCAATACAAAGAGTTATCATGCCTTTGATGAAAAGAAGAACCTGATTATATCGTTATAAAAAGCCAGTACCATCATTCCAAGAAGCAGCACCATTCCTACCTGTTGGGCATACTCTCTTACCTTCTGCGGCACAGGACGGCGTATGATTGCCTCAATGGTATAAAAGGTCAGATGACCGCCATCCAGTACAGGTATTGGCAACAGGTTCAATATTCCCAGATTTATAGAAACTACGGCCAGCAGCATAAAAAAAGTGGCTCCGCCGGTCTGTGCAGCCTTGTTAGCCATATCAGCAATCATTATGGGGCCACCAAGGCTGTTCAGGGGAACTACACCCTGGAACAGCTTGACAAGTGAGAGCGCGGTAAGCTTCGTTACCTCTACAGCCTTTGCGCTTCCAAGTGAAAATGATTCCAGAAGTCCAAAGCGCTGAGTTACAAAATCATATGCTGGCGTAACGCCGATAATCTGTTTCTTTACAACCTCGCCGAACATGTTTTTTGTCTCGCCCTGCTGAGGTTTCAGCTGAATCGTTACCGGCTTGCTATTTCTGACAATAGTAAGTGTTATGCTGTCTTTAACAGTTGCCATTTTTGCGGAAAAGTCTTCCCACTGCATAATCGGCTGTCCGTTAACCTCGGTAATCAGATCACCTTTCTGAATGCCTGCCAGTGCGGCTGGCTTGTTCGGAAAGACCTCACCTACGGTAGCCTTAAGAATCGGCATGCCTGTCATGTAGATAATTATAAGCAGCAACCAGG
Organism: uncultured Geobacter sp.; assembly: GCA_964655435.1. Taxonomy (GTDB): domain Bacteria; phylum Desulfobacterota; class Desulfuromonadia; order Geobacterales; family Pseudopelobacteraceae; genus Trichlorobacter. The sequence continues at coordinate 70,856 of CAZZMP010000007.1, forward strand.
CAAAGAGCATATTGAAAAAAGGGCCGGCAAATACAATAGCCATCCGCTGAAGAATACTCTTATGCGCAAATGATCGCTTTTTATCTTCTTCAGTAAGTGGCGTTGCGGATGATTCAGAATCTTCCTTTCCGGTTTCCTGTTCAATCATCTCAACCTCGTTCAGTCCGCCTTCACCGAACATCTTTACATATCCGCCAAGCGGAAATGCAGAGATCAGGTATTCAGTCTCGCCGATCTGACGTCCGAACAGTTTGGGACCAAAACCGAGGGAGAACTTTTCAACCTTTACCCCCATCCATTTGGCTACCAGAAAATGACCCAGTTCATGAACAAAGATTAGTATGCCTAAAACAATAATAAAATTAAGTAGAATCATTAGATGTTTCCTGTCTGTAATTTGGCGCAGATTTCCTGTGCCATTGTCCTGCCCCATTCATCAGCTTCAAGCACTTCTTCAATAGATGAGAGTCTTGTCGCTTTATGGGCATCCATAGTTTTTTCAATTAATCTTGCTATCTGGAGGTAGGATATCCTTCCTGTCAGAAATTCGTCAACTGCTACTTCATTGGCCGCATTCATAACAGCCGGCATGCTTTCCCCTTCACCCAGAGCGCGGTAGGCAAGACCCAGGCAGGGAAAACGCTCAAGATCAGGTTTGTAGAAGGTTAAACCTGAAAGCGTAGTTAGATCTAGCGGCTTGATACCGGTGCATACCCGTGCGGGATAAGAAAGCGCATATGCTATGGGAGCCTTCATGTCTGGCATCCCGAGCTGAGCGATAACGCAGCCGTCTATATACTCTACCATTGAGTGAATTATGCTTTGAGGATGGATATTCACGCAGATCTTTTCTACAGGGGCATCAAAGAGCCAACGTGCCTCAATTACCTCAAGTCCCTTGTTCATCATGGTTGCAGAATCTATTGTAATCTTGCGTCCCATGCTCCAGTTGGGATGATTCAGGGCATCCTGTATTGTAACAGTATGCAGATCTCTTACCGGAGTTTCACGGAAAGGCCCGCCGGAGGCTGTAAGGATAATTCTTGTTATATCTTCAGTGCGATGTCCTTCAATAGACTGAAATACTGCGCTATGCTCGCTGTCCACAGGATAAAGTTTTACATTCTGTTTTTTAACCAGTTCCATGAACAGATGGCCGGCGGTGACAAGGATCTCCTTGTTTGCCAGCGCCACATCTTTTCCGGCCATTATAGCTGCGGCAGTCGGCAGGAGACCGGCTGCTCCGACAATAGCCGCCACGACCATCTCTGCTCCAGGGGCAGTTGCAACTGCAGAAAGGCCTTCCGAACCGCCGACAACCTCAACTTCGACTCCAGAGAGCATAGCTTTAAGCTGTGGGATATCAGCAGGATCAGCCACAGCAACAAGTTTTGGCCTGAACTGGCGGATCTGATGTGACAAAAGCTCCAGATTTTTTCCGCCTGATAACGAAATAACACGAAATTTATCAGGATGAGCCGCAACAATCTCAAGTGTGCTTACTCCGATAGACCCTGTTGAACCGAGTATTGCAAGCTGTTTCATATCAGAACCTTCCAAACAGGAACAAAGCATAGTAGTAGGTTACCGGCGCAGCAAAAATGATGCTGTCCATCCTGTCCAGCACACCGCCGTGACCAGGAAATATGGTGCCGGAATCCTTGACTCCGAAGCTCCGTTTTAAGAGGGATTCGAAAAGATCCCCCAACTGGCCGACTATTCCGATAACCAGGGCTGTAGCAACTGCGTCTGTAAAGCTTAGCTGCTGGAAAAAAGTGAACTTGGCGAAGAGTGTGCCGGCAAGGCTGCCAAAAAGCCCTCCTATGGCGCCTTCTATGCTTTTTTTGGGGCTTACAGCTTCATAAAGGCGATGTTTGCCAATAGCGCTTCCGACGTAATAAGCTGCAGTGTCATTAGTCATTACTATCAGCATTATCAACAGCAGCCAGTTAATGCCAAATGGCAGCAAACGGATAAGCAGAAGGTGAGACATAAGAAAAGGGATATAGATAAAGGCGGTAACAACCAGAGAAAGTTCTTGTGCAACCTTTGAAATTTCATTTAACCGGAACAGAAAATGGAAACCTGCAAGCAAAAAAGAAGCTGTAAGCGACATGATAAAGATACTGTCATTGTCGAACAGCGGTATTGCAAGGATAAGAGCTCCGAGGAAAGCAAAGGGATAAAGTTCAGTCTTTCTGTCAGGAAGTGCCATTCCGAAGAATTCCAGCATAGCTATGAAGCAAAGGATGGATAGCATAAGGGCAAAGATCCAGGGAGCGCCCTTTAAAATAGTCAAAAGAACCAGAGGCAACAGGATAAGTGCGGTAATCAGACGTTGTATTTTCAGCTCCTTTTGGACAGTTGTGCGCTGGTTTTGCCAAATCTTCTCTCACGCGCCTGATAATCTGCCAATGCTGCGTGGAGTGAATTGATGGTAAGGTCAGGCCAGTTTATATCTGTAAAGTACAGTTCCGTATAAGCCAGCTGCCAGAGCAGGAAATTGCTGATACGCATTTCTCCACTGGTGCGGATCAAGAGATCCGGATCAGGCAGGTTAGATGTGTCAAGGTACTGATTGAAGAGTGCTTCATTAATTCCGTCTGATTCAATCCTTCCTTCTTTGAAATCCTGAGCAATTCTTTTTGCTGCCCTTACAATCTCCTGACGTCCTCCATATGAAAGAGCCAGGGTTAAAACCATGCCGGTATTCCGGGAAGTCTGAAGAAGGGCATCATCAAGTATCCTGTTTACTTCAGCAGGGAGATCCTCACGATTTCCGATAACGTTGAACCTGATATTGTTCTTCATCATCCTGACAAGTTCCATACGGATATACTTACGCAACAGAGACATCAATGCACGTACTTCAACCTTCGGGCGAGACCAGTTTTCAGATGAAAATGCGAAAAGGGTCAGATAGCCGATTCCAAGTGCTGAAGCCTGCTCTACAACCATCCTGACAGTTTCTACACCACGTTGATGACCTACGATCCGCTTAAGCATTCTCTGTTCAGCCCAACGGCCGTTGCCATCCATTATGATGGCAAGGTGTCCTGGCAATTTTGTCAATTCAGGAAGTTCCATTTTAAACTTCCATGACCTCCTTCTCTTTATGGGAGAGGATCTCGTCAAGCTTGGCTATAAGGGTATCAGTTACAGTCTGAACATCTTTTTCAGACCTTTTCAGTTCATCTTCAGTAATAAGCTTCTCTTTTTCCATCTTTTTGAGATCGTCAATAACCTTTCTACGGATGTTGCGAATTGCAACCTTGTGCTCTTCATCCAACTTTTTTAGCCCCTTAACGATCTCTTTGCGACGTTCCTCAGTCAAAGGGGGGAGGTTAAGGCGGATCTGTTTGCCATCATTGCCAGGGGTAAGTCCGATATTCGCATTAAGTATCGCTTTCTCAATCGGGCCTATCATCTTGGATTCCCAGGGGGTTATCGTTATTGAGCGAGGCTCGGGAACAGCCAGTGTGGCAACCTGGGAAATAGAGGAGGGGTTGCCGTAATAATCAACCTTAATCTCATCCAGCAAAGAAGTGCTGGCACGACCGGTGCGGATACGCTGATACTCCTTGCGCAGATCCTCAATAGTCTTTTCCATATGAGCCTTCATCTCTGCAATGATCGATTTTGGCATTTTTATTCTCCTTGTACTATGGTTCCAATGGCTTCGCCGGCAATAACCTTTATAATGTTTCCTGGCTTTGTCAGGTCAAATACTATTATAGGAAGGTTGTTATCCATGCAGAGGGATGTTGCAGTGGCATCCATAACCTGAAGCCCCTGGTGCAGAACCTCGATATAGGATAACTCATCGTATCTTGTTGCTGTCGGATCTTTTTTGGGATCTGCGGAATATACGCCATCAACCTTGGTACCCTTAAGTATGACTTCGGCGCCAATCTCCATGGCACGAAGGCTGGCTGCGGTATCTGTTGTAAAATAGGGGTTACCGGTGCCTGCTCCGAAAATGACCACTCTTCCCTTTTCAAGGTGTCTCATTGCTCTGCGACGGATATATGGCTCGGCAACCTCCTGCATGGCAATTGCAGACTGAACACGCGTGGAAACGCCAACCTTTTCAAGGGCATCCTGCATAGCCAGAGAGTTTATTACCGTTGCAAGCATTCCCATATAATCTGCGCTGGCACGATCCATCCCTTTGGAGGAAGCTGCCAGACCCCTGAAGATATTGCCCCCTCCAATGACCAGAGCAAGTTCAACGCCGCTCTCGGCAACAGTTTTGATCTCCGCTGCGATAGTGTTAATAGTCGCAGGATCAATACCATAACCTTGATCCCCTGCCAGTGATTCCCCTGATAATTTCAGCAATACACGTTTAAAAGATCTGCGTGTCGCCATAACGCCTCCTGATACGAAAACGCCGGCTTTGAAGGCCGGCGCTTTCAGTCTATTTCAGTCCGGCTGCTGCCGCAACCTCAGCGGCAAAGTCCGATTCCTTCTTTTCAAGTCCTTCACCCAGGACAAACTTGGTAAATCGTTTAAGTGTGATGGTTCCGCCCAGGGTTTTGCCCGTTTCATCCAGATATTTCTGGATTGATTTATCCGGATCCTTGACGAACGACTGTTCCAGCAGACAGATATCTCCATAGAACTTGTTTATCTGACCTTCAATTATCTTCTCTATGATGTTGTCAGGCTTGCCGGTCTGGCGAGCCTTATCACGATAGATATCCTTTTCCCTTTCAAGCACATCGGCAGGGACTTCGCTTCTTTGCAGATAAGATGGAGAGGCTGCTGCAGTATGCATTGCAATATCCTTTATGCAGGCAGCCAGTTTTTCATCTGCAGATCCTTCAAAAGCAGCTTCTACAAGCACGCCTATTTTGCCGCCTGCATGGATATATGAGCCGACCATCCCTTTGTCTGCAACTGCAAAGGTGACAAAACGGCGGATCTGCATGTTTTCACCGATTACCGAGATAGCCTCGGTAAGCAGGGTCTGAACATTCTTGGATGGGTCGCCTGCAAAAGGTTGTGCCATCAAATCTTCAAGATTTGATGGGTTCTTTTGCAGAACATGATCTGCCACCTGTTTGACAAAGTCTTGAAACTTATCGTTTTTGGCAACAAAGTCTGTTTCACTGTTAATTTCTACAAGTATCCCTGCATTGCCATTGGCTGAAACCGCTGCGGCAACCATACCTTCAGTTGCAGCACGCCCCGCCTTTTTGGAGGCAGCAGCCAACCCCTTCTTGCGAAGGAGGTCAACAGCCTGCTCAATATCTCCGCCTACCTCTTCGAGCGCTTTTTTGCAATCAAGCATTCCGGCACCGGTAGTCTTCCTGAGTTCATTTATCTGTGCTGCGGTAATAGCCATCTTCTTCTAACCTCCGAACATTATCTGCTCTGTATATTGGGTAAACTGCTTAATAACTTAAAAAAACTGATTAATCTGCAGATGCTTCACAAGCTGCATCATCGCCCAGAGACTCTGCCAATTCATCGTCATCAGAGCCTTCAGCATCGCTTTGCAGCACAACGTTGCGTGCGTTAACTCCCTCCAGAACTGCATCTGCTATCTTGGCAGAGAGGAGTCTGATGGCGCGGATAGCATCATCATTGCCAGGGATTACATAATCAATCATGTCCGGGTCGCAGTTGGTATCAACAATAGCCACAACAGGGATTCCAAGCTTCTTTGCTTCCTGAACCGCAATCTCCTCATTTTTGGGGTCGATAACGAACATCATGCCGGGAAGCTTGGTCATGTTTTTAATGCCGCCAAGCACCTTCTCAAGCTTCTCACGCTCCTTGTCCATCTTGAGCGCTTCCTTCTTGGTGTAGGCTTCAATGGTGCCATCTTCAAACATTGCATCAAGTTTTTTCAGTCGCTCAATGCTCTGCTTTACAGTGGAAAAATTGGTGAGCATACCGCCAAGCCAGCGCTGGTTGACGTAATACTGGCCACAGCGGAGAGCCTCTTCGGCAACGGAATCCTGAGCCTGCTTTTTTGTGCCGACAAACAGGATCGTGCTGCCATCTTCAGCTGTTTCCCTGACAAAATTGTAAGCGGATTTGAAGTAGCGGACGGTCTTTTGAAGATCAATGATGTAGATACCATTTCTTGCGCCAAAGATGTACGGTTTCATCTTTGGGTTCCAACGCTTGGTCTGGTGGCCGAAATGAACGCCTGCCTCCAGCAGTTCTTTCATGCTGATACTTGACATACTAGGTTTCTCCTTTGGTTTTTCCTCCGCCCCGCCTTAATCCCCGAACGTCATTAAGGGACACCGCCGGTTTTTTACTTGGGGCGTGTGAATTTAAAAAGCGTTAATTTCTATCATACTATTTATTTAAAAATCAATAATAAAGCTATAAACATCAATTCATTTCAAACAATGATATCAAGACGTAAAGAAACCGGATATTTCAGTACTCGTATTATCCTTTATCCTTAAGGGAATATGGCATTTTTATATTTTACTTGATTCTGTAAATGAAATACGTTATCAAATAACTGAAAATTAATGCCAGCCATAATCGCCAGATTTAGCCAGCTCAGTAATCCAAACAGAGGATGAGCCGGTGATAAAATCTGACAAATCAATGATCAAGAATTACAACCCAGTTTCTGTTTTCTTCATCAGACTGATACTTTTCTTGTCGTTTGTGGCTCTGTTTTCAAATGCTACTCCTGTAGTGGCAATCAGTCTTGATACAGCGGTATCCTTTCAATTAAGCTCTGTATCGGCAAACCAGCTTAACATCCTGGAGGTGTCTTCAGCCCCCATCCAGGCACAACAGCAGCCCCCTGACAATGATTCAGAACAGCTGGAAGGACTACTCCTTAACAGAAGCCTGCCAATTGTCTTGCTCATCTTCTTTGGTTTAGGGCTGCTCCTTTCCTTTACTCCCTGCGTATTGCCGATGATTCCGATTTTATCCAGCATTATCGTGGGGCAGGGAAAGGTTGTTTCCCGTAAAACCTCCTTTATCCTTTCATCGGGCTATATTTTTGGCATGGCTGTTACATATACACTGGCCGGTGTAGCTGCCGCGCTTTCAGGAACCATGATCTCCTCTGCGCTCCAGAATATCTGGGTGCTTGGAAGTTTTTCCCTTGTCTTTATTTTTCTTGCCTTATCCATGTTCGGTTTTTATGACCTTCAACTTCCATCAGGATTTCAAACATACATATCTAAAAGAATATCTTCAGGTTCCGGTTCGCTGATTGGCGTAACTCTTATGGGCGCTTTTTCGACCCTGGTTGTAAGTCCTTGCGTTGCCGCGCCTCTTGCCGGCGCCCTGCTTTATATTGCTAAAACCGGTAATGTAATTACAGGGGGCGCTGCGCTCTTTTTCATGGCTCTTGGCATGGGTATGCCACTTTTGCTTGTGGGTCTGTTTGCCGGAGAACTTCTTCCAAAGGCAGGGGCATGGATGGAACTGATTAAAAAAGGTTTCGGTATTCTGCTTCTGGGGGTTGCTGTCTGGCTGTTGCAGCCGGTTGCGCCTCATACATCCGTAATGCTTGCCTGGTCAGTTCTTTTTGCCGGTTCGGGTCTGTTTTTCTATCAGATGGTTTCAAAGACAGTTCAGAAAAAAATATCAAGATACAGCTGGCAGGCTTTTTCAGGCGTTTTATGCCTTTACGGTCTTATCATTTTTTCCGGATTGGTTTCAGGTTCTGTAAATCCCTTAAATCCGGTTGAGCTATTGCAGGACAAATCAGGAGACGGGCAGCAGTCAGTCAGATTCGTAGAGGTTCACAGCCTGGCTGAACTGGAATCTCTGGTTAAAAAAAGCCAAAAGCCGGTGATGCTTTTTATAACGGCTGACTGGTGCAGCTGGTGCCGGAAGATGAAACAGACCTTTGAAGACAAAAGGGTGCGCCATGAGCTGCATGATTTCAGCGCTCTTATCATTGATATATCGGAATCTACCAAGGAGGATAAACGGTTGTTGCGCAGATTTGGTATCTATGGACCGCCAGGGATGGTTTTTTTAGCCCCTGACAACAACAATATGCTCATTTTCCGCAGTATCATTGGCTATCAGAAGCCGGAAGCCTTTGTAAAAACAATCAGATCCGTTTCGTTTTCACAAAAATCGGCAGGAATTGGCCAGAAAAGGAATCAGTTATGACAGATAGAGTCAATGGATCGACAACATCTGAAGAACTTCACAGGTGGGTTCTTGACTCACTCGGGGTTGAGCTGCGACATTCCGGTGGATCAGGATATAAAGCGCCGCGCGAGATGGTTGCTGAGGCGCACTGGCAGCTGGCTTACATGCTGGAAGGTGAACTTGTAGAAAACCTGACAGATGATGCAGGTAATCAGTTTCATCTGAATCTGGCAGAGGGGGAATGCAGCCTGCGGTATTTTCCCCGTGCTGTATGTCTCTCTGATTGTTCAACAGCGCTCAATAATACTCTGGTTCTTATCAGATTTTCTAAAATAGATCTTTTGGGGCAGGGCAGGTTAAGGCGTGAGGCTGAGGCTGCACGCCAAGCCGGTATGGTTGCCATCCGGAAAATACCTGTCAACAGCCGGATGCGGCAGATTGCATCAGAAGTTCGCGTATTAAAGGAAGAAGGGACAAACGGCATACTGCCTGTCTTGTCAAACGCTATTGCCATGCTTCAGCAACTGCTGCTTTACGGTGAGCCAAGCCAGGTATCCGCACTGGAACTTGAAAAACAGGCGATTGAATCGGCCTGCCGGATACTGGAAAGCAGGCTTGAGAGCCCACCTTCACTGGAAGAGCTGGCAACAGAGGTAGGGATGAGTGTAACCCGTTTTAAAACCACCTTCAGTCGTGTCTGCGGTATGCCCCCGTTTGCATATCTGCGTGACATCCGTCTTGAAAGGGCAAAGCTCCTGCTGCAGCATGAAGGACTGCGTGTTACAGAGGCCGCGCTTGAAGTAGGCTATTCAAACTTCAGCTATTTTGCAAAGATATTTGAGGCGCGTTTCGGTTTGATGCCATCTCGTTTCAGACAGGGAATTACCGTCAGGATGGGGGCGCTGTTACTGGGACTAGAGGCGTTTGCAGAGCTGACGTAGAAGGTTTTAAATTGCTTTTCATCAGACAGACATTAAGGGAGGAAACAATGGCAAAAGGTATATCTGGCATAATGAAGCAGGCTCAGATGATTCAGGCCAAAATGGCACAACTCAAGGATAACGCAGCCCGGAGCAAAGCTGAAGGCAGCTCCGGCGGCGGAGCCGTATCCGTGGTTGTAAACGGTCAGAACGAGATACTCTCCCTCTCTATAAAAAAAGAGGTTGTTAATCCCAATGATACCGAGATGCTGCAGGATCTGGTTATAGCGGCAATCAATGAAGCCCAGAAGAAGGTGCAGGTAGAACTATCAGGGGAAATGTCCAAAATTACCGGTGGAATGAGTATTCCCGGACTTTTCTGAAAAAATCACCTCTCAGTAATACTTTGTAGTCCTCAGTCTGTCAGAAAAAATCATTTAGACTTACAACGTCAGTTTTTGGTCTTTAACTGTTAGCAATAAGAGTCGGGATATAGTAAAACTTAAATATGAAAAAGGTTATCAATACCATTTGATGGCAACTGATATGTGGGGGTGTTGGGTGGGTGCAGTTGCAAAACGGAAAAGCACAGAACGTAAATCAGAGATGCAGATTAATAAACCGGCGCAGGTTGATGCTCTGGTGCCAAGCGGCCATGAAGATATCTTTGAAAAACTGGCTGAATTGTACCGGGAGCTGTTTGAGCATAACGGCTATGGCGCACTGCGGGTAGAGATGCGTTTTTTAAAAAAAGGGCAGAAAGAGATTTTTGTTATCAGCGGCAAAGAGTACCGCTTTGTGGTTGATTATCCCGGCGCTGATATCCAGGCTGATCAAAGCCAGGGGGCAAAGGGTGGAAACGACGAAACCATAAACGGCAAAAACCGTAAAACGGTAAAGGCCGAAAAGGAGGTGGCGGAGCAGTAGTCAACTGAAACGCTACAATGTATCACGGTTCCTTGTCCTGGCGCGGCGCCGGAAAGGGAGAAGCAGAAAACATACTACAAAGGTAAATTTTTTTGATAAGTGCGGCAGACCCTGGGGCTGGGTTGCAGGCATATCGACAACCAATCCAAGCCAAGGAGAAAAGAAAGATGAAACTGCGTACAACAGTAAAAGAGCGTTTTAACAAGTTTCTGGGCAATGTGTTGCGCAAGAGCAACAACAAAGGTTTCACCCTGCTGGAGATCCTGGTGGTGCTGACCATCATGGGCTTCCTGCTTGCCATGCTGGCTCCACGTCTGGGCGGCGTCTCCAACAGCGCCGTAGACACGGTCTGCGACAGCAACCAGAGCCGTACCATTCAGATGGTTGGCGCCTATTTTGAAAAAACCAACCGCTTCCCTGACAAGATGACCAACCTGGTTGCCCAGAACGGTACAACTGCCTATGTAATTCCTCAAGTTTCTGACGATAACCCGGATAACGGCAAGGAAACCCTGGCTTCTGAATTCGCCAGCCGCGTAAAGCCGGTTATTCACCACCTGTCTACTGCAGAGGTAAATGAACTGAAGGCCATGGGGGTTGCCAACGTCTTTAACCTTAACGACTACAGCGGCGTATCTAACCCAGTTACCACAGCTAACCAGCAGCCTTTCATGAATCCTGCCAAAGTTGCTGCCGGTGTTGGTGTGATGATGTCCGGTATCGGTGCAACCAACGCTACTGCCGACTTTACCGCACCTACTGCTGACCTGTCTGGTATGGGTGAGGCAGATTTCTATGGACGTATCGTGATGGGTCTGGGGCCTGAGTCCGGTCTGGTTACCTCCGGCCTGATCACCAATGCCGGTCATTGCCCTGGTGGCCTGCAAAACTCAGATAACGTAACCTACAATGATTACAACATCGTACTGCCACGCCTGCAGGCAACGGTTGACCGTGTTGGCGCAACTCCGGTTCTGGCTGACGTTGCTTCTGCTGTCGATGGTATCCAGTTGCTTTCATTTGGCTACACTGAAGACACTCCAGCTGCTACTGCCTTTACTGCAACTGTAGCAACAGATGGTACCATTACTGCTCTTGTTGGCGCCAAAAAGGCTCGTCTGGTTAACTTCACCAAGCAGGAAAATCATCAGTATGCCACCATGTGCCCTGAAGGCCACATGTTCCCGGCTAATGATGCTGATTTCTTTGCGCTTGATCTGGATGGTACTGCCGGTGCATCCAACTAATGTTGGTTAGCTGAAGCATCCCGCCCTCCTTGTGGGGGCGGGTATTACAATTCTGATGCAGAACAGTCATCGGTTCTGCACCAGGATACCAGGTTTCATGTATCCCTCAGCGGGGGGTCTCCTGCCCGAAGCTGATGGATACCTTGCCGGCCCTCTCCGGCACCCTCCGGCCGGTGGGCCTCTCACTGGCCGGAGTTGTTTTTTTTAGTACCTGCAGGTCGTCATAGAAAGGGGTCTGCCATGGGTTGTTCTGTTCTGGTTAGTCAAACCGCCAACCGCTGCATTAATCTCCGACAATTGCTTGCCTGCACGGCGCTGCGCAATCCACGGCAGCCCCTGATCAGGGAGCAGGAAACAGGGGAAAAATCCTTGCCGTACTATGTTGATCCAAATGCGTAGGGACGGGTTTACACTGCTTGAAGTCCTGGTGGTGCTTACCATCATGGGGATGCTGGCTGCTATGGCTGTTCCGGGTATAGGGTATCTTGACCACCTTGAGCGTGAACGGATTACCCGTGACAAGATGCAGTTGATACGCCGGGCCATTGTCGGGCCGGAAGACCGCCATGATGAGGAGGGCAGGCCCCTTGTTGGCGGCTATGTGCGTGATATGAAGGTCTGGCCTGACCTTTGGGAACCCCGGGCTGAACTGCGTGAGTCAGTGGCTTCTACCGTTTGGGACAGCGAGGCAACACTTACGACCGGACTGGGGCAGTGGACCAGCAGCGGCCAGTACACGGTAGATCCGGGAAAAGTCTATCTGCGGCCATCCGGTTATTTTGAAGGTGGGCGCTGGAAGTGGCGCCGTCCCTACCGCAAGCTGTACAACGATACCGCTACCAACATTGATCATACTGGCGGGCTTGAGACCGAGAACGAGGGGCAACCCCGTGGACTATGGACTCGCCTTCCTGAAGAACTGCCATTTAGTCTGACCGGCCACCCCACCCCGGGCGAAGATCTGGGGGCTGCCTGGAAAGGTCCATACCTGAATCCGCCTATGGATCCGAACATTGCCGATAGCGGCCACTGGGCAGGCACGGATATGGAATATTACGCACTGGAACCCACCTACAATTCCGCCACCGGTTCTGAGACCTGGGAAGAGGGGGATTATGCTCCTTTAGGGGGCGAGCCTGGCGAGCCGGGGGATGAGAAGGAGATGTTCCGTACCATGCAGGGGGATGGCCTTTTGCTGGACGGATGGAACCGTGCCTTTAAGTTCTTTATCACTGCTGATCCTGATACCGCCGGAGAGACCATCTTCTGGATCGTCTCTGAAGGGGCAGACCAGAAGGGGTTTTACCCCAGCAAAGGCAGTTGCAGCGGCCATGCTTGGACAACTGTGCCAACCGATCTGATGAGCACGGCCTATAACGAAAATCACAAATATAACAAGGATAATCTGGTGATAAAGCTGTACTCCCGCGATTGGAAGGCAAGCCTTGAGGATCAGAACATGGACAAGAGCAGCGCCACACGGAAGCTGCTTGAAACGGTTCGCCGTGCCCTGTTGGGTGATGCACCGGGCAGCATTAACAGCGGTTACAGCGGAGATCTGCCTTATAGCGGCGCTACACCGCCTGCAGATAATAAATACTGGCCTGCCCTGTTCCGCTGGGAGGGGACAAGCTGGGATGATCAGGAGAACAGCACCCCTTACACCAAGGGGCAGCCGCGAGGATTATGGAGTGCAAAACCGAACAGTTTAAGCAGCGCAGATGACCTGACCGGTTCAAAATGGGGGCTGGGCTGGCGGCGTGGATATCTGGCAGAACCGGAGGGGAGCGGCGCTGGCCAGACTCCGAAGGATGCCTGGGGTCGTGAGCTGCTGTTCTTTTACGACAGCGCCAATGACAGCATGCTGATCCTCTCCCGTGGGCAGGACGGAAAGTTCACCTTTGGCAGCGTCAACAGTGACAACACCGAACCTACCGCCATGACCGAGACGTTAACTATCAGCAGCTATGCTCCATCCGCAGCCTACAACAGTGATAACGTTTACCTGATTGTGCGCAAGAATGAACGGTCTCCCGGCTTTTTCAAGCTGAACCGGCTGGTTATCTACAACGCTACCGCAGGCGCCACAAAGGCCCGGTTTTTCCGTGAAAACGGAACTCCGGTCAGCGGGGTGGATCTGCTGACCTGCAGCATCCTGACCGATGAAGATGGCGATACTGTCCTGGATGATTGTTCATTGGGCAGCGACAGCGGCAGTCCGGCTGCCTTTAACTATCATGATGCCTCTGCCTACAAGGTTCCCACCGGTACCCGCTATCTGGTGGTCTGGAATGATACGGATAATGACGGCGAGGTGGATACGGGAGAGCTTCACTATCCTCTGGCATTTCCGGTTACCGGAGCAGCAGGCAGCGGCCAGAACGGGACGATACGGCTGTATGGAAGCGATCTCTGGGCCGCACCTTGAGGTCAGCCTCTTTTGATATAACAATGCAATGAAATGGATGGTGCTTACTGCGTGTTGAACTGGATGTCGGGTGAACTGCTGGCGGTTGAGACGGCAGGGGATGAAATAAGAGCTGCTCTGGTACGGAGAACACGGCGACGTTTTGAGATCGTGGATTTTGCCACGATTAAAAAAGAAGAGGCGGATGATGATCTGCCGTCAGTTGCCGCTATCCAGGCTCTGGCAGAGCGTCTGCATACACCGGTAAGGCGGGCTGTGTTTGTTTCTCCAATGGCAAGAGCCTTTGAGTTGCGGATGGATCGTATCAAGGTTTCGGCAATGAAACGACCGCAACTGCTTGAGGCGGTCAAGTGGGAGGCGGAGCCGTATACAGGTATTTCGGGCGCCAACGCACTAATCGGCGTGCAGTATTCGCTTAAGCAGTCCGGCAAGGCAGGCGAGATCAGTTACGACGATGATCAGGTGCCGATTACGGTATCTGCCATTGAACGGAATGTATATCGGGCAGTCAAGGAGCGTTTCCGGATTGCCGGTCTGAAGCTTATTCGTGTCTATCCCCCTGATGTAACCTTCTATATGCCGCTTTTGATGGAAAAGAGCGAGGTTCCCCGCGCGATTCTGGAGGTAGGTCAGGATTACTCCAACTTTGCTATTGTCAGGGGGCGCAGTCCTGAGCTTATCAACACCATGGCCATGAGTCTGGAATCCCTGTCGGCTCATTTAACTGCGGATGGCTATACCCTGGGGCTGGAGGACTCGCTCCGCTTTATGGCACGTCAGGTTCCCGGCCCGGAAAGACTGCTTGTTTCAGGGGTCGGGGCGGTTGATCATCAGGTTGTTGAATATTTATCCAATCTCTGCGAGAGCGGAGCTGCTCCGCTCTACCTGTCACGAACCGCCGGTATCAGCGACACCGGCAGTGAGGCAGAGCATGCGGTGTTCGGCACAGTGGTGGGGGCAGCGGTGCGTGAACTGCTGGACAGCAAGGAACAGTGCCTGGGGGTTAACGATAATCTGAGTCTGGCGGAAAAACTCAAGAAAAGCGCCTACCTATTTCCTGTTGTGGTAACCGGACTTACTCTGGCTCTGCTGTTCGGTCATTACGGCTATATGCGTCACAAGGAGACAGCCTACAAACAGCGGATTGAATCTATTAGCAAGGATATTAAGGAACGCAAGGCCAAAATGGAGGAGCAGGAGCGTCTTGCCAGGGAAATTTCGGAAGTGACGAAGGATCTTGATATTGCCAAAAAGAAGCGAGCCTTTGCATCCGGCCAGTCGGATCATGATCTGCTGGCGATTAGAACCTTTCTGCAGGATGTCAGCCGAACAGTGCCGGACAAGGTGATTCTGGTTTCAATGGGTTATGGTGACGGTGAGATTCAGGCTATTTCCGGCGTAGCCGCAGGGCAGGGGGTAATAGGCAGGTTCATCTCTGATCTGCAGAGCCGTTACTGGTGCAGCTCGGTTAGCCTGAACAAGGTGGAGCGCAAGGGGGAACAGAAGAGCGGTGTGCTGTTTTTTGAACTGGCGTTAAAGACCAGATTCAGCCAGGGAAAAGCTATATGAGAAAGATGTCAAAGTTTGAAAAGCTGGGGGTGGTGGCCGCTGTTATTGTGGCAAGCAGCTTCGTTTATATGAAGAAGGTATATGAACCGCAGGAGAAGCGGCTGAAGACTACGGTTGCCAGCCTGAACAAGGTGATTGGTGAATTGAATAATCTTAAGTCCCTTAAATCTTCAGCTTCTATGAAGAGTGAGCTGGAGAGAAAAAAAAACGAGCTTGCGCAGATTGAAACCAGACAGGGGGCTGCTGCCTGTAGTGATCCTGAGAGGCAGGCAAGCGAACTGCTGGGGAAGGTTAGCAGCGCCATTGAGCGCAGCGGCATGCTGGTTAATTCGGTAAAGCCGGGCGGGAAAAAACCGGATGAGTTATTTGACTGGAACAGCTACGAATTTGATCTGAGCGGCGGCTATTTTGCGCTTCTGAAATTTCTGGATCGTCTAAGAGATATGCCGGAGGCGGTCAAGGTAAAGAGGCTGTTGCTTGAACATGGGAAGGAAAAAGACAAGATGCTGCATATTACGCTGGAGTTACTGCTATGAGCCTTTTTCGCATTATTGGGGCAGGGATTTCCCCGCTTGTTTTTATGGTCTTTTTTTCATTGCCGGTTTATGCGGCAAACAGCGAAAAACCTGCGGCTCCTGCCAAACCTGCCGCATCTGCAAAGGCTCCAGAAACTGCCAAGCCTGCCGAACCGGCAAAGGGGGGTTCTCCTGCTGTTTCATCAAAGAGCCTTGCGCCGGTAAAGAATCCAGCGCCGGTATCTGCGCTTCCTTCTTCATCCGTAGCAGTGCCAAATCTGGGAGGCAGAAGTCCTTTCGGGGTGCCGCAGCGTTATACAAGCGCTGTGCAGTCTCTGGTGCTGCGAGGAGTGGTTCGCACTGACCAGTACAGCGGGGCTATAGTGCAGGTGGCTGAGGCTGAAAATCTGGTGGTTTTGAAGGTTGGCAGCCGACTCAAGCTGGATATTGATGACCAACGGTATGAGTTCAGGCTTACGGAGATAAAGGAAAAAAGCGTGGTATTCAAAGGCAGGGATGATAGAAATTACGAGGTTCCAATCCAATGAAACGTGAGAATTTCCTTGCTCTGCTCTCTTTTTGCCTGCCTCTGCTGCTAAACGGATGCGCAGGTTTTACTGAAAACACCCAACTTGTAAAAGGCCCTGACTATACTACACGTGCCATGACGGTTAAGGAAAAACCGGTTGACGGATCAGAGATGAAGATGCCGGAGGAAAAACCGGCTCTGGTAAAGGTTATTAAAGGAGCCAGGGTCTCTGGTATTGATGAGGCAAAACGGCTTCTTGAAAAACAGGGTTTAGAGGGAAACAGAGCCAGGGGGCTTGATATGACCCTCAAGTCCTGCCTGTTCAGGGAGGTTAAGGCTCGCCAGATTGCAGAGCTTTTGACCGAGTTGTCCGGCTACAACATTGTGGTGACCAACGCGGTGGCAGATCGTGCCGTAACAGCCTATTTCAGAGATATAGGCCTGCGTGAGGCTCTGGAGGCGATCTGTCGCGTTAATGATCTCTGGTATCGTGAGGGCAAGGGGATCATCACGCTGATGACCAGGGAAGAATATGTGAGGGATGTGGAATCCCGCCAGAACGACCAGACCAGAGCCTTTTTCGTCCGTTATTCAAACGCTCTGGATATGGCAAAGGTGATACAGGCGGCTATGGGGGATGAGGTTAAGCTGACTGTGATCGATGATGAGAAGATTTACGGCCACTTGAACCCGGAAGAAACAAAAACCGTTACGACTACAGCAGCCAAGACTACTAATGATTCGCTCGGCATCAGTCCTGCCCTGTTGCTGGGGGCAGGCTATCTGCCAACTATTAATGCAACCGGAGGTTCTTCTGCCGCTGCCTCTGCCGCTGCTGCCAAAACAGGTAATTCCTCAGCCAAACCGCAGGCAGCGGCACAGAGCCCGGTTGCCGCTACTGCAACAGCACAGCAGAAACGGCCGCTGCTTGCGATTATGACGGTATTCAAGCGGAGTAACAGTATTATTGCCCGTTCTCTGGACGGGGCGATTCTGAACGAGATGGGCAGGATTATTGAGGCGCTTGACACCCCGACCAACCAGGTGCTGCTTGAGGTGAAGATACTGCAGATTAGCCTGAATGACGGTTTTGACAGTTTTTTCAGGCTTGACTATGCCAAGGCAGGAAAGGACAAGAATTTGGGTAACTTTGCCTCGGCTCTGGCATTAGGTGGAGCCAGCGCATCCGGTTCCACGGCTTTCAATTTTGTGTTCGACAGTGAAAAACTGGATGCACAGATCGCATTTTTTGAATCAAAAGGAAGAATCCAGTCTTTTGCCACCCCTTTTCTGATGGCGGCAAACAACAGCAAGGTGGAATTTTTTGTGGGTGAGGAGACTCCCCTGAGGGACAAGGTGACCTCCAAGACTATTCCGATCGGCACCGAGGGGAACACCATCAATACCTTTGAAGTTGAGATCAAGCGGGAGGAGCTTGGCACCGACGTTGAGATGAATACATTTATAAATGAAGACAATACGGTAACACTGGATATTTCGGCAGAAATTTCGTCTGCACTACTGAACTACAGTACTACAACCGTATTTAACTCGGTCACTGGCGAGGCGGTGGAGTTCCCGCTGGACGGGGTCAGCAAGACCAAGCTTAAGTCTATCCTTTCTGCCAAATCAGGACAGTCAATCGCCATTGGCGGGATTATCAAGGAGACCCTGGATGATATGGTAAAAAAAGTGCCGTTTGTCGGAGATATACCAGGTTTGGGTCTGTTGTTCAGGGATGTGGTAAAGAGCAAGAAAAAAACCGAGACGGTAATCATCCTGACCCCCCATGTGATCCAGCATCCGGCTCTTGCAGGCAGAACCTCTGATGAGTTTCTTAATCATAAAAGTTCTCATGAGCATATTACCAAAGGTAAAGAGACTATTCTCGACAACGATCCGGTGAGCCTGCAACCATGAACCAGGCAGAAGGCTGGAAAATAGATGAGGAAAGGCCTGAAAGCATGGCGGCACTGTTCCGTCAGACCTTGAAGCGCAAGGCATCAGACCTGCATCTTACCGCAAATATGCCGCCGGTTTTCAGGATAAAGGGTGAGCTGCAGCAGATGAACTGCCAGCCGTATCAGCCGGATGATATTATCAGGCTTACAGGGGAGATTCTGACCCAGCGTCATAGCGAGGTGCTGCATAACAACCGTTCAGTTGATTTTGCAGTAAGCTCGCCGGATGTCGGGCGGTTCAGGATTGCCGCCTATTATCAGCGCGGCTCGATGAGTGTGGCGGTAAGGATGCTTTCGGACGGTATTCCCAGCTTTGCCGGTCTTGGGCTGCCGGAAACCATCGGGCAGCTGGCAAGTATGCGGGATGGGCTGATACTTATTACAGGGGTTACCGGTTCGGGCAAGTCTACAACACTGGCTACTATCATTGATGATATCAACGTCACCAGCCGCCGCAATATTATTACCATTGAAGATCCTATCGAATATGTACACCAGAACAACCTGAGTGTGATCCACCAGCGGGAGCTGCATACCGATGTGCCGAGCTTTGCCGATGCCCTGCGGGATTCACTGCGGGCAGACCCTGATGTGATCCTGGTGGGTGAGATGCGGGATCTCGAGACCATGCGGACTGCAATCATGGCGGCTGAGACAGGTCATCTGGTCTTTTCCACGCTGCACTCGCGGGACTCCATATCAACAGTCAACCGCCTTGTAGGCGCATTTCCTGCGGGGGAACAGTCACAGATACGCCAGCAGCTGTCCGCTACCCTGAAGGCTGTGGTCTCCCAGCGGCTTTTGCCCAATGCCGCAGGAACCGGCAGGGTGCCTGCGGTCGAGTTGATGCTCTCTACTCCCGGAATTTCAAATCTGATCCGCCAGGGTAAGGATGACATGATCTATTCGGCTATTGAAACAGGTCTGCAGCTTGGGATGCAGACAATGGAGCAGTGCCTTATCCGACTGATTGAAGATGGTAAAATCAGTATGGAAACCGGTCTGGGGGCGGCTCGCAACGAGAACTTCCTTAAACAGCGGTTGTCTGCCCGCCGATCTTCCTGCATGCCGGGAGGCAAGGCATGATTGGCTCTCGCAACACTGCATTTTTTGGTGAGTTTCTTGTTGAGAAAGGTGCGATTACCAAGGAGGCTCTGGGTCGTCTGCTTGTTTCTCAACGTATGGTGCGCGAAAAGATCGGCGTGGTGGCAGTGCGCGAAGGGTTGATCACCGAGGATCAGCTTACGGTATATCTTGCCGAGTTTTTGGGGATTCCGCTCTATAAGGGGGGGATTGAAGGGATTGAGAAGGGGGTGGTTACGATCATCCCGATCAAGATGTCCCTGAAGTTTAACGTGTTGCCGGTGGCACGGGGCGAGCATGGTGAACTGCTGCTCGCCTGTAGCGGGCCGCTGCCGCAGACCGTGCTGCAGACTATTTCACGGCTATGCAAGCAGCAGGTTCGTCTGGTGCTGGTGCCGCCCAAACAGTTGAAGAAGATGCAGAACCTGTTCTTCAGCCGTCAGTTTGACACCACAATCAAGATGGATCTGGTTGCCGATAATGAAGATGTCGGTTTTATTGTGGAGCTGCTTGAGCGGATCATGGTGCGAGCCATAAACCAGGGAGCCTCGGATATCCATCTGGAGCCTGAAAAAAACGAGATGATCGTCCGGTTGCGTGTTGACGGTATTCTGCATCAGACCGAACGCCTGCCATATGAGCTGGCCGCCAAGATCGTTTCCCGGATCAAGGTGCTGGCACGGATGAATATAGCTGAAACCCGCAAGCCACAGGATGGTTCGTTCTATTTTGAGCCCCAGGCTCTGGATGTAGAGATAGACGGGGTAAACGTGCGAACCAGCGTGCTGCCGGTTGTGAATGGAGAAAAAGCGGTGCTCCGGCTGCTACCGCCACACGACGAGGCTGTTGATCTGGATTCGCTCGGGATGGGGGGCGATATACTGGACAGCTTCAAATACCATCTGGGGTTGCCTCACGGCATTATCCTTGTTACCGGCCCTACCGGATCGGGCAAGTCCACCACTCTGTACGGCGCCCTGCAACTGCTGCGTAATGAGACTACAAATATCACGACGATTGAGGATCCGGTGGAACTGACCCTGCGCGGTATTAACCAGACACAGGTGGACAGTGGCGAAAAGGTTACTTTTGCCGGTTCGCTGCGAGCCATACTGCGCCAGGATCCAGATGTTATCATGCTGGGTGAGATCCGTGATGCAGAGACCCTGACCATTGCCCTGCGAGCCGCTATTACCGGTCACCTGGTGCTATCAACCCTGCATACCAATGATGCCCCGAGCGCTTTTAACCGGATGGTGGATATGGGAGCCGAGCCGTTTCTTGTGGCTGCCTCTGTGCGTACTGTGCTGGCTCAGCGTCTGGTACGGCGGGTCTGCCAGCATTGCGGAGAGTGGTCAGAGATCAAACCTCATGAATTGCAGATGCTTGGTCTGGATGAACCGCCGTTCAGAATTATGCGGGGCAAAGGCTGCGAGAACTGCAAGCTGGGTTACCGTGGCAGGATAGGCATATTTGAGCTGCTGAATCTGGATGATGAGCTGCGCCGGATGATTATGAACCGCGCAACCTTTGAGCAGCTGCGGAATTTTGCGCTTGAGAGTCGTGGTTTTAAGAGCTTGCGCCATGACGGCATAGCCAAGATGAAGGCTGGTCTGACCACTCCTGAAGAGGTTTTGCGGGTTACACTGGAGTAAGCGATGCCACGTTTCAGTTATCAGGCCATCAATAATCAAGGTGCAAGGATAAGTGACCGGATTGAGGCTGCCAATGCCGAATCAGCGGTTGAGCAGTTGCGTCGCGGAGGCCTGACGGTTACGGAGCTGAACGAGGATGATCTCTCTGAAGATGCCAGCGGTGGTGATCTGCTGATCAGGCTGACACCGCTGCGAGCCAAGGAGACAGCTCTTTTTTTCAGGATGTTTGCAGCCCTTATCAAGTCAAATATTCCGGTGTCTGAAGGGGTAGGCATACTTGCCGGGCAGACAGAAAACCGCAAACTGAAGCATATTCTGGCTGATGTAAGGCTTAGGATAGAAGGCGGGATGCCGTTGAGTGAGTCTATGGAGCCTCACAGCAGGGTGTTTGGAGAGATGGTTGTCAAGATGATTAGAGCCGGTGAGCTGGGGGGGATGCTGGATCTGATACTTGAACGGATTGCAGAATTTCTGGAAAACCGGGCTGCCTTGCGCTCAAAGATGATTACCAGCATGATCTACCCATCAGTAGTGGTGGTGGCTACATTCGGGGTGGTGATCTTTCTGGTGACATATGTAATCCCCAAGTTTGCAACACTGCTGGGGGGGCGCAAGCTGCCGGCCAATACCCAGTTTCTTATTGATGTCTCTGTTTTTGTAAAAAAGCATGGCGCCATGCTGGGTATAGGCAGTATCGCGCTGGTTGCCGGGGTCTTTCTGCTGCTGATGCTGCCTGATGTCAGGATCTGGTTTGACCGCAACAAGGTAAAGTTGCCTGTTATCGGCTCTATATTCCGGTACGGAGTGGTTGTGCAGTTTGCCAGTACACTGAGCGCCTTGCTGCAGAGCGGTATTACACTGGTTGATTCGCTGAAGGCGACAACCGATACCCTTACAAACCAGTCGGTCAAGGCCAGTATGGAGGAGGTGACCGAGCGGGTTACCGCCGGTACGCCACTTTCTGAAGCTATGGTGGATGACCGTTTCTTTCCGCCTATGGTAAAGGCGCTGGTTTCGGTCGGTGAGTATTCGGGGCTTATGGATGAATCCTGGCAGGGGGTTGGTGAGATCTGCGAAAAGATTCTGAAAGACAAAATTGCCAGGATGACGGCGATGATTGAGCCGGTTCTGATTCTTTCACTGGGCTCAGTGGTTGGTTATGTGGCATGGGGGTTGATTGCCGGTATGCTGGCGTTGTACTCGGCTGCGGGGAAGTAGCGTTTAACATGTTGAATCCAAAAAGGATGAAAGGTGCGTGTATGAACAGGAAGAAGATAGTAGCTGTGTTGATTATGACTGCAGTTTGTCTGCAGGGGATGCTGGGCTGCTCCAAATCAAAGACTGATGATGTAGTGGTTAGCTATAAGGGTGGCAATCTGACTGTGGCTGATATTGAGGCTCATCGTGAGATTATGAAGAGGATGAAGCTGTTCAGGGATAATCCTAAGGCTCTTACCAATGAGGCTGTGCTGGAACATGCCGCCAACATGGAGCTGATTATTGCCAAGGCGCTGAAGGAAAAGCTGCATGAGGATCCACGGATGAAGGCGGAGATCCACGGCTTTATGTCCCATAATTTTCTGAAGATTATGCAGGGGACGCTGGTGCCGAATATTGATCCCAAATCTTTCAGCGATCAGCAGCTGCGGGAGTTCTACGAAAAGAACAAGAAGAGCTATACTACTCCGGTGCTGTATGGCTTGAGGATTATCAAGTTGGATAACGAGGAAAACCTGAAAAAACTGAAGCAGCAGATAGACAGCGGCAAATTGAGTTTTGCAGATGCTGCAAAGAAAAACTCTCTCGACAGGCAGAGCGCCAAAACAGGGGGCTATATCGGGCTGCGCCAGTTGGAGTTTCTGCCGCCCGGCCTGCATGATGACCTGCCTAAGATGGCTATCAACCAGGTTTCCGATGTCAAACCGGCAAACAAGCATTTTTATCTGTTTCAGCTGGTTGAAAAGCCGGAACCTCATCAGTTTAGCTTTGAGGAAAAGGCTGCATATATACGCAACGATTTGCTTTATTCAAAATACAAGGATGCCTGGAAAGGTACCTACGACAAGCTGAAAAAGGAATTTGACCTGAAGATCAACCAAGAGGCGGCCAAGAAGATTCAGGAACCTAAACCTGAGCCAGCCGTCAAGCAGCAGCCGGATAAAGACGCAAACGCAGGGAGGGGATAAAGCGATGCGAGCAACTCTGTTACTGTTTGCTGTCGGTTTACTGCTTTTATGCATGGCTGGTGGCGCGGTTGCCCATAATACCAAGGGGTTGATGAAGGCTCCGCTGAAAAAGGATACCCTGACTATTAATGACGTGGCTTTTTTTGTGGAATCTTACGTTATGCGCCAGCTGTATGAAGACAAAAACTCACGCTTTATAGTGAAGGATTTTGTCTCGGTCAAGCAGGAAGGGCGCAAGGCGGTAATTGCTTTTGAGGTGTTTGACAAGAAGGATGTTCGCAGCTTTCCGGAAAAGATGACTATTGAACAGGGGAGCGATTCTGTCTGGAGTTATCGGCCTGAAAGCGGCGACCCGGTTGTAATGTTTACCTTTGTCCCCAAAGGGAGCAGCCAGGCCGGCGGCGGTAAACGGGAGGCGCTTATGGGCGGACTGGCCTTGACCGCCGTCCTGTTTGGCGTGTTGATTTTCCGTAAAAAGCTTAACAGCGGACCGCTGGCAAAGTCGGTTTAGTGTTGTTGTTTGTCTAAAGGAGGACGGGTGTGTTTGAGATTTTCAGGAGACTGCTGATTGCCGGAATTTCCATCGGAGCTATTGCGGGAAACTCTGATGAAATCATGAATTTTTTTGATAATACGGTGGCAGCCTCCCAAAGTCTGGCAACCGCTGCGGATCTTCGCAGCATCAGCAACATGCTTGATTATGAATATATGAAAAAGGGGCGCTACCCGGGAACCGATAATTTTATTCCCTGGATGCAGACGGCATTTAAGGAAAATCCGTCCGCCCAACTTGGTTTTGACCATTGGGGGACACCTTTGCGCTATCAGGCTACCGATAATCGCAAGGCATACATACTGGTCAGCGCCGGGTCGGACATGCTCTTTGAAACAAGCGATGATATGAAGTACACCGGGCCGTAACCGGAGAGTAAGAGAGGATATATATATGAAACCGATACGCAGACAATATCTGATCAATAAACCGTTTCAGTTTGGCTATACGGCTTATATGCTGCTGCTGCAGCTGGTCGGATTTATCGCTTCAGCCTTTGTTGTTTCCTGGTTTTTCCTGGTGGTGCTTAACAGGCGTCTTACCTATACTCTTGATCCATCATTTCTGATTCAGCTGGGTATTCTGGCTGTACTTATGATTGCAGTTGTAATCATCTGGACGATCCGCTATTCCCACACCATTGCAGGCCCGGTATTCAAGAGCAGAAAGGTGCTGCAGGAGGCTGCCAGCGGGGTGTTGCCTGCCCTTCCGGTTAAGTTTCGCAAGAACGATGCATTCAAGCCGCTTGCCGAAGATCTGACCAGTATGCTTGAGGTGGTGCGGAGTGACAGGATGAAACTTGCATTGTTGAAAAGCGAACTGGAAACAGTTGTAGATATGCTTGAAAACGGTCGGATGCAACCGGAGGAGTTCAGGGATTCGATTCGTCAGATGCAGGAGCGGCTGGATGCTGCTGTATTGCTATAAATGACAGCGTTTTCAGGTAAGCAGCAGTTTAGCTTGATGTCTGATTCCTACTACAAATCCATCAGGATCAATGCTGTTCTGTTCAGAAAGCAGACAGCCTGAAAGACAGTACAAATGGTTGCAGCAGTGACAGTAAAAATGATGGTGATGTCCCTTGTTTGTCAGTTCATACAGGGTGCCAAGTGATGGGTGGCTGATATGTTGCAGCCATCAGCGGATCGGCACTTGGGATATCTTTAACCTGCGGTTGGGTTACCGCTTCCGTTTCAATTCCCAAGCTGTTGAGTCGGTCGGTTTTTAACTGGAAGCTGCCGTTAGTAGCCTGTCGGACTCCAGGCATATAAAAACCTAACGGCAGCTTTTAAAATAACAGCTGGTTAAATGAGAATGACTCAGGCAGCCAGACGTGCTCCCAGTTCTTTGCAGGCAGCAATGGCATCATCGTCCGGAGCTAGCCGGATAATAAGGCCTTCGCCATCTACAACAGCCCCCAACTCCTGCATTCGTTCAACCCATTCACGCATCCACTGACCATCACCCCAGTCATATGATCCGAAAAGTCCCATCGGTTTTCCACCTACGTCGGTAGCGTCAAGTGTAGCGACAAACGGTTCCATTTCGGTTTCTTCAAGCACTTCCGCTCCCATTGAGGGGCAGCCGAGAATTACGGCATCGGCAGATTTGACAATGGAACTGTCTGCTTTTCCGACAGGGGAGGTAATGACGTTGGCGCCTGCTCCTTTAGCACCTTCTGCAATAGCGTCAGCCATTGCTTCTGTATTGCCGGTTCCGCTCCAGTAAATGATTACCACGTTTTTCATTTTCGCAACCCCTTTCTTTTTTAGCCGTTGTTTTTACACTGTTTATTATGCGTATTTCTAAGGCTGACTACTGATTAATACTTTTGGTCACAAGAGAGACCTGCAACACGGTTTCTTCCTTCATGTTTGGCTCTGTACAGTGCACGATCCGCTTCAGTTAGCAGCTGTTCAAACTGCTTTCCTGGCGGCATTGCGGCGCTGCCGATACTGACTGTCAGTTCTCCACATTGTGCGTAAGGGGGAAATACAACGCTCTCGACTCTTCTGCGAATACGGTCGGCAATTTGCGCGGCTTCTTCATGCACTGTACCGCGTAGCAATATAAGAAACTCTTCTCCGCCCCAACGGCAGAGCATGTCGGAGCGCCTGAGTGCACTGCCTGCAACCTGGGTAAATTTCTTTAGTACTCCGTCTCCTGCGGAATGTCCGTACGCATCATTAACTTTTTTGAAATGGTCAATATCTGCCATAAGTACAGAGAGCGGTATTTCGCTTTCTGTGTATTTTTGAACTTCCTCACGAGCTATAAGATGCCCGGCGTTACGGTTCAGACAGCCTGTAAGCTGATCATAGTTAGCCATATTGCGAAGGGTCTCAAAATATGAACGGATTGGTCTGACTACGATATGAGCGGCAAGTAATAGAGGAAAGGCCAGTCTTGTTCCATCCATACCTATAATGATTTTTCTGCTTCCAAATGGATCAACGTGAACCATGTCAACTACTCGTCCTTCACGTAACCCCATGTTCTTAAGGCGTTTTATGTCAGGGCAGTCGCAGTTGATTGCCACAACCTCTGCGGATTCTCCGCTATATAATTCATCAACGTGAAGTAATGCCATTTATCTGCTCCTGTAAAATGGCTATCTGAGACAAAATTGGCGTGCTGGGATTACCGGAGAGGTCTTCGTTGGCTGGCTGATTGATGTTTCAGTAGAATCTTGATAACTCAGGCGGTGTTACGCAGATTGTGGTGGTTCATCCATTCATCAAGAACAAATCGAAGCATGTCTGATACTCTGTCTGCCTTGCCGTGAGTATATCTTTTTAAAAGTTGTTTTTCCTGATCATTAATTCTTACCGATACGATATTGGATAGTTTCTCTGCCTGTGGTTTTATTAATGGCATGCTATTTTTTCTCCTTAAGATTTATTTTAAAGGGCTGGCTTAAACAGAAAAAACTGAATTGGCTGGCTTATAAAAAGAGGTAATGATATTTAATATCATTAAAAGATAATGTCAACAGCTTTTTTTAAAAAATCCTTATTTTCAGAAATGAGATTTTTATATCTGATATCAGTTTCTTTCTGTTTATTGCGTCTGGACAATTATTATATTTAATTGTAGATTCACAATTCCTGTGATTCTAATCCAGCTGTTTTGAGCCTTTATTCATATATGCAAATTTGCAAGTAATAATAAATGTCTAATCTCATTGTTCCTTTTTTTATACCGCATTCAGGTTGTCCTCATACCTGCCTTTTCTGTAATCAGCGAGTTATTTCAGGGGTAAAACAACCATATCCAACTTCAGATCAGATTTTGGAAACTGTACTTGAGTGGGTTGGTCGCTCTGCCAGAAGTTCTGTTGAGGTTGCTTTTTACGGGGGAAGTTTTACGCTTTTACCAAAATCGTTGCAGAAATATCTGCTTGATTCTCTACAACCCCTTATCGCCAGCAATATTGTTGAGAGTGTCAGAATATCAACACGGCCTGATGCACTTGATGATAATACATTGAAGTTTCTTGCAGCAAATAACGTAAAAACTGTTGAAATAGGGGTTCAGTCCCTGGATGATGAAGTTCTGTGTTTGTCTGAGAGAGGTCATACAGCTGTTGATAGTTTGAAAGCTATTAAAAGGGTTAGAGAGGCCGGATTTTTAGTTGGCGCTCAGTTGCTGCCTGGCTTGCCTGGTGATTCACGTACAAAATCGATTTCTGGCATTAAGAGAGTAATTCAGGCCGGCGCTCAGATGATAAGGATTTATCCTGCAGTGGTACTTGAAGGTACTGTATTGGCTCAGAAGTTCAGGAGCGGAAATTATCAACCGCTGGCTCTTGATGAAGGTGTGAAAACCTGTGCCATAATGTTGCATCTCTCTCTTAAGGCAGGTATACCGGTTATAAGGATTGGATTACAGGCGGATGATGGTCTTTCCGCTGACGGGGCTATAATTGCAGGCTGCTGGCATCCGGCTTTTGGTGAACTGGTAAAGGCTCAACTTTTTTATGATCTTGTTTTTAAGCTATTTTCAGAACTTGATGATAAAAATATGATTAAACTGTTCTGCAATCCTGATCGTATATCTCAGGTCGAAGGTCACAAGCGTTCTAATATTATAAAATGGAGAGAATTTGGTCTTGTCATACCAAATGTGTTAACTGATTCGTCTCTTGATAAGGAAGATATACGGCTTGAAAGCTTGAATCAAAAGATTAAATCTTCTATTAAAACCAGTTACTTATATGAGGAGTATAAAAATGCGTAAAGAATCGGTATTATTTTTGGAAAATCTGCTGGCCGCCCCAAGCCCTTCAGGATATGAACAGCCTGCTCAACGGGTTTTCAGGGATTATGTTGCACCTTATTGCGAGGTGACCAGTGATGTTATGGGGAATGTTTATGGTTTTGTAGCGGGTCAAGGCAAGGACAGACCCAAGGTTATGCTTGTGGGGCACTCTGATGAGGTGGGGTTGCAGATAAAGTATATTGATGACAAAGGTTTTCTTTATTTTGCCGCTGTTGGCGGCGTGGATGCCCATTTAACACCTGGCAAGGTCGTTAACATTCATACTGCTGAAGGGGTTGTGACAGGGGTGGTCGGTAAACGTCCAATACATCTGATAGAGCCGAAGGATAGGGATGCTGTGGTCAAGCTGGATGCCCAGTACATTGATATAGGCGCCAAGGATAAAAAGGAGGCGCAGAAAATTGTAAGGGTTGGTGACTGCGTAACCTTTGACAGTCGGTTGATTCAGTTGCAGGGGGACAGGGTTTCATCAAGGGGATTTGATGATAAGGCAGGTTGTTTTGTTGTTGCAGAGGTTTTAAGACTTGTTGCACAGGAGAAGAAAAAACTGCCTGTTGATCTGTACGGTGTTTCATCTGTTCAGGAGGAGATAGGTTTAAGAGGAGGAACAACAAGCAGTTATAATGTTAATCCGGATATAGGTATTTGTGTTGAAGTAGATTTTGCAACTGATCAGCCTGATGTAGAACGGAAGCATAATGGTGATGTTGCTTTGGGCAAGGGTCCAATCCTTACCCGTGGGGCAAATATTAATCATTCCCTTTTTGAGCTGCTTTACAGTTCTGCAGAGAAGGCGAAGATTGCTGTTCAGCTGACTGCAAATCCCAGAGCAACCGGGACTGATGCCAATGTTATGCAGATCTCAAGGGGAGGGGTGGCAACAGCTCTTCTGAAAATACCGCTTCGTTATATGCATACACCTGTTGAGGTTATTTCGCTTGGTGATCTGGAGCAGGCTGCAAAACTTATTGTTGCGGCACTCAAGCGGATGACTGATAAAACTGCTTTTTTACCGCAGTAGATAAGTTGATAAATCGGCCTGATTATTCTTGACAATATATTGTTATTCACTATATTAACTCATTTCTTGACCCTTTAACTTGCAGAGGCAATTGTTATCAAATGAAGATCAATACCGAACATATAAAAGAGTCTGTTCGGGAGTTTTCATTTTGTGAGCCTCCTGAATACTTTCCTGTTCTTGCAGAGGTGGTGGCTAAAGGGTACTGTTCTTTTAATGGTTCTGTACAGGTTTCCATAAGAGCAGTAAAAGAATTCGATCATTACCGGGTTCAGGGAAACGTAACTGTTCCTGTTCAGCTTAATTGTTCTAGATGTTTATCCGGTTTTGATTATTTGATATCGTCAGACTTTGTCATATTTTTTCGAGAGGGTTCAGTTGCCTTTGAAGATGAAGATGAAGTTGAGCTTGGTGAACTGGATCTTGTATCTTCAGTTTTTTCCGGCAATGAGATTGACCTGATGCCGGAAATATCAGAGCAGATAATTCTGGATATTCCTATTAAGCCTCTATGCTCTGAAACCTGCAAAGGATTGTGCCCATCCTGCGGCTCGGATCTTAATAAAACTACCTGTAATTGTGTTATAGAGCCTAGGCAGTCCAGATTTTCAGTATTAAAAGATTTAAAAGTCAGTTGACAACAAGCGGTGCTATAACCGCAAATAAAAGGAGTAAGAGCCATGGCAGTACCCAAGAAGAAGACATCCAAATCCCGCAAGAATATGCGTCGTGCCCATGATTTTCTGACAGCTCCGAGTCTGTCTGTATGTCCTCAGTGCAAATCTCCCAAAATGCCTCACAGAGCCTGTCCATCATGCGGAACCTATAAAGGCAAGGAAGTAGTTGGATTAGAGAAACAGGCATAACTGAGACTTATACATAAATTATGAGAGTTGCAGTTGATGCCATGGGAGGGGATAACGCCCCTGCAGTTGAGGTTGAGGGTGCGGTTGCCGCTTCCAGGGAATTCGCTATTCCTGTTGTTCTGGTTGGTGATGAGGAGCGTTTGAGGCAAGAACTTGCCAAACATAACGCAACAGGACTGGATATAACCATTCATCATGCCAGTGAAGTGGTTGGAATGCATGATTCAGCTTCTGATGCGGTGCGTAAAAAGCGTAATTCCTCAGTGCGCCTTGCCTTTGAGCTGGTTAAGGAAGGTAATGCCTGTGCCGCTGTAAGTGCCGGAAATTCTGGCGCTACAATGGCGGCAGGCATGTTTGTATTAAAACGGATAACTGGTATTGAAAGACCTGCGATTGCACAGATCTTTCCTACCCTCCAGGGCAAGACTCTGGTTCTTGATGTTGGTGGCAATGTTGATTGCAAGCCATCACATCTTGTACAGTTTGCCATTATGGGTCAGGTTTATGCCAAACATGCAATGGGTATTTCAAATCCACGCATAGGCATTCTTTCTAATGGTGAAGAGGAGTCAAAAGGTAATGAACTGACTCGTGAAACTAATGCAATTCTTCGTCAGAGTTCTCTTAATTATGCAGGTTATGTTGAGGGACGTGATATTTTTAAAGGAACGGTTGAGGTTGTTGTCTGTGACGGTTTTGTAGGTAATGTTGTGCTTAAGCTGTCTGAAGGTCTGGCTGAGGCTACCGGAACGATGCTGAAACGTGAGATTATGGGAGATATGATTGCCAAGATGGGCTATCTCTTTATGCGAAGAGCATTTAACAGATTTAAAAAAACTGTGGATTATGCTGAATATGGCGGCGCGCCTTTGATAGGAATTAACGGAGTAGGTATGATTTGTCATGGCGGATCCAATGTAAAGGCGATTAAAAACGCGATTCGGTTTGCCCATGATTATGCTACAAGCGGTGTTACACAACGTATATCTGAAAAACTTTCCGGAAATTCCAGTTCTTCGTTTTCCCGCTAGTTTTTCTCCTGAATATAGCTGATATTATTATTATCCTTCCTGTTTTATCTAATATGTCGGAATCAGCGTAACCAGCTATTCCGTCTTGGGGGTTATATGCTGCGTGCCCGTATTGCAGGAACCGGTTCAGCCGTTCCTGACAAGGTTCTCACCAACCAAGATCTGGAAAAAATGGTTGATACCAATGATGAGTGGATTACAACACGAACAGGTATCAAGGAACGTCGTATAGCCGCAAAAGATGAATTTACCTCTACTCTTGCCATAAGAGCAGCGCGTTCTGCCCTGGAGATGGCTTCTGTATCTCCGGAACAGCTTGACATGATTCTCGTTGCTACTGTCACCCCTGATTTTCCATTTCCTGCTACAGCCTGTATTGTTCAGAATGAGCTTGGCGCTAGCAATGCTGTTGCCTTTGATATTACTGCGGCCTGTTCCGGCTTTCTGTATGGTCTTTCTATTGCCGATGCCTATATTAAAACCGGTGCTTTCAAAAAGATTCTGGTCATTGGCGCAGAGTTGTTAACCCGTATTGTAGATTTTACAGATCGAAATACCTGTATCCTGTTTGGTGATGGAGCTGGCGCGGTGTTGCTGGAGCCTTCAGAGGAAGACAAGGGTGTACTTTCAACACATATATACAGCAATGGCGATCATTGGAAACTTTTGTACCTGCCGGGTTTAGGCACCAGAAATCCTGTTACAGAACAAAATACTATGGATGAACGTCTTTACTATCTCCGGATGGAAGGTAACGATGTTTTTAAGCATGCAGTCAGGGCAATGGGTGATGCTGCTACTGCCGCCCTTGAAGCAAATGGTTATACTGCAGATGATGTAAAGCTTCTGATACCGCACCAGGCTAACAGACGGATTATTGAGGCAACCGGCAAAAGAGTCGGCATCCCTCTTGAACGAATCTTTGTAAATCTACATAAATATGGCAATACATCTGCTGCCTCCATTCCTATTGCTCTTGATGAGGCCAATCGAAGCGGAAGGCTTAATCCGGGAGATCTGGTTCTTATGGCAGCCTTTGGCGGTGGATTTACATATGCATCAGCTCTTATTAAGTGGTAACGCAATAATTTATTAGCCAAGGTGGTTTGTTATGGGTAAAACTTCTTTTCTTTTTCCCGGTCAGGGTTCTCAGTTTGTTGGAATGGGCAAAGACCTGGCTGATAATTTTTTATCTGCCCGCCAGATATTTGAAGAGGCGGATGAAGCTCTCGGTTTTAAACTCTCGTCTCTTTGTTTTAACGGTCCGGAAGAGGATCTCAAACTTACATTCAATACCCAGCCGGCCATACTGACAACAAGCATTGCAGCGCTTAGGGTGCTGCGTGAAGAAACAGGCTTAACAGCTGATTATCTTGCAGGACATTCTCTGGGAGAGTATTCAGCCCTTGTCTGTAGCGGTGTTCTTGATTTGGCTGATGCAGTTCGTACTGTTCGTGCCCGTGGCACCTATATGCAGGAGGCTGTTCCTGTAGGTATAGGAGCTATGGCTGCGATGCTTTCAATAGAATCTGATGAGCTTGCTGCCATCTGTGAAGAGGCTGCAGAAGGGGAGGTTGTATCCCCTGCCAATTTCAACTCTCCTGGTCAGATTGTAATTGCGGGTCATGCGACCGCAGTTAATCGGGCTATTTCCATTGCCAAGGCAAAGGGATATAGAAAGGCTATGCTGCTTCCTGTATCTGCTCCTTTTCATTGTGCACTGATGCAGCCCGCAGCAGCTCGTCTGAAAGATCTTCTTGACTGTCTTCTGTTACACTCTATGAATTTTCCTGTTGTAAGTAATGTGGAGGCTGTTCCAAACAACGATCCCTCTAGGGTTCGTCAGTTACTGGTGACTCAGGTATGTGCGCCAGTGCTTTGGGAGCAGTCTATAGAGAAGATGATAGCTCTTGGTGTGAATCGTTTTGTAGAGATAGGCCCAGGGAAGGTTCTTACAGGACTTGTAAAAAGGATTAACAAGGAGATGCTTCTTGTAAATGTTGAAGATTCAACCGGAATCAAGGCAATTTCAGCCTGAATCATCAAGAGGGAAGGGAGCTATTTGCAATGATGGACATTAAACAGATAATGAGTATTTTACCCCATCGTAACCCATTCCTTATGGTGGATCGTATACTTGAAATAGAACCTGGCAAGAGCATTACAGGGATTAAAAATGTAACAATAAATGAACCATTCTTTACTGGACATTTTCCGGAACATCCAGTAATGCCGGGGGTATTAATCATAGAGGCTATGGCTCAGGTGGCATGTATCCTGGCTTATAAGTCTGATGAATCTGTAAGCGGGAAGCTGACCTATTTTGTTGGTATTGATAACGCCAGGTTCCGCAAGCCGGTAATGCCTGGGGATCAACTCCGCTTTGAGATAGAGATAACAGGTTGCAAGCGTGGTATCTGGTCTTTTGCCTCAAAGGCTCTGGTTGATGGTAAACTGGTGACAGATGCCGAGTTAAAGATAACATTTGCTGATAAACAGTCCTGAAAATATTCAGATGAGGAGCAAACCAAAATGCCAAAAGGTAAAGTTGCTGTAATCACAGGTGCTTCAAGAGGAATAGGCAAAAGTATTGCACTGGCATTGGCAGCACAGGGGGCGACTATTGTGGCCATGGATATGGATCAGGCCACCACAGATGAGGCTGTTGCCGAATTTCAGGCAGCAGGGGCAAAAGCCCTGGCAGTTGTCGGAAATGTCACGCTGGCTGCGGATGTTGAAAGAATGATTGAAAAGGCTGTGGAGGCCTTTGGCAGGGTAGATATACTGGTCAATAACGCCGGTATTACCCGTGACGGACTTATCATGCGGATGAAGGATGATGACTGGGATGCTGTGCTTGATGTAAACCTTAAAGGTGCTTTTCTTTGTACAAGGGCAGCCTTCAAGGTTATGAGCAAGCAGCGTTATGGCAGAATAATCAATATTGCTTCTGTTGTTGGTCAGATGGGAAATGCAGGACAGGCAAATTATTGCGCCAGCAAGGCTGGTCTTATAGGTCTGACCAAATCAAATGCCCGTGAGATGGCCAAGCGCAATGTTACAGTAAACGCAGTTGCTCCCGGTTTTATTGAGACTGCCATGACAGATGCACTGCCTGAAAAGGTGCGTCAGGAACTGGCAGCACAGATCCCGCTTGAGAGACTTGGATCCGCAGATGATATTGCAAATGCCGTTGTTTTCCTTGCCTCGGAAAGTTCAGCATATATCACAGGCCATGTTTTGTCCGTTAATGGCGGCATGTATATGTAGTATGTTTAAGGTATGTTTAATTAAGGCAAAGGTTGCTGAAAAATTGCTTTGACATTTGTCGTTTCTGTTTGCTAAGAAGCAGGAACGTTTTAAAAAAATAAAACCGGTACAGGTTTATATCACACGGAGGTGAGAGATGTCTGACGTTGTTAAAAGAGTAAAAGAGATTATATCCGAACAGCTTGGTGTTGATGAAGCACAAGTGGTGTCAGATGCTTCTTTCATGGATGATCTCGGGGCTGATTCCCTTGACACTGTTGAGCTGGTAATGGCTCTTGAAGAGGAATTCGATATTGAAATTCCTGATGAGGATGCTGAAAAAATCCAGACCGTTCAGGATGCAGTTGACTACATCACTGAGCATACCTAATCTTTGTTTCAAGCCGGATGAGTATAAAGAGGAGGGGGTTTTGATCCCCTCTTTTAATTTTTTAGAACCTCTAATATTCAGTTTACCAAATGGGAGTAAACGACATGAGACGAGTCGTCGTTACAGGTGTGGGTGCTGTATCTCCCCTGGGCACAGGAAATCATAAAAACTGGGATGCCCTTGTAAATGGCCGTTCAGGCATTACAAAAATTACACGTTTTGATGCCAGTGCTATGCCTGTCCAGATTGCTGGCGAGGTAAAAGACTTTAATGCTGAACAGTTTATTGATAAGAAAGAGATCAAGAAGATGGATCTCTTCATTCAGTATGCTATGGCTGCAAGTCATTTTGCCATGGAAGATTCAGGGCTGCAGATTACCGATGAAAATGCCGAGAGGGTAGGTGTTCTTGTCGGAGCCGGGCTTGGAGGTCTGCCTACCATTGAGAAATATCATACAGCTTTGCTTGAGGGCGGATACAAGAAAATTTCTCCTTTCTTCATACCTATGCTTATTATAAACCTGGCTCCAGGACATATCTCTATTAAGTACGGTGCAAAAGGGCCTAATATTTCATCAGTTTCTGCATGTGCAACAGGCACGCATTCTATTGGTGACGCTTATCATATTATTGCCCGTGGTGATGCTGATGTAATGATTGCCGGAGGAACCGAATCCACTGTCACCCCTTTGGGAATTGGTGGATTTTCTGTAATGAAGGCGCTTTCCACCCGGAACGATGATCCGGAGAAGGCCTCACGTCCCTTTGACAAAGGGCGGGATGGCTTCATTCTTAGCGAAGGATCCGGTATTGTCATTCTTGAGGAGTATGAAGCAGCCAAAAAACGGGGTGCAAAGATCTATGCCGAGGTTGCCGGTTACGGATTGACCGGTGATGCCTACCATATGACAGCGCCTTCCGAAGGTGGAGAAGGGGCAGCCCGTTGCATGAAGATGGCTTTGAAAAACGCCGGAGTGAATCCTGAACAGGTTGGATACATAAATGCTCATGGTACATCAACTCCATTTAATGACCTGAATGAATCTCTGGCAATAAAGACTGTGTTTGGTAATCATGCCCCCAAGCTCATGGTCTCATCCACCAAGTCCATGACTGGTCATCTTCTAGGTGCGGCTGGAGGTCTTGAAGCTGTCATATCCTGTATGATTTTTGACAAGAATATTGTTCCACCAACTATAAACTATGAAGAGCCGGATCCTGACTGTTGTGACCTTGATTATGTCCCTAATACCGCACGTGATGCGAAAGTTGACTACATAATGAGCAACTCTCTGGGGTTTGGCGGAACTAACGCAACGCTTCTGTTCAAGAGGGTTTAACGATGAAGATTGCGATTGGTTCAGATCATGGTGGTTTTGAGTTGAAGCAGGCGCTTATCCCTTTTTTGCAGGGTAGGGATATCGAAGTTGCAGATGCCGGAACCTATTCCGCAGATTCAGTTGATTATCCTGATTTTGGGGAGGCAGTAGCCCTTTTGGTTATTCATGGCGAGGTTGATGCCGGTATAGTTATCTGTGGCACCGGAATAGGAATTTCCATCTCTGCAAACAAGGTTCCAGGAATAAGGGCTGCACTTGTTACTACTCCGCAGATGGCTGAATTGGCCAAACAACATAATAATGCAAACATCCTTGCTCTGGGAGGAAGGATATTGTCCCCGGAAATTGCAATGGCATCTGTTGCCGCATGGCTTGATTCTGAATATGAAGGCGGACGCCATCAGGCTCGTCTTGACAAGATTACAGCTATAGAAAAAAAGAGCTGCCAGTAAAACTAACAGTTTATTAAATCCTGAGCGGGGCTTGAAAAAGTCCCGCTTCGCTTTTTTCAAAAAGAGATAAAACCATAAAGGAGCGACAATAATGTCAATTCTCTCCAAGTTTGATCCGGAAGTAGCCGAGGCTATCCGCCATGAGACTGAACGCCAGGAATACAACCTCGAACTGATAGCTTCCGAGAATTTTGTGTCTGAAGCGGTTCTTGAGGCGCAGGGTAGTGTTATGACCAACAAGTATGCCGAAGGTTATCCGGGCAAGCGTTACTATGGTGGCTGTGAGCATGTTGATGTAGTTGAACAGCTTGCAATTGATCGTGCCAAAGAGTTGTTCGGTGCCGATCATGCAAATGTCCAGCCCCATTCAGGTTCTCAGGCTAATATGGCTGTCTACAATGCAGTATGCCAGCCTGGTGACACAATACTCGGAATGAATCTGTCACATGGCGGTCATTTGACACATGGAAGTCCTGTAAATTTTTCAGGTCGCTTTTACAAGGTTGTTCCTTACGGTGTTTCTGAAGCAACAGAGACCATTGACTATGGGCAGGTTGAACGTCTGGCTACAGAGCACAGACCTAAAATGATTGTAGTAGGAGCCAGCGCATATCCACGCATAATAGATTTTTCTGCATTCCGCACAATTGCAGACAAGGTAGGCGCCAAAGTCATGGTGGATATGGCGCATATTGCCGGGTTAGTTGCCGCCGGTGTTCATCCAACTCCTGTACCGTTTGCTGAATTTGTTACCACAACCACTCATAAAACATTGCGTGGACCTCGTGGAGGTATGATTCTCTGCCGTGAAGAGTTTGCAAAAACCATCAACTCCCAGATATTCCCGGGTATCCAGGGAGGCCCACTTATGCATGTAATCGCTGCAAAGGCTGTTGCCTTCAAGGAAGCGCTACAGCCCGGGTTCAAGACCTATCAGCAGCAAATTGTCAAGAATGCCAAGGCGCTTTCTGAAGCCCTTATGAAAAAAGGGTTCAAGCTGACATCTGGTGGCACTGATAACCACCTTATGCTGATAAACTTCTCCGGTACTGAAATTACCGGCAAGGCGGCTGAAGAAGCGCTTGATAAAGCCGGTATCACGGTTAATAAAAATACAGTGCCATTTGAAACCCGCTCTCCTTTTGTAACATCCGGAATCCGGATCGGCACACCGGCCTGCAGTTCACACGGACTGAAAGAAACAGAAATGGAGCAGGTTGCTGACTTTATAAGCGAAACTATAGCCAATATAGGTAATGATGAAGCTCTGGCAGCTATCAAGAAACGTGTTAATGATATGATGAAGCGGTTTCCACTATATGCAAATCGTCTTTAGAAACTTCTTCTGATGTTTTGAATTAAAGCCTGATGGCCAATGTTGTCATCGGGCTTTAATTTTCTACGGGGATTTTATCTATAACAAATGAAATATATTGCTGATCTTCATATTCACTCACCTTTTTCCAGAGCTACCAGTCCAGAGAGTTCTCCGGCTGGACTGGCAGCATGGGCACAAATTAAAGGGATTCAGGTTATTGGCACCGGTGACTGTACGCACCCTGCCTGGCTCAAACTTCTTAAAGAACAGCTTGAACCGGCTGAACCGGGTCTTTTCCGGCTTAAAAAAGAGATAGGTATTCCTGCTGTTTTTCCCGATTTACCACCATCTAACCAACCGATACGCTTTCTGCTTTCCGCTGAAATCAGCTCTATCTATAAACGTGGAGGAGCTACACGCAAGGTTCATAATCTTCTGTACCTGCCTGATTTTAAAACAGTTGATCTCTTAAATTCCAGATTGAGTAAAATCGGCAATATAAGATCTGACGGTCGTCCGATACTTGGTCTTGATAGCCGTGACCTTCTTGAAATAACCCTTGATTGTTCGGCGGATGCCTTTCTGGTACCTGCCCATATCTGGACTCCATGGTTTTCGCTGTTTGGTTCAAAATCAGGTTTTGACAGTATTGAAGAATGTTTTGGAGACCTTAGCAGTCATATATTTGCTCTTGAAACAGGCCTGTCCTCTGACCCGGATATGAACCGGATGATCTCTGCTCTTGATCACTGCGCCTTTATCTCAAACTCAGATTGTCATTCGCCATCCAGGCTTGGACGTGAAGCAAATATCTTTAACACCGGTTTGGATTTTTTCTCTCTCAGGGATGCAATTAAACAAAACAGCAAAGATACCTTTACAGGTACAGTTGAATTTTTCCCTGAGGAGGGAAAGTATCACTTTGATGGACATCGTGAATGCAAGGTCTGCCTTAATCCAGAAGAAACTGATAGATTAAAAGGGACTTGTCCGGTATGCGGAAAACCACTTACTGTCGGGGTAAGTAACAGGGTGCTAACTCTGGCAGACCGTAAAGTTCCATATTATCCAGATTCAGCCCCTGATTTTTTTTCATTGATTCCTCTTCCTGAGTTGATAGGAGAGCTGCTACAGGTCGGTTCTTCATCCAAAAAGGTTATGCATCAGTATGTAAATGCTATTTTGGAGTTTGGTTCAGAGTTTAATCTTCTTTTACATGCAGGGCTGGATCAGATACTTTCATTTGAACCAGTTCTGGGTGAGGCAATAAAGAGAATGAGAGAGAAAAAAGTTTTAAAATTCCCTGGTTATGATGGTGAATTTGGAAAGATAAGAGTATTTGACAAGGGGGAATTGACCTCTATAAAGGCTGAAGGTAGACTGTTTGGCAGAAACCGTTGCAGAGAATGATACAGATATCAGACAGCGAGGTGAAATATGAAGATCAGGCAGCCCGCAGTTGCAGGTCAATTTTATCCTGCAAATAAATCTGAATTAGAAAAAATGCTTGAGCAGCTTCTCCCGCATTCGCAACAAAAGTTATCAGCCATATCCATAATCTCTCCACATGCCGGATATATCTATTCCGGCGCAACAGCCGGACGTATTATGGCTTCGGTTTCCATCCCTGAAACTGTCATAATACTTGGACCAAACCATCGTGGCGTAGGAGCTGTTGCAGCGTTATCACCTGACGATGCATGGCAAACACCACTGGGGCAGGTTTCTGTTGAGAAAAGGTTGGGATCACTTATCTGTAAACTGATTCCAGCTGTTCAAGAGGATGCTTATGCCCACCGCAATGAACACTCATTAGAGGTTCAGGTTCCTTTTCTTCAGTATCTCCGACCGGATCTATCTATTGTTCCTATCTGTCTGGGATTTGATGACTACACCGGAGCAGAGTACCTCGGAAAAGGGATCGCCGAAGCGATAAAACAATTTGGTGAAGAGGTAATGATATTGGCAAGTTCGGATATGACCCACTACGAATCTGCCGATGAAGCAAAAAAGAAGGATATTCAGGCGCTGGAACGTGTTCTTGCACTTGATCCTGAGGGATTGGTTGAAGTCTGCCATAGTAAACGGATTACAATGTGCGGGGTGATACCTTCTGCTGTCATGTTGGTTGCTGCCAGGGAATTGGGAGCTAAAACAGCAGAACTTGTAGACTACACAACTAGCGGAGATGTAACAGGGGATTATAGTCAGGTAGTAGGATATGCAGGTGTAGTTGTCAGATGAACTTACAAGAGTTTTTTAAAAGTAGAATAGAGAAAAATCGGGGGTTACAGGATGGGACGGACTTTATCAATCGGTATCTGCAATGCTTTATTATTATCTGTTCTTGCAAATCCAGTTATGGCTTCTGAAACCTTGAAGAACTATGAATTACGGGATTTTTTTGGCAAGCCGGAACGCTCTTTCTTCCGTCTTTCTGCAGATGGTAAGACCCTTGGTTTTATGCAGCCATTTGAAAGGCGTCAGAATATTCATGTTTTGACTCTGCCAGCAGATGGCAAAGAGCCGGATTTTAGCAAAGCCAAGCGTCTTACAGGAGAAACTGAAAGGGATATAGCAGGTTTCTTCTGGAAGGGTAATGACACAATTTTGTACGTGAAGGACT
The DNA here is from genome assembly GCA_964655435.1 of uncultured Geobacter sp. Lineage (GTDB taxonomy): Bacteria > Desulfobacterota > Desulfuromonadia > Geobacterales > Pseudopelobacteraceae > Trichlorobacter. The sequence continues at coordinate 111,104 of CAZZMP010000007.1, forward strand.
TTGGGGGAGATGAAAATTATCACCTGTTATCTGTCAACCTGAAGAGTGGTGAAGTCAAGGATCTTACTCCGTTCCAGAATATAAGGGCATCGGTTGTGGATGACCTTCTGGATGATCCTGAATTTATGCTGGTGCAGCATAATAAAAGGGATTCCCGTATATTTGATGTTTACAGGGTAAACGTTAAAACAGGCTCCTCCGAACTGGTTGCAGAAAATCCTGGCAATATAACAGGTTGGATAACCGACCATGCAGGTCGTGTCCGTATAGCCACAACAACAGATGGTGTAAACAACAGCATTCTTTATCGTGCCAATGAAAAAAGCGCCTTCAAGACGATTCTTACAACAGATTTTAGAACCACTGCTGCTCCTCTGTTCTTCACATTTGATAACAAATCCCTGTATCTCCTCTCCAACCGTGGTCGTGACAAGTCAGCGCTTGTGATCCTTGATCTTAAAACAGGCAAGGAATCGGAACCCCTGTTTGAGCGTCCTGATGTTGACCTTGAAGGAGCCTCTTATTCTCGAAAACGTAAATTGCTTATCTATGCAAGCTTTAATACCTGGAAGGAAGAACATCATTTCTTTGACAACGAAACAAGAGAACTGTTTGAAAAACTGCGGGCAAAACTGCCAGGTTATGAAGTGGCTCTTCAGAACGGAAACCTTGCAGAAGATACCTTTGTCGTTGCAGCGTACAATGATCGCACTCCGGGAGTACGCTACATATATTCACTTAAAACTGACATACTTAGACGGTTGGGAGAGATAAACCCCAGAATCAATCCGGCTGATATGGCCACCATGAAGCCTGTAACATACAAAACAAGGGATGGTCTTGAGATTAATGGCTACCTGACAATTCCACCCAACAGAAAGCCGATAAATCTTCCAGTTATTGTAAATCCGCACGGAGGTCCCTGGACACGTGATTCATGGGGTTACAATCCCGAGATTCAGTTTCTGGCAAATCGGGGTTTTGCTGTTTTTCAGATGAACTATCGTGGCTCAACAGGTTACGGGAGAATATTCTGGGAAAAGAGTTTCAAGCAATGGGGTAAATCGATGCAGGATGATATTACAGATGGGGTAAAATGGCTTATTAAGGAAGGTATTGCCGATCCTGATCGGATAGGAATCTATGGAGGAAGCTACGGAGGTTATGCCACACTGGCCGGAGTGACATTTACTCCTGACCTGTATGCCGCAGCTGTAGATTATGTCGGTGTTGCTAATCTGTTCTCTTTTATGAAGACAATCCCCCCATACTGGAAACCGTTCTTGGCTATGATGCATGAAATGGTTGGCGACCCTGAGAAGGATAAGGCGCTTCTTAAGTCTGCCTCTCCTGTCTTTCATGCAGAAAGGATCAAGACCCCTCTCTTTATAGCTCAGGGGGCTAACGATCCTCGTGTCAACAAGGATGAATCGGATCAGATGGTCGCCGCTTTAAAGAAACGAGGTATCGAGCTGGAGTATATGGTAAAGGAAAATGAAGGGCATGGTTTTCATAATGAGGAAAATCAGTTTGATTTTTATGGAGCTATGGAGAAGTTTTTTGAAAAATATCTGATTGATTCAAAAAGGAAGATTAAAAAATAATCCGATAACTTCTAATCTTGAATTACTAACATCAGCTTTGTAGTATTTTCAATTTTTCAAAAACATCTTCAAATAAGTAGCGGAAGATAACGGACTTGCTTTACTTTTTGGACTTTAAAAAATAGAGAATCAGATATATGGCAATACCAATACCGATGCTTTTAAACAGTTTACCAGCCTCATATACTAAGCTTGTATAAGGTTCCGGACGTATAAGAAGCTGCAGCAAAAAATAGAAAAGTCCTAATAATGCACCAACTGAAAGCTGCTTTATTAAATTCTGTCTAAACATATCTTACCCCTTGAATCACTTGAATCAGTTTTGAAAGTAGCAAAAGATAATAAGTCAAAAGCATCAAGTACGCAAATTTTCCTTTAAAAGAGATTCATTAATATTTTTTGAAGATGGAGCTTGAATGATGTCAGGTATGGAACAAAAAGGTGATGAAGGGGTCAGTCTTTTATATGAATTTAGCAAGGAAGAGCTGATCAGGATTATAATTGATGATGCCAAAAACTGGCTGGCTCATGACGGACTCTGGTTTCAGGCTATAGAACGGCAATATGGGATTGAAGCTGCTGTAGATGCTGACAGGGAGGCCTGGCGCTATTTTACTGTGATTGAAGCAAAAAGGATAATGGCTCGGCTGGGTATTGAACCAGGTGGAGGGATTCCTGCCCTGGTAGAATGCCTGAAGCACCGTTTTTACGCACGTATAAATCTTCAGGAATCTATTGAAGTTACAGATACACGCGCTGTCTTCAGAATGCTGGACTGTCGTGTGCAATCAGCCAGAAAACGAAAGGGAATGGCGGATCATCCCTGTAAATCAGTAGGTATTGTAGAATATTCCGAGTTTGCCAGAACGGTTGATCCTCGTATAAAGACCAGTTGTATAACATGTCCACCAGATCCACATCCTGAACAGTTTTGGTGCGCTTGGGAGTTTTATATAGATGTTGTTTAAAATGTATGCACTTTAACCATTTGAAATCTAAAACTTATTCTCTGTTTATGATGCATGGAGTATTAATATGACCAGCACTGGCACTGTTATCAACATAGATAATAAAACCCTCCTGGAGCTTCTTGAAAAAGAAACAGCCATTATTGATATCCGCAGGGAAGAGGAATGGAAGGAAACCGGTATAATCTATGGTAGCTATCTGCTTACCCTTTTTAATGAAAATAAGGAGATGATTAACCCTGAAGAATGGGTAAAAAAAGTTGGAAGGTTGGTGCCCATTGATAAAGCTGTAATACTTCTCTGTAGATTGGGTAACCGCACAATTCCGGCATGCCAGCTTCTTGCAGATGCCGGTTACAGTAAAGTTTACAACGTAACTGCCGGCATTACTGCCTGGATTGCCGAAGGGATGCCGATTGAAAAATATAATTTGAGATAGAACATTTTTTTCAGATTAGTTTCCCTATCCCTCTGACTGGAGCTGTTTTACATGGAGTAAGCTGCTAGAATGTTCTTCTACTTCGCTTAATGTAATGCCGGTTATGCTGTTATTCTTAATCTTTATTTTGCTTTTTTGTATTTAAACGAAGCAGCCATTTTTTTGAAGCGGCCTTTTTCCAGTTAGCAATAAATACCTTACCATCTGTTTTTAGTATTACATCTCCAAGTTCGCTTATAGGCTTTCCAGTTGGAGCTTCAAGTGAACCGCTTTTCTGCATTCCTAATATCTGGCTGGGGAATATGCTTCTGTATCCGGCAATAAGAAAACTTACCATACATGCCAGAGCTGAATATGGCGCCAAATGGGAGCCAAAGAGCTCTATTGCCATAACGGATGCGGCTATAGGGGTGTTGGCTGCACCTGCAAGCACGGCAACCATTCCTATAGCTGAGTAGGCTGATAAATATTCAGGGCTGAACAACCTGGCAAAAAGGTTGCCTGCCGATGTTCCGACAAAGAATATTGGAGTTACAATGCCACCGCTGCCACCGCTGCCCAGAGTTATTGATGTAGCAATGCTTTTCCAGAATAGTGAACCAGCTGGCAGAAATTCTCCATTGATGCTTTTTGATAAAGTATCAAGACCAAGTCCCAGATAGGAAGGGGAGACAAAAAAACCTATAGATATCAAAAGAATTCCGCCAAAAAACGCCTTAAGAGACCAGTGCCAGCCGAGTTTTCCAAAAGAACGTTCCCCAAGTTTCATCGTTTCAATCAATATTAGAGCAGCTAATCCACACCATACGCCAAGCAATATGATTTCTATCAGGTTCCACCCGCTAAAAACCGGTATTGAAGGTAGCAGTTGAGCAGGATATGTACAACCAAGATTAAGAGCCACGTGATAACCGACAATACCGGCTACAAAACATGGAAACAGTACATCGTAAAACATCTGTCCCAATACGAGAACCTCTACACCGGAAATAGCTCCGGCAACCGGTGTTCCGAATACAGTGGCAAAACCGGCGCTTATCCCGCATATAACAAGTTTGCGTCGGTCTATATCATTAACTCTCAGGAGATCGGCCAAAGCAGAGGCAAGTCCTGCGCCAATCTGGGCAGCCGGCCCTTCCTTGCCAGCGGAACCGCCAGTTGATATAGTAATAACGGTTGATATCAGTTTTACAGGAACAACAGAGGTGGAGATCTTTCCCATTTTATTGTGAACTGCTTCAATAACCTTTTCTGTGCCGTGACCGGCTGCATCAGGAGCCAGCCAACGAACCAGCGCTGTTGAAGCAAGTATGGAAACCGGAAGAATAAAATAATAATATTCAACTGTTGTAGAATGTTTAGTAGCCCAGTTGAGCGTAGATATGAAAATTGCAGTGCCGCAACCAACAAGAATTCCGACAACTGTTGCATAGCAGGACCATTTAAATACACTGGCAAATAGGGTGGCCTGTTCTGTTAAATGCTCTTTCATTTAAAATTAGTTCTTTCAGTATATGGAATAAGTTTAAGGCTGTTTAACATATTGTTTAACAGTTCAGCTGTTTTTGCCTGAGATCTGAGAAAATATTTTGCAGCCGTTTTACGATCCAATCCAATGCAACCGGATAAAATACCTGGATTTTGAAGTTTAAAAACATCTTCATCAGTCTCATCATCGCCAAGAAAGAAGGCTTGATTGCAGCCGGAATATTCAATAATTCTAAGCAATGCATCCCCTTTATTCGGCAATCCTTCAGGAATAAGATTTTCTACAAATTTTCCACCAATTCTGTGTGGTTCAGGATTAAGAAAACTAATTGCTTCTAATATCGCATTATGGATTTTGGTAGGATTATCGGTATTTCGGTAATGGATTGATAGAGAGTTCCCTTTTTGTTCAAAAAAAAGTTTAGCACTATATTCCGGTTTAAGTAATGATTTAAGCTGCTTTTCCCAGTTTTTAACAGTTGTTAAAAAATCCTGTTTAATAACCCCTGGCAATCCTTCAGAGCCATGGTTTCCAATCAGAAAGTGTGGCTTAAAACATAATCGCTTTTCTGCATCGATCCTGGAACGGCCTGTTATTACAGCAGTAACTGCAATATTTGAAAGAGATTGCATGGTATTGCAGATTTCTTCGGGTACTTTTACCGCTGAAGGTTTATCTATAATCGGCGCCAGGGTGCCATCCAGATCAAAGGCAAAAACTGTTTTTGGGGTAATAAATTTTCTAAGAGCAGAAAGACCATGCGGACTTAAAAGATCAATCATGTCAAGCGTCCTATTCTTGCGGATAGTTTTTCCCTTTGTCTTACCCGTGCTGCATCCAGTAACATTCTGCCAGCCCACCTGTATACGTTAAAGTCTTTTACCTGTGAACGCATACTTCTCATACGCTCATTTTGTTCGAATTCAGGCATTGTTAAACCCTGGTAAAGGGCATCTGCTGTTTGTTCTACATGATACGGGTTGACAATCAACGCCTCGTGCAGTTCATTGGCAGCGCCTGTAAACTGGCTTAAAACCAGTACACCGCGTTCATCATCCCGAGCTGCTATAAATTCCTTTGCCACCAGGTTCATCCCGTCATGCAGGCTTGTTACCATGCATACATTGCTTGCCCTGTAATACCGGTTAACCTGTTCTGTTGTATGATGTTCAGCTTTAAGAATAATAGCTCGTTTGAACTTTTCATTAATTCGTTCTGCAAGTGAATGTACCCTCTGTTCAAATGCATGATATTCTTCAAGAGATGAACGACTGGGGGCTGCAATCTGTACAAAACTGAATCGTCCGTCAAGCTCAGGGTGTTGTTCCAACATCCTCTCAACTGCGTTAAAACGTTCAAGTATTCCCTTTGTATAGTCCATTCGATCAACCCCGATACCAAGTATATGGTTGGAAGGCAGATTCAGTTCAGTCAGTATTTCGTTACGGGTCTGTTCAACCGGGGGTAGGGTACCCTGCCATTCAGGTGGCCACTGAATAGAGATCGGATAGTCTTCAACCATTGTAAGTTGTCCCTTATGGAAGATTGTGGATGATTCATGTTCAATACGGGTCTCGAGGTAGCGATCCACGGTTTCCAGAAAATTCTTGCAATGGAACGGAGTATGAAAGCCAAGTATTGTACTGCCTAACATCCCGTTTAAAAGTTCTTCTCTCCAGGGGCATATTCCAAATGATTCAGGATTTGGCCATGGAATATGCCAAAATGTTATAATAGTCGCTCTTGGAAGCTGTGTGCGGATCATGGAAGGAAGCAAAGCAAAATGGTAATCCTGAATAAGAATCACAGGGTCATCAGTTCTGGATTCTTTTATTACTGCGTCGGCAAAGCGCTGGTTTATTTTCTGATATTCTTTCCAGTCGCTGCTCCTAAAAACAGGCCTGACATGCGCATTATGGCACAGTGGCCAAAATCCTTCATTGGAAAAGCCGTAATAATAGCCCTGTTCCTCTTCATTTGTCAGCCAGATACGCCGTAAACTGTATTCAGGTTTATTTGGTGGAACCGGTACCCTGTCATGGCGGTCAACAGTCTCGCGGTCAGCCGAGCCGCTGCCATGTGCTATCCAGGTACCTGAACAAGCTCTCATAACCGGTTCAACTGCTGTAACAAGACCGCTTGCCGGTCGGCTTACCAGAATACCATTCTCTGTTTTAGTATGAATATATGGCTCACGGTTGGAAACTACAAGAACCTGATCACCTGTTAATTGCTTGTTCAATAGTGCGCGTAAAGCAGAAGGGTTCCAGGTTGTAGTCATATCATCTGCATGGCGTCGCTCGGTTTCAAGGTTACGCATCATGGCTCGCATCTCAACCACCAACGGCTGTAGTTCCTCACTGGCCGGTTTACTGAAAGGACGCAGAATTCCTTCCCCTCGCATCATGGCGCGTACACCCTCCATCCAGCCACGCCAGCTTAAATGTGCCACAAATACGGTAATCAGTGAGATTACGACTCCTAAAACCACAAACAGGATGATGACATACTTACGCGTATCTGAACTGCGACGTTCCACAAAACTCATGTCATGTACCAGCACCAGTGAGCCTACTGAACCTTTATCGGAATCAAGCGATGCCCTGAAGAGATGAACCGGCCCCTGAACAAGCCGGATCAGATGCGATGGATCTTTCTCCTCTGTCGGGTTAGGAGTGCAAGAAATTTCTTTGGGAAAAATCTGGGTACGATAGAGCAATTTGTTGTCTTTGTTACATATACCCAATGCCAGAAGCCGTTCATCTCTGGTTGCCTTCTGTAGCAGGGAATTAATCTTACCTCGTTCCTCATTGATAATCAGCTCTACGAGAGTTTCCTGTAGCGTGCTGCTGATTAGACGGGAACGAATATCCAGATCTCGGGCAAACCACTTCAGGGTCAGATTATCAATCAATGGCACCACAGCGTAGGCCAGAAGTGCCAGTGCAATTGCCAGAGGGATCACAAATCTGAGCGATAAATGAAGGGATCTGAATGATAAAGTCGATTTCATTGCTATTACCGTACTCCTTCCGAAATTCCTGTATCAAGCTGAAAGTAAGGCATCAGCAGGTCTTCCATTGTATACAGAGCAACTCCTCCGGTTCAAAAGCTATTGCCGTCTCAGCACCCGCAGCGTAAGCTCATTCTGATTCCTGTTGTTACGTTTGTTTTGTACAACAACGGCCTGTTCAGGAACCTGCAGTTTTTTGATCAGATGCTGCTGTAGAACATATACCTGCTTTTGTTGGTTTCGTCTGCTCTGCTCAATAAGATAACGATACCCGGCCTGTTCCCCCGGCATGTTTTTAATAACGTCCAGTTCTGCGCTACTTTCCGGCGATATTCTGTTTTCCTTGTCAAATGTAATCGCTGCAAATAAGGCAGTGGTTGTTAGTTTTAATGAGAGTGGCTGCTCAAGTGACTGTTCAAGTTGCCGTGTCAAGAGGAGCAGTTCATCAGTACCTACCGCCCAATCCCGCCGTAGGGTTGCAGTTACTTCAAGCGGTTGACTGCCGTTTGAAAAGGAGAGCCGTAGATCTTTCAGGGGAAAGGGTGAAAGCGCCAAACCAAGCAGTTGTTCTGCCTTGTTAGCCAGTTTTGCAGCTTTTACGCTTATCTCTAGTGCCGTATCCTGCCTTGGCGCCTCTTTCTTGATATCGGTAAGCAATGTTACTTCATGCTTTTCCGGTATTGCTTCAGATGCTACCAGTACCTGTTCAAGGTGGAGGTCGACCGGCTTGCCCAAACTTTCCTTTAACTCTGATTCCATGGCCTGTTCTGCCGGTTTTGCAAGGTACTGTACCGTGTTGACCGTCGCCATGACATCCATTTTCTTTTTCACCTGTTTGAAGAGATAACCAGTCATACGGGAGTGTTCCTCTTTGTTGAGGTGTTTCTTGAGTACCCGTTCGATGCGCTTTTTTGTTTTTACCTTCTGAATATCCACTGCCAGAGTGTATATAAGTGGGATTGAAATCAGTGTCAGCAGCCCGCCGATCACCAGTAGACGGGTGCGTTGTGAATACTGGTGGGTTTGGACTTGGTTGCTCCTGAATCCCATTATGAAGAAGACCAGATCAGATGTGAGCACAATTGCCACAAAGTTAGTGAAGAACAACAGGAATCCACCCAGCCCCAGCATGATCTGACCGGTGCCCAGGCCATAACCGGCAACGCTTAGGGGCGGGATAACTGCCGTAGCCACTGCCACCCCGGTGGCGGTGATCAGATAGTTGCGTTTGGTACAGAGCGCCACCGCGCCGACAACACCGGACAGCATGGCTATAAAGAGGTCGTAGATGTTAGGCCGCACACGAGCCAGGATCTCGCTGGTCGGTTCCTTTAGCGGGGAGAGCAGGGTAACAAAGGCGGTCACCAGGATGGTCAAAACGACACTGATGGCGATAGTGCGGAAGGCCAGCCGAGCCAGGGGCAGATCGCCGATGGTCAGAGCCAGGCCGGATGAGATAATCGGCCCCATCAGCGGCGAGATCAGCATGGCGCCGATCACGACTGCCACGCTGTTCGTCAACAATCCCAACAAGGCGATCAGGCCGGCCATCAGCAGCATCAGGTAGTAGATCCAGGAACGCTCAACTCCGGAGGCCACATCTTTAATTATCCCCTGATGGTTGACCATTTCGGTCTTGATTGCCAGGTAGTCCTTCAGTCTATGCATCTGATACTGAATAAACGTGCTGTGTCGCATTAAATATCTCCGTTATATTTTTTATAACCTTTTAAAATTACTTAATATATTCAATTAATAGCTAGTTTTTTTTCTGCGCAGCAACTTGTCCAGTTCAACCGCAAGCAGTACCGAACTGGAAACGCCAATGATCTGCATCCATTCCTGCCATGAAAGTGGCACGGTGCGGAAGACCCATTGCAGGGGAGGAGCATAGAGTACGGCAAGTTGGGCAAAAAAGGCGGCAATCATGCTGTAAAACAGAATCAGATTGCTGACGGGATTGATACTAAAGACCGATTCTGTCTCGGATCGGCTGTTCCAGGCCTGAAAAAACTGAAAGAAAACCATTGTGGTAACCGCCACGGTTCGGGCATTCTCCAGTGAGGCGCCTGCCTTAAGCGCCTGTGTAAAGGTGTAAATTACCCCGCTGGTGATTACGGCTCCCACTAAAATGGTGCGCTGGATCAGCAAACGGGAGAAGATCCCTTCATCCTTTGGGCGTGGAGGGCGGTTCAATACCCCTTTTTCAGCCGGTTCAAAGGCAAGGGCAACATCCTGCATGCCGTTGGTTACCAGATTGATCCAGAGGATCTGGGCAGGGATAAAGGGAAGCGGCAGACCGAGCACAACAGCAGCAACGATTGAAAAGATATCAGCCACTCCGGTGGGGATTAAAAAGAAGACCACCTTGCGCAGGTTATCAAAGACGATCCGTCCTTCCCTGATTGCACTGAAGATACTGGCAAAATTATCATCTGCCAGCACCATGTCCGATGCCTCACGGGCAACATCAGTGCCGGTTATACCCATGGCAATACCGAGATGGGCGCTTTTCAGCGCGGGCGCATCATTGACACCATCGCCGGTCATGGCAACGATCTCTCCCTTGCGGACCAGTTGTTGGGTAATGCGCAGTTTATGCTGGGGCGAAACCCTGGCAAATACTGCCACCTGTCCCACGATAAGGAACAGCTCGTCATCGCTCATCACTTCAAGTTCGCTGCCGGTCAGTACCCGTGACAAATGATCGGCAATACCCAGTTCCCGTGCAATGGCCAACGCGGTGACGCCGTGGTCGCCGGTAATCATCACCACCCTGGCGCCAGCCCGTTTGCAGCCTTTTATCGCCTCAATTGCCTCAGGGCGTGGCGGATCAAGCATCCCCTGCAGACCTGCAAAGCTGAATCCCGTCTTTATATCATCGACCGTCAGCTTTTCCTGCTCTTTGACACACTCCTTCCAAGCCAGAGCCAGTACCCGCATCCCTTGTGCAGCGTAAGCAGCAGCATGTTCAAGCAACGCTGAACGCTCTTCTGTGGTCAGGTCGCATATCTCCATCAGGCGTTCAGGCGCTCCCTTCACAAAGATCAGGCTCTTGTCTTGCTGCTGATGCAGGGTGGCCATCCAGGCTCGTTCCGATTCAAATGGAATCAGGTCATGACGGGGCAGTAACTCCTGTTCTGCCTCAGGCAGAAGGCCACCCTTCATGGCGCTTACAATCAGGGCAGCCTCGGTGGGGTCGCCATCAACCAGCCAGGTTTCCTCTTTCTGATACAGGTCGGATTCATTGCAGAGCAGCCCGATCTGTAGCAGGCGCTGCAGTGCTTCATCCGGTTTAATCTGCACACCGGCATGCTGCAGCGCCCCTTCCGGCGCATAGCCGCTGCCGGTTACCTCATAATCGCGCTGTCCGTCAAACAGGCGGGTTACCGTCATTTCATTTTTAGTCAGTGTGCCGGTCTTGTCAGAACAGATGGTTGTGGTACTGCCCAGGGTCTCCACTGCAGGAAGCTTGCGGATAATGGCATTCTGGCGAGCCATGCGGGAAACGCCCACAGCAAGGGTAATGGTGACCACAATTGGCAGTCCTTCAGGAATAGCGCCCACTGCTGCGGCAACTGCGGTCAGAAACATCTCCTTGACACTGTTGCCCATCAGCAGACCCACAAAAAACAGTAGGGTTGAGGTGCCCATCACCATTAGTCCCACGGTTCTGGCAAAACGATCAATCGTTACCTGAATCGGAGCCTTGACCTGTTTTATCGTCTGCACCTCACCTGCAATGCCGCCCAGCATGGTCTGGTGACCAGTGGCGACAACCAGACCCTTGGCACGGCCATTAACCACCGCCGTACCCATAAAGGCCATGTTGGTCTGATCGGCAGGCACCAGATTCTCAAGCATAATCGGAACAATGGTCTTTTCAACCGGCAGAGATTCTCCGGTCAGTAGCGCCTCATCTATCCGCAGTTCATTGGTCTGCAGCAGCCGCAGATCGGCTGGCACACGTACTCCTGAAGCCAGCAGTACCAGATCGCCCGGCACCAGACCGGTTGCATCCACTTCCTGTTCATGGCCATCACGGATGACCCGTGCCCTGGCCACCACCAGTTGCTTCAGTGCGCGGACGCTTTCTTCAGCCTTGATTTCCTGGGTGAAACCGATGATGGCATTGATAATCACCACCGCCAGGATAACGCCGGTATCAATATATTCATGCAGCAGAAACGTGATCACCGCCGCAATTAAAAGCAGATAGATCAGGGGGCTGGTGAACTGGTGCAGCAGTGTTGTCAGTCTGCTGATCTTTTCTTCCTCAGCCAACTTGTTGGCGCCGTACTGTGCCAGACGTTTTTGGGCATCCTGACTGCTCAGGCCGGTTTCGGTACTCTGCAACGCATCCAGTGCCTGCTGGTGATTCTGTTGATACCATTTCATGGTTAAACCTCTCGATACGCCTTCGACAAGCTTACATCCTTACTCTTTGTCTGGGCTGGGTTCTCCCGCATTAGTTTTCCGAATCAGATAATAACCAACGGTGAGCGACAGAATGATTGCGGCAATACCAAGTAAGGCGTTACCCGACAGATCTTTTACATCAAGAATAATCACCTTGCGGGCAATGGCTATTATTGCAACGGCAATCACGATACGGGCATGATCAGTTGATTCATTCAGATAGGTCTTTACAATAGTTTCAAGCAATTCAATACCTATCAGGACAAGCATGAAGATACCGAACAGTTCCAGCAGCTCATCAATCTCTAATAATAGGTAGGGTGGCGACATGATATCCTTGAGAATCACCCATCCCAGCTCAATGGTGCTGAGCAACAACACCACTGACATCATGAAGACCAACGACAGGATAAGCAGTCGTTCAAATTTTTTGATGTAGCTGATCATACTTCCCCTCCGTCTGGTTGAGTTTGTAACCACAACTACATCACCCCGCCTTTGCAAAGACGGTTGTTATCAGGTAGGCGGTGTAGCTGATGTAGCAGGTCAGCAGCAGCGCCCCTTCAACCCGATTGATCCTGCCTGGTCCACGGAAACCGTAACTGAACAGGAACAGGGCTAGGGTCAAAAGTCCCATGATTAGCATATATCGTGCAAATACCGGCCGGTCAAAAACAAGTGGGTGAATAGTCCCGGAGATACCCACAACCGCAAGCGTATTAAACAGGTTTGAGCCGATCACATTCCCCAGGGCGATATCATGCTCATTCTTTCGGATGGCAATGATTGAAGAGGCCAGCTCAGGCAATGATGTCCCGACCGCCACAATGGTCAGGCCGATGATCAGGTCGCTTACCCCCAGTTGATGGGCAATATCAACAGCTCCCCAGACCAGCAGACGCGAACTGGCGATCAGTACCAAAAGGCCGACAGCCAGCCAGAAGAGAGCACGATTGAGCGGCATGGCATGCTGTTTCAGTTCGTCATCCATCTCATCACCCAGCACGTCGCCCCTCTGACGCATACCTTCCCATATACTCCAGCCCATGAGGCCTGCAAACAGGATAAGGTGAATCCACCCATCTAATCTTGTAAGCCGAAGGTCATACATAAGCACCATTGCCGCCAGAGTTACCACTATCAACAGCGGCAACTCTTTACGCAAAACCTGTGAATGTACCGCTATCGGGCTGATCAGTGCGGTAAGACCAAGGATCAACGCAATACTGGCAATATTTGAGCCATATGCATTTCCCAGTGCAATGCCAGGATTACCCTGCCATGAGGCAAGGACAGAAACCACCATTTCCGGTGCCGAGGTGCCGAACCCCACAATCACCATACCGATCAAGAGCGGCGGCATGCCAAAATAGCGGGCAGTTGCAGCAGAACCCTCGACAAAACGATCCGCACTCCAGACCAGCAGTATCAAGCCAACAAGAACGGCGCTTAACGGAACAAGCATGTATGTATACTCCATGTAACTTTTAAGAAAATTCAATCTGGTTTTAAATTAACCTCAAATATTATATCAAATAATCTGTCCCAGCCTGAACTGGCGCTGCAGAAATTCCTGGAAAGAGCGTACTTGTTCCAGGGCGGACTGGAGCCGTGCTTTTTCAAGGACATTCAGACGATCATGGGTGATCCGGTTATCAGGAACACGCCCCTCGCGAACCGCCTCAACCTGGGTCCGCAACCTGAAAAAGACCAAGGCATGAAAGGCGGCGATCAGATCATCGGCATCCTGCCGGTTCAGCAGTTTTGCCTCCACCAGCCTGCCGATCCGTTCCACCGTTCCGTGGGCCTGAATGCCGCCAGACAGAGCCAGGGTCTTGACCCCGTCGGTTATACTGAATATGCCGGCTTTTTTCAGATCCAGCTGTCCTTTGTGTTCCCCTGATTCGGTCTTGATCCTGCCGAACCATCCCAACGGCACTTTGAAACGGAGCACGTTGTTAACCATATGCGCCAGATAGAGATCGTTTCCCTGCAGTCTGCCGCCAATAAACTGACGAAGTTCCTTTTCAAGTGAGAAATCTCCGGCCAAGGCGCGCAGGTCGCTGACCATCCCCACCTTAAGAATATTTTCTGGCGTCGGGACGCTGAACCACTGGTCAAGCACTGTCTTCCAGCCCGTTACGGAGTGTCGCCAGACCTGATTGTTTGCCATGATACCACCCGGACAGGAAGGAATACCAATCTCGATCACCGACGCTATCAGCGCCTCGGAAAAGGCAACAATCCGCTGCTGTTCTGCAGGAGACAGGTCATCGGCATAGACCAGCGCGTTGTCCTGATCCGTGGTCAGGGTCTGTTCTCCCCGTCCTTCACTGCCCAGCACCAGAAAGGCAAAGCGCCCGGTCAGGTCGCTGAAAGAGCCAATCCGCAACTGGGCTATCAGGCGGATCAGGATCTGGTCATTCAAGTGGGCAATCAGCCGTACCAGTTCTTTGACCGGCACACCGCTGCCGATCAGGTGGTTCACCAACTCCTGTACCTGCTGATGAAGTTCTTTCAGGTCTGCAACGGTCTGGGCCTCTTCAATCCTGCGCACCAAACGCTGGGGAGAGTTGGTCTGCAGTTTCAGTATATCGGAATCAGTGATGATCCCGGTCAGACCGCCGGAGTTATCCGTGACTACAATCCGGTGGATGCCGTAGCGGGAGATACGATGCAATGCCTCAAACAGGAACTCGTCCTCAGCGATGGTAATCAATGGGCTGGTCATGATATCGGCAACCTTCAGGCTGTGGGGATCAAGCCCCACGGCCACCACCTTGTTGCGTAGATCCCGGTCGGTGAGTATTCCCACTGGCTTGCCGGCTTCAGAGACCACCAGACTTGAGATCCCCTGACGGCTCATCAGTCCTGCAGCCTGAACAATCCGTTCTTCCGGCAGGCAGGTGGCGACATCCCGGCGGCAGTATTTTCCAACCGGTTGAAACAAAAAATTAAGATCATACATGGTGCACCTCGTTTAGGCAGGCTGTTTTGCAACAATCGTGTGCCGGTGCTATCTCAGGTCGTACGGCATTCCTTTAACAGCATCTCAAGCCCCCGTAGGGGAAGGTCAGCTCCGTCAGGATGATGATTTAATTCGTGGCCAAGTTCATGAACCACCTTCTGAATCAGATAACAGCGGAGCATGGTTGCAAGCTGCGTCCTGTTTTCCGGTATCAGCGGCGAGTTCTTCAACGTGTGGAGATAGCCTTTCAGGTATGATCCGCTGACGTAGAGATACCAGGCCTCAAGCCATGGTTCAAGCCATGGCAGATCATCAGGGTGAACGGCGCCGTGATGTACCAGGGTTGTCATGGCGGCAAAGTGGAAGGAGTGAATCATACCGGCCACATCCCGCAAGGGAGAGCGTTTCAGCCGCCGATCATTCAGAGAATGGGCAGGCTCTCCTTCAAAATCGATAAACACAAAGTCTTTGCCGGTGAACAGTGCCTGTCCCAGATGCAGGTCGCCATGAATCCTGCACTTCATGGCGGAAAGGCGACGTCCGGTAATCTTTTGCAGACAGGCGATCAACTCCTTTTCTGCAGCCAGCACCAGTGTGGCCCGCCCCTGCACGGCATCCGGCAGAGTATGCAGCTGTGCTGCCAGCGTCTGGAAGTTCTTGCGTAACAGACCGCGCATGGACTGGAACAGGGAGCGCTGATACAGGGTTGAAAACTCTTCCTTGCTCCAGGGACTGTCCGGAGTCCCCGAGCTGAGTGCCCGATGCATCTCGGCGGTGCGGCGACCCAGCAATACGGCCATTTCAAGATGTAATCCCCGTACAAGATCCCGAAACTGTTCCGGGATACCGCTGTCAACCACCTCAAGCAGCGTGGGAAGCTGGGCAGGCAGTTTTGGCAGGTCGTGCCGGTGTGACAGCAGATGTTCAATAAACTGTGCAAGGCTGGTCAGGGTGTTACGCCAGGCATCACCGTGACAGGCAATATACGTCTGCAAGACCCCAAGATCATAGATCTTGCCGGTTGCAGCATGGTATTCGATCTTGCCGGCATAGACCGGCGCCTGCTTAAACCGGTTTTTAGCGGCCAGAAAACGAAGTGTCTCCGGTTCCGGATTAATGCCGTCATCCAGTTTACGGTACATTTTAAAGAGCAAGCGGTCGCCGTACAGAATACTGGTATTGTTCTGTACAACGGCCGCCACCCGGCTGGGAAACAGCTCTGTTCTGGGCGGGGAGGTTTTACTTATGCCGCTGCCCGGCAGGCCAACCAGCTGGGCGCCGTTGTTCCCTTGCAGCTTTGTGCGGTTGCTGATCAGGCCAAACAGGACGGTTCTGAACTCCTCAAAATAGATGGCATCACACAAGACCCCTTCCTGAGACCCAAGGGCCAGTCCTGTCAGGGTTGACAGCGGATGCCGTTCCGCTATGGCTTGCACCTGTTCA
This sequence comes from uncultured Geobacter sp., assembly GCA_964655435.1. GTDB lineage: Bacteria > Desulfobacterota > Desulfuromonadia > Geobacterales > Pseudopelobacteraceae > Trichlorobacter. Next base: position 127,447 of record CAZZMP010000007.1, read on the forward strand.
TTGGAAAGCCAGGTCATCGGAATCAGGTAGATCTCTTCATCCCCTTCCGTATAATCAACCTGGATAAAGGTCAGCAGGAACAGCTGCTCCTCCTGTTCTATCTGACAGGTCTCGACTATCTTGATCCGTCTGATCAACCGTCCCTTGCCAAAAAACCAGAAAACCCGTTTCAGATAATGAGGGATGATCTCATTGCAGAGACGTTCACCGCTTTTACCCTTGACCACATCCAGCCAGGGCTGTCTCTCGCGCAGTCTGAGTTTCAGGCATTCAGCATCATCGCTTGGTTCAACCCGTGCCTCGGTGCTGCGCAGCGCAAACCAGAAATAGTCGTATTGCCCCAGAGTAAAGTGGTAGCGGCTTTCCTGGATCATCGGGAAACGGTTGCGGCTGAATACCTCTTCAGGGATCAGACCCGCGTAGCGTGAGAGATCAAGCAATGCGGTCTGGGCAAAGCGCGAGAGGTTGATCACCACCAGCAGCGTTTCCTCTTCATAACTACGGGTAAAGGTCAGGACTTTCGGATTGTCTGAAGGGAGCACCTCCAGCGTTCCACAGCCAAATGCCCTGAAACGCTTGCGCATGGCAATGGTGCGCCGCATCCACCAGAGCAGGGAGGAGGGGTTCCGCTCCTGGTTTTCTACATTAACAGACTCGTAGTGGTAATCTGCTTCAATGATCACCGGCAGGAACAGCTTCTGGGGATTGGACTGCGAAAAACCGGCGTTACGGTCAGGATTCCACTGCATCGGGGTACGGACACCGTTGCGGTCTCCCAGAAAGTAGTTGTCCCCCATGCCGATCTCATCACCGTAATAAATGATCGGTGTGCCGGGCATGGAGAACAGCAACATGTTCATCAGCTCGATCTTGCGGCGATTATTGCCCATCAGCGGCGCCAGGCGACGCCGGATGCCCAGGTTGATCCGTGCTCTCGGGTCTGAAGCGTAGACCCGGTACATGTAGTCCCGCTCTTCGTCAGTGACCATCTCCAGGGTCAGCTCGTCATGGTTACGCAGGAAGATTGCCCACTGGCAGCCCTCCGGGATAGCCGGGGTCTGGTCAAGGATATCAACGATCGGAAAACGATCCTCCATCTCGATCGCCATGAACATGCGCGGCATCAGCGGAAAATGGAAGGCCATGTTGCTTTCGTCACCGTTGCCAAAATAGGCTGCGGCATCCTCCGGCCACTGGTTTGCCTCGGACAGCAGCAGCCTGTTTTTAAACGACCGGTCCAGGTGATTCCGTAATTTTTTAAGGAATTCGTGGGTTTCAGGCAGGTTCTCGCAATTGGTCCCCTCCCGTTCAAACAGGTACGGCACCGCATCAAGCCGAACTCCGTCCACCCCCATCCGCATCCAGAAGTCGATCACCTTCAGCATCTCATCCTGCACCTTCGGGTTATCAAAGTTAAGGTCAGGCTGATGTGCATAAAAACGGTGCCAGTAGTAGGCCTTGGCCACAGGATCCCAGGTCCAGTTGGAGGTCTCAAAATCCTGGAAGATAATTCGCGCCTCTCGGTACTTCTCATCCGTATCACTCCAGACATAGTAGTCCCGGTGAACGGAACCGGGCTTTGCCAGCCGGGCGCGCTGAAACCAGGGGTGCTGATCCGAGGTATGATTCAACACCAGTTCGGTTATGACTCTGATGCCGCGTTTGTGAGCTTCACGCAGAAATTGCCTGAATTCGCGCAGGGTATTGTAGCTGGGGTTTACGTTGTAATAGTCGGCGATGTCATACCCGTCATCCCGCAGCGGCGAGGGGTAGAAAGGCAGCAGCCAGAGCGCGGTAACTCCCAGTTGCTGCAGATAATCAAGCTTGCCCATCAGACCCCGAAAATCTCCCATGCCGTCGGCATCGGAATCTGCAAAGGCCTTGATGTGTACCTGGTAGATGATGGCATCCCGGTACCAGTGGGGATTGTCTTCAAGTATAGAGTCTCTATGGGGCATGGCTTGTGGCTCCTCTTTCCGTTATACCCTGCCGTAACGCTGCAGTTGGCGTTTCAGGGTAACTGCCAGATCCGGCGGAATCATATCCCAGGAAAAACGCCACTCCCAGTTGCCAAAGGGGGTGCCGGGAATATTCATCCTCGCCTCACTATCCAGACGCAGCAGATCCTGCAGCGGTATGATGGCAGTTTCAGAGACTGACATCAGCGCAGCTCGGATCAGGTCTGCAACGCCATCCTCCCCCGAAGTTCCCAGGTAGGCACGCATTTCGTCACGCTCTGCCTGGCTGCGGGCGTTGTACCATCCTTTGCTTGTGTCATTATCATGGGTTCCGGTATAGACAACCCCGTTGAGCAGATGCTTGTGGGGCAGGTCGCGGTCATCCAGCTCTGCATCAAAGGCAAACTGCAGGATCTTCATACCGGGAAAGTTATAGCGGTCACGCAGCGCCAGGACTTCGGGGGTGATTACCCCCAGATCTTCGGCAATGATCGGAAGTTCTCCCAGAGCAGTTTGCAAAGCGTCAAAAAGCTTCTCGGCAGGCCCCTTGACCCAGCAACCCTGCACGGCTGTCGTAGCATCAGCCGGAATATGCCATGCTGCTTCAAACCCTCTGAAATGATCCACGCGAACAGTATCAAACAGTTCAAACAGAGACCTGAAGCGATCGATCCACCACTGATAGCCGTTGTGTTCCATCAGTTCCCAATTGTAGAGCGGATTGCCCCACAGCTGGCCGGTGGCGCTGAAGTAATCAGGCGGCACTCCGGCCACAAAGGACGGGTTGCCTGCGTTATCCAGCAGAAACAGTTCGCGGTGGCTCCAGACATCGGCAGAGTCGTAGGCAACAAAGATCGGAATATCACCGATGATGGCGATACCCCGCTGGTTGGCATACTGGCGCAGCTTGTTCCATTGCCTGAAGACCTGCCACTGGAGATAGCTTTGCAGCGCAATTTCATCTGTAAGTTCAATAGCAAGTCTGTTACGCATTTCCTGCGTCGGGCAGGCTATTTCAGGCGGCCACTGGTTCCAGACCGCTCCCTTGTAACGCTGCTTCAGAGCCATAAACAGGGCATACTCCTGCAGCCAGGGGGTGGTGGCGCAGAAGATGTTAAAGGCAGCATGACGGTCTGTTGCAGGCTGCGCCAGAAAGGTGGCGGCTGCCTGATAGAGCAGCCCGGTCTTCTCTTCACTAACCCTTCCGAACTCTACCCGCTCTTCAGGAAAAACTGACTGGTAGTTGATTGGAGGAAGATCACCCTCTTCGACAAGCTGTTCCAGATCAATCAGCAGCGGATTACCGCCAAAGGCACTGAAAGCAGAATAGGGAGAATTTCCGCAAGCCGGAGGGGAGAGCGGCAGCACCTGCCAGTATGCCATACCCATTTCCTGCAGCAGGTCAATGAAGCGCCGCGCATCAGCCCCCAGGGTGCCAATGGCGCCGGGGCCGGGGAGTGAAGTGGGGTGCAGCAGTATGCCGGTTCCTCGTTTATTCAGCATGCAGGTTCCCTCAGGGGGTCTCGTGTTCCGTGTCCAGCCTCTCCAGCAAGGCCACCGGGAATACGGCCAGTATCTCTTTCAGTGCCAGACCTGATACGCCGTCCTGTTGATCAAGGCAGAGCACCTCTCCGGTAAAAACATTGCGATAGCAGCTTGTCGCTGTATCAAACGGTTGCAGAATACGGGTATCCTGCCAAATCTCCGGCTCCAGAGGCAGACCATCACTGCCGTTAATAAGGCGGTTAAAGAAACGTGGCGCCACCACCAGAACCGAACGGTTGTTGATTGAACGTTCAAAGGCACAGACATGCTCCTGAAACATTCCTTCAGTCGCAAGCGGCAAGTATCTTCCAGACTGAAACAGTTCATGCTGTTGCTTACGAAAGGATAGAGCCTTCCAGGTCAGATAAAGCTTGATCCTCCCATCAGCAGGGGTGGTAACCAGCTCATGGGCTGTTTCCAGCAGGCCGTGAGCAGATTCCTTCCGGATCAGATCATCCAGCAGTCTCTTCCTCAGTGAATAGTTTACCGGACGACGGTTATCAGGATCAACCAGACTGAAATCCCAGAGTTCGTTGCCCTGATAAAAGTCTGGTATACCCGGCGAGGTGATCTTGAGGAGTGTTTGCGAGAGGGAATTGAACATCCCGCAGCGGGCGGTAACCTTCTGGAATGTATCGAAGTCTTGCAAAAAACGGTTATCAGGACTGTCTTTTAATAGTATGTCGATAAAATACATTACTGCATCTTCACGTAATGTGTTGGGATTAATCCAGCTTGTGTGTACCTTGGCCTCCCGCATGGCTTTCAGCATATACTCCTTTATGCGTGAACGGAATTCGGCAAACTCATCAGTATCAGGTTTACAGAATGGCCAGGTTCCCACCAGGGTTTGATAGAGCAGATACTCTTCATTACGGCTAGGCACAGGTTTGCCGTCTACCACCATCTTTAGTTTACGGTTCTGGCGGCTCCAGCGTGAAAGCCCCTCTTTCCATGTTTCGGGAATTTCCGAAAGAACATTGATCCTGGCACGCACATCCTCGCTCCGCTTGGTATCGTGGGTTGATGAGGCCAGCATGGCCTGCAGGCAACTTTTGCAGCGTTCGATATTTTGTCCGTGGAATGCATCCAGACTGATGCCGAAACGCTCCGGAGTTCCTCCAACTTCGTTCAGAGAAACAAGCCGGTTATACAGATAGAAGGCGGTGTCTTCGACTCCTTTAGCCATGACCGGTCCGGTAATCTGTTGAAATCGCATAGCAAAGTCAAGCCATGCCTGCTTCTGGCTCTTGGTCATGGCGCTGTAAAAATTCAGCAGCAGGACATCACGAATAAAGTTGAAAACAGATTCACTGATGGCCGGGTTCTGGCGTCTGGCGCGACTGATGGCCGATTCAATATACTGACGATCCCTCTCTGAAACATCATAGCTGTTGATATAGGTGCGATAGACCGGAAAATGTGCAATCACCTCCACAATCGTTTTTATCAGGCTGTTCAGGGTAAAATCACGGGTATGTCGGTTCTGCTCGGAAATTTTATTGAGGTAGTGAGCCAGCATATTGATTTCACTGGACATGGCAACCTGCATGACCAGTTTTTTCTTGTCATAGACAGCCTCCGAAAAATCCACGCGATGTTGCATAAAACGTGTGTACAGTGATTCAAATACCCTGGCGTTTGAGGTAGCAACAAACAGGCCATTTAGCTGGTTAATGAAATCATATCCGGTGGTGCCTGAAACCGGCCAGTCATCCGGTAGCTTTTCTGACTTGAGCAGTATTTTTTCACTGGCGATGTAGAACGGTTTGTAGGCATGGTCTGCGCTGAGAATAAGATCATATTTTTCCTGTACTGCAGTTTCAGCCTGCTCTTCAGCGCTATTCTCAGCTGATTGACCATCAACTGCAGTTTTATAACAGTGCAGGAAACAGCCGGCTTGCAATCTCTTGAGATAGTCTGCCGGGTCATGCAGTCCATCAGCATGATCAATACGCAAGCCGCTAATCTTCCCGGTTTCAATCAGCTTGAAGATTAACCGGTGCGTCTCTTCAAAGACAACCGGATCTTCTACCCTGATAGCGCCGAGGGAATTTATATCAAAAAACCTGCGGTAGTTGATCTCTTCAGTGGCAACACGCCAGTGTGAAATACGGTAGACCTGCTCCCGCAGCAGACCATCAAGCAGATCGTAACTGCCCGGATCATTTTTTATACCGTTAAAGGTACGTATGTTAGCATCAATATAATCCCTGATCGCGCCGCTGTTCTGATAGAGATTCAACAGTCGCCGCTTGATAACCATTTTTTCGCGATAGCGTTCTTCAATCCGTTCAGGGTCTTGTTCTGTGGTGGAAGGCAGGTGTTTGAGAGCAGTTATAATACTCATCAACTCTTGAAACTGGGGGGCTTCTGTAGAAAGCTCCTGCTCAATAACAATGATGTTGTGGTTTAAGATATGGCTGTAGCTCTTTGGAATTATGGGCAGTTTGTGTTCGTAGTAGAAGATAAAAAAGGCCCCGTCCTCAAAACGAAGTTGCAGTTCACCGTTTTCAAGAACTGCGCCGTATTGGTCTCCCAAAATTGGAATCAGAATTTTGTTTTCCAGTTCCTGTTTGACCGGATGCCAATCAATGTCGAAAAAGCGGGCATAGCGAGAGCTTGGACCATTTTCCAGAACATCCATCCAGAATGCATTTCCCTGACCCACAATGCACATATGGTTTGGCACAATATCAAGAATCTGACCCATCCGGTGTTGGCAGAGTTCTGCGCAGAACGCATCATAGTCTTCCGGGCTGCCCAGTTCCGGGTTAAGCTGGTTCTGATCCAGCACATCGTATCCATGCATGCTGCCCTGGCTGGCCTTGAAATAGGGGGATGAATAGATGTCTGTAATGCCAAGGCGATGCAGATAGGGTACGATTTCCCGGGCATCGCGAAACGTAAACTGATTATTAAACTGCAACCGGTAGGTTGTAACCGGAATCCTGAGCCCTGTGGCTATCATAATTTTCCTCGCGCTGTTGCAGATGTCTTTTGATAGACAATCACGCCGAAAGGGGCAATGACGGGGAATGTATCAGGATGATCAGCATCAATGGAAAGATAACTGCCAGGTGTAGTTCTTTTTGTAGAATCAAGTAAAACGTGCAGTATCCCTTCAACCAGAGGTGGTCTTGCTGTGCGCTGTTGATCGCTATAGTTAAATAGGCAGTGTATCTGATTAGTAGGATCACCAGCGTGGGTTACAACCAGCAGCTGTTCATCCTCTCTGGCAACAAACCTGATAGCCGCTCTGCTCATGAAGGCAACGGGAGAAAACAACTCTTTCCGAAGCCTGATCAGCTTACGGTAAAAATCAAAAATGACATGGTGTGGGTTGGTATGACGTTGTTCCTGATCCAGTTTGGCAGAAAGAAAGGTCTCCTCTGCCTGCGGGTCCGGTGGTGTTCCGTCTGATCCAAAGGCAGCAAACTCCTCCTGGCGACCCTTTCTGACTGCCTCAACCAGATCGGCATCGCCATGGCTGACAAAGTACGGAAAGGGTGCTGTTTCTGCGTATTCCTCCCCCATGAAGAGTAATGGCAGATAGGGAGAAAGCAGCACGGTTGCAGCGGCAAGCAGCAATTGTTGCGTTGAGAGGTGTTCGCTCAAACGCTCACCGCGCATCCGGTTTCCCACCTGATCATGGTTCTGGGAAAACACCACCAGTTGCCGGGAAGGAATCCGGGCTGACGGGCTGCCATGCCGTCGCTTTCGGAAGGTAGAGTACTGGCCGGATAGGACAAATCCTTCGGTAAGCGCTTTGACCAGTTCCTCAAAACGGCCAAAATCCTGATAGTAACCTGCTCGTTCACCGGTCAGAAGAGTGCGCAGACTATGGTGAAAATCATCGCACCATTGGGCATCAAGATCGTATCCTCCTGCATCAACCGGTTTGATAATACGCACATCGTTCAGATCACTTTCTGCAATAACATGGACAGGGCGTCCCAGCATACGAGCCTGACAATGGACCGCTTCGGTCAGCTCCTGCAGGATATGCAGGGCACTGAAGTCGTAGATACCGTGGATGGCATCAAGCCGCAGGGCGTCGATATGATACTTGGTTATCCAGTGGAGTGCATTGGAGATGAAGTAGTGACGGACCGGGTCGCTGTCAGGGCCGTCAAAATTGACCGCATCCCCCCAGGGGGTACGGTAGCGGTCGGTGAAGTAGGGGCCAAAGCCGTGCAGGTAGTTGCCTTCCGGCCCCAGATGGTTGTAGACCAGATCAAGAATAACGGCCAATCCCCTGGCGTGGCAGGCATCAACCAGCCTCTTCAGGCCATCGGGTCCGCCATAGCTGTTTTGGGGGGCAAAGGGATAGACGCCGTCATACCCCCAGTTGCGGTCACCGGGAAACTGGGCCACCGGCATCAGCTCAATAGCGGTTATACCGAGCTCAAGCAGGTAATCAAGCCGTGAGATAACACCGTCAAAAGTTCCTTCTCTTGTAAAGGCACCGACATGCAGTTCATAGATGATGTACTGCTCCAGTGGTACACCGGGCCAGGCCTGATCACTCCAGGAAAACAGCTGATGATTAACCACCTGGGAAGGACCATGCACACCATCCGGTTGGGACTGTGAGGCCGGATCAGACCGCCTGATGCTGCCATCCAGAAGGTACCAGTAGCGCTCGCCTGCTTTAATGTTCGTAGCTGTTACGCTAAAGTAGCCATCCGAATCAGCGGCCAGGGGAACAGGTTCTCTGTTTTGGTCAGGAAGTACCAGAGCGACCTGTTCTGCCCGTGGCGCCCAGACTCTGAAGCGGATTGAACCGTCTGGAAGTGGTATGGCTCCAAGATTATGTATATCGGCATTGAGATGCATTTTCATCTAATGACCCTGCTGGTTGAAACTGTTGTTACGTAAGTGCTTGTCTGACTTGTCTGACAGTTTTTTGTCTTCACGCCACACCCCTGATCTCCCCAATTCATCTATCGTACTCTTATCCCAGAGCGGTTCACCGCTGAAATAGGCGGCTCGGCCAAGCATATGGGCTGCCACTGGCGTGGTCAGCAGGGTAAAGGCGATGATAGCCACCACCTTGCCGGTAACTGCAGTGCTCGCAAAATATAAGGCGACAGCAGCCAGAATACAGCTTGCCCCCAGGGTTGATGCCTTGGATGCGGCAGAGAGACGCATGTAGATGTCCGGCATCCGAACAACGCCAAGGGCAGCAACAAGGGCAAAGAAGGTGCCGCCAGACAGCAGCAGGGCTATCACGGTATCACGCATTGCTCCCCCGTTTATGCAGATAGTAGGCAAAGGCCACGGTGCCCAGAAAGGTTATCAGAGCCAGCACGACAGCGGCATCAAGGTAGGATGGCTGGTTGCTGGCAACGGAGTAGACCGCTGAAATTGCAATAATAAAGGTGGCCATCAGGTCAAGGGCTACCACCCGGTCAGGAAGGCTGGGACCACGCACTACCCGGATAAAGGTTAGCAGCATCCCCATTCCCAAAAGCGGCAGGATAACCCAGGATATATAGGTTGCAAGTGTCACTGAACAATCTCCCGTATCCGTTGTTCAAAGCCCTGCTTGATCTCCTGAACCAGTTGCTGCGGGTCATCAATATACATGGCGTGTACATACAGCGTCTGTCGGTCTTCAGAAACATGCAGACTCAGGGTGCCCGGCGTCAGGGTAATGCAGGTGGCCAGCAGGGTAATCTGCAGGTCGGTTTCAAGGTCAAGGGGCACGGCAACAATCCCCGGCCTCATGTGGTCACGGGGAGTCAGCACATCGTAGGCAACCCGCAGGTTGGCCAGAACCATCTCTTTTATGAAATAGGGGATGAATGCTGTTATGGCCAGCAGGCGGCGGTGGTAGGAGGCGGTTTGCCGGTCGCGGCGGCCAATCCAGATCACAAAGAAACCGAACAGAAACCCGGTTGCAAATCCTCCGGCATGAAAGGAGTCGGTCAGAGCCATCCAGGCCAGTGCCAGCAGGATGTTGGCCAGAAAGGCGGTCATTGCATTACCCCAAGCACAGCCTTGATATACGCGTCATTATGTACAAGCTGTTCTGCAGCAGTACGGCAGAGCCTGAACAGAGGTTCAGGCAGCAGTCCAGCCAGCAGGGAAACCAGGGCAAGCAGCAGGGCGGGAACCAGCATCTGATTACGGCGAACCGACACCGGGCGATGCAGTTCTGCAGCATCTGCAGGCTGATTCTTCCAGAAGACCTCAATCCAGGCAGTGACCAGGTAATAGAGGGTCAGTACGCTGACACCCAGCGATACCGCTACCAGCAGATACTGTTTGCTCTGCAGACCGGCCTGCACAAGGGCCAGCTTGCCCCAGAAGCCGGACAGGGGAGGTATGCCTGCCACAGAAAGCGCCGGTACCAGAAAAAGGGCAGCCAGCAGGGGATAGCGCCGATATAATCCGCCAAGCTCTTTCAGGACAGTTGTGCCGGTCATCCGGGCGATCAGGCCGGTGGTCAGGAACAGTGCGGATTTGGCAGCCATGATATGCAGCATGAAAAAGATACTGCCAGCCAGCGCCAGAGGGGTCATCAACCCCAGTCCCATCAGCAGGTAGCCGATCTGGCTGATCACACAAAAGGAAAGCAGCCGCCTCAGTTCCGGCTGGGCGATCGCCCCCAGGGCGCCAAACAGCATGGTCAGTCCTGCTGCACCCAGGATTAAGGGCTGGCCTGCAAGCGCTTCCAGGGGAAAGATCAGGGTAAAGACCCGGATCAATACATAGATGCCCACCTTGGAAAGCAGAGCTGAAAAGATGGTGATCACGGCAACCGGCGGCGTATGGTAGGAGGCAGGCAGCCAGAAATAGAACGGAAACACGGCTGCCTTGATACTGAAGGCACAGAACAGCAGGGCTGCAATCACCGGCACCGTGCCGGTGTGGGGGATTTCCTGTAATCTGATGGACAGATGAGCCATGTTCAAGGTGCCGGTCACACCGTACAACAGACCGATGCCAGCCAAAAGGAAAGCCGAGGCGATCAGGTTCAGAGCCACATATTTGATCGCTCCTTCCATCTGCTCCCGTTTGCCACCCAGGGCAAGCAGCACAAAAGAGGCTATCAGCATCACCTCAAACCAGACATACAGGTTAAACAGGTCACCGGTAAAAAACGAGCCGCATATCCCTAACAGCAACACCTGCAACAGCGGGTGATACCCCCGTGATTCCTGCTCTGCATCTGCATCTGCCAGGGAATAGACCGTGACGCAGAGCCCCATCAGCCCGGTTGCAAGCAGCATCAGGGCGCTGAAGGTATCTGCCACCAGGGTAATGCCGAACGGCGCTGGCCAGTTTCCAGCCTGGGCGCTCAGAATACCCTGTTGCTGCACCTGCAAGAGGATGCTGCAGCCCACGACAGTCAGCAGTGTTGTGGAGCCGATACCCAGCCAGCGCTGGACTGTCCGGCGGTTCCAGACCAACAGCCCCAGCACTGCCGTGGCAAGCGGTATGATCAAGGGAAGGAACAAAAGGTTTTTCATGACGCTTCCCCTTGCTCCTTGTTCTCTGTGGTCATCTCATCCTGGTCATCGCTGCCTACGGTCTGATAGACCCGCTTGATCAGCACCAGGGCAAAGGCCTGCACACCAAAACCGATCACAATGGCGGTCAGGATCAACGCCTGGGGTACCGGATCAGCAACCGGCAGGGATGACAACAGACCATCAGCCGGAACATGGGGCGGTCTGCCACGGGTCAGGCGCCCCACGGTAAAGATCAGCAGGTTTGCTGCATTGCCCAGCAGCGCCAGACCAAAGATCATCTTGACGATGCTGCGCCGCACCATCAGGTACATGCCTGCGGCATACAATCCGCCTATGACCACCGCCAGCATGCTTTCCACGTCAGTTCTCCTCCATCAGGGTAAAGATGATCAACAGTGACATGCCTGCCACCAGCAGGTAAACCCCCAGATCAAACAGCAGCGGGGTACCGGCATGGCCTATCACCGGAGCCGGAACTGAACTCCAGAGTCCGGTCAGAAACGGCAGCCCGGCCAGCAGCGGCAGAAGCCCGCTTGTCAGTGCGATCAGCAGTCCCGTTGCCACCAGTTGCAGCGGGGCTACCCGTAACATCCTGCGCCCCTCTTTTTCACCATATGCCAGGGTATACAGGGCAAAGGCAGCAGCCACCACCAGACCACCCACAAAACCACCCCCCGGTTCATTATGCCCCCGTAACAGCAGAAACAGGGAAAAGAGCAGCATCAGCGGCAAGAGCAGACGGATGGCAGTGGCAAGGATAAGCGAGTGCATCAGTCGGTCCCTCCCTTGCCGGAACGTGGCTTCAACATGGCATAGACCCCCAGGGCTGCCACTGCCAGCACCGTGATTTCGCCAAGGGTGTCCAGTGCGCGGAAATCCACCAGGATCACGTTCACCACATTGCGGCCATGTCCGGCTGGCAGACTCTGTTCCATAAACCAGCTGCTTAATGAGGGAATCAGCGGTTGCGATACAGCACGCCAGACCAACAGGGTCATGACGCTGCCAATCCCAAGTGCAACAACCATATCTCTCAGGCGGGATCTGGTACTGGAAAGCAGGGCAAAACGGGGCAATTTGTGCAGCACCAGCACAAACAGGATAATAGAAAGGGTTTCAATACAAAACTGGGTCATGGCCAGGTCAGGGGCGCCAAAGAGGATGTAGATCAGAGCAACACCATAGCCCACCACCCCGAGTGCTGCCACCGCAGCCAGACGGGAATCGGTCATGGTGGCCATCAGGGCGCCGGAAAGGATTATCACTGTGGTCAGCCATTCATGCAGACTGCCATCCGGTCTGGGCAGTTGCAGTGTGCCGGTGCTGCTGCTGAACAGGGTTGCAGCCATCAGGGCAACCGCTGTACCGGTTACAATCATCAGATAGTAACGCAGACGGCCATTCTGCAGATAACCGGTTATCATACCGGCAAATTTGGGCAGTCCGACCAGCAGCAGATCATACAGCTGTTCAGTATCCCAGCCCGATGCTTGACCCTGTAGCTGAATTTTCTTACGCAGGCTGAACAGCGCCAGACCAGAGCCCAGAGTGATGATACTGAGAAGCGCCACCGGATTGAAACCGTGCCAGAGCGCCAGTTCAAGCGGCACCAGCCGGCCTGCGACCTGTGCAACAGCCGGAGCCACCAGTAGACTGCCAAAGACAGCGGGGAAAAATCCGATCAGAAGCCCCAGCAGGGCAGGGATCAGGGGGGGCAGCCAGAGCCGCAGATCCACCTGATGGGGGTGCAGTGCAGTATCCTTCAGTGTTCCGTAAAATGGGAGGTAGCCAGCCAGCAGCGCAGCAGCCACGGTCAGGCTGTTACCAAGAAACGCCACAGCAGTAACCAGCCACGGAGAAAAGGGAGAATGCAGGGTAGACTCGTAGAACAGCTCTTTGGCAATAAAGCCGGCCAGTGGCAGCATACCGGCCATGGAAAGCGCGGCCAACCCGCCAGCCAGAGCCACCTGGGGCATGGCGTGTCCAAGGCCTCCCAGCCGTCTGATGTCGCGGGTGCCGGAACCATGATCAACAGCGCCTGCTGTCAGAAACAGCGAACTTTTGTACAGCGCATGTACTGCCAGCAGCAGCATGGCTGCAGTTATGGCAAGCGGGGTACCCAATCCCAGCAGCAGGGTCAGCATGCCCAGGGCGCTGACCGTGGTCCAGGCCAGGATCTGTTTCAGGTCAGTGCGCAGCACCGCTTTAACAGCACCCAGCAGCAGGGTGATGCCGCCAATACAGGTCAGCCAGACCGTCCAGCTGTCAGTCCCTCCCAGCACGGGTGAAAACCGTGCCAGCAGGAAGATTCCCAGTTTGACCATGGTGGCGGAATGCAGGTAGGCGCTGACCGGCGTTGGAGCAGCCATGGCGCCGGGCAGCCAGAACTGGAACGGGAATTGGGCGGATTTGGTAAAGGCTCCGGCCAGCATAAGTAGCAGGATCGGCAGGTACAGGTCGTGGTTGCGCAGCAGATCCCCACTGTTCAGAATTGTTGTCAGATCACTGCTGCCAACACTCTGACCCAGCAGAATGATCCCTGCCAGCAGCGCCAGTCCGCCTGCACCGGTTACCAGCAGGGCCTGAAACGCAGCACGACGGGAAGCCTCCTGCTGGTAGTCAAAACCGATCAAAAGAAAGGAGCAGAGCCCGGTCAACTCCCAGAAGATAAACAGGGTAATCAGATCACCGGCCAGCACCGTGCCCAGCATGGCAGCCATAAAGGCCAGAATAAAACCGTTGAAACGTCTCAGGTGGGGGTGGTCATGCAGATAGGACGAGGCGTAGAGCAGCACCAACGCTCCGATGCCGCTGATCAGAAGCGCAAAGAGCAGTCCCAGACCGTCCAGACGGAACGAGAGCGCAATGCCAAGTGACGGAAGCCAGGCAAACGTCGCCTGCAGGGTCTGGCCTGAAGCAACCGGACCGATCTGCAGCACAAACCAGCCAAAAAGGCCCAGTGGTATGGCAAGTAACAGAGCTAGTAGCATAATTAATTGTAGACCGGCCTGTGTTTTCAAGGCCGGTCTGAGGGTGTAACTATAGCTTATTTTTAGTGATCTTCAAGCCAAGCCGGTCATTAATGGGTAAAATACTTCGCATTCAGAAACAGATGGGCAATGATACTGGCGGCATAGCCCAGGGCAACGGCCCAGGTCCATTTCAGGTGAGCGCCAAAGGTATAAATGCCACGGGCTGATCCCATTAGAGCCACCCCTGCCGCAGAACCGATGGAGAGCAGGCTACCCCCTACACCGGCGGTCAAGGTAACCAGTAACCACTGACCGTGGGACATTTGGGGATCCATGGTCAGCACAGCAAACATGACCGGAATATTGTCAATAACCGAAGACAGGAGGCCTACCAGGATGTTGGCTGTGGTATGCCCAAGACCGTCATACATGAACCTTGAGACGCTGGCCAGATAGCCGAACTGTCCCAGACCACCCACGCAAAGTATTACCCCGTAGAAAAACAGCAGGGTGTCCCATTCTGCCTTTGCAATCTTGCGGAACAGATCAAAGGTTTCGTGCTGGTGACCGGTTACGTCCAGAGGGTTATCACCTGAAAGCATACGGTGTTCTCTTTTCTTCAGCCAGTAAGAGAAGAAAGAGAGATAGCCCAATCCGAGCATCATACCGACTGCCGGTGGCAGGTGAAGGAAGTTATGGAAAGATACCGCCGTGACGATGGTTGCCAGAAACAGAGCCATGATCCTTCTGGCACCCAGTTTCATGTTGACAGCTTCATCTGATACATCAGGTTTTTCCTTGGGCACTGCCAGACTCATCAAGGCTGCCGGTATGACCCAGTTCAAGAGCGAAGGGATGAAGATGGCAAAGAATTCAAAGAAATCAACCTTGCCCTTTTGCCAGACCATCAGGGTAGTGATATCGCCAAATGGAGAGAAAGCGCCACCGGCATTGGCTCCAACCACAATATTGATGCAGGCTACCACCACAAAGGCTTTATTGCTGCCGCCAACAGCCATAGCTACTGCCCCCATAAGCAGGGCTGTGGTCATGTTATCAGCCACCGGCGAGATAATGAAGGCCAGCAGGCCGGTCAACCAGAATACAGTGCGAAGGGTAAATCCCTTGTTTACCAGCCAGGAACGGAGCGCTTTGAAGGCGTTCCGCTCTTCAAGGGCGTTGATGTAGGTCATGGCTGCCAGCAGAAACAGGAACAGTTCGGCATACTCGGTCAGGTTGTGGATAATGGCTGCATGTGCATGATCCGGCCTACCCATTGCCTGATAGGTGATGGCCACCAGTATCCAGATAACACCGGCTGCCACAATTACCGGTTTGCTTTTGCGCAGGTGCAGTTTTTCTTCCATAATTACCAGACCATAGGCTGCTACAAACAGCACTAGGGCAAAGATCCCCATGGCGCTGGCGGTCAGGTTTGCAATCTCTCCACCACCACTGGCGGTTGCTGGCAGTACAGTAACGACAAAAATAAATAGAGTGATCAAAAGGATATTCATGAATAGTGCTTCCTTTCACGGTAAGCAGAACAGTTGAGTAACAGATATCAGATCTTCAAAAAACCGCCACTGAGACACCTGTGCCCATGGGCAAGGGTAGGGTAATCCTTGCAGATATCAGGTTTGGTGTCATTAATGCTGCAGATCCAGCGTTGTTCCTCAAGCTGCTTCAAAAACGGACAAGGGTCTGTCAGCTGTTTGGTCTCTGGATCAACCCAGATCCAGCCCAAACGATTGACCCGACTTAGCAGGTCATCCCGTCCCTCCTGCTGCCAGCGTGCAATATCGCGATCAGATGCGTGAAGATGCCCGCCAAAATACAGACAGCATTTACCGCAACAGGCACAGCCGGTTCGTTGTGGTTTTTCAGGATGATCATGCTTATACAGCCATTGACGCAGTGCTTCAAACATACCTCCCCCCTCTCTGGCGCAGGGCCGTGAGACGAAGATACGAAAAACGTCAAAACGTGGTGTGGGGTATCAGAACCGGTCAGGCAGGTGGAGCACGTCCGTGGGAGGGAAAACAGTGCTGATCAACAGCAGGGGTGAGGGGAGCAGCAATAGCATAGTCGCGGGTGGATGACGGAGCAGGCGATACGAGCGCAGCAGTAAACTGGCGCTGCAGGGAGATACGGCGGTTGGATTTGATTATTGTAGAAAAACGGGGGCTTGGATCAATATGTTGAGTAAATTCCATCAGGTGCCGATGATTAAGCGAGATGACAAAGGCGCCTTTAAACTTTCCTTTATTGTCAAAAAGGGGAGTGCCAAACCTTATAACTCCCTCATAACTGGTGCCGAGCGCGTTTTCAGGCTCTGTTGCCCCTGCAAGCTGCTGTTTTTTGTTTACATGAAACCCGGTAAGGTGTGTGACATGTATCTCTCCCTGTTTAAGTTTCTTTATATCGTTAAAATATGTCTCGCTTTTGTATTCAGTTTTTTTCGGGTCAGACAGATTTCTTAGTCTGGATTCTGGTAGAAAATTACCGTTTTTCAGCACCATTTTTTCGTTGCCTTTAGCATCTATAAGAGCAAACGAGCTGTATATCGGAACCATTTCACGCAGTTCTTCAAACTTATCTTTGGATACAGCTCTTCTTTCCCATACCTCGCCACGCTGCTGTTGCCAGAAAGAAAAAAGCATTTGCCGGTTATCGGTAAATCGGCTTAAGAATCTAAGATCATCTTCACGTCGATAGAGGTATTCAGTAATTGTGTCGGCTACTTGACGGGCACGCATCTGAAGCCCTTCAGTAGCCTGTTTCTCCGCGTTGCTTCCTATCTCCAGAGCCAGGCGATCACGTACCTGCTCAAGTCCGGAAAACAGGAATATAGCTGCTGCCAGAAGAGGCAGCAGCGTGATAAGCAATGTTGCGATAAGAAATTTTTTGAAGATGGTAGGTCTTATCATATATAACCGTTGCAAGAGGGAGTAGAGTAAAGTTTTGGAGGTTTTTCCTTGCCCCATGCCCCTTGCCCCTATTAGTATCTGCTTCTATGATACTTGATCTGTAAACAAATGCTATCAGGAAATGAGTCATAAATGGGATACAGAAATCTTCAGGAAACCATACAGGATCTCGAACATCACGGCATGCTCCGCAGAATTGATATCCCTGTCAATCCTTACCTTGAGGCCGGAATGATACAGAGGAGGGTTTATCAGGCAGGTGGACCTGCTTTGCTGTTTACCAATGTCACCGGTTCTGATTTTCCAATGCTTGGCAATCTTTTTGGAACTCTCGAACGGACACGTTTCATCTTTCGGGACACACTCCGTACGATTGAAACCCTGGTCAAGCTGAAGGTTAATCCTGTTCAGGCTATTAAGGAGCCCGGGCGTATTTTGGGCGCGCCTCTTGGGGCAATGCATCTCCTGCCCAGAACTGTCTCGTCAGGGGTTGCTCAATCTCTTGCCTGTAAAACAGTATTGTCAAAACTGCCTCAACTGGTTTCCTGGCCAAGGGATGGTGGCGCCTTCATAACGCTTCCGCTAGTTTACACCGAGAGTCCGGCAAAGCCCGGTTTTGGAAAATCCAATCTGGGGATGTATCGTGTTCAGATCTCCGGTAATCAGTATAAACCTGATAGTCAGGCCGGTCTTCATTATCAGATACATCGTGGTATAGGTGTGCATCACAAGGAGGCGATAGCCCGTGGTGAGAGACTTAAGGTTAACGTATTTGTAGGCGGAGCCCCTGCAATGTCTGTGGCTGCTGTAATGCCTCTGCCTGAGGGTATGCCGGAACTCTCCTTTGCAGGGCTTTTAGGGGGACACAGGATTGCAATGGCTCAAATTCCGGGGCATCTTCCTGTTCCTGCGGAAGCTGACTTCTGTATCGTTGGTTCCATAGATCCTCACGCCACGCTGCCAGAGGGGCCGTTTGGAGATCATCTTGGCTATTACAGCCTTACTCATCCTTTTCCGTTCATTGATGTTGAGGCGGTTTATCACCGACCTGATGCAATCTGGCCATTTACAAGCGTGGGGCGTCCTCCGCAGGAGGATACCTCATTTGGCACATTTATACATGAGCTGACAGGAGAACTTATCCCAACGGTACTACCGGGAATCAAGGCGGTTCATGCCGTGGATGCTGCCGGAGTCCATCCTCTGCTTCTTGCAATAGGCTCAGAGAGATACACACCGTACAATGAATTGAATCGTCCTCTGGAACTTCTGACCCAGGCCAACGCCATTTTGGGGCAGGGACAGCTTTCTCTTGCCAAATATCTTCTTATTGTGGCTGAACAGGATAATCCCAATCTGGATATCCACGATATAAAGGCGTTGTTTTTACATCTGCTTGAGAGGATTGACTGGAAGAGGGATCTCCATTTTCAGACATCAACAACTATTGATACTCTGGATTATTCAGGAGGTGCCTTTAATAGCGGTTCAAAGGTTGTAATGGCGGCTGTTGGCCCTGTTTCGCGCAAACTGACAACGGAATTGCCAGGGATGATCCCTCTGCCTGACGGATGGACAGAGCCTGCTCTTGCTATGCCAGGCGTGCTTCTTATTCAGGGTAAATCCTCTGTTCCAATAAACGGTGAACCGGATCAGGATATTCTGGCTCTATGCAATTTTTGGGAGGAGGCGTCTCTCTCTGAAGGGATAGCTCTTGTCGTGATTGTTGATGATACTGAATTTTGTGCACGATCTCTTGATAACTTTTTGTGGGTAACCTTTACACGTTCAAATCCTGCAACGGATATATATGGTGTTGGAGCTGATTCAAGGCAGAGACACTGGGGATGCAAGGGGCCGTTACTGATTGACGCCCGCAGAAAACCGTTTCATGCGCCGCTTTTGGAAGAGGATCCCGAGGCTTGCAGAAGAGTTGATGAAATGGCCAGAGTTGGTGGTGCATTACATGGTTTGTACTAAAGTGACAGGAATTTTTAATGATTAAAGCAGCAGATTAAAAATAATAGCTGAAATCGTTGAAACCATTTGGATTATCGTTGAGGCATTCGAGCATTATATCTACAATATCAGGATCAAAATGTTTCTCTTTTTCTGATATTAATTCGTTTATTGCCTCTTCGCGGCTCATGGCAGGGCGGTAAGATCGTGGAGAAATCATAGCGTCAAATGAATCTGCAACGCAGACTATTCTGGCATGCAGAGGAATTGATTCGTCGCGCAATCTGGCAGGATAACCGTTGCCATCCCAGCGCTCGTGATGGTACATGACAGTGGGTAGTATATGAGAGAGATTTTCAAGCCTGACGACCAGAAGTCCGGCTTTAAAGGTATGCTCCCTCATTATTATCTCTTCGTTATGGTCAAGGGGATAAGGCTTGTTAAGGGTTTCTTCCGTGATGCCAAGAGCCTTTCCTATATCATGCAACATGGCGCCTGTGTAAAGATCCCTCAATTCAATCTGTGACATACCCATTTTAGAGCCTATTGCAAGACATATCTCCGCAACACGACGGTTATGTCCCTGGATGAAGGTCTCATTTGCTTCCAACGCATCAACAAGCACCTGTATAATGTTGTTAACAAACTGCGGATTCCATGTTGCGGCTATGTCATATAATTTTGGCATAGTTTTTCTATAGCTGAAAACAAGAGGATGTCAACATATTAGGACAGGGTATACTGATATTTGCATGATTGCTGTTGTTCTATTATTTACTGGTTTGGCATCTTTGCAGAACTAATTATTGCTTTCTGACAGCACCCGGATAATTTCATATGATAACTGTTTGATATCAACAGGTTTGCTAATGTATCCATCGAAGCCTTGCGCAAGAAATCTTTCCCTGTCACCAACCAGCGAATTTGCAGTCAAGGCAATTATCGGAATATGACCTCCTGTAGCTGCCTCCTGCTTACGGATTGTCTCTGTTGCCAGAGAACCATCCATAACAGGCATGGATATATCCATCAGTATGCAGTCATAATTTTTTTTGTGTAACATATCAAGAGCCTGCTGACCGTTTACAGCTATATCAGTCTGATGACCAATATGTTGAAGCATAGCCTTGATAGTCTTGGCATTAAGTCTGCTGTCCTCAGCTAAAAGAAGCTTCAATTCACGATCCATAACTTTTATATCAGTGTTATCAACAGGTTCATAAGCTGACTTCAATTCTTTTATCCTAACGGCAAACGGTATTTCAACGACAAATGTTGAACCTTCTCCCAATTTTGAATCAGCCCATATCTTTCCATTCATTTGAGTCACCAGACGACGGCAGATGGTAAGTCCCAGTCCGCTTCCTCCATAGATTCTTGTTGTTGAATTATCAGCCTGTTCAAAAGGGTTGAATATCTTCTCCAGTGTTTCCGGAGCTATTCCTATTCCGGTATCACTGATCGTTACCTTCAAGGTACAATGGCTCTGCTGCAAATTAGATACGCAAAAGGATATATTAATTGTTCCCTTCTCGGTAAACTTTATGGCATTGCCCAGAATATTGAGCAGGATCTGCTTGAATCTAAGACTGTCTCCTCGCACAAGCTTGGGCATCGGCTCCTGAAAATTTGTGGTAAGCTTAAGACCCTTAAGTTTTATTCTCGGGGATTGGTTGTCTATTACTTCTCGAACCGTTCTGATTGGCGAGAAGTCTGTTTCCTCAAGTTCAAGCTTTCCTGCTTCAATCTTTGAGAGATCCAGTATGTCATTTATAAGCTCAAGAAGGTTTTTACAGGATTGCTCAAGGCTATCCAGATATTCTTTCTGCTCTGCAGAAGTTTCAGTAAGTCTGAGCAGTTGAGTCATTCCAAGTACACCGTTCATCGGAGTTCTTATCTCATGGCTCATATTTGCAAGAAATTCACTCTTTGCACGGTTGGCTGCTTCAGCAGAATGTCGAGCCTTTATCAATTCATCCTGGTATCGTTTCCAGTCCGTTATATCTCTAAGTATTCCAACTGCATAATATCCACCATATAAAAATACCGATGAAAACAGGATTGAAATTGTTATTTCCTGCCCATCTTTACGCATAGTATCCAGCTCCAGCATCTTATCTGACAAATGCAGTTTGCCAGCATCGCAGAAAACAGGAAAGTATGCCTGATTCTGATCGTCTTCAGATTTAGGCGCCAGTAGTTCATGCAGGGTCTTCCCAATCGCTTCCTCAATGCTGTATCCCAGTATTTTTTCGGCTGCAGGGTTCCAGAAGGATATTATTTCATTTTTATCAATCATCAGTATGCCGTCGAGCGCTGAATCGGTGATACTGCGCAGACGGGTTTCGCTTTCCTTGATTATCTGCTCACGTTCGGCAAGATTAAGAGCCATTTTGTCAAAACTCTCTGCAAGGCTCCCAAGTTCACCGCCTGATACAGAACTAGATACAAGAACCTGCTGTTCGCCATCTGCAAGTTTATGGGCTGCATTTTGCAGCAGTTTGATACGATCCGCTATAGAGCGTTTACCGATAAGATAGGCCAGCAGAAAAGAACCTGTAAGGAAAAATGAAAGAATTGAGATGTTTCGTATTAATGTTCGATTAGTCGTAGCAAGCACTGAAGAAACAGGAACCCCGACTCGAATATACATATAAGGCGTTGTTTCGGTCTCAAGGCGAATCTTTTTATATGTGATAAATAATTCTTTTCCGCTATTTCCCTTACCTCTGTAAGAGTATTCATCCGGACCGTCATACATCCTTTTAAACGCTTCAACTGGATAATGCCTACCGACACTCTCAGGTGAGAGAGGATGAAACATTATGATACCATTGTGGTCAATAAGGAGAAAACTTGTTCCATCAGGCAGTTTTCTGTTTTTCAGGATATCCTCAAACAGTGTAAAATAGAAGGCAACAGAGATGACTCCGCCGGTCTTTTCAGATATATCAAGATACGGATATGCAAAGTGAAATACAGGTTTGTTAAGACTCTTGCTTTGCACA
Organism: uncultured Geobacter sp.; assembly: GCA_964655435.1. Taxonomy (GTDB): domain Bacteria; phylum Desulfobacterota; class Desulfuromonadia; order Geobacterales; family Pseudopelobacteraceae; genus Trichlorobacter. Next base: position 149,303 of record CAZZMP010000007.1, read on the forward strand.
TATTCGCCTGCTGAGAGTTTTCCTGAAGATAAGGCATTTTTGAAGTAACGACGGTCATTAATCGTTGCAGGCTGGGGCAATTCAAAAACGGATGCCCATACCTTTCCATCAAGATCGGCGGCAATAATATTTGCATACTCCGGATTTGAACTTTGAATTTTCTTGAGAAGTGGTACCAGGCGCTCTTTTTTCTTTTCTCTTACTCCCGGTATCTGGGCAAGGGTAAAAAGCAGTTGTTCTGCTGCGTAAGTTCTGTTTCTTTGCTCTGAAGCTATTCTTTCAGCAAGAAGGTCTGAAATTCTGTAGGCATCTTTAACAGTCCTTTGAAAAACAAGTAGTCAAAATCGTTTAAATTTGGTATTATT
>CAZZMP010000008.1:0-143063 GCA_964655435.1 uncultured Geobacter sp.
GTTTCAAATGTCGCAAAAAGATCGATCAATGTCTGCACAGCTACTCCTTGAGAATGATAAACAGGCTATTTGTGACCTCTACCGCCCCGCTCTTCGTTGCTATCCTGTACATGCCGCTGTCCCTCGGATTGATGAGACTGCCCTCTGTCCTGCGGCTTTTGTCTCTGCTGTTGATGCTGTGCAGGTGCCGGTTGCTGGTTCTGCTGATGCACTGCAGTTTGAGGAGGAGCATGTACCGGAGTCAGCTTTTTAGGTTGTTCGATAATTCGCTGTGGCTGCTGATGCTGCGGGATAACAGTACGCACCTGTGGAGGCGGTGTTACGCGAGCTGGCGGTTGCTGCTGCTGATGGGGTTTAGCAACAGGTCGTGCCTGGGGCGGTGGCGCAACATGCGGTGCAGGATGTTGCAGATGCTGGCGGACTACTTTGTCTTTCGGCTGATACTTGTAGTTCTGATTACGCAACGTATGCTGCTGTTCTGCCCGTGGGTAGCGATCACCTGCATACTGGCGCTGATACACAGGCAACGGTGCCGGTGCCGGAGCAGCGTTACGATTCCAGTGGTTCCAGCCGCTTCTACGCTGTTCCCAGCCATGTCCCCAGTGTTGTCCCCAACGGGGTGGTCTGGAAGAGACCCAACCACGAAAGTACACCGGAGGCTGGCGATAGTACCGCACAGGAATACGCAGGATGTACAGTGGCACGTAATAGGGATCTACAGCCCCCCAGGGACCGTTGTACCAGGAACTGGCATACCAGGTATCATTTTGGTAGACCCAATACATCCCATCATAAAAGAAATAGTTGGCGTCCATCCGTGGAGCATAATAAACAGGATAATTTGGCACCCGGACAAGTTCAGGGTAGACCGGCAAGTTAATCCCAATGCTCACGTTGGGTAACCCGATCCCGATGCTTACCTGGGCTTTGGCATAGGTCACTGAAAAGAGTAACACCCATAATAGCATAATTAACGAATAGCGTAGCTTCCTCATCACAACCTCCTGTCTGAGACATTATTATTGTACTCCACATTTGGACATGTAGCACAGACATCACCAGCCATAACCGTTTCAACTATCGCGCCAAGTGCTCTTATCCACCCTGATAAGCAACAGGCTCCGCCTCCAGCACAGGAAAATCAGATCCGGCACAGAATTTATCAACCACAGCCATCTGCCAGATTTAGCATTTATGTCAAATATGACGGGTAATACCAGTTATTCCCGTTTACCCTCTATTTCTTCCATCCAATTTTTCTCAGTACAATCAATCCTCTATAGTTCATCGAACCTGTAGACCTCTTCTGGCGCAGTAGTTGCTCTGTTGCTTACTGAAATTGACAAAAAAAGGTTTTTAAAAAAACAGCACGCAAAAAATGAAGGCACCAGAGATGAAGATCCTCCTTGTTTATCCATGTAATCCAGATACCTTCTGGAGCTTTAGGTACGCCATGAAGTTCATTGACCGGAAGGCAAGCTTTCCGCCTTTGGGGCTTTTAACCGTGGCCGCCATGCTTCCGGCAGTATGGGAAAAGAAACTTGTGGATATGAATGTGCTACCACTTGCTGACACAGATCTGCTTTGGGCAGACTATGTATTCATCAGTGCCATGACCATCCAGCGTGAGTCAGCAGACGAGGTGATTCTTCGCTGTCAGCGGTTGGGAATAAAGATCGTAGCCGGTGGCCCCCTGTTTAGCACCTATTATCAAGATTATGAAGTAGTTGACCACCTGGTGCTTGACGAAGGAGAACTGACACTCCCATGTTTTCTGGCAGACCTGGAACAGAACAAAGCTAGACATATCTACACTGGTGAACAGCATGCTGATCTGAAGGATAGCCCTGTTCCTCTATGGGAATTAATCAATGTACGTGACTATGCTGCCATGAATATCCAGTATTCCCGTGGCTGCCCTTTTGACTGCGAGTTTTGCGACATTACGGTACTTTTCGGACGCAAGCCCAGAACCAAGGGGGTTATGCAGCTGATTGCCGAACTGGAGAGCCTCTATATCAACGGATGGCGCGGGGCGGTATTTATTGTGGATGACAACTTCATTGGCGACAGGGGCAAGCTGAAAAGGGAGCTGCTGCCTGCTCTGCTCAACTGGATGTCAGTAAAACGATACCCGTTCTATTTTTATACCGAGGCATCCATTGATCTGTCAGACGAACCAGAACTGATGGAACAGATGGTCAGAGCCGGATTTGAAGAGGTGTTTATCGGCATTGAGACACCAAATGAGGAAAGTCATACCGAAAGCGGCAAGGTACAAAACAAGAATCGTGATCTGTTGGCCTCGGTGCAACGTATTCAACGAGCCGGACTACAGGTACATGGCGGCTTCATCGTCGGTTTTGACAGCGACCCGCCTGCAATTTTCGACATGCAGATCAGTTTCATTCAGGAAAGCGGCATTGTTACCGCAATGGTCGGCCTGCTCACTGCCATGCGCGGCACCCGTCTTTATAAACGTATGGAACAGGAAGGGCGACTCATCAAAGAAAGCTCCGGCAGCAATACATGCGTTGATCTCAACTTTGTGCCACTGATGGAACCAGAGATGCTGATTGGCGGTTATCGTAGCATTCTTGACACCATCTACCTGCCTAAAAACTATTATCAACGTGTCATCAGACTCCTTACAGAGTACCGGCCACTTCACCTGGGTAAATTTCACCTCCAACCGGGGTACATAGGGGCTTTATTGAAATCAATCCTGTTTCTGGGAGTTATCGGCAGAGAACGGTTCCATTTCTGGAAGCTCTTCTTCTGGTCTCTGGTAAAGCGGCCAAGGCTCTTTCCTCTGGCTATTACTTATGCTGTATACGGATTTCACTTCAGGAAAACTGCAGAAAGAATAGGAGAAAAACGATGAAGAACAGGCTGTTAGCCGAGTTATCACTCCTGCTTGCAATGGTGATGCTATCAGGCTGCATCCTGGTGCCGGTAGATGACGGTCACTCCCGCAACGGGCATCACGAAAATCGTCACAATAGCCACGGAGATCGACATGACGATCAAGGAGATCATCGTTAGTAGATCTATCGGCAGATTGACAACAGGCAAAACAGAACAAATTTGCGCTACTGCTTATCAAAGGAGGTTGGCGCTGAACTAAAGATCAAAAAAATGTCCAGTATAAAATGGAAAAAACAACAGTAAGGAGAAGATATGAAAAGCAATAACATTCTGTTTATGATTCTTGCAGTCGCATCAATCGGCACAACTTCCCTGGCATCTGCTGAGGAAAAATCTGTTCAGGACAAACCGGCAAACTATGTAATGCTCAAAGGCGGTATATATTCGCCAAGCATGTCGTTTGATCTGAATAACTTCAATGGGGGCACAACTACTCATCTGGATAGCAAAACCGGTTTTGCCGGCGAAGTGGCAATCGGTCATTATTTCAGCCCGATGGTTGCTCTGGAATTAGGAGCAGGCTACTTTGAGAGTGATGGTTCACCGGTAGCTCAGTCAGGGGAATCTAAACTGAACGTCATTCCGTTGATTGCCACTGCTAAGGTGTTTTTTCCGATTGGAATATTTGAACCATTTGGCTTAGCCGGAATCGGCGCCTATATTTCAGATCTGGAATTAGATGGAAACAACAGTAATTTCCATGGCTCTACGGAGATTACATATGGATTTCATGCTGGTGCCGGTTTCAACATTAATTTTGCAAAAAATATGTTTGCAGGTCTTGAGGGAAAATACCTTTGGGCTGAGCCTTCGTTTGGTGGCCAGCATATCAAGCTGGACGGATTTGTTACGACCGCAAATATTGGTTTCAGGTTTTAAACATCATTAGGGCGCCCTTTCAATCATCCTGAAAGGGGCGCCTTAGCATAGGCTGCTTTAAATTTTTTTGGATAAAAGGCTGCGCCAAGCATGATGGTATCCAGTGCTATTTAATTCAGTTCGGGAAGAGAGTGATGCTGACCGGCAGCATTCTAAAGAGCAATAAAAGGAATTGGCCATAAGCTTTTTAGGAGGAATTAAACATGAACAGATGCATGATTACACCTCTCTTCTCCCTGGTTTTTATCACCACTTGCGCGAGTATTGGCATAGCTGAAGACTATCATACACCTTTGGCCGGAGAAGCCTTACATATGGTCTTTATGGGCAAAACAATCGATATCCCGGCCATAGATCGCAGTAACGTAACTGCACTCACGTTGGGCGGCGTATTCTACACCCCCAAACAGGGAGATACTTCCATGACCCCGATGGGTGCCCTCTTTGTCAATCGAACCTGGAAAAACTCCAGAACAAGGAACGTGATCAGTATCTTTGTAAATGATCTGGAGTATGACCACAGCTTCGGAAATCTTGAACTGGTTACCCGACTTGAAAACAACACGATTCCTTTTGGTCAACGGGAAGTGGTCAACAATAAAGAGATCAAGTCGTCCGATACAATCTGGGGAACTGTACTAGGCTCCATTGGTCCGGGATTGCGCTATAAGGTAGCTCCTTTCCAGTTTGATAATGATTTGAGGCTCCAGCTGTTGGGCAAGGTCGGCTATTTCTACGCCATGCGAACCGACGATACAGGTTCAAACCTGGTTTTGCCGCCGGACACCTTGCTGTACGGCGCTAAACTGCGGGGTCGTTATGACGGGATGCGCCGGAATCTCTTGGAACTGCCCCATACAGGCATGGCAGCCGGATTTGACCTGGATTATATGTACCGGGACAAGTGGGCAGATTTTGGCACAATTCCCGATGCGGTTTTCTCCAAGAATGATACCCGTGACTATCTCCAGTTTAACGGTTACCTGATGGGGGTTGGAGGGATTCCAGGCCTGTCTGAAAAAAACCGGGTACTCTTCAGCCTGCATGGCGGCGTTACCCGCCAGGGAAGCGCAGACCGTTACAATGCCATTAACATTGGTGGTGGGCCTCTTCCTGGTGAAACCGGTGACTTAAGCCGTCCAGGGTATCCCGGCACCATGTTCAACCAGGTGCTAGTCTCCAATTATGCTCTGCTGGCAGTTGGATACCGGCGCGAACTGGCTCCCTTCATCTATCTCCACTTGCGGGAAACCTTCATCTGGGCAGACCGCGCTGCGGTTACCGATAACAATCAGTTTTTGTTTAAAAGTTCAACCGGCGCTTCAACAACCATTGGCCTGGATACCGGCTTCTTTTGGAACTCTGCCCTGTATCTTGGCTATTCGTGGGATACCGGTTTCGTTCGTAACGGCAAGCCAGGAAGTGGTCTGATACTGACCTGGAGCAAATCATTTTAACCATGAAAGGGGGGAACAAGACCCGGCATCTATTAAGGTCACGGCTGGGACTTAACCTCACGCACTCAAGATGCGTAAATTTGAGCGACTGTTCATCAAAAGATATACTCTCTGAAATATCAACAAGAAGATGTTCAATCGGTTAGCATCTGGATCGGTTCATTGCAGATCTGTAAATCAGCATCAAAAGTGATACACAATGGAGATTCCGATATTCAAGATCCTTGTATCAGGTTGATATGCAAAATCTCCATTTGCAATTGCTGAATTAATACTGGTTCCATTATATTTGTACTTAACCTTATCAGATTCAGACCACTTTAATATCTCGTAATAAACTCCGGCATCCCATCTGTTATTAATTTTATATTTCAAGTCTGCAAAAGTGGTAAGCCTACCTTTAGGGTAGACTGTGAAATCACTGGTTGGCCATCCATAATTTGTATCAGCAGTGTAATACGGATACCGTATCCCTGCAGTCAGCTCAAAATCCCCAATTTCTGCTCTGATTGCACCTTTTGCAGACAGGATAAGCCATCGTTCTCCGATGCTTCTTACAAAGTAGTTGATATCAGCCCCCACCAGTGGGCCGATGGAAATATCTTGTGTAACATTAAATAACCTTGAGACCGCAAATTCTGCCTTTAAACCATAATATGCTGAGGTTGTCTGTAGTAAAGACTGATGCTCTGAATCCAGGTCAGCTCCTTCGTAATTCAACACCGCACCCCAAAAACCGATAGATGGCATCAGCTCAAAACCAAATATTTTGTCCCTATATATAACTCCGATCTCGTTAGTTGCCCCTTGTTCACGTACGAATGTATCACCATTTATTGTTTCCTTAAGGTCGAGAAAGCCAAGCTTTGTGTATATTGAAAAATCTCCGGCTCCCACTGATAATGGATACAGTAGCAGGGATATTATTGTGATAACAAAAGAAGTACGTAGCATTTGATTACTCGATTCCAGCCTGGCGCCTGTCGAACTTAGGATAAATCTACTTAGCCGTTTACTTAATTATTTCAATCTACTTTCATATTTTTTTATCCTTGATTTAGCAGAAAAGATCTCAGTGTTCATCTCATGCCAAGCAAGGGTTCGCAACTAGCATGCCAGCAGGTTGCTGCAAAACAGATATGCTTAACATACTAATATAAGTGCTCTTTATTTTAATTGAGCATCTCAGGATTCTGAAAAACCATCATTGCTAACTATCAGGTTTAACGTTACCGCCATATTTGGCAGATGGATGTAGGTATCCAGTAACAGCGCTTTCCCGCCATATATGAAAGCATCGTCAATATTGACGGGTTTTTCTCTGCCACTCCATGCCACCCCTACTGCACCTGCAAAATTTTATCTTGTATAAACAGAGTGTTGTGCATGCGATTGAATTCAACCGGGCTTTGGAGCGATAGTTGCTAATCTCAAAGACCTTGGCAGTTATATTTTTAGATCCAGAACAGAAAGAAGGAGACAGATCATGGAACAGAAAAAAAGCAGGATTGTTTTTCCAGTTACTTTCGTTGTTATGTTGTTCGTATTTTTTTCCACAATATTTTTTGCCGGTGTTAATCAATCGTGTGCGGCTCCGGTTAAAAAGAAAACGTCGGAAGTGGCAAGAACCACTTTCGTCGAGCGCACAGAGACTCGTATCAAGCAGTTAAAGGATGTTCTCAAGATCACCGAGGCTCAGCAAGAAACATGGAATGAGCTAACCAAGGTGATGCGGGAAAACGCTAAAGAGATGGAGGAACTTGCGAAGGTAAGAACAGAAAGTACACAGATTGTAAATGCTGTCGAGAATATGAAATTCTACTATGATATTTCCAAAACCCATCTGGAACAGCAGGCAAAGTTTATACCTCCTTTTGAAGCACTCTATACCAGCATGTCGGATCAGCAAAAAAAGAGCGCCGATCTTGTTTTCAGAACAGGCAAATTTGGCCGTAACAAAACAAGATAACTGATTTAATTTATTGGTTACATCGCCAGATTTACTAAAGGTGATTGAATATGTTCCAGAAACGGAGTGATGTTATGAAAACAGCAGACAGATGGAACTTAAGATCGATAACAGGCAAAAGTATAATCGGACTTGCTTTGGCAGCACTGCTCGGCGCTGTCTGCGTAGCACCAGCCAGCGCCAGGGATGAGCATAAACGTATAGAACGGCATGACTACCGCCGTGACAATCACAAGGTAAAAAGGTACGACCGAGACCACTATTATGTTAATGGCAGGCGCGTGTATCGGACAGAGGTCTACAGGGAACGGATCTATGTTCCACCGCCGGTTTACTATGCACCGCCGCCGCCACCTGGCGTCAGTGTTTTTCTCCCACCTTTCTTTATTCATCTCTAATTTTTTAAAAAAGGATAAACACCATGCAATCGAACATTAGTAACAAGGTAGAAGGAACATTTCATGAAGTTAAGGGCAAAATCAAGGAAGTTGCGGGAAAGCTGGTTGATGATCCAAATCTTGAAGCTGACGGCATTGATGAAAAGATAGCCGGTCAGATTCAGGAAAAAAGCGGACATCACGAAACTGGTTGCGGTGTACATACCGGGCGTGGTGTACGTAGCGGGCGTGGCGGACGTGGTAGCTGTGGTGGCGGTCGCCCCGGTGGTGGTACCGGCAAAGCTACATCGGACTAATTTGAGGCACCAATCAACCGTAACTCTTGTAACATGATGAACAACTCGCGTAGCCTTCAGACAACCTTGGTGCGTCCCGTTTGCAGTGGGGCGCACCAGGAGATAATTGCCGGTACTATGCCGATGAAACAGATCAAACCTTTCCTCTTGTGTATTGTTTTTCTGCTCATTCCACTCATTTCCAATGGCTGTGCTACCCCCCTGCCAAACGTAACTGAAGTGATTGAAGACGCGCCGACTATTGCCTCTCGGCAGATCAGTTCATCAAAAGGGCTCTTATCGCCTGCCAAAAGCAAGGCGGTTATGGATAGGCTGAAGCGTTCAGGCAACCCGGCAGATATCCTGGAACGCCACACGGTCGTCATGGAAAGCATCACTGACACCCCGCTTACAAACGGGAACAAAGTCACGTTACTTGCCGATGGTTCAGCCACCTACGCTGCAATGTTCAAGGCTATTCAGCTGGACAGCGGTACAAACAATATCTGGCAGTTCCATTTCAAGCGACCACGATCTTCATTGAAAACCAGCCATATATAACAGATGCGTCAAAAATGACAGATTACACAGTAAATCACTATTCGTTCTGTCACCCATTAACATAAAATCATATTAAAATACAGATAGTTACATCATATACCGATTCTTTACACCACTGGTACGTTTGTTGATAGGTGTTTATCTGTCTCTTTCTTTGGCTGCATTTTATGAAAAGAGCCTGTCAGGAACTGATACTGAAAAAATCACAGAATAGATATTCAACACCTACAAGTAGATGCTTGCCCTGTGTCCTGTATCAGATGGCAACCATGAGTAGAAAAAGAGATGATCTGCCTTTTCACTGAAAGAGTGTACCTGGAAGGAAAACACGATGAACATATTGGAATGCGCAATCAAGATGGAGCATGAAGCTCGGGATCACTACCGCAAACTGGAGCAAAAAGTATCTCAACCTGAATTGAAACAGTTATTTGCACTGCTTGCCGCTGCAGAGGAAGAACATGGCGATGCCATCCTCAAAATCACCAGCAGCCTTGATACCGCTACGGTTGATTTTCATGCTCTGGGAGACACCTCATGCATCTTCAAACCGTTGTTGGACATGAAAAATCTATCGGCTGAACTGGCAGATAATCAGGATGCCTACCGGCATATCATCAATGAAGAGAAAGAAAGTGTCCGTTTCTATGAAGATATGCTGGATAAGACCGATGACAAACAGACACTGAATATTTTTAAACGCCTGCTCAAAGAAGAACAAAAACATCTGAGCATCGTTGAAGCCATCTATTACTTTGTTGAATCTCCTAAAACCTTTCTTGCATCAGCTGAATTCAGTAACCTTAAACAGCTCTGACAGATTTGAACAGACAGTCCACAAAAAGGAATGACCCACCATGTGCAAGGTATTGATCGTTTTTTACAGTATGTACGGACACATTTATACAATGGCTGAGGCGGTTGCTGAAGGGGTGCGTGAGGTGGCCGGATGCGAGCCGATTATCAAGCGTGTGCCGGAAACACTGGGCAACGAAGTTTTGGATACAATGGGCGCTTTGGAAGCCCGTGAACGGATGGCTCATATCCCACTCGCTACGGTGGATGACCTGGCTGATGCCGATGCCATAATCTTCGGTACGCCAACCCGTTTCGGCAACATGTGCGGTCAGATGCGTCAGTTTCTGGATGCCACTGGTGGGCTCTGGTCAAAAGGAAAACTGGTTGGCAAGGCTGGTACTGTTTTTGTCAGTTCAGCTACCCAGCACGGTGGTCAGGAATCAACTATTCTCACTTTTCACACAACCTTATTGCATCAGGGGATGGTGGTAGTCGGACTACCCTATACCTTTGCAGCTCAAATGGGTATCACTGAAATAACCGGCTGTTCTCCATATGGCGCCTCCACCATCGTTGGCAGCAAAGGGGAACGGATGCCAAGCAGTAACGAACTGGCAGGCGCCCGTTACCAGGGGAGTCATCTGGCACGCATCGCCTTAAAACTTATGGGGAAGTAATACCAGCAACCTGTGGTCAAGGTATGCTCTTATGCTGCTGCTGACTTTTGTAATAGCAGCACTGTCATAGGATACAAAACAGCGCTCTTCAGATGACCTCGCCAGAAGAAGGGAACCAACATGAATTCACGTCCTGTACAGATTGTTTTGTTGATTGTGGCGATGCTTGCAGTCACCAGCCTGTCTGCTGATGCGCGGTACCGGCATGGAGGTGGTATATGGATCGGCGCGCCGATCTGGGGAGCACCTTATCCCTACCCATATGGTTATCCATATGGGTATCCACCCCCTTACTACTATAACAATTCGCCAGTAGTGGTTATCCAGAAACAACCTGAAACCTATATCCAGAAAGTACCTTCCGCAGCGCCGGAACAGACCTACTGGTATTATTGTCCATCTCTACAGGGATACTACCCCGCTATAAAAGAATGTCCCAAAGGCTGGATACGAGTGGTGCCAACAGAACCGGCTGACGCTGAAAATCAGCCACAACAACCTGCCATACAGCCAAAGCGATAGGAGAAAAAGCATGAAAAAGCTCTTATTCATCACAGCTTTATTCTGCATCGCCGCAATGAGCGGATGTGCAACCTTACCAACAGGCCCAACTGCACAAGTATTTCCTGGCTCAGACAAAACCTTTGAAGAGTTTCAGATTGATGATGCTGCCTGCAGGGCATGGGCTGGCCATGGCATCGGTCTTACACCTGATGAAATACGTAATCAATCCACTCTATCCGGGGCAGGAGTCGGGGTCATTCTTGGAGCCGGACTAGGGGCATTGATCGGTTCAGCATCGGGTAATGCAGGTATTGGTGCTGCAATTGGTGCAGGAGGTGGTCTGCTGATCGGTTCAGCAGCAGGTGCAGATAGTGGACGCATCTATGGCTATGAGGCGCAGCGCCGCTATGACTCATATTACCTCCAATGCATGTACGCAAAGGGCAATCAGGTACCTGGCACTGTCGCACCGCAACAGTACCAACTATACAATTATGCTCCACCACCGGATGCACGACCTGCCCCACCAGGCATGCCACCACCCGGTAGATGATTGGCAACATTTTTTTATTTTACCTTTGAGCAGATCGCGACTGATAGTTATCGGCGTCGATGCAGAAGATTAAAGATTGGTTCAAAACCATTCGACAAGGAGAAACAGACAATGGCCAGAATGAAAGAGAATCCCCGCTACAATGTAATTTCCATGAGAATCAATAAAGAAGAACGTAATCAGCTTGAAAAGCTGATGAAGCAAACCCATATGAGTATTTCAAATATTATGCGTGAGGCAATCGATATTTTCGTAGCTAAAAAACAACATAGATATTCAGATTAAACTGCCACATACCAGATGGATGCCACTTTTAACTCCAGACACAGTAAGGAGCAATCCGAAAACTGGTGAAATCCATAATAAGTTTTGTCAAGGGATGGTAAACAACAGAAAGCATACTGATGAGGAGTTTGTCAGGGCAACGTTTTATCCTGGTTTCTGAGTATTAAACTTTACACCCCCAAAACACAATCCCGGCCAGATATAACAGATATGTTAGAAATGACGGCCTAAACCACTGTTTTCCGCTTAATCCCTAATTTTTGTTATATTTTATCTCAGTATAATCGGCAGGTTACGTTCCAAAGAATTAGTATGCAACTTTGGTACGCTTATTGATAGGTAGTAACCACAGCCGTGAAAAAAGACCACTCGTAAAGGCAAGGGGAGTGCATATTTTAGACTGACAAGCGATACTGCCAAATCAAACTGGTTGCCCAAAGAATCGCTTCCAGTGGAAACTTGAGGCTGGAACAGGAGGTGTGAAGCTGAAAGAAGAAGTTACAGATTGTCTCGTGGAGCATTGTAAACTGAACTTCAAAAAAGGAGTAATTACCCATGAAAGCAAGCATGAAAAAACAACTTTTGGCTGCATGTCTTCTGTCGATACTGGTTCCGTGTAGCGCATTTGCCACGGTGTATATCGATCATTTTAGCGCCCCGACCGGCGGGCAGGCGCTTACGTTGACCGGAATAGGTTCAGCGTCATCGTTTGTTTCCTCTCTTGGCAGTTTAACTCTGAGCGAAACACGTTATCTGTATATTGATAAAACTGCAGGAAGCGGCGGTTCATATGCGGTAGATATTAACAACACAGCTTACCCAAGCATAATGGCCAGTAGCCTTGAATCAGGAGCTGTTGGCAATGCAAAGGTGATTTGGGACGGTAATAGTAGCGGCAGCATTGACTATGTGATGACACCTGTGGATCTTACCGAGGGAGGAGTCAACAATACCATTGATATTAGAATCGTAGCCAACGACAAACCAGGGCAGTTAACATTGAATTTTGGCGATGGTACAACAAATTTTGACTATAAGTTTACCCTTCCTGATTATACTAGCAGCTATCCACTGAACCTTTCGATCCCATTTACCGAATGGATCGGTGTTGATTTTTCACAGATCAAAGGTGCCGGGATGTTTCTTGACCTGCTTGCAAGTGAAGATCTTCGTATTGACTCTATTTTTGCCAGTTCAGCCGCACCGGTTCCCGAACCTTCCACTTTGCTGCTTCTCGGGGCTGGCATTGCCGGCATCGGGATCATGAGACGCCGCTCAAAAAAAGTGTCCTCGTTTATCTCTGTTCAAGAAGCAACGCCATCTCTTTAACGGACACTAACGAAATCGGCCGGAAGAATGAAGACAGTATGATCTTAAAAAGGGTAAGAGCCTCTGCCAAGCTTTTGCAGGGTCTCTTACCCCACGGATGTCGCCCCCCGAGATAAATTACAACAAAAACCTTCTGTGAGTGATCTTGCCCTGTTCCAGTCGACATTTCGTCAAGCTCTTTTGAGTCCTTCAAATGAGCTGACTGTTTTGTAATCCGAAACCCTTCACAGATATTTTACTCGTTCAACCAGCTGGATATAGATCAGCAGAAAGCATTCATGCCTTTTGGCGTGCTATATGCAGTTATTTCTAGAACACAGGGTATATTCACAGTATATCCCTCCTTCATGTGGTGGCCGACGGACAACCGTCGGCCTTTTTTATTCTACGACTATCGATCATCTCAGCCGTCATATATGACAGTACCGTCAATAACTGCAGATAATAATGATGCTTCCCGATAATTTATTGAGCTGAAGTTTACATAAAATCCATATTTTCATTACCTGCAAAATAAAATGTAGTTTTCAATAGTAAAAATTGAATCCATTACAGAAAAACTGCAAAATTATAACTACTCACTATCAGGCACATTTTATCCAGCAGACACCGATTACGCTCAGCAATTCCAAATTCTTACCACCAGACCAATCATTCAATCACCAACAGGACGAAGCCGTTAACAAGAAAGCAGACCGGCTTGGCATGCTTTATGGAACAACTATTAACAGTACAGTCAGAGAAAGGCACACAGGCACATTCAATTTGACCTGATTACAAATGCGATTATCAGATTGCATACCTCCCGTTTCAGGCCTGAAAAGAAGAATTATGATCTGTCATTGCGGAAAATAATGGAAGGAGGCAACTCCGCTACGCACCAAGAAGAGCAGACATTTACCGTGGGACGGATATGCTGGAACGGATACCATTTAGTTATCCTAAAAAAAATCAAACAAAACCAGCAGAGTAACTATCTTGTTTCAGAACCCGATCTACAGATCAAACAGGAGGCTATCATGAAAAAGAGCACAAGAGATCAGGCAGAAGGCAAGTTTCATCAGGTAAAGGGTAAAATCAAGGAAATGGCTGGAAAGCTCAGTGATAACCCAAAGTTGGAAATTGAAGGAAAGAGCGAAATAACTGCCGGAAAAATCCAGGTAAAAACAGGACAGGCCAGGAAAGCCCTGGGAAAGTAAGAAACAGAACAAGGAGAATACTCGATGAGAATACTACATTTACTATTTTTTGCAGTTGCAGCAGTGGCAATGTTTAGTTCTACCGCCATACCAGTATATGCATCAGAAACCGACAGTCGTATTGAGTCATCTGCCAGGCAGACATATGTCTTCAAGACCTATCTCCTGAATGATGATATCAAGATCCATTCAAAAGATGGTGCCGTTACCCTGACCGGCATTGTAGCAGATGAATCCCACAAGGGATTAGCCCAGGAAACTATGGTAGGTCTTCCCGGAGTCACTCATGTTGACAACAGATTGGAAATCAAGGGTGCTCCGCCTTCGGCTAATTCAGATGCATGGCTCCGCGATAAAGTAAAGATAACTCTCTTGTTTCATAGCAGCATCAGTAGCGGAAGGATTGAAGTCGATGTTAGAGACGGTATAGCAACCCTGCGTGGTGATGCCAACAGCTTTGCTCAAAAACAACTGGCAACTGAATATACTATGGATGTTGATGGAATCAAGCAGGTTAAGAATGAAATGACCGTAATAACAACCCCCTTAAAGAAGAGGACTGTTGGTGAAAAGATTGACGACGCCTCAATCACTGCACAGGTCAAGATGGCACTGCTTTATCACCGTTCCACCAGTGCTGTTAAGACATCCGTAACCACTAAAAACGGGATTGTCACCATGAGTGGCAAGGCCAGTAACGCAGATGAGATCAAACTTGCCACAAAACTTGCCAGCGATGTGATTGGCGTCAATAGCGTGAAAAACCAGATGACCATTGAGTCACCTTAAGGAGAGATGAAGATGAAATATCTAGCTAAAATAATCAAATCCGGTGCTGCCCTGCTGACTCTAAGCATGATTTTCGGTTGTGCCGGCATGGAGTACAACGTCAAACAGGACAGGTATTTTCACAAGGAATTGGTGGACGCTGACCTGGCTATAGATGCAGCACGTACTGCCGGTAAAGACAGACAATGCCCTGCCGAATTCAAAGAAGCCGAAGACCTTAAAAACAAAGCATATTCTGTATATTCTGCATGCCACACCCAGGAAGGAATTGGCCTTGCCAACCAGGCAATTGCAAAGGCAAATGCCCTTTGTCCGCCAGCTCCTATAGTAGCCTCAGAACCATATGTGCCGGTTATTATTGTTGTAGCTGAGCCGCAGGCTGAAGAAAAGTTAGCCGTTGTTGCAGCAGAGAAACATTCCGAGAAAGTCGTTGTCCTGGCTCTTGAGGATGTTCATTTTGATTTTGGTCAATCCATTCTTAAACCGGAAGCAAAGACAATCCTGAAAAGGAATATCCAGCTTTTGAAAGAGAACCCGAAAGCCAAGGTTCGTGTTGCAGGCTATACCTCTGCCTCCGGAACTGAAGAGTACAACCAGAAGCTGAGTGAAAGACGGGCAACTGCAGTAAAAGAATACCTCATAGAAGAAGGTGTCATAACTCGTGAAAGACTTACTAAAATCGGTTATGGCGAGTCAGATCCGGCTACATTTGAATCAGCGCCGAAAAATCTTTACTCACCGGCAGCAAAGTCAAATATGCGCGTTCTTTTTGAAATAGTTCTGGAGTAGTAGCTTTATGCCAGAGTCTGAAAGAAAAGTTACACAGATCCGGCTGGCTGCATACCAGACAAAACAACAGCATTATAACAAGGGAGATTATCGTGAGTAAACTACATAACATCATTAAACTATTAGCATGCCTTGTTGTAGCAGTATCATTTCTGGGATGTGCATCCACACGAACCCATGAAGGCACTGGCGAGTATGTAGATGACACCGTGATCACAACCAAAGTGAAAAGCGCTATTTTTTCTGACCCGGATCTAAAGGTATTACATATAAATGTTGAGACCTTTAAGGGTGTTGTTCAGCTCAGCGGTTTTGTCAACTCAGCCAGTAGCGTGACAAAAGCACGGGAGATTGCCAAAAGAGTCAATGGCGTTGTGTCGGTTCAGACAAACCTGATTGTTAAGTAAGATATTTTGCACCAATATCTTAGGTAAGGAGGCAATATGATTTGGACAATAATACTGATTTTAATAGTGCTATGGCTGCTGGGTATGGTTACTTCATATACCATGGGCGGCCTGATCCATATTTTGCTTGTAATTGCAATTATTGTGATCCTGGTACGTGTTATTCAAGGAAGAAAAGTGTTGTAAACAAGACAGTCATGACCACCCGCAGAGCGGAGTGGTCATGACTGACAAAGCAAAAACACAAAGGATACGGCAAATGGCAAGAGGAATCGTCACAAATACGCACCTCCTTATCATCTGCAATACTTTCCGAGAATTAACCAGACTGAGCAGAAACCTCCCGAGACAACTTTTTTGCCGTAGTTACCTTTCAACCACCAAACAGCAAAAGCCACTATTAATTAAGATAATCAGAAAAATGCTGGTATAATAAACAGTATGAAGAAAAATAAACAGATGAATAAATGCGGTACATCATCCGACCCTTCCCTTCTGACTGGCGCACCGTTGCATCAAGAGAACCCTTTGTTTCCAATTGTAGGAATTGGAGCATCTGCTGGCGGTCTGGAGGCTCTG
This sequence comes from uncultured Geobacter sp., assembly GCA_964655435.1. Taxonomy (GTDB): domain Bacteria; phylum Desulfobacterota; class Desulfuromonadia; order Geobacterales; family Pseudopelobacteraceae; genus Trichlorobacter. The sequence continues at coordinate 16,377 of CAZZMP010000008.1, forward strand.
GAACAGTTTCTGGGGCAGGTTCCCCAAGCCAGTGGCATGGCCTTTGTGATAGTCCAGCACCTGGATCCGACACACACCGGGCTGCTGCCGGAAATTCTGCGACGTGCCACAAAAATGGAGGTTTTTCAGGCTAAAGATCTGATGAAGGTCAAACCAGACTGCGTATATGTTATTCCCCCCAACAAAGAGTTATCCATCCTGCACGGCATACTGCACCTGTTTGCACCAACCGCCCCCCGTGGCATTCGCCTCCCGATTGATTTCTTTCTACGCTCACTGGCAGAGGATCAGCAGGAACGCAGCATCGGTGTGATCCTTTCCGGCATGGGATCGGATGGCACCATGGGGCTTCAAGCCATCAAGGAAAATGCAGGGGTGACACTGGTTCAGGCACCTGAATCTGCCAAGTTTGACAGCATGCCCAAAAGTGCCATTAATGCAGGACTGGCCGATCTGGTTGCCCCAGCCGAGGCACTGCCCGGAAAACTGGTCGACTATCTGTGCCATAGACACATCAGCGCCAAAACGGCGCCTGAAGTAGAGGAAAAGGATCAGAGTTCTCTGGACAAGATACTGATCATGCTCCGTTCAAAGAGCGGCCAAGACTTTTCACTATACAAGAAGAACACGGTCTACCGACGGATCGAGCGGAGGATGGGAATTCACCAGATCAGCAAAATCAGCAGCTACGTCCGCTTCCTGCGGGAAAACCCCCAAGAGGTGGAACTGCTCTTCAAAGAACTGCTGATCGGCGTCACCGGTTTTTTCCGCGATCCGGCAGCATGGGAACAACTGAGAGACAATGCCATCCCGGTGCTTTTGGCCAGGCATCCATCCGGCGGTACCCTGCGAGCCTGGTCAACCGGCTGCTCAAGCGGTGAAGAGGCCTATTCACTTGCCATCATCTTCAAGGAAGCTTTGGAGCAACTCAAACCTGTAGATAACTTCAAGCTGCAGATATTTGCCACCGATCTGGATCATGACGCCATAGACAAGGCCAGAGATGGGCACTATCCGGCAAACATCGCAAATGATGTTTCACCTGAGCGGCTGCTACGTTTTTTTGTGGCTGATGAACAGGGTTACCGGATCTGCAAAGATATCCGTGAGATGGTAACCTTTGCCACCCAGAACGTCACCATGGATCCTCCATTTACCAGGCTGGATGTCCTTATATGCCGGAATCTGCTGATCTATCTGAAGCCTGAACTGCAAAAGAGACTCCTGCCGATATTTCATTACAGCCTGAGTCCAGGCGGTGTGCTGTTTCTGGGAAGTTCTGAATCGGTCACCACCTTTACCGAACTCTTTACACCCCTTGATATCAAGTCAAAACTGTTTCTGCGCCATGAATCAATATTGCCCCTTGAACCACTGGTGCTTTCAAGCGCATTTACCTACAAACGGCCAGAAGCTTCAAAGGAGTTACCAATGCTGAAACCTGCGGTGAATCTACAGACCATGGCAGAGCAGTTGCTGCTACAGCATTTTTCTCCCCCGGCAGTTCTGGTCAACAGCACTGGTGATATTCTCTACATCAACGGCCGAACCGGAAAATATCTTGAACCGGCTGCAGGCAAGGCCAACTGGAATATCTTTGCCATGGCTCGGGAAGGGCTCCGTTTTGATCTGGGCAGCGTCTTCCAGAAGGCACTGAAACAGACAGAACCGCTTACGGTCAAAGGTCTGAAAATTGGTACCAGCGGCAGCACACAGGCCGTTGACATCACTGTTCAACTGATTGACGAACCTGAGCTGTTACGCGGCATGCTGTTGATCATCTTTACTGATGTGGAAACACCACCTAAAAAGAGGCGTTCAATCAGTGTCAACTCCACACAGCCTGACACTGCCAGGCTAATTGAACTGGAACAGGAACTCCGGCTGGCCAGGGAAGCTCTCCAGTCAACCCGCGAAGAGAATCAATCATCACAGGAGGAACTCACCTCTGCCAATGAGGAATTACAGTCCACCAACGAAGAGTTGCAGTCAACCAATGAAGAACTTACCACCTCCCGTGAAGAGATGCAGTCTTTAAACGAAGAACTGCAGACGGTTAATGCCGAGCAACAGGCCAAGATGGATGAACTCGCCAGGGTAAACAACGACATGAAAAACCTGCTGAACAGCACAGAAATCGTTACGATATTTCTGGATAACGACCTAAATATCAGACGGTTTACCTCTGGGGCAGACAAGATCTTTAAACTGATTTCAGGCGATGTGGGACGACCGCTTTCCGATATCGTCAGTGACCTGCACTACCCTGAGATGTCTCTAATAGCAGAGGACGTGCTGCGGACGCTGGTTTTTTCGGAGAAACAGATTACAGCTACTGACGGACGCTGGTTCTCTGTGCGGATCATGCCATATCGCACCATTGAAAACGTTATAGGCGGGGTGGTACTCACCTTTACAGATATCAGCGCAACCAAGGCACTTGAAGCAAAACTGCTGGAAGAAAATGTCAAACTGAAGAGCCTGTTAAAGGCGAGGGGTTTGGATGAAAAAGGATAAAGACAAGCGGCTCGTAACGACTTCAGACGAACTGCTCCACAACGCTGAAGAACGGTTACGTCAGACAACATGTAGCGTTGCCTCACCCGGTTCCCATGAAGACGCCCTGAGAACTCTCCACCAACTTCAGGTCCACCAGATTGAACTGGAGATGCAGAATGAAGAGCTGCTCCGGGCTCAGGACGAGCTTGAACGCTCGCGCACTATATTTTCAGAGCTCTATGACTTCGCACCGGTAGGTTACGTTACCTTGGACAGACACGGACTGATTCAGGAAGCAAACCTTACCGCAGCCCGGATGCTGGGTACTGATCGGCAGATGTTGCTCAACAAGCCATTCATCACGTTTGCTGCTGATCCGACTGACCGAGATCTCTTTTCCCGTCACCTCACACTGGTTCTGCAAGATCGGGAGGTTCAGCGCTGTGAAATCAGGTTACTGAGACAGGATATCTCAACCATCTTTTATGGACAGCTACAAAGCATCTCCGTGGGATCCCTAAAAGGCAAAAACAGCTCTATCCTCTGCTCCATTGCCGATGGCACAGCCACCAAAGAACTGTCAGATCAGCTGCAAAAGGCTCACGACACCCTTGAACAGCTGGTGTCTGAACGCACCAGAGAGCTGACCAATGCCAACCTGCAGCTTAAGCAGGAGATTGAGGAACGCAAAAAAGCAAAAGAGGCTTTGCAGGAGGCATATGCAGAGATCAAAACCTTGAAAGATCGGCTTCAGGCTGAAAATATTTATTTAAAACAGGAGGCTGCCGCAGAACACAGTTTTGGCGAGATTGTTGGTCAAAGCAAGGCGCTTTCCCAGGTATTCCTGCAGGTTGAGCAAGTAGCCCCCATGAATGCCACGGTCTTGCTGCTTGGCGAAACCGGCACCGGCAAAGGGGTTATTGCCCGGGCTATCCACAACCGCAGTTCCCGAAAAGACCGGCCAATGATAACGGTCAACTGCACGGCCATACCGGCCAACCTGTTTGAAAGCGAGCTGTTCGGTCGGGAAAAAGGAGCCTTTACCGGTGCCCACCTCCGCCAGATGGGGCGTTTTGAACTGGCAGACGGTGGCACCATCTTTCTTGACGAAATTGGCGAAATGCCATTGGAACTGCAATGTAAACTGTTACGGGTCATTCAGGATGGCGAGTTTGAACGGCTGGGCAGCCCACGTACCACCACGGTGGATATACGAATTATTGCAGCCAGCAACCGGAACCTGGAGGAAGAGATAAAGAACGGTAGATTCAGAGAAGACCTGTTCTACCGGCTGAATGTCTTCCCGATCATGATCCCGCCACTGCGACAACGCAAGGAAGACATGCCGCTGCTGGTAAATCACTTTATTGCCAAATTCAACAAGAAAATTGGCAAGACGATTGAAATCATCTCAAAAGAGACCCTGCATGCCCTGCAGGAATACCATTGGCCCGGCAACATCCGGGAACTTGAAAGTGTGATTGAACGGGCGATCATCACCAGTCAGGGCAGCACCCTGCAGGTACTGGATCGCTTTGACACCTTCCGCAAGCCTACAAGCGAACCCGGAGATATCGAGGTTAAAGCCTTGGCTGATCTGGAACAGGAACATATTCTTCAAGTGCTTCAACAGACCAGCTGGCGTATTGAAGGCAACAACGGTGCAGCTGTTCTCCTTGGCATCAACCCCAGCACCCTGCGTGCCCGGATCAGAAAGCACGGCATCCACCGGTAAGAGTGAATGTTCCTTCTCCCTGAGGGAGAAGGAACTAAAAACCATTTTAGCGGTGAAAAAAGAAATATCCTCCCCCCACCATATTTAGCAGTTACGACATACCTGACGGCCTCTCAGGAGCCGTTCAGATTAACCTGCAGATCCTCCTTCCCTGTTTTCTTCGTATAATCAACCCACTAAACGTTATTCAATAGCTGGAACACACTGGCACAGTAGTTGCTAATTAACCTCTACTTATCAGTTCAGCCTAGCGTGGATGAAGTTCTGCAGGAATAAACAACGGAGGAAAACTATGAAAACCGGACTGTTTTTTATCGTGCTTTTTTTGACAGCTACATCCTCTTGGTGCGCTGATTCAGGCAACATCCTTGGGGTATGGAACACGGACAAATATGATGCAAAGTTGAACTTTTACACGTGTGGAAACAAGAACTGCGCAAAAATTATCTGGCTTAAGGAACCAAACTATATCCATAAAGACGACGGCCCTGTTGGCATACAAAAGACCGACAGGAAAAATCCTGATCCGGCACTCAGGAACAAACCGGTGCTCGGTCTGCAGGTCATGCAAGGACTCACGCCCAAAGGTAACAATAAGTGGGCTGACGGAGCCTGCTACGATCCTGAAACCGGCAAGACCTACAAATGCAAAATACAGCTGACGGCGTCTGACCGGTTGAAAATGCGCGGCTACATCGGCATTTCCCTGTTCGGTCGCACCATGATCATGACCCGCTAAAACAAAAAACCTCCCGGCGGCAAACAGGCTGCTACCGATTGAGGTAAGGTACTCGCTGATGAGAACCCGCACGGCAGTAGCACCTTCCCCAATAACTTCAGGAAGGATCTTTGTTGGCCAAGAGTCTGTCGGGCTTAGGTAATCGTAGCGAAGATTTGAGCGTTTGGAGCAATTGAACGTGTTCTATTCTTTAACAGGAGTGCGAGGTGGTAACACATAGACAGGGCATGCGGTCGTACCCGCCAAGAACATATAGAAATCAAGAGTAGCCTGAATAGCCTTGCAATGGTTTTTTATTATAAGAGTCGTAGTTGTATATCCGCCAGCTTTAATTTCCACCGAATAACCTATTGCTTCCGGTAATATTACGGCACAATTCCCGAATATGTCGGTAATATTGATGTATTTGTTGTTATTGTCTTGGCTTGTTGATGTAATCACAGCTTGCGACAAAGGCCTACCTGGAAAGCACCTTTCTTGTACGCCGACGTATAACACACAATCTTCAGCGACAACGTAACTGGTTGTTGCAAACAGCAGGGTGCATCCCACGAGTATTGATACTGTATACTTGGTAAAAAACAACAAATTGAAGATTGTTTTCATTCCGCTACCTAAAAGCCTTCTACGATATATTTACACCAATCCAAAATCAGCCACACCCAGCCACTGTTTCGCGCCCTCTAAAACGTACCGTACAGTCTTAAGCAGGTTTTACGTCCCATTACATTATCCTTGGCATATACATCCAACTTTATAATGCATATTCCAGACTACCGTTCCTTCAACACTGACAAATTACGAGTCATCCAGGTAGTAGTGCCGTACCGGTTTCAGGTTGGCGTCCAGTTCATATACCAGCGGGACTCCTGTGGGGATGTCGATGCTGGCGATCCTGTCGTCCGAAACCTTATCGAGATATTTGACCATTGCTCGTATGCTATTGCCATGAGCCGAGATCAGGACTCTTTTACTATCCCGCAGATCCTGCAGTATTGTTTCGTTCCAGTAATGGATAACACGAATAAGAGTATCCTTGAGAGATTCAGTAGACGGCAACTCGTCATCTCTGAGATTTGCATACCGAGGATCTGATCTTAGCTGTTTGCAATCCGTTTGTGCCAGAGCAGGAGGGCGAACATCATAGCTACGCCGCCATCTCTGCACTTGCTCCAAACCGTATTTCTCGGTCGTATCCCGCTTGTTTAGCCCTTGTAATGCCCCATAGTGTCGTTCATTCAATCGCCAGGAACAGTGCGCCGGAATCCACATAAGATCCATCCCGTCGAGAACAATCCACAGCGTCCTGATAGCACGTTTGAGTTCCGAGGTGTAGGCAACATCAAATGAGAGACCGTGCTCCTTTAGCATGGCAGCCGCATGCTGCGCTTCCTGTCTGCCTTGCTCAGAAAGATCCACATCCGTCCATCCGGTAAACCTGTTTTCCCTATTCCAAAGACTCTCGCCATGGCGCATCAGAACCAGTTTTAACATCACTTTTACTCCCGAGTTAACTATTCCAGTCAAGGCTGTCCAAGGTATAACCTTTTATAATTTCAACCTTAATTAGCATGGCAATCCTTTCATTAAATAAGATGCGTTTATATTCAGTGCACTGTTATAATAATAAAATTATGCGCAACGAACGTGCCGGTTAATATCTGCTGATGCTACGAATGTAAAAGGCTGATTATGCAGTTTAAATAAGAAAGGGAGGGCCTTTAGTTGCCCGTCAGCAGTCTTGAATTCCGGACAGCGGGCAGTACTAGCATGGTGCCACCTTGCTGGATTATACCGGCCACATCCCGCGCCACCAGAGGTATGATTTTGCCTGAGATCAAGCCGGTGTATCCATATCTAACACCACATACATCACAGTTTTTGGCAATTCCGGTCAGCACGGCAGCCCGGATGGCAACGTTCATGCCGGGGGCGTCACCTCCGCTGATTAACACAGCAATACGTTTCATGTTACCTCACAGTTTTTAAACTACCGCTTGAGATGGAAACTTCTGATAGCTACAGGACAGGTCATCACAAAAGATAAAGGCAATTAACACGCCAAGAACAGGTATGGATTGCAATGTTTCAACTGCCTGATTTTAAGATGGATAAGATTGATTCATAAATATAATTGGTGTGTTATGGCACCAGATGAGAGCATCGGGCATGCAATACGATGCCAGTGACGTCAAGTTATGGCAGTTCTTACAAATATGACAGTTATCTTAACGGCAGATCCTCAATCTTCTGGCGGGTTGCGTCCTGCTTTATCTTCAGTGACTTGATCTGTTCGGCATAGTTTTACTCTTGAGTTCGCTGAAACTTTGTTCCCCTTGACCGTCAGCACAACTGCCCATAAAGCCGCTCTGTATCCTCACGGCTTCAGAGCTCCGAGCCGGAGGTCATAACCGCTGCCGCACCCGCCGCGACGCCAAAACGAACAGCATCCGATATCTCATTTCCCCACGCCAGACTCAGTACAATACCGCCCAAAACGCTCTGTTCAGGCCTTGATGATTTTCACCGTCAAGGATTCCAGGCTGCCCTTAGGCGATTCATCCTCAACCCAGACCACGCTTTCTCCCTTTTCTGCCATGCCGGCCGTAACCAGCCACCGGACGGCCTTGTCGGCAAAACCGTCTGTTTCACCATCGAGATGAACAGGATGAACCCCGTAGGACAGAGCCAAGAGGTTCTGTAGCTGTTCATCACTGCTGTGTGACAATATCCAGCTGTCAGGTCTGAACCTCGAAATCAGGCGAGGGGCGGCCCGGCCCTGGGTACGGGTCAGGATGTAGCGCGCGTGCAGTGCGTCGGCCGATTCAACGGCATTCAGCGTGACCACGTCTTCCACGGTGGCGTTGCCGGATTCCACAGCGGCACGGAAATAAGTTGGCAAATCGGCAAATGACCGGATGGCTTTCTGCTCCCGCTCGGCGGACAGGGCAATCTTCCCTATCATTTCAACTGTTTCTACCGGATACCGTCCGATAGCCGTCTCTTCGGACAACATCACCGCATCCGTACCGTCGAGAACAGCATTGGCCACATCGGAAACCTCCGCGCGTGTCGGGCGGATATTTTCGGTCATGGAAACCAGCATCTGGGTTGCCGTGATCACGGGACGACCCGAAAGATTCGCCTTATGGATCAGTCTTTTCTGAACGACCGGCACGTCCTGCAATGGGATCTGAACCCCCAGATCCCCCCGGGCAATCATGATTGCATCCGCTACGGAAAGAATCCCGTCGAAATTTGCAATGGCCTCAGCCCGTTCGATCTTGGCAACCACATACGCAGAGTGACCTTTTTCTTGCGCAAACCGTTTCACTTTCAGAATATCTTCCGCTGTTTCCGTAAAAGAAACACCGAAGACATCCACTCCCTCCTGCAAGGCAAAGACTACAAAAGCCAGGTCTCTTTCTGACACCGCGTCGGCGAAAATCTTCACCCCGGGGATGCTTAATCCTTTGTGGGAAAGGAGCGAGCCGCCGATAACCGTCCGGCAGAAAACCTCCTCGCCCGACACCTCCTCCACTTGAAGCTGGATGAAGCCGTCATTGAGGAAAATCAAATTCCCAGGGATTACGCTTTCAGGCAGTTGCTTGTATTCGACCGGAATTTGATTGGCTGTTCCCGCAAGCTCTTTAATGGTCAAAATAATCTCATCACCCGTTTTCAGCAGAAGCGGTTCCTCCAGAAGTTTACCGATTCGTATCTTGGGTCCGGGAAGATCCGCCATGATCATACAATGGCGCTGGAGTTTTTCCGCCACTGCACGGATGCGCTGAATGTCCTGTCTGTGTCCGTCCAGAGTCCCGTGGGCAAAGTTAAGTCGTGCCACGTTCATGCCCAGCAGCATCAGCCGTTCCAGCACAGCCTCTGAGCGGGAGGCAGGTCCGATGGTACAGACGATTTTTGTTTTGTGTTTCGCCAGTCTCATGGACTTTACTCCTCTACAACTCCACCCGCTTCAACCGCAGCGAATTGGTGATCACGGAAACTGAACTGAAGCTCCAAAAACAACCATTTTGTCGCCTTAACACATTGATATTAATCTGGTGATAAAACTGAAAATTTAGAATTTGCGAGTGCATCAGTCTTATTAAGTCCGTTAAAATCTGGATTCCGGCCTAAAACCTGCCGGAATGACAATGGCGGAAGATTGACGCTGACCAGGATCAACTTTGACCAGTGTAACGCCAGCGCTTATCCACCAAAATGCTGTCTAACCTTTGTAGCAATCTGAGTGTCTGTCATATTGTCTGCCGTTTCAATACACGTGACGGAGTCACCATGGTTATTTTCTTCAAGACGTGCTTTCAGCTCATCCTTTGCCACACCGGGACCCATTATCAGAATGGACTCTGCATCACGGATGCAGTCAATCACCTCATCATAAAATCTGTTGAGTTGAGCGGTATAGACTCTCTGCTGTTTATCATCTGCGGGTACTTTTTGTGCCTCAAAAGTACCCTGAAGGGGCGTGCTGCCGGTACGTCTCAGCTGTTTTTCAGCATATGACGATATCTGTTTGATCTCTTCACCTGTGGCCGAAACAATAACTACAATTGCCTGCCTGTGATCGATCCATAATCCAGCCTTCGTTTTCATGTCTGACTCCTTTTCAACTATTTCTCCGGTTTCTTTAGGCTGGAAATCTGCCCCAATCGTCCGGTCGGTACTTTCGGCGAGGGAGCCGAATAGACAGGCTACCATTCAACTGGCTCCGGTTCATTCTTTACCAGCAGGATTGAACAGGGCATTTTACGAACGATGGAATCGTTTTCTCCCCCAAAGAGCGCATGTTCAATGCGTCCCTCCTCATGGGCAGACATCAGTAGCAAGTCAATTTTCTCTTCTCTTACTACTCTCTCAATTTCTTCAACCGGTTCACGATCACTGACCAGCTCATGTATCGGGTAGCCACTCTGTTTTTCCTGCTCAATGATAGTATTCAGCAGCTCTTTAGCTTCCTGACAACTATTAATGTAATTTTTGTACTGCTCTTCGGGAAACAGTCCTGGAGCGTTAACCGCCATTAAATCTACTGGATTGGAAATAAGATGCAGGACATGGAGTTTCGCGTGGTGTTTACGAGCGAAGTAAATGCCAAACTTGATGGTTTTTCTGCTGTACGGAATTAATCTGCTGATGACAAGTATTCGCTTGATAGTTTCTATGGCATACCTCCACTAATCGTTGATGTGCAGCTATTTTTTCCACTTTTCTCTCTGATGCAAATAATATACCTGCCAGGGAATATGGGACTCATAATGCAACCTGCTTCAACCTGAGTGAGCCCGTGTTCAAGGAAAAGGAGCTTGTATAACTTTTTGCTTGGCTATCAATTGATGACAACATTATATGGATGGGCGACAACAGCCGCCATATAGTGCGGTTATGTCAGATATGACGGCCTAACCATGATGAATTTTTCTAAAATTCCACAATCTCACCCCGTTTTATACCTACTATCAACCACCTGCACACTTTTAATCCGCTGAACCATACTGGCACAGTAGTTGCGCTTTAGTTCCTGCTAACCAGATCACCATACATCACCTGTTGACAGCTTCCGCTCTGGCTGAAGGAGAACGCACTATGAGTATGAGCTGCAAAACCGTTCACGGGAATATTTTCCGTGCCTGGAAACGTCTCTTTAGAAACAGCCTGGTTCAGACAGGCGCTCAGGAGGATCCACCCCTTCGGGCTGAACTGTTCAGCGCCAATCAGATGGAACAGCACGGCAGGATTCTGGCTGGTATGCACCGGCTAAAACCAGGTCGTCATCAGGATCAACTATTGGGGCGGCTGTCTGAAAATGAACAATTGCTGTTTGAGGTCTACAACCTGCTGAGTGATGATGTTAAGTCAGACCAGAGGATTACACCTGCCGGAGAGTGGCTGCTTGATAACTTTTATCTGATTGAAGAACAGATCAGAACAGCCAAACAACACCTTCCAAAGGGCTACAGCCGTGAGCTGCCCCGCCTGCTTGATGGTATATCAGCAGGGCTGCCACGGGTATATGACATCGCACTGGAGACCATTTCCCACGGTGATGGCCGGGTTGATCCGGAAAATCTGAGCAGTTTTGTGGCTGCCTACCAGTCGGTAACCGTGCTGGAACTGGGTGAACTCTGGGCCATACCGATCATGCTACGTCTGGCTCTGATTGAGAATCTGCGGCGGGTTGCAGTACGGATCACTGCCCACAGGCTGGATCGAAACCGTGCCATCTACTGGGCTGACCAGATGACGGAGATCGCAGGAAAGGATCCCAAAAGCCTGATTATTGCTATTGCTGATATGGCTCGTTCTACCCCGCCTATGGTGAGTCCGTTTGTTGCAGAACTTACCAGGCGCCTGCATGGCCGTGACCCGGCTCTGGCTCTGCCGCTGACCTGGCTTGAACAACGACTGGCAGAATCAGGTACAACCATTGAACAGATGGTGCACACAGAAAGCCAGATGCAAGCGGCAGACCAGGTATCCATGAGCAACAGTATCGGTAGCCTCCGTTTCCTGGGAGCAATGGACTGGCGTGAATTTGTTGAAAGCATGAGCGATGTAGAAAAGATTCTTGCTGAAGACCCTGCAGATCTGTACGCCAATATGGATTTTGCCACCCGCGACCGTTATCGGCATATTATCGAGAAGACAGCCAAGATCAGTCCGTTTTCCGAAAGTGAGGTGGCTCGCAAGGCAATCAAGCTGGCAGATGAAGGGGTAGAACAGCACGGTGAAGATGACCGTCGGGCTCATGTCGGATTTTATCTGATCGACAATGGTCTGACCCTGCTGGAACAACATGCGGAAACACGCCTTTCAAGTAGTGATATGCTCTGCAGCATCGGTCAACGTTTTCCATTGGCATTGTATGGGGGCACTATCCTGCTGCTGACAACGCTGCTAGCCTGCTGCTTTGTGTTCAAGGGCTACAGCGATGGGCTGTATAGCTGGCAATTGCTAATGTTGGGGTTGCTTTCCCTGGCCTGTGCCGGTCACCTTGCGGTTGGTCTTGCAAACTGGCTGGCAACTACACTGGCCACACCGCGACCGCTGCCACGCATGGATTTTTCCAAGGGTATTCCACGGGATTCATCTACCCTGGTGGTAGTACCCACCATGCTTACCAGCAGTCAGGGGATCGAAGATCTGTCCAAATTACTGGAAGTCCGCTTTCTGGGTAACAGGGATGACCAGCTACACTTTGGCCTGCTGACTGATTTTCGGGACGCCTTGTCAGAAACAATGCCAGAAGATGATGCACTGCTGCTGCTGGCTGAACAGAGGATCAGAGAATTAAATGAGAAGTACCGCAGTTCTGGCGGCAGTAGTTTTTTTCTGTTTCACCGCCCCAGAAGATGGAACCCCCAGGATCGCTTCTCGCTTGTTGTTGGCAATACCAGTGCCTTAGCTGAAGTAAGGTATGTGATCACACTGGATACAGACACTCAACTGGCTCGGGATTCAGCCTGGCAGTTTGTGGGGGCAATGGCACACCCGTTAAATCGTCCCCAGTACGACCAGCAAAAACAACGGATTGTTGCCGGACACGCCATTATTCAGCCACGAGTGGCAACAACTCTGTCCGGTGCAAATCGCTCACGCTATGCACGAATCGGCACCAGTGAGCTGGGAATTGATCCTTATACACGGGTTGTATCAGATCTGTATCAGGATCTGTTTGACGAAGGCTCGTTTATCGGTAAAGGGATCTATGAGGTTGATGCCTTTGAAAAGGCACTGGCAAACCGCTTCCCGGACAACCGGATCCTGAGTCACGATCTTCTTGAAGGATGCTATGCCCGTTCCGGATTGATGAGTGATGTGCAACTGTATGAGGAATACCCGTCAAGCTACAGTTCTGATGTAAGCCGCAGGCATCGCTGGATTCGCGGCGATTGGCAGATTGCACGCTGGATACTGCCAACGGTTCCTGGACCAAATGGGAGCAAACAGAAAAACCCGCTCTCGCTCTTATCGCGCTGGAAGATCTTCGATAACCTGCGACGCAGTCTTACTTCAGCAGCCCTGACTCTGCTGCTGTTGACAGGCTGGTTCCTGCTCTCCTCTGCCTGGTTCTGGACGCTGACTGTGCTCGGCATCATTTTGATCCCTGCTCTGGCTGCATCGGCTCTGAATCTACTGTATAAACAGGACAGTGTAACCGTGGGACAACATCTTGCTGCTGCAACACGAAACGCCAGACAACAATTTATCCAGGCAATCTTTATGCTGGTCTGCCTGCCATATGAGGCTTTTTATAGCCTGGATGCCATTGTCCGCACCAGCTACCGGATGATGTTCACACACAAGCTACTGCTGCAATGGAATCCATCAGAGGAGTCGGATCGCGGCAACCGTACGGATCTGATCGGTTTTTGTCGTACCATCTGGATCGGACCTGTCTTAGCAACGACCACACTGATAAGCCTTAGCCTGACTCAACCGCTTGTTCTGGCTGTTGCAAGTCCCATACTGGCTCTTTGGTTTGCCTCACCTGCAATTGCATGGTGGCTAAGCAGTCCACTGGTACGGCGACAGGAATCATTGTCAGCAGAACAGACCCTGTTTCTGCGGAAGCTGTTCAGAAAGACCTGGGCATTTTTTGAGACCTTTGTCGGCTCTGATGACCACTGGTTACCACCTGACAACTTTCAGGAAGATCCTGTTCCGGTAGTTGCCCACCGTACCTCACCAACCAATATGGGGCTTGCCTTGCTCGCAAATCTGGCTGCCTACGACTTTGGCGTTATTTCAGCAGGAAAACTGATTGATCGCACCCAAAAGACGCTGCATACCATGGAAGGCCTGGAACGGCATCGCGGCCATTTCTACAACTGGTATGACACGCAGACCCTGCAGCCCTTACTGCCGCTGTACATTTCATCAGTGGACAGCGGCAATCTGGCAGGCCATCTACTGACCCTGCGACCCGGCCTGCTGGAGATCTGCAACCACCCCGTTATCGGAACACAATTTTTTGAAGGATTACATGTTACACTTGGTATTGTGCGTGATGCACTGGCCACAATTCCAGCTGGAACAACTTCTAACCAGATCCTGCAACTACAGCAGCATCTTGAGTCAATAACCCGCTCACAACAAACCACTCTGGCTGGTTTACAGAGCTGCGTTGATCAGCTTGTAACATCCACAGCAGAACTGGTGGCAACCCTTGAACGTATCGACAGCTCCCCTGACAAACAAGCGTTCTGGTGGGCCAACGCCTTTCAGAGCCAATGTCAGGATGCCGCTCATGAGCTGCTGTCATTTGCCCCATGGGCAAAAACCACTGCTTCCCGGCATGATCTTAAAGACCTGCCTGATCTTTATCGGATCCTGACCCTGAATGAGCTGGCAGCATTGGAGACAACACTTAAGCCAGCCCTTACAGCCAGACGAAATACTGTTAACAGTCTGTCTGAAAGCGCTTGGCTTGAACAACTGACCCGCCAGATTGCATTGTCCAGCCAGCACGCATTATCCAGAATTATGGACAGTAAAAAAGCTGCACTGCAATGTGAACTACTGGCCAGGATGCAGTTTGACTTCCTGTATGATGAAACACGCCATCTGCTGGCTATCGGATACAACGTCGGGGAGTGTCGCCGGGATGCCAGCTACTATGATCTGCTGGCTTCGGAATCACGTTTCGCCACTTTCATAGCCATTGCCCAGGGACAACTCCCCCAGGAGAGCTGGTTTGCTCTTGGACGTTTATTGACCATTGCCGGTGGAGAGCCGATCCTGCTCTCCTGGAGCGGTTCAATGTTTGAATACCTGATGCCGCTGCTGGTGATGCCCAACTATGAACAAACCCTTCTGGATCAGACCTGTAAGGCTGCTGTCGCCTCTCAGATCCAGTACGGCAAAAAACGCTCGGTACCGTGGGGCATCTCTGAATGCGGCTATAATGCCATTGATATCCATCTCAATTACCAGTACCGCGCCTTTGGGGTGCCTGGCCTGGGTCTTAAACGGGGACTAGCCGAAGATCTGGTTATTGCGCCATATGCCTCAGCCATGGCTTTGATGGTAGCGCCTGGCGAAGCCTGTCAGAACCTGCAGAGATTGGCCGCTGATGGCCATGAAGCCAGATACGGTTTTTACGAGGCGATCGACTACACCCCGCTGCGTCTGCCACGGGGACAAACCAGCGCCGTGGTTCGTTCCTTTATGGCTCATCACCAGGGGATGAGCCTTTTGTCCTTATCCTGTCTGCTGCTGAATCGTCAAATGCAGCGACGATTTGAGTCAGACCCCTCCTTTCAGGCCACTCTGTTATTACTACAGGAACAGATCCCGAAGGCAACCGCCTTCTATGCCCATACAACAGGGATTTCTGAACATCATCTGGCAAGCAGCATTCAGGAAACACCGATACGTGTATTCAAAACAGCGCTAACTCCAAACCCTGAAGTACAGTTACTCTCAAACGGCAGGTATCATGTCATGGTCACCAATGCCGGCGGAAGCTACAGCCGCTGGAAAGACCTTGCTGTGACCCGCTGGCGTGAAGACCGCACCTGCGATAACTGGGGGACTTTCTGTTATATCCGAGATGTAAACAGCAGAGAGTTCTGGTCAACCGCATTTCAGCCAACCCTTAAACCTGCAAAACAGTTTGAGGCTATCTTCTCTGAAGGACGAGCTGAATATCGCAGCCTATATCATGACTACGATATCCATACCGAAATAGCTGTATCACCCGAAGATGATATTGAGTTGCGCAGGATCAGAATTACCAACCGTTTACGGACACGCCGCTCCTTCGACGTTACAAGTTATGCTGAGGTTGTGCTGGCTCCTGCAACTGCAGATGCGCTGCATCCATCCTTCAGCAATCTGTTTGTCCAGACCGAGATTATCCGTCAGCAACAGGCGATCCTCTGCACCAGGCGGCCACGCTCACAGGATGAGCATTCACCATGGATGCTACACCTGATGGCAGTCCACGGAGCAAAGACCGGAGAGGTTTCATATGAAACTGACCGGATGCAGTTTATAGGCCGTGGCAACACCGTGGTTGATCCACAGGCGCTCAAGGGAGAAGCTGATTTTTTCAGCGGAGCACTCTCGGACAGTGAAGGTTCGGTACTGGATCCGATTGTATCCATCCGCTACCGGATAACCCTGGAGCCGGAAGAATCGGTCACTATAAACATGGTCACCGGCATCGGCGAAACCAGGGCAGAGGCGCTAAGTCTGGTTGAGAAATACCATGACCGGCGCCTTGCAGACAGGGTCTTTGATCTGGCATGGACTCATGGTCAGGTGCTGCTGCGCCAGCTTAACGCCTCCAAGGCCGATGCACACCTCTTTGGACGGCTTGCCGGCTCAATCATCTATGCAAATGCATCGTTGCGTGCCGATACAGCCATCCTGATAAAAAACCACCGTGGACAGTCAGGTCTCTGGGGATATGCTATTTCGGGTGACCTGCCGATTCTACTTTTGCAGATTGAGGATATTGCCAATATCGAACTGGTGCACCAGCTTTTGCAGGCTCATGCCTACTGGCGTCAGAAAGGACTTGCCGTTGATCTGGTGATCTGGAATGAGGATCGTGCCGGATACCGGCAACAACTGCACGACCAAATCATGGGGCTGATTGCCGCTGACATTGAAACCCATATTACCGATCGACCCGGAGGAATCTTTGTACGGGCTGGAGACCAGATCGCAGCAGAAGACCGGATACTTATACAGACCGTTGCCCGCGCCATAATAATGGATAGCCGGGGATCTCTTGCAGAGCAGATCTATGGCCGTACCCTGCCGGAACTGATCGTACCACTATTGATACCCACCAGAAGCCATAGATCAGAACCTAGTTCTGTAGCTCCATTGCCACGCAACGACCTGACGGCATTCAACGGACTGGGTGGTTTTACTCCTGATGGACGGGAGTATGTGATTACAACTGCACCGGGTCAACTGACACCGGCGCCCTGGGTTAATGTGCTGGCCAATCCGCAGTTTGGCACAGTCATATCAGAGAGCGGCCTTGCCTATACCTGGGGCGAGAATGCCCATGAGTTTCGACTCACCCCCTGGGGTAATGACCCGGTAAGCGATTCTCGAGGAGAAGCATTTTATCTGCGTGATGAAGAGCGGGGTCATTTCTGGTCTCCCACACCACTGCCCTGCCGTGGTACAACCCCATATGTTACCCGCCACGGATTCGGCTACAGCGTGTTTGAACATACAGAACGGGGCATCTGCTCAGAGATGTGGGTCTACGTTGCCATTGATGCGGCTATCAAGTTTGTGGTTCTTAAAATACGCAATGATTCTGGACGCTCGCGCCGTCTCTCAGCCACCGGCTACATAGAATGGGTGCTGGGTGATCTGCAACCAAAATCCGCCATGCATGTTGCAACAGAAATTGACCCGACCAGCGGTGCGATGTTTGCACGCAACCCATACAACACTGAATTCAGTAACCGGACTGCGTTCTTTGACGTGGACGAGGCAATGCGTAGCGTAAGCGGCGACAGGACAGAGTTTCTGGGGCGTAACGGATCGCTTCAGGCTCCGGTTGCCATGACCCGCACCCGGCTATCCGGCAAGGTGGGAGCAAGCCTTGACCCTTGTGGCGCAATCCAGGTTAGTTTTGATCTGTCTGCCGGAGAAGAACGGGAGATCATCTTCAGGCTTGGACTGGGCAAAGACGGCAATGATGCCAGAAGACTCGCCAATCGCTTCAAGGGAACGGCTGCTGCACGAGCCGCCCTTGATGATGTTTGGCAACACTGGGCTCGAACCTTGGGCACGGTATACCTGGAAACACCTGACCAATCCCTGAATCTGCTGGCCAATGGCTGGCTTTTGTATCAAACCCTGGCCTGCCGCCTCTGGGCACGCAGTGCAACCTACCAGTCAGGTGGCGCCTTTGGCTTCCGCGATCAGCTGCAGGATACCATGGCGCTGGTCTATGCCAGACCTGATCTGGTGCGTGAGCACCTGCTGCTCTGCGCCTCCCGTCAGTTCCATGAAGGGGATGTACAGCACTGGTGGCACCCTCCTACCGGACGCGGAGTTCGCACCCACTGCTCGGATGATTATCTCTGGCTACCCCTGGCAACCTGCCACTATATCCTTACCACCGGAGACACAGGGGTACTTGATGAACAGGTACAGTTTCTTCTGGGCAGCCCACTTAAAGAGGATGAAGACTCTTATTACGACCTTCCCGGACGTTCCGAAGAGACCGCAACACTTTATGAACACTGCGTTCGAGCTATTTTGAACGGCCTTACCTTTGGTGAACATGGTTTGCCGCTGATCGGTTCCGGTGACTGGAACGATGGAATGGACAGGGTTGGTGAAGCAGGTAAAGGCGAAAGCATCTGGCTGGGATTTTTCCTGTATGACGTGCTGATCCGCTTCAGTAAAATTGCCAGTTTCCAGAAAGATCCGGATTTTGCTGCCCAATGTTTGAAGGAGGCGGATGAACTTCGCAGAAATATAGAGCTGCACGGCTGGGATGGTGAATGGTACCGCCGCGCCTATTTTGACGATGGCACGCCACTGGGGTCATCCATCAACCCGGAATGTCAGATTGACTCCATTAGCCAGAGCTGGTCTGTTCTCTCTGGCGCAGGAGATCCGCAACGTTCACAAACAGCCATGGAAGCAGTGGATAAACGGCTTGTACGTCGCAAGCACAGCCTGATCCAGCTGCTTGATCCACCCTTTGACAAATCAGCGCTTAACCCCGGCTATATCAAAGGCTACGCCCCCGGAGTACGGGAAAACGGCGGGCAGTACACCCATGCAGCCATCTGGGCAACCATGGCCTTTGCCCAACTGGGCGATAACCGCCGAGCCTGGGAACTGTTCAGCATCATCAACCCGATCAACCATGCCCGCACCAGTGAAGAAACAGACACCTACAAAGTGGAACCGTATGTAATTGCCGCTGATCTCTATGCCATCCCACCCCATACCGGCCGTGGAGGCTGGACCTGGTACACCGGATCAGCATCCTGGATGTACCGTCTGATACTGGAGTCACTGCTGGGAATGAAACAGGAAAAGGACAAACTGAGCTTTGCGCCATGCCTCCCGGATGACTGGGAAGGATTCACGATCCACTACCGCCACCGGGAGACCATCTATCACATCACGGTACAGCAGCTGGCCGCCACGACGGATGAAAAGGGCTCAGTGAGCGTGGATGAGATTCTGCAGGAAGACAACTGCATCACCCTGGTTGATGACCATACTGATCACTGGGCATTAGTAAAGATCGTTCAGACAACGGTGCAGGAAAAAGCAAAGGCGATAACAGATAACTGATCTACATGGGGAGAGACTATGAAAACCGGACTGTTTTTCATCACACTCTTTTTGACCGCTACAACCTCTTGGTGCGCTGATTCAGGCGGCATCATTGGTGTGTGGAACACGGATAAACATGATGCAAAGTTGGAATTTTTCAAGTGTGGGGACAAGGTCTGCGGAAAAATCATCTGGCTTAAGGAGCCAAACTATATCCACAAAAAAGATGGACCGGTTGGCACACAAAAAATCGACAAGAAAAACCCTGATCCGACACTCAGAACCAAACCGGTGCTCGGCCTGCAGGTCATGCGAGGACTTACGCCCAAAGGTAACAACAAGTGGGCAGATGGTGCCTGCTACGATCCTGAAACCGGCAAAACCTACAAATGCAAAATGAAGCTGATAGCCCCCGGCCAGTTGAAAATGCGCGGCTATATCGGTATTT
Source organism: uncultured Geobacter sp. (assembly GCA_964655435.1). Classification (GTDB taxonomy): domain Bacteria; phylum Desulfobacterota; class Desulfuromonadia; order Geobacterales; family Pseudopelobacteraceae; genus Trichlorobacter. The sequence continues at coordinate 36,099 of CAZZMP010000008.1, forward strand.
CCCTGTTCGGACGCACGATGGTCATGACCCGCTAGGCGATCTGGGGAGAGAGGCGTCGGAAAATGGCGACAACAAGTTTAATGTTCATTGATCCCCCCTGGCACTGCTCAAACAGGCCGAGAATAGCCCCACCCGTCACCCGGAGGTGTCGGTATTCTGTGCAGCGTATAATCTCCTGATCCGTGCAGAGAACCGCTCATATAGCAGCGTTCACGGTTGTCCCCGGCGGTCAGGGCAAAAATGGATTTTTCATATGAGCGAACTCTCAACGGTAGCGGCACATCCATAAGATCGAGAAGGGTTGCGAAGTTGTTGAGATGGGAAACGCGGATACCGGGCTTGATGGTATCCAGGAGTCCTTGCTTGGCATACTGCTCACCAGACACAATAAAACCTGGCACATCAACAATCGCCGCGTCAGCCTTCATATGGGTGTACCGTTGCCCATGTTCGGACAATGTCTGGCCATGGTCAGAGGTATATAAAACCGTATAGTTCTGATTTGTCGTTTCGGAAACAAGCACCCTGAAAAAATCATCCACCTGATAGCGGATCCCGTTGTCATATGAATTGACCAGTTTCTCACGCCCTTTCAGTGCGGGTTCAATGGATTCCAACGCTTTCATAACCGGTGTCCAGATCGTGGAGGCAGTATTATCCGGATATTTATTGCCATAGTGAAAATGGAGCCCCTTTTTGTTGACAACAATAAAATAGCCACCTCCTTTATTCAGAATTGCGCTGAGGATCCGGGCCACCCCTACATCCTTGGTCAGATCAAGATCAATCTGGCGCTCCTCAAACGATTTCTCGTTCATCCAGCTGTCCAGTGATCGCACAGGCCCATCCCCGGCCGCTTTCTTGAGCGAAGCAAGGCAGACACGATTGATATCAATGTAGATCGTCTCGTATCCCATTGTTTTTGCAAAATCAAATATGGTCGGATTCTTGCTGGTTCTAAAGTCCGTGTCAGGAAATTCGTTGTGGCCACTCAGCAGATAGGCGTTGCTGATGTGCGTAAATGAACTGGCAGCAACACAAATGCCCAGATTTTTGAGTCGTCCTTTGCTTTCCAGGGATTGAAGAAATGGTGTTGTTGCCCGGTGATAGCCATTAAGACTGAGATTACTGCCGCGCACCGACTCATCAATTACATAGATGACGCTGTCGAGCGGCCTTTGGGAGACCTGAAACGCAGGCAGGCTGTCACGAATCCCCTGATATCGTTGCCTGCTTTCACAGACGCACTGGACTATCGCACGCAGAAAGGAGGTCAGGGGGTTCAGGTGAAAGCTGCGTTCCGGCACAAAGCGGAAGAGTACATAATTGGAAACAAAGAGGTAGAGCAGTGGCAAGATACTGAGGGCAACCGTCATTCCAAAACCCGATGCCGGAGGCGCAAATAGCAGCAGGGAAAGAATGAGCAGATACGGGAGGGCATAGACCAAGACCCGCGGTTTGAAAAAGCTAAAGATCGCTTCGATCCTATGGTCGCCGCTGACGGTCACGGAAAGATACAGGTCGGTGCCGGTCATAAATTGGTCAAGAGTCCGCCAATAGGATAACTGCACAATTACCAGAAAAACTGAAAACAGGAGGGCAATTGCACGAAGATGCGCCGGAAGAAGAGTAATGAAATAGAACAGGGCACACAGTTGGAGAAAGACCAGGCTGAAGGTACCCAGAAACTTGATAATGCCGGTGAACGAAAGTGAAACCGGCAGAGCACGGTAATTTGGGTATCTCAAACCAGCATCAACAATGACCGACAGTGTCGAGGCAACCAAAACAGTCGCAACACGAGGGCAGGACTCCCCAGTGATGATGCTGAACAGGGACATTGCGGTCACTGCCCCTCTTCCCATTTAGTGGCAAGTATACCGAGGATGAAGACGACCGCAGCAAAAGCACCGATAACCGCTGCGTCACGCAGTGCTTCGGCGGTATCTTCAAATATCATGGCTGCCCGAAGCCCCTCATTTACGTAATACAACGGCAGTGTCCTGGCTAGCGTCTGCAGGAAATGAGGCATCAGTTCAATGGGGAAAAAGCTGCCAGAGAGAAACATCATCGGAAAACTGATGGCATTTGCCGCGGCAGCGGCGCTCTGCGCCTCCCGGGTGAAACGGGTCAGGATCATCCCGATGCCAACGAAAGCAAAGACCTCAAGTGTAATGAATGCAGGGAGCCATGCATTGATATGCAGGTTGACATCAAACACGGCGTAGCTCACCAGCAGCATTGCTACCGTTGATACCACCGCAATGGTTAACTGGTACAGGATATCCGACAGTATCCACTCTGTGCGGGTAATGGGGGTTGTGGATAGCTTCCTGATGATCCCCTTCTGGCGCAGTTCCGTGTTCGAGTTCACCGAGCCGAACAGGCTCAATGTCATCACCGCCATGGCAATGATGCCGGGAATAAAATACTCTATGAACCGGTATTTCGTGATCATTATCGATTTTGAAACCGGTTTGATGAATGTCGGTATCGAAGAGATCTGCTGGTTTATTCCGGCGAGTACCCCGTTCAGGATATCCATCTTAGTGGACACGGAAGAAGAGCTGGGGTCGTAGACATAGGTAACCGTGACCGATGCTTTATAGTCATTGAAAAACTTCCTGCGCAGCAGTGACTTTTCCATCCCTTTCGGGATGACAAGTACCAGATTTACCTTGGTGTCCCTGACGTACTGTACAGCGTTGGCGGCAGGATCAACCTTGGTAATCTTGAACTTCCCGTTCAGTTCAAGGGCTTCAACAGCCTCTTTAGACGTTTTCGACTGATCGAGATCCTGCACAGACAGATGAAAGTTTACATTGTCCTGGCTCATGAAAATAGTGCCGAACAGAAGTATCAGTATGATCGGGAACGCAAGCGTGAAAAACATGGTGGTCTTCTCGCGGTACACGCAGAGTAGTTTCACGTAGAGATTTGCTGCTACGACCCGCAGGCTCATCTCGCTCCCCCTCCCCCGACGTAACCGTCGTGGAGCGCGTCTCCGGTCAGTTTCAGAAAAACCTCCTCCAGGTTTGGTTTTCGAACATCCAGACTCTGGTAGAAAGCCCCGGCATCCTTAATGGCGCTCAATATTTTCTGCACATCGTCCGTGTGCTGCACTCTGGTTTTGATGTCATAGTCGTTATTAATAACCGGCTTTAAACCCATCTGAGCGATGATTTCAATGACGTTTCTATCAACGGGCCGCAAGGTCAGAACCAGAAAATTTGCTGTGGTTTCGATCAGTTCTTCTGGAGAGCCCATCGCAATGATCGACCCTTTAGAAATGATTGCAACCGTGTCTGCCAAAAGTTCCGCTTCCTCCATATAGTGCGTGGTCAGAAACACCGTCGTACCCTTTTGCTTCAGACCATGCAGGACATCCCATACCTCGCGCCGTGCCCGTGGATCAAGGCCGGTGGTCGGTTCATCGAGGAACACGACATCTGGATCGTTCACCAGCGCAATCGCAATACCAAGTCGTTGTTTCAACCCTCCCGAAAGGTTCCTGTACTGCTCCCTGGCCTTGTCTTCGAGGTTCACCAGTTCAATCAACCTGTCGATATCACTGTTCCTGTTGCTGTAGAGCCGCGAGAAGTACTGCAGTGTCTCCCTGACGGTTATCCTGTCAAATGAGTTGAACCCTTGGGGGAGGACGCCGATACGAGGGACGATAGCCTGTTTTTTCCTGGTCACATCCATGCCAAGCAAGGTCACGTTTCCCGATGTGGGTCTGCGGATCGTGTTGATGATTTCAACGGTCGTGGTCTTCCCGGCGCCGTTCGGCCCCAGCAGGGCAAACAGCTCACCTGTGCAGACGGTAAACGATATCTCATTAACCGCAACGAAATCCCCGTAGCGCTTGGTCAGTTTGTCAACTTCAATTGCGTATTCAGTGTTTTGTGCCATGGTTCTCCATTTTGGGCCAAAACCCCAGCATACTCAGCAACTTCCCGCTCATGGCAGGCCAGGCCATAAGAAAACGGTCAATCAGCAACCGGCGGTGTTTGAATAATACAAAGCCCGGGATCAAGGTTGCTCCAAGATGTACCTTGGTCTTCTCCGCCCCCTGCCCGGTGTAATAGAGCGGTATTTTTCGTTCAATGCAGGTACGAACATTTTCAAGCCAGGACAGGACATACAGGTTGTATCTGCGACCCAGCAGGTAATCCATGCAGAAATATTTATCCGCCATTACTTCCTGATTCACGATCAGCAGGTTGAAAGCGATCAGTTCATCCTGAACAAAATAGAGCGTGTATTCAGCCCCCGGAACCCTTTCGCAGATTTTCTCAAAAAACAGGCGTTTTTGGACACCAAATGACATCGTACTGCGAGCCACCGTTGCCAGATACAGCCTGTAGATCCGCTCCAGATACGGGGCAATTGTACAGCTTCGAATCACGGTAACAGCAGCCGAGTCGCGCATTTTACGGCGAATCTCTTTTCTTGCGGACTTTGAAAAACGGGTCAGAAAACCATCCATACTGGTACAATCGACCGGGAGTCGGCCGGATGACTGAAATTGCACCTGATGGAATTTTTTGCGTATCTCTGCGGGAAGCCTGCCGTACTGATTAAAGTTGTAAAACGCCACGATATCGCTTTTCCGTTCGCCCGCCAGCGTCTGCAGTGCGGCATAGGCCATTTCACAGGCTACATCAAAGGTTCGCTTATCAATCCGGGGATCAATCCCGATTTCACTCCATTCCCCCGCCACCAAGCCAACAGATAAAATCCGGGGCTCGAAAAGCGAAGGGATCATACGGCCTGCTGCTTTCAGTATTTTCTTTAGCCACCCTTTCGCAAATCGGGACAGATCAAAACGGGTTTCAAACAGCGGCAACAACAGAATCGGGATCTCATCCTGATACACCACGATGCTCGACAGCTGAAAACCGTCAACCCCCGCTTCCTGCAGCAGTAACAGCAGCGGAGCGGTGCTGGATGGCGCTGGAAACAGACGTCCGAGATCCGGCGAAGACAGACCGTCCAGACGTGGCAGGCAGGTACAGGAAAGCTTATGCATGGTCAATTGCTTTCCGATCCACCAGGGCAATGGAACACCATTGCTTCTGCTGTGGCATGGATTGCACCCAGAGCAGACGGCGTGCGATCAGGGGGTAGCGTTCCTGGGCTTTCCCTGACAAACCCACCGGAAAGGTGTACTTACCTCCGTTGACGTCTACTGACGGATAGACGGAAACATGCCGAGGCTCTACAAGATGGAATCCGCATCCCAGTGCCTTGACAACGGCTTCTTTGATTGACCAGAGCAAGGCTGAGGCTCTTTCCTGATCACCGTTTGTTAAACTCAAGGCGTGGTGCATCTCTTCTGGACTGAAGACCCGGAGATACGGATAAACAGCCCTGAATTCACTGCTGGCGGCTACATCTATGCCGATCTCAGAAGCATCACCAGAGAGTGCTGCCCAGAGTTCACTTCCGCACGTGCTGAATGAGATGGCAGGCCCTTGCTCTGCACCCCGCATAAGACGGGGTTTGCCAAGCAGACCAGCTACCACGCTGACAGGGAGCAGCCCCTGGTTTGCAGATTGATCATCTATCCCCCAATAACCTTCTTTTGACGCAACGTAATCCCACAGAATGGTGGCAAGCCGCAGCTTTTCATCAATGCCGGTTATCGTCCCGCCCCTGAAGGTCTGCTGCTCACATGGCGTGGATGCAAAGAAGCCCCGTGCTTTTCCGTGAAAAATGCGTGTGCCGTGAACAGCTATGCCTTGAGCATCTGGTGCCACTTGTGTTCTCCATCTGTTTCCGATCAACCTGTTTTCCGGCCTCTGACTGTTCAGTTTGCAACCCATTGCATCCGAACGCCGTAAAGCTGCATGATCGTGCGGCTCTGTTCGTCTATTCCCCTGGCATCCCAGGTAAGACCTTGATCGTCCTGAGACCGCATTCGAGCCTCAAGGGATACCTGTTCCTCTGCCCGGCAGAGTCGCAAAAACCTCATCTCGCCGATCTCCATGGGAACCATTGCTCTTAGTTCAGAGGGATTGGTTACCGCCATATTGAAGCCTACCAACTGCAAAAGTGCCTCAAACAGGTAGGGAGAGTACTGGTAGCGGGTGTTCCGCAGCTGTGCAAAATCATCTGTCTCCCGGCAGGTGGTGCGGCCTCTGATCACGCCCGGATTCGCACCTTCAATGAGATCCATGACGCGGTATCTGCCTTTAAGACCGCTGCGTTCTTCGTACCACTGCACTACCTGACCATGATCCAGAGCAGCTGTCTGCAGTTCTTCCTGCTGAACAGGAAAACCGGGAAGCCCCACACCGAGATAGCCTTCCCCGCCATCCAGGATTACCTGCCCCTTGCAGTACGGAGTGAAACGATCGGTCAATCTCCCGGCAGGGGAAATTTCCTGTATTGCCAGAGATAGCTGACACGCAATCTCCCGCAGGCCGTTGTCGACACGCTGGCAGGAGATTCTGGAAGGACGCAGCACACCTGGAGGGCATTGAATCATCTCCATGAGCCGCACCTGGCGGACGCCACGCACCTGAAGATGGGGATACAGTAGTCTGGCAGCCTCCATGAAGGTCTCCAGCACCATGGCGGCTGAGACAAGTGGAGGTTCAACAAAGGTGAAAGGACGGTGATCCTTGATCCAGAGATCCTTGTCCAGGGAGAAGATTCTGAAAGCCTCCAGTTTTTCACGGTTGAGATCCAGGCAAGCGACCTGCTCAATCATCGGAAACACCTCAGGTTTAGAGGATACCGTGACGCCATCCAGCATTTCAGACAATGCTGGCAGAGCCGTGTCGTTGAGCAGTACCGTCTTTAAGGCAGGCAACTTTCGCATAAACAGTACCCAGTCATCATCGGCCGGGGCAATAAAGAGCTCGCGACAGAAAAGGCCGGCAAGCTCATTGCCATGGATATACGCAACCCCCTTCAGTTTCAGCAGTTCCCGAAGTTCCGCATCCTCCGCCATACCGATCCCCTCCACCGGCGGGAGCATCAGAGCCTTACAGAGGATGTTGCTGTTTTTCCGGTGCACGGTTCTGAGCAGCTCTGACATCATCCGGTTGGCTGCTGCGTAATTGGCCTGACCAGGATTACCCTGGATAGCTGCCGCCGAGGAAAGAGCGACAAAAAATCTCAAACCGGACTGTTCCGCTGCTGAGAACAGATTCCACGCCCCAAGAAATTTTACGTCAATGACCGGGGAGAACTCATCCGGCGACATATGACAGAGGAGACCATCCCTGAGCAATCCGGCACCGTGGATGATACCGTCAATCCTGCCGTAGCGGCTGACCACAGCGCCCATAACCCTGCGCACCGCTTCGGGATCGCTCACATCGCAGCTATGGTAGCTTGCTTCGATCCCCACATAGCGAAAATCTGCCAGGGTTCGGGCGATCTCCGACCTTCTCCGGCCAACCGCCGATGTTTCGGAGTCAGAACCATGCTCCAGAACTGTTCTCCCCAGAAAGACCAGACGGGGCATGAACGGTGCGAGACTACGCGCCAGAAGAGCGCTGATCCCGGTTGCCCCCCCGGATATGACAACAACATCTCCGGGATTGATATTCAGGCTTGGCGAAGTACCAAAAACCACCGGGGCGATCTGTCCCTCAGAAGTCAGGAACCTGCCCTCACGGTGGATCATTTCCACAATCGGGCAACGCCTGTCCAAAGCACCATGCAGTGCAGTACGAAGATCGGTCTTGCTGTCGATCTCCAGACTGCGAAACTGGACCGACGGGTATTCCTGAGCAGCGCTCAGGAAAAGGCCGAGCAGTCCTTCTTCAAGTAGATTGACGTTGTTTTCCGAATCCTCTGCTGAATGAACCAGCAGCACGAATTTCTTTGCTGGTGATCTGAGAAACGCCTTCAGCAGAATAAAGAATCCCCTGAGTATCTGTGGAATATCGGCAATAGCTTCAATCCCGATATGTGGCAGGGTGATGACCATCCCGGCCAGGGATGACACGCCGGAGATTTGCTCTGCCGCCCGGTCAGCCCCCTGATCGCTCAGCAGGTCATGGCCCGTTTCACCGAAGCCGAAGCGCCCTTGCATGAACAGCATGGGAACCGTAGCAATGCCATGATCTGAGCGGAGGATCTCGCCTGCCCTCCTGGCAATGCTGTCATCCCGCTCGGGAGCCAACAGGAGCACCGACTCTCCAGGAGCCATGACCAGAGGAATCGGTTCCGGCAACTCCAGGGCGGTGTGCTTGAATATGAGTCGCTTTAACGGCGCCTCATCCTCGGCTGGCATCGGGATTTTAGCCTGTACTGCAGAGATACCAGCTGCAGCTGTGACCGGTTGAAGGGGAGCAGTTCCCTGACCGGAGATGAGTGCAGAGATCCTTTGAGCGATATCATCCACCGTACGGACTTCGATAAAATCCTCCAGATCAATAGTGATCCCGAACTGACGTTCTGCGGCATCCATGATGATCGGCAGACGGCTGGAGCGGATCGAGAGATCCCTTCTGAGATCCATTTCGGGACGTATTTCGTCCCTCTCAAATCCGGTGGCATCCATGATGATACTAATAAGCCGTTCCATAAGCTCCTGATCACCGGACGGGTCACCAAGGGATGAGGAAGGCTTTCCGATGGTTTTGGAAACGTTAGCATCGGCATTGATTATCGTCTGCGGACAGACACCGCCCTGTTTGGAGATCAGGCTGGAGATTCTCTGGGCGATGTCATCCACGGTACGGACTTCGATAAAATCTTCCAGATCAATCGTGATCCCGAATTGGCGTTCTGCGGCATCCATGATGATCGGCAAACGGCTGGAGCGGATCGAGAGATCACGCCTAAGATCCATTTCGGGTCGTATTTCGTCCCTCTCAAACCCGGTGGCATCCATGATGATGCCGATAAGCTGCTCGATAAGCTGCTCCATGAGATCCTGACTACCAGTCGCTATACCGGCAGCAGGCGCAAGATAGGGAGGTGCGGATATCTGATTCACTGCTTCAGGAATTACGGATGCCCGGCATTCCGAAGGCTGTAACCTTGGTTCAGGAGCATTCGAATTACGAACAGGTTCTTTCTGGAGGTTCAGATGCCCCTGTACGAAAAGCCGGGCAAGGGCAGTCGTGCAGGTCTGGCTCTCTGCGGTGGGCAGGCAGGTCTGCATGCAGTTTGGCTCAGGTAGCGTGTCTGCGATGAGATTGCTTAATATCTCGCCAGGGCCCACTTCCACGAAAAGTCGCACACCAAAGTCATTCCAGAGGGTCTGGACATTATGCATCCAGTGAACCGGAGATTCCAGATGAGCCATCAGGATTCGCTTTATTTCAGCCGGGTCAGATGGATAGGCAGCCATGGTAGTATTTGAAAGCACCGGAATCTGCGGGGAATGAAACGTCATTGAGGCCACAAACGCCTCCAGCTCGTCATGAATGACCTTCATGATCGGAGAGTGGAAGGCCATACTGACCGGCAAAAACGTAGCCCGATATCCTTTATCTTTTAATCTTTGACTTAGATCCCTGACCGCTGCGGTGGTACCGCTGATTACGACCTGTTTCGGTGAATTTATATTTCCGATCTGCACCTGATCCTGCCCCCGCATCAGCTCTTCCAGCAGCTCCAGCGGGGCGTCCACAGCCGCCATAATCCCCGGTTCGATATGCATGGCAGCAGCCTTATCCATGCAGATGGCCCGCTTGTTCACGATCTGAAATCCATCTTCAGCAGAAAAGACACCGGCCATACACAACGCGGTCAGTTCGCCAAGACTGTGGCCAGCCATGGCTACGGGCTGGATGCCAAGGGAGGTCAGATAACGGGCCATGGCATGTTCCAGGGCGAACAAGGCCGGTTGCTGCCAGCGGGTATTCTGCAGGTTCTTTTCTTGATCATGAAACAACAGCTGCAGCAGGTCGAACTCAGCAACAGCAGCAGCCCGATCCATCCACTCCTTGATGACCGGGAAGGAAGCATAGAGATCGTGCCCCATACCTGCATACTGGGCGCCCTGTCCGGGAAAGACAAAGGCCAACGGCAGGACCGGCAGATCCTGACGCCTCAGGAAAATCCCCTGTTTTGAAAGGGTGCGCTCCGCTTTTGCTGAAAAGATTCCGCTTTCACGCAGAACGGCTGAGCTGTTGATGATCGTGGCAGCCTCATAATCGGATGATGCCACAACGGCCATGCGACAGGTGTGGCCTTCCAGTTCCTTACGGAACAAGGAAATGCCCTTAATCGCAGCACGGCTGGTGAGTTCTTCCCCGCACGGGGCAGCAGATCTATCCGGTTGAACCATGACCGTCCCTCCGTCATCCCGAGCCTCTTCCATCTGCAAAACGTAGTTGGAACCGCCAAAGCCGAAAGCGTTTACCTGAAGTCTGCGGGGCTGTCCGTTCCTGCGCTTCCAGTCAAACGGTTCGGGAGCAACAAACAGGCCTGATCCATCCAGCCCCATATCCGGGTCTGGATGGTCATAGTTGAGGGTTGCCGGGAAAATTCCCGACTTCATGGCCATGGCTCCACGAATCAGGTTGTTGATACCCGAGGCGCCCAGCGTATGTCCGATCTGGGACTTGAATGAGGTAAGCACCGTACGTGCAGAGGAATTGAAAAACGTTTTCAAAGCGAGAATTTCTTCAACATCTCCCTGACGGGTGCTGGTGGCGTGGCACTCCACCAGCTCCACGGCATCGGGTCCATAGGGAATCCCCTTGAATGAGGCACAAATGGCGATTTCCTGGGAGATCTTGCTGGGCTCCACCATGCCCTGATTGTTGTTGCTGGCACCCATGCCGGTGATGATGGCGTTGATCTGTGCCCTTCGGGCACGGGCCAGGCTTTCACGCTCGATAACGATCATTCCGCCGCCTTCTCCCAGGACCAGGCCGTCTCTTTCGGCGTCAAAGGGGCGGGATGTCTCGTGGGCAGGCCTTTCTCGTCCGGACTGACCGTAGAGTGCGCCTACAGCGGAAAATTCCAGATAATGCAGGTGCGTGAGATTATCCTCGGCACCACCAACGATAGCGACATCGATGACGCCGTTCTGGATCATCTGGATGGCACTGTACAGTGCGACCAGTGAGCTTGCACAGGCTGCGGAGACCGCATAGCTGGGGCCCATAAAGCCATATCGATTGCAGATGAAACCGGCCGCTGCGCAGTTGAGTCTGCCCAGCAGTGTTGTATCATCCGAAGCCATGCGCCCGGACTTTACCTCCCGTACAATAGCGCTTTCCTGTTCATGCGTAAGCGGCATGGCTCTTTTGACGGATGCGAGGATGTCATTGACGTAGGCTCGGATAATGATATTGGTCAGTGTTCCAGCAGCCTCGCCCGAGTTCTGGGAGACGAGAACAGCGATCCGTTCCCGGGGGATGCCTGACTCCAGAATGCCGGATGCCCGGATCGCCCTGTCCGCCAGCCACATGGTGAATTTTGTTGCTGAGGTCATGGAGCGGAAATCCTGAGGGGGGATACCGAGTTCTGTGCGGGAAACCTGGAAGTCCAGAAAGGCGCCGACAGCGCAGTAAGTCTTGTCCGGAGTGCGCGGCCGAGGATCATAATACAGCGAATGATCCCATCGCGAAGGCGGTACCAGGGTAATCCCGCTCTTCATGGCCAGGCTAGCAGCCCAGATTTCCTCGGGACTACTCCCCAGAGCATTGAGTATGCTCATTCCGGTGATGGCAATCCGTTCGTTATCGCCGCTGTTGGGAATAATGAGCCTCTGTCCGCTACTACCGGCAGAGGAGGGAGCCTTGACAGTTGTTCTCGGCTGTAACACGATCGGCTGGTGCAGCATGAGTGGTTCTTCGGCCAGTTCGTGATGAAAGGAGTTCAGGCTCCTGCTCTCGTGAATCAGGCCGGCACAGCTCCCGCTCATGAATTGTCCGCGTTTTCGACAAGTCTGTTCGTCCAAAGGCTCGTTACCCGGTCTGTCCAGTCCCCGAGCCGCTATGAAGAGGCTACCTGCTGACATCTCCTCCATTCTGGATCGGAACGAGGCCTCGTCCTGGTTGCTCGCTGCAAACTCCCGCTCCAGTGCTAACAGCGCTTCCACCCTCGGGGTACGCAACGATCGCACGCGAAGCCCGGTGTGCTGGCCCGAAACAGCGGTTCCACCCGGAGCAGATTCCAGAATCATGCGTTGGTAAAGCGCCGTCAAGGCGCCTGTTTCAACGATCTCTCTGGTTGACAGGTAGGCGGTACCCATCTGGATGGCGTCTGCTCCAAGCAAGGCAGCCATGAATGCGGTTTCACGATTATACATTCCCCCTGCCAGAACCACACGACAGCTTTCAAACAGGAGCGGCCTGCTCCGTTTCAGATCCAGCACCATCTGGGCAAGGGTCAGCGTGCTCAGTTGTCCAACGTGGCCACCAGCCTCATACCCCTCGCAGATCACGTACCGCACGCCCGCTTCAAGAGCGAGCCGCAGCAGCGCCTCATCAGGGGCGATATACATGACCTCTATGCCACTTTGAATCAATTCTTTCAAAGGGGAGAGATCGCCACCCGCGATCACGACAAAACGGGGTTTCAACCTCTTGATCCACTGCAGTTGCAGTTCCCTGAAAGGATTTTCTGCCAGAGAAATAATATTCACGGCATAGGGGCGCTCTCCCATTATCTCCGACAAGCGTCCCAGTTTCAGGTCAAGCCTCTCCGCATCCATCAGACCAAGGGCAATGGTGGGCAATCCGCCGGCATCGGCAACGCTGCGGGCAAACTCAGGGACTTCACTGATCCAGGACATTGCCCCCTGGATAAAGGGATAGAGGGTTCCCAGCTCCACGGCTACCGGGCTCTCCCGATAGCAGGCTCTTTTTGTCTCAGCCAGGCCGCAAAGCTGGCCAATCTCCTCCATGAAGGCTTTCAGGGCGATCTCGGTTCCGGCTCCGAAACGCTCAACGAATGATGAGGCAGATGCAGCTTCCACTCCCAAAGGAATCAGTTCGTCCTGGCTGAAGCGGCTCTCCAAGGGCTGAACCGCCCGGGCAGATACCTGGTTTACGAACTCAGGACGCCCCTGCTCCCTGATCTCTGCTCCGCAGAGTGAATTCTCGAAGGTCAGGATCTCCTTGAAGGCACGTGAGTTCCCCTTGTTAAAAAGGCGATAAGGAACCTGCAGGTCAAGGCCGGCCAGTGTGGTAGAATCCAGGCGGAGTTTGGCAACTCGCTGTCGTTGCGTGTCATCTATGGAAACCAGGTCAGTCAGCCAATGGAGACACTCGAAAACGATTCCGGTTGCCCCGGTTGTCAGAAATGCTGCTGCCGCCTCCGGAGTTGATACCGCTCCCCAGATGAGAAGTTCGAACGACGTTGAGGGAATGGACAGCAGTTCCCTGGTCATGGCGTACAGAGCCATGGTCGTCTCACTGCCCACAAACCCGGAGGCCTCACATCCTTTCAGGACAACTCTTCCGGTAGCACTGTTTTGCTTGATAAGTCTGGTTATCAGGTCAACGTCACCGGTAATGGGAAAGCAGCGGTAACGTTCTGACAATCCTTTTAATTTTTCAAGAAAGACAGCCAGATCCTCCTGATTGAACGGGGGATGGCACTCTACCCAGATGTTTTGGACGCCTGTTTCCTGCAGTACCTGATTCAATGCTGAATCACAAAAAACAGGGAGAGAAATCTTGATGTCCCGAACAAGACTGACCGGGTCGGACATGCGCAGGCATGAACCTACTGCTTCAATACCTTTGCCGGACAAATCGAAGATAGCCCTGCTTCCCGTTCGCAGAGCCATGAGAATCACCTGTTTCGTGATTTCCTCGGGCCGCCAGACAAAACCGATAGGTGCTCCTTTATCTTCTGTCATCATGTCTGACCTCTGGTGCACAATCATGGCTTTTCCTTTTGCAGGATATGCTCTATAAGTCCCACCTTTAGCAATGTAGGGATAACTACTTCAGCCCCAGGTACCACTCTGTGACATCACTCCCGATACCCAATCGGGCAAGCTGGCGAAGATCAGAATCCAGAACCTCCGGAGTACCGTACTCCAGGATGCGATAGTGTGGATCCGTCCAGACTCGTCTCGTCCGACCCAAAAAATTCGTTTCCTCCGGCAGTGTAAGACGTATGCGGTGAATCAGATGTATGCCCGCAAGAGCTGCCACCTCTGCGACCAGATCGGTGCAGTTATTGTCTCGTATGCCGAATTGGCCGTACGTTCGTTGCATAATGTAGGCATGTATCAATTGATGCCGACGGCCGGTAATCGGCATGCGCCAGACAAAGGTGGGAGTACGATCGGGCTTCCCGGTCTGGAATTGACCATCCGACCTGGTCTGCCACAGGTGCGCAACAGGATCGGGGGCTCCAGCCCGAACTCCCTGAAACACCTCTTGATGGTAACGTGGTGTCTGTATTCCAAGATCGCCGGTATGGCCAAATTCCAGGCGTTCAAATGGACTTTCCAGGATCAGCCAGCTATGCGCCCAGGGGCGCAACCAGATGGTGAAAACCAGTGACGACGCAGTGCTGTAGTCCCAATTGGCATGTTCGTTCAGGATGTACAGGTAATATCCCTCGTCCCCCACAGGACTGTTAGTGTCGGTATCTAAATCAGCATCACTGGCAAAACGGCACTCGACCGAAATCGGCTGCGCACTCCAGCCATCAGATTGCAGAGGAGCGTAGAGTCTGTGCGTACATCCTGTGGTAACCACCGCCAGCACAATGTTCAGCACGTAGATAAAAGCCCGATAGAGATGTTCAGTTGGTTTGAGTCTCATAGCGACTTTCTGAATATTCGATATTTCTTGTACTTTTTTGCGCCCGCTTCCTCCACCAGGGAGTTGATCGACTCGTTATCCTCCAGCGTCCACCCCATCTCCAGATACTGATACTTCTTCTGCTTCCTCGCGATCTCATAGATGTGGTGAAAAGCAAGCATCGGTATTCCCAGCTGCCGGTACTTCTCCTTGATGCCAAACATCAGACACCTGAGCCCCTTGATTTCATGACGATAGAGAAGATACTTGAACAGGCCAAGCAGTCCGACCCGCCCGTTGAGACGCTTGAGCAACGGATTAATGTCCGGAAAAATCACGCAGACCGCGACCGGCTCATCCTCGTAATAGATAAAAAAGGCCAGGTCCGGATCCGCGAACGGCATGACGCTCTTTTGAATATCCTTCATCTCGTTTACACTAAGGGGAACAAACCCCCAGTTTCCGACCCAGGACGCATTGTAGATCTCCCTGATCAGGGCAAATTCAGCATCCTCCTCCTTTGGCAGAAAGCGCCTGATCTGAACCCCTTTTTTCCGGGATATCCGTTCGGCAAGGTGATCCATCCATTCGGGAAGCTGGTATGTATCACCGATCAGGAACGCCAGCAGGTCTTTTTCTTTGCTGAAACCGCACTCTTCAACGAGTCGTAAGTAGTAGGGCGGGTTGTAGGCCATCATCAATACCGGTGGGAAATTGAATCCTTCGATCAGCAACCCTGTCTCGTAATTAGTAGACGGACTGAGCGGACCTCGCATGAAGTTCATGCCTTTTTGTCGGACCCATGCCTCAACGGCAGAAAAAAGGGCTGCCGCTGCCTCCAGATCATCCTCGCATTCGAAGAAGCCCCAGACGCCCATCTTTTCGTGGTGAACCTCGTTATTATGGCGATCAATAATCCCCGCAATCCGTCCTATTGTCACCAAACCACGTCGTGCCAGAAACAGTATCCGCTCGGAGAATTCCCAGAAGGGATGCTTGCACGGATCCAGCATCCGACGAACCTCTTTTTTTAGAGGGGGAACCCAGTTGGGGTACCCGGCATAGACCCTCCAGGGCAGGTCGATGAAATCATTCAGTGCCGATCTCCCTTCAACAGCAACAACCTCTATGTCGGCCATAATCATTCCCTTCGAGCGTGGTAGTGTCATTGCAATTACTGCAAGGGGCGCGTATATCTAATCAATGCTCGCCATTTTTAAACCTTCAGATTTACTGACATTTGCTTTCCTCGCACTGTTTTCCGTCCTTGCGGTCAGTTCTGCACCTTCAAACAGCTCATGGATCGAACCTGTTGCTGAGTACGCGGCGCTGGCAGCTATGATCCTGATGGCTGCCGCATACCGTACGAACGTAGCTCCGGCAAAAAGGGGGTTCTATGTATCAATCCTTGCCACCGTTGTTACTGTTCTCGTTATTTTCAACAGCCTGGGATCGCTCATCGCCGGTATTCATCCGGCAACATGCGACGCCTGTCTGATTGCCATTGATCAGGCGATCTTTTGCGTTCACCCGACGGTCTGGCTGGAACGGTTTATCGTCCCGCAGCTCACCAGCATGCTGCAACTCACGTACGCCAGCTATTATTTTATCCCGGTCTCGCTTGGCGTTGTCCTGATTTGCAGA
Organism: uncultured Geobacter sp.; assembly: GCA_964655435.1. Lineage (GTDB taxonomy): Bacteria > Desulfobacterota > Desulfuromonadia > Geobacterales > Pseudopelobacteraceae > Trichlorobacter. The sequence continues at coordinate 52,433 of CAZZMP010000008.1, forward strand.
GGCCGATACGGGGAATTCGAAAAGATCCTGTTCGGCATCCTGCTCTGTTTCTATCTGTCGTATGTCGGCTACCTGCTCTTTCCGGCAATCGGACCCCGCTTTACGCTCAGACATCTTCAAACCATGGAGTTACAGGTTTCACCCTTCATCAAAATGATTCAGGATGCACTTGATGCGCTTGAAAAAAACAAGACCGACGCCTTCCCCAGCGGCCATACCGCCATTTCACTTGTAAGCCTGTGCTATGCATGGAAAGAGCGGGAAAAAATACTTTTTACGATGTTGTCCCCGTTGGTAACGGGACTGATTTTTTCGACGGTCTACCTCAGGTATCACTACGTCATTGACGTGATCGCCGGAACGGTACTGGCAGGTTTGACCCTGGCCATTGCGCCCGGTTTGCATCGTCTTCTGTCAGCCATCACCGGGCATCCACAAGACAAGAAAACCTGATCGGTTTTCAGATCACGCCATGTTTTTTACCTGCCTTCTCAAAAATGCCGAGCACCCGGTCGAGCATGTCGTCAGTATGGGTTGCCATGAAACTGGTGCGGATCAGACATCGTCCGGGGGTTGTAGCCGGAGGAACCACAGAATTCACAAACAACCCCTCATCAAATAGGGTCTTCCACATCATGAAGGTCTGTTCCATCCCACCGATGACGAGGGGAATGATGGGTGTTTCTGTTGCACCCGTATCAAAGCCCATCTGTTTAAATGCCTTCATCATCTTGTGGGTAGTATGCCAAAGCTGTTGTCTGCGTTCAGGTTCCGCATCAATAATGTCCAGAGCTGCGATGACTGCTGCCACCGAAGACGGCGGAGGACTTGCTGAAAATATCAGGGGTCGTGACGTATGTTTCATGTAGTGGATCACCTCTTCACTTGCCGCGACAAAACCACCGATGGATGCCAGTGACTTGCTATAGGTGCCCACAATAATATCGACTTCATTCTCCAGCCCAAAATGTTCCACCGTGCCACGTCCGCTCCTGCCGAGCACCCCGATGCCATGAGCGTCATCCACCATGAGCCGTGCACCGTATTTTTTGCAGATCGTGACAATGTCAGGAAGCGGTGCAATATCGCCCTCCATGCTGTACACACCATCCACAACAACAAGTTTGCCGCGATTTCCGCATTCCTTCAGTACATATTCAAGGCTTGCCAGATCGCTATGTTTAAACTTTTTCACCTCAGCATAGGAGAGCCTGCATGCATCTATGATGCTGGCATGGTCAAGTTTGTCGATCACGACCAGATCGTGTTTGCCTGCCAGGGATGAAATGACCCCGAGATTGGTTTGATAGCCTGTGGAAAACGTGAGCGCCGCGTCCTTGTGAAAAAATGCGGCAAGTTTCTCTTCAAGTTTCACATGAATATCAAGGGTTCCATTCAGGAAGCGGGTTCCGGCACAGCCGGTGCCGTAATTCTTCACGGCCTCCATGGAGGCTTGCTTCACCTTCGGATGACTGGTCAGGCCGAGATAATTGTTTGAACCCAGCATGATCATGTTCCTGCCTTCAACAAGTACCTCAGGATTCTGTTCTGACTCCACAACATGAAAATATGGATAGAGTCCGGCGGCCATAACCTGTTTTGCGATGGTGTAGTTCCTGCATTTATCAAAAAAAATCTGGCGTAGCACTCTTGACAATCCTGAGCAGTGCAGGTTGTTCTACTACAGCCAACGGTTTTTTCTGTACCATTGCCATGTAAGTTCCATTCCTTTCTGGAGGGGATACTCCGCCCGAAAGCAGAGTTCATTCTCAATCTTGCCAACATCGCATAGCCAATAAGGCTGTACGGCTTCCAATACTTTTTGCCTGTTCATAAGCACAGGTTTTTTCGTAAACAGGCTTGCCAGTTCAGATATAAGAGCCATCAGGTAAGCCACGGCATACGGGACAGTAATTTCATACGCTTTGAGATCGCCCGAGGAGAGCAGTACAGACCTGAATTCCGACCATGAGTACGCCCGTTTGTCGGCGACAAAATAGATGCTGCCGCTTTCCGTCTGGTTTTCTGCTGCAAGAAGCAGCGCCGCTGTCAGGTCTTCCACGTAGCACAGATTAAAATACCTTTCCCCCCCGGATATTTTGATGGTCACACCACGACTGACCCAGCGAAAAAGTTCAAAGACATCCCTGTCTCTCGGCCCGTAAACACTTGACGGGCGAATAATAAGTACGGGAAGACGGTCTTTGTAAGCTCGCGTTTCTTCTTCTGCCAGCAGCTTGCTTTTGCCGTAATCAGACATCGGGTGTGGTAGTGAGTGGTCATCAACCGGGCGACCATCCATGCTTGGACCAGCTGCAGCCTGACTGGAGATCAAAATGAATTTTTTAATAGCCGGATTGTATCGTGCGCACGCTTCCAAAATATTTTTCGTGCCCACATGGTTCACCGCATAATAGTCGCGGAGATGCGGAGTTTTGGTAAGCCCGGCGCAATGAAAAACAGAGCTGACTCCCCGTACTGATTCTTCAAGGCTTTCCGGCTGTGTGCAGTCACCCTGCACAAGCTGCACGTTTTTATCTTTAAGCCGGTGCAGCTTCCTGACATTCCTGACCAGACAGGTTACGCCATAACCATTGTGCAGCAGACGATCCACAAGATGGCTTCCTATAAAGCCAGTCCCTCCTGTGACAAGTACCTGTTGCGGCACTTTTTTAGACATCGACCACTCCCCTGTAACATGCTCCTGGGTAATCAAAAAACGAGACGTTATAGAGGTATGTAAAGCAACTCATGTGCCCGATAATGTGTGGAGGGGAAAAAGCGTAAGGGTCTGAATGTATATAAAAAAAAGGGGGTGAAGGATACTACAGCAAATAATATTCCGTCATATATGCCGTAAACCGGCATATATGACGGAATACGAAAGGCATATATATTTTGCATGCCTGCTATGAAACTATCTGGTTTATGTCGATGGCAAGTGGAACAAGGGATGGCGAGGATAAAATGCTTTTTAGTACGTTTGGGACAATTGAACGAGTTCTATTCATTAGCAGGAGTGCGAGGTGGTACCAGATAGACAGGGCATGCGGTCGTACCCGCCAAGAACATATAGAAATCAAGAGTAGCCTGAATAGCCTTGCAATGGTTTTTTATTATAAGAGTCGTAGTTGTATATCCGCCAGCTTTAATTTCCACCGAATAACCTATTGCTTCCGGTAATATTACGGCACAATTCCCGAATATGTCGGTAATATTGATGTATTTGTTGTTATTGTCTTGGCTTGTTGATGTAATCACAGCTTGCGACAAAGGCCTACCTGGAAAGCACCTTTCTTGTACGCCGACGTATAACACACAATCTTCAGCGACAACGTAACTGGTTGTTGCAAACAGCAGGGTGCATCCCACGAGTATTGATACTGTATACTTGGTAAAAAACAACAAATTGAAGATTGTTTTCATTCCGCTACCTAAAAGCCTTCTACGATAGATTTACACCAATCCAAAATCAGCCACACCCAGCCACTGTTTCGCGCCCTCCACAACGTACCGTACAGTCTTAAGCAGGCTCCACCGATGGGTACAGATGTTGTCGGTCAGTTATGCTTAGTCACTCACTGCCTCGTGCCTTCTGCATCTGACAAAGAGTTTACGGGCTTCATCACTGCCAAACAGCAACAGGGCAAAGGGGATCAGCAACAGCCAGACATGAAGACCGATCGGGGCAGATGCAAACAGGCTGTTGCCGATTGGAGTGTAGATAACAAAGCCGGCCAGGATCACCTCGGTGCCTATCCCTGCCAGCACCAGCCGGTTTGAAAAGAACCCCAGGGTAAAGATGGAACTGCTGGAAGACCGGCAGGTAAACACGTTGGCAATCTGGGTTGCAATGATACCGGCCAGGCAGGCTGTGGTTGCCTGCAGGTACAGTGTCGCTGTCGGAGCCAGCTGTTGCCCCCAGCTCCAGCCGCCCTGATGCATAACGTAGAAGTAGGCTGCCATCCCGGCCACTGCTTCCAACGGTCCGAGATAGAGATAAGCCCTGAACAGCATTGCCCTGGTAAGCAGATGCTCACCTTGAGGCCGGGGAGGGCGCTGCATGATCTCAGGCGTCGGTTTTTCAGCACCCAGCGCCAGCGCCGGAAACATATCGGTGCCAAGATCAACCGCCAGTATCTGCATTATGGTCAGCGGCAACGGGATGCCTAACAGGATGTAACCGATGTATGGGATCAGTTCAGGTATGTTGGAGGCAAAGATGTAGGTCATAAAGTTGCGGATGTTTTCAAAGACCGCCCTGCCCTCTTCTATGGCATGGACAATCGAGGCAAAGTTGTCATCCAGCAGTACAATATCGGCTGCCTCACGGGCAACACTGGTGCCGGTCAGCCCCATAGCAATGCCGACATGAGCCTTTTTAAGAGCTGGCGCATCATTGACACCATCACCGGTAACTGCCACCCGATGCCCTTCCTCAATCAGCAGCCCAACCACCTGCATCTTGTTCTGGGGTGACATCCGCACAAAGAGCAGGTTTTCTTTTTTCAGTTCTTTACGCAACTGGGCATCCGGCATCCTGACGCAATCACGTCCCTCAATAATGACCGGGTCTCCTGTTATCAGGCCGATGTTTCGGGCGATGGCCGCTGCAGTGGGGCCGGCATCACCGGTAATCATGATCACCCTTATACCGGCGCTGTGGCAATCCTTCAGGGCTTGGGGCACTTCCGGTCGGGGTGGATCAAGCAACCCCATGAAACCGGCAAATACCAAACCTTCTTCCGGAATCTCTCCTGTGGGAACAGTAGCAAGTTCGCGGTAGGCAAGGGCAATCACCCGCAGCCCCTGAGAGGCCATACTTTGCAACCTGTCCAGCAGTTCTGCTGTCATGGTTGCGTCAAGCGCGACGCTTGCACCGTCCTTCTGCAAGCTGTTGCAGAGCGGCACCAGCTGTTCACCAGCTCCCTTTACCAGCACAAACAGCTTGCCGTTAATCCGGTGAAGCGTAGCCATCCGCTTCCGCTCTGCATCAAACGGTATCTCCCCCAGCCGTTCCCCGGAAACAGCACCCTGTGCAACGCCATAGCTGTAAAGCGCGGTTTCGGTTGGATCACCCTTGATCCCCTGCGTGGTGATGGTGACGTTGTTGCATAGCTGGGCAATGGTGCAGGCCATGACCTGATCATCCAGGCTCCATAGCTCTTGTACGGTCATCTGATTCAGTGTCAGGGTGCCGGTCTTGTCCGTGCAGATCAGATCAACCGATCCCAGTGCCTCTACGGCGTTAAGATTCTTGACCAGCGCGTTGCGGCGAGCCATGCGCTGGCTGCCCATGGCCAGTGTCAGGGTAACTGTTGGCAGCAACCCTTCCGGCACCATGGCGATGATTATGCCGATGGCAAACAGGAAATTGCCCCAAAATTGATGCCCGAGAAAGATCCCCACCAGAAAGAATATGGCGCCAAAGAGCACTGCAATACCGGCAACAATACGGGTCACTCTGGTAATCTCGAGCCTAAGCGGGCTTATCTCCTCAACTACCTTACCGGTAATCTGAGCTATCTTGCCAAACTCTGTTGCCATGCCGGTGGCAAATACCACTGCCTGACCACTTCCACTGACCACCAGCGTGCCTGCAAAAACCAGGTTCTCGCTTTCTAGCAGTTCTTTTTCGCTGGCCGCATCGCTCAGCAGGCGGGATTCTGATTCGCCGGTCAGGGGGGCGTTGTTGACCGTCAGTCTGCTGGCCTGTATGACACGGGCATCTGCAGGCACCTTATCCCCTTCACACAGCAGCACCAGATCACCCGGCACCAGTTCGGCGGCATCTATCTCGGACTCTGCCCCATCCCTGATTACCGTAACCTTAAATGGCAGCATCTTGCGCAGCTCTTCAATCGCCTTTTCCGTGCGGTATTCCTGAATAAAGGTAAAGATGGCATTGATGAAGATCACAGTGACAATGGCTATACCAAGCCGCACCAGTCCTTCACCGGGATGGAGGTATTCGGAGAGGAAACAGAGGGCTGCTGCAAACCAGAGCAGCAGCGCCAGGAAGTGGGTAAATTGTGCCAGCAGGCGAAAAAACAGCGAACTACCCTTTAATTCATGTATCTGATTGGGGCCATATTCAGCCAGGCGCCTTACAGCTTCTTCAGTCTTTATCCCCTGAGGGCTGCTCAGCAGAGTTGAAAAAACGTCAGTTTTGGAAAGAATCTGGATTCTCATGGCTGCTCACAGTGCTGCCCTGAACAGGATGGTGTTACAGGGAGCCTGATGCATGACATCACCGGCAGGGTTGCCAAAGAACAGCTTTTGCAATACCCCCCGTTCACTGGCTCCCAGAACGATCAGATCATTGTGGTGCGTGATCGCCTCAACGGTAATGGCCTTGCCAATCTCTCCGTTGCCGCTTCGTTCCAGCACTGAAATCTGCTGTTGCTGCAGCTCTTCCCGAAAGCGGGTAATGCTGTCAGGCAACTCCTCTTTTGCTAGGGATGTAGACAGGTGAAACAGGGTAACCTGTGCATGGAAACTACTTGCCAGTTGACTGATGAAAACGAGACGGCGTTCCATGACACTGACAACCTTGCCAAGCGGCACCAGTATATTTCTGGGGTGCGGCTTGGCCATGCTGATGATCCGCATGATTGCAAGATCCGGGCTGATTGTCCGCAATATCTGATGCACTATATGACGCTGCAGGTGATCGCTATAGTTCTCATCCGGTGTCAGGGGATAAAATACCAGATCGGCATGTTCTTGCTTTACCTTTTCAGGCAGCAGCTGGCTGATCGAACCAACCTCAAGCAACATGGTTACAGGAATCTCAAGTTCATCGGCAACGGCTTTCAGATGTTCCAGGTGCCGTTCAGCATGCTTTAGGGCAGTCTCATTGCAACCCGCAGGATAAGCTGCATACAGAACCAGCCGCGCCTTGGATTCAAGAGCTAAAGCGATGGCATAACGGCCTATTACCGTGCATGCGGTGTGCTCGTTGATAACTGACAGTATCGTACGATAGCTCATGAACGTTACTCCTTGGAAGGCTGCTTGCCGGACTCTATCTCCCGCTTCTCATGGTAAAGAAAGCGAACCAGATCATACTCAAAGGGATTACCGCTCTCAAAATAGCGGAAACTCTTTTTATGCCTTGTGTCAATGATCCCCAGGGTTGTTACGCCAGCCCCGATCTCAAAACTGTAATCACTGCTGCCAAATGGGTCTATGGCACTGTATACTCCGTAACTGATGGCGGTGTCCACAGCAAGTCCCCCTGCATCACGGACAGAGGAAGGACCAATAATCGGCAGCACCAGATAGGGGCCTGAATCTGCCCCCCAGTAGCCAAGGGTCTTGCCAAAGTCCTGTTCCCGCCGTTCCAGGCCAAAACTGGTGGCTGGGTCAAACAGACCGCCGATGCCAATCGTGCTGTTGGTAACAAACCGGCCAAGTGTGAAAACTGCTTCAATCCCTTTAAGCTGGAACAGACTGTTGCTGAAGTTATGCAGTTCTCCAAGGTTGCTATAGAATGAGGATATCCGTTCCTGCATGAAGGTGGGGGTAATATACTCGTAACCGCTTACCACCGGCAAAAACAGGTATTTATCAAAGTAGAAATTAAAGCGGTACATGCTACGGTTAAAGCCTTCCCAGGGGTCTGACACCTCGGCAAAACGCTGATCATTAAACTCGCTGATGGAATGTCTGGCCGGAACTTCGGCCAGGGTATTCACACTGGAAGTAGCGCACCCTGCAAGCAACAACAACAGCATCAGACTGCTAACTATCCGACAGGCGGTATATCTGGTAACCATCATGGTGGCGCCTCCTGAACTATTTGAAAAACTCAACCATATATGCCAGGTTTTCCTTATACTCCAGGTTGCCCAGATGGCCACCGCGCGGGTAAATTTTCACCCGTTCACCAAACAGTTGCAGCAAGTAGTCAAGCTCGGCTCTGGTAAGGATAAAATCATTTTCATTGGTAACCACACCAAATTTGACAGACGACCTCAGATATCCATCAATACTTTTCAAGCTCTGGGCATCAATCAGCTCCTGCCTGGTCAGACCTGGTCGCTGTTTTTCAAAATGGGGATAAAACTGTTCGTTGAAATAATCGAAAAAACTCAGGTGGGTGGAGACCATAAAATATTCATACAGTGAATCTGTGGGATGTAAGACCCGATTCTTGGGCACCACATACCCGCTGTTGGTCATTACATCTGAGGTAAAGATCATACCAGCCAGACCGATCCGGTAGCTAATCCCGATCAACCCTGCTGTTTCCTCATGGGAAAACAGCTTTTCCGTATAGATTGCGTAGAGAAAGTCATCGTTTATGGCAACAAAATTGCCATGGCGATAAAACCGGCTGAATTTAGACAACATGCGGTTTACAAAGACACCTTGTTTTTTTGCCCCGCCGGGAATCTGTTTCATCAGATCCTCAATCCGCGTCACCGAACTGTAGAGGCTTACCGCCGGATTGATCATCAGCACCTTGCTGAAGTTAAACAGCTTCCGCTCTTCATCCAGCTTGGCAACAAAGGCAGCCTGACTTCCTCCCAGACTGTAGCCGCAAAGGTAGAACGAGGAGACCTCAATATCTCCCTCTACCTCCTTCCAGGCGGCTTCCATGGCACGGTACAGATCAGCGGCATCCGCAGTCAAGTCACCAGGGATGCTGCTACTGGAGGCAGAGACAATAAAGTTTACACTGCTGGGAGATGGCAGGGCAATGACGTGAAACCCAGCCTGATGCAGAGCCTTTGTAATGACAACAACCTTTGCAGCACGGTCACTGGCGCCTGTGCCGCCAATAAGGAATATCAGCGGCGCCTTCTGTTTCTGATAGGCAAAAGTGCATCGCAGCCCTTCGTCATAAAAGAAAACAGGAGGTTTATGGCGGTCAGGGATCAGATTAAGCACCAGTTGCCGACTGGGCAGCTTTGCTGGAAACTCCGGCACAAGGTTTGGCGGAGTGCCGATGATGGTTGCTTCATGTGAACCGGCAATCGGGTAGCCATAGCTGTCATCCAGCGCATGAGTTGACATCGGCAGCAGCATAAGACAGATAAAACAGAGCAGTCTCAGATAAAACATTGGAATACCTCTTTTCCAGTCGTCATGCTTCGGCTTGAGCCATGTCCTGCACCACAAACCTGCTGCAGACAAAACAGATCAGGCCGGCCAGCACCATGGCAAAGGGAGTGATCAGAAGTGCGCTACGCAACCCCCACTGGTCAGACAGCCAGCCCAGAATGGTGGGGGAAACAGCGTCACCCAGGGCATGGATAAAGAAGATATTAACGGCAAAGGCCATGGCTCGCACAGCCGGATTGGTAACATTGATGATCACAGTGTTGAGCGGCCCTGTGTTAAGGAAGAGAAAAAATTCAGCACAAAACATGGCTGAGATACAGCCCGCAAGGCCAGGTGCAAGGATAGACCAGACAGCAAAGGGGGTACCCAGCAGGAATCCCCAGCCGGAGATCAGCAGATAGCCCTTGCCACTCTTTTTTTGCCAGAGATCACCAAGCCAGCCCCCTGCCAGTGTACCTGTAATGCCAGCCACTACCGTGGTGGCACCGAATAGCATGTTGCCTCGCGCCACATCAAGGCCGTGGCTGCGGTGCAGAAATGAGGGAATCCATTGGGCAAGCCCGCCGATGGCAAAGGTCATGGCTGCCATGGCAACGGTATTCAGTATAAAGGAGCGGTTTCTGAACAGATTCCCGTAGCCAGCACTTTCTCTTTGCAGCTGAGCTGTAGTACCTCCACGAGGCGGTGTTCGCAGCAGCGCCAGAGGAACCACCAGGAGCAGCCCAGGCAGACCCACCATCAGAAAGGCGGTATGCCAGCCATAGCGTTGTCCAAGCAATCCCCCTAAAAGATAGCCAAGAGCACTGCCAACCGGAATGGCTACATAGAACCAGGCCAGGATCTTTCCCAGACGTTCCTTGGGGAAGAAGTCAGCAATCAATCCTGGCGATACGGTGCCGAAACTGGCCTCCCCTACCCCGACAGTAGCCCGGGCTGCCAGCAGGGTTCTGTAGCCAAGGGCAAAACCGGACAGGGAAGTGGCCAGACTCCAGACAACCAGGCCTCCTGAAGCAAGCATGGTTCGGCTGTAACGGTCGCCAAGCCAGCCAAAGAGCGGAGCGATCAGCAGGTAACTGAACATGAAGGCGCTGCCCAGAAACCCAAGCGCGGTGTCAGTAAGCTGCAAATCAGTCTTGATCAGCGGAAATACAGCAAAGAGCGCCTGCCGGTCGATATAGTTAAGCAGGTTTATTGCCAGAAGGAGTCCCAGTGCGTAACGGCTATATGTGCGTGAGATCAGTAAGGTGCTCATGTCAGGTATACCTGTTAATCAGCCAAATCCGTGCTTATATATTCCAGCGTAATAGTAACGGTACGGTTAAATGCACGTGCTTCAGGCGACAGATTGTCAAAAAGCGGCGTATTGGGACCTACTCCTGAGTGGCGAATAGCATCACTAGCCGCGTCTCCATATACATCCGCTAACAGTTTGTATGCCGACAATGCGCGACGTTCGGACAGCTTGATATTGTACTCTTCTTTGCCAATAGTATCGGTGTGACCAATGATCGTTACCGTGGACTTTGGCAGCGTCTTGATGCGATCCAAAATCCTGCTGATGATTGCCTGATTGGCGCTTCCGATAGTGTCCTTGTCAAAATCAAACAGAATCAGGGCATATTTTTCCTGGACACGCAGCCCCTCTTTTTTTGCAAGCCTCTGACTTGTCTGAACAAAATTAACCTTTACCGGTACAGGAGGAACGGTAAAGGTCTGTCCGGCACGATCTTTTAACTCCATTTTCACCGTAATGTCACCAGCTGCGGCCAAAGCCTGCAGGTCGTTACAGACCAACGGAATTCTGATCTTCTCTACCGGCGAACCATTGCCTGACAGATGGGCCAAATTCCCTGTGGCGTTATCTACAGTAACCACCCATGAGCTGATACCATGGGACGAAACCAGAACCGGTTTCAATGTAAATTCTGATGCATCAATACTGACGGTGGGGTAGGTACTCCGGATCGGAGCCAGAATTAACGGCTCTGTTGAATATATTTCTGCTCGCCGGTTTTCGGCCTGACCTTCTTTAAGATGGATTGCACTAGGCATTGCAGGCAGATTACGCGTTTTTACGAAAATCCGCTCAGGTGCAATTTTCCAGACTGTTTGCAGATAGTTTTTAAGCGACTCTACACGTTGACCGGAGAGCTTTTTATTTCCCTTTTCCACACCACTGTTGTCATTACAGCCTACCAGGGTGATAGAGGCAGCACTGTTGACGGTCAGACGTTTGCCGATAATATTCAGTATCTGGTAATACTTTTGGCGTGTATCCCTGAACTTTTGTTCATCAAAAGACGCCGTTTCAGTCGGCCCGCTCAAGCGAACATACTGAGCTGAAATATCGCTCGCCCCTTTGGCAAAATAGATGTGACCCAGCATCGGAGAAAATTCAATAGTCTTGACCTCTTCAACGGTAAGACTGGTCGGGGCAATAGCCAGACTGACACTGGTCTGAAAAACCTTGACCTTTACCGGCGGAGCAGACAAAAGCAGAGTCTGGCCTGACGTGTCTTGTAACACCATGTTTACCAACAGATCACCACCAGCTGCCAGAGTCTGCAGATTTTTTGTTGGCAGTGGAACCTTCAACCTTGAAGCAGGAGCGCCTTCACCAGTCAATTCAGTAACATTTCCAGCAGAATTGCTTACGGCAACCTTCCAACTGGCGATCCCTTTGGCTGAATCAATCACCGGCATCAGGGTAAGCGTGGAAACATCCAGCCTTGATTCCGGAAAAACAGTATTCACCATATTAAAGGTCAAAGTAGCGGGAGTAACGGTTAGTTTTCCAGTGGTTACAAAATCATAGCGGACAACATAATAATACTGCATCCTGGAAGCAACCTTCTGGAAGATCGCTACAAGATTCTTCTCCGATTTGGCCTTCCAGATCTGTCCATGATTCTTATGCGCAAATGTAGACAGGAACTTGTCAGTAGACGAACTCTTCATATAATCAATGGCAAAGGCATTGAATTTTCCGAGACCTTGTGCCTCCTTTGTTACCTCAACACTTTTAAAAGCACTGTTCAGGTCTTCACCGTCGCTGAATACCACCATGAAGCGAGGCTCACCGGCAGGTGCTTTACCTATAAGATCAAGGCCTGCCAGCATCCCTTCGTAAAGTACCGTCTTACTGGTAATGTTGTCCTTATGGTACGCCTTCTCCGCGAAAGCCAGTAACTCGGCGGGTTGTTTAGAGCTAAATGTCTTGACGCGGAGTTCGCGGCCACCAACCTTGATTTTCTGATTACTGTCGAAAACGACTATCTGTACATCGTCTATCGGCCGGACAATCTTCAACAACTCGCCTACGCCACTAAGCAGCGGCTTGATTGCGTTGCGCTGATCCATGGAAAAAGAATTATCCAGCACCAGGACAATATGTCGTGGCACATCCATGCTCTCGGAAAGCGGTGCAACTGAGGTAATTTTTGCCTTTCGCCCCGATTGCGTCACACTAAAATCCTTGGCGCTCAAACCGAATACCGGATTTTTATTTGCATCCACAACATTCACCAGCAACGCGCCATCTCTGAAGATTTGATCAACCGTCACTTTTGCGCCTGGCTTCACGACCTTGATCTGCAGATCAGTTTTGTTGCCAGCAAAGCTTGCTCCTGCTCCGCAGATCAAGAGGGCGATTATCAGTAAAAAAATACGTTTTATCACCATGATTTGACTCTCCCTTTCCAAGGTTTTTAACCCTTTAGTCTCATAACCATATGTATCTGGTTTGTTCTTTACATTCTTCTTTGGATTATTGAGCTTAGAAGCAGTTGCTTACTTCCCCAAGACCTTCTTTATCTGTCCAACCTTTGACTGAACTTTACCTGCTATCTTTTCAACCTTTCCCTCAACTTGCAGTTTGGGATTATCACTCAGGTTTCCTGCTACCTCTTTAATCCTCCCCTTTACTTCATGAAATCTTCCTTCAATCTGGTCTTTATTACCGGAATTATTAATTTTTTCCTTCATGCTCTGGTATGCTCCGTTGCCTGCTCTTTTTGGTTTTTGCATCGTTTTTGTCCTTTTCTAACTAACTGGATTTTTATAGGCTTGATACTTACATCGCAACTAGCATGCCAGGCACAATCTGCCGGAACAATACATACAACAGACTGATTTTAAAGATAAAAACAGAAGTAGAACATTTGACTGGAGAGGAAAAACTCAACGTAATCCGTCACGTTTGGCATAACTGCTAAATATGATGGGAGCAACCGATAGCTTATCCAGCTGTACAGTTTCTGTACATCGTCTACCGTTCTGTCAGGCAAGTCGTAACATAGCAAGTGATGCCGGAACAGCCGACCCGCTGATATCAGGGACAATGATCAGTTCCAACGCGGTTACACCATCAAGCTCAACATTATAATATTCTGTTTCCAGGGTCGTGTCGGGTGGTGTAAACGTATACTGCTGACGTACGACCTCCCGATAAGATTGTCCCTTGTCCGGAGACCACCGCACAATAAACTCCTGTGTGCGTTTTTGCTCCTTCTCGCTAAACACCAGATTGATACACCTGATATTTTGCGATTCATCAAACAATAATCGAATCAATTGCTGCCCGGGTTTTGATGCTTTCCAGCCACCCTCACCAAGGCAGTTCAATGTCGACTCAATCGGATATAAAGGGTCTTCAGACGTGAGTACCACCCGAGCTATTTTTGAAAGGTCAAACCAATTAAGATCACTCGCCACATCTTTCAAAATTTCGGAGGTAATTATGGTTTTACGCATTTGTTCTTCTCCTTTGCTTTGGAGTGTGTTCATTTTTCCGTAATACAATTCTCTCTTTCGAGCGTTGATCTCGCCGCCAACAAGAATCACAAATGCGCTGGCGTACAACCAGACAAGCAGGGCTATGATCGGGCCGATACTCCCGTAGGTATCGACATATAAACTGAACCTGTTGACATAACTTGAAAATACCAGAGTGATGGCAACCCATGCCCCCGTCGCTGTAACGGCACCGGGAAAGGTCTCCCGCCAGGTCAGCCGTATCGTTGGTGCGAAGCGATAGAGCGCTGACAGTGCCATCATCATGAGGCAGAGGATTGCCGGCCAGCGCATAATGTTCCAGACAATGCTGAAAGCCGTGCCGAGATTTGCCAGAGTTGCAATCCAGACACCGATGCGAGGTCCAAAAATGAGAAGAAGCAGGGAGACGATAATGAAACAGGTCAGGCAAATTACCAGCAGTACGGAAATAACACGCACCTTCCAGTAGGGACGTTGTTCCTCCGTAGTATAGGCATCATTCAGGGCGGTCTGGATCGCAAACATTGCGTTTGATGCAGTCCAAAGTGCTAACAGCACACCAAAGGAAAACAGTCCACCGCTCTTTGCCAGTTCCAGCGTGAGGAGATTTTCTTGAATCATGGAAAAGACATTGGCTGGCAGAAATGGATCCATGATTCTCAGCACAACACTGAACAGATCCGGTACCGGCAGATATGCGAACAGGGCTGCAAGAGAAAGAAGGCTGGGAAACAGGGCAAAAAAGAGAAAAAAGGCTATCTCTGCCGAGTAACCGTCGCAGTCATCCTTCATAACACCCCGGGCAACCCGGACGACAAGTTCCCATCCGGAAACCCTCTTTTCCGGTTTGCCAGTTTTAGGCGTATTCAATTGCAGTTTACGTCTCAAAACGCCCACTCAATGATCCTTGCAAGGCCACGAGGAGATTTTAGCAAAACCCCCTCGTGGTCAGGTTCATCCGATGCAGACATTCAGCCTGCTATTTTGATGCCTGCATTTCACGTTCAATGACAATCTCGACTCGACGGTTATTGGCGCGCCCCTCAGCTGAACTGTTTTTAGCTATCGGACTGCCTTCTCCCTTGCCGCTAGCCTGGATATGATCAGCTGGATAGCCTTTCTGCACAAGATAATCGCGAACAACATCGGCTCTATTTTGTGACAGTCCCTGGTTATACGAATCAGAACCCTGAGAATCAGTATGTCCCTCAACAATCAGATTACGGGCAGGAATCGCCAGCAGCGCCTTGGCTACCTGGTCGAGTTTTTCCTGCGCCTGGGGCAACAATGCCGATTGAGCTGACCTGAAAAGCACACTACCGGACAGGGTAAGCACCAGTCCGCGTTCTTCTTCTTTCAGCATGGCAAGCGAGGAAAGTGCGGCAAGCGCATCAGCCGTACGCTTCTCAGATTCTAGCAATGCCTGCTTGCTTCTCAGGATATCGCCCTGCTGGCGTTGTAAATCAGCATCCGATATCTGCTTGGCTGATTTTAGCGCTGCCTGCTTATCAATTTCAGCCTGCGCCACAGCGGTTCTCTTTTCTGAATCACTGAGATTCTGTTTGCCCTGTGCAATTGCTGCCTGCCTGTCAAGCTCAGCCTGTGCAGCGGCAGTACGCTTTTCAGAATCACTCAAATCCTGTCTGCCTTGCGCAACCTGTGCGGTTTGTTCTTTAGAGTAATCAGCCTCTGCCTTGTCCTTGCGTGCCTTGTCAGCTGCAATGACAGCCAATGCTTCTGCCTGTTCGGCCTTGCGCAGGGCAACATATGCGAGATCTTTTGTTTTGAAAGAATCAGGATCTTCCTTGAAGGACTTTTCTGCTTGATCAAGCGCCTGTTGTGCCTTGTGCAGTTCCGCAGGCACCAGTTGCTGAGCTGGCCCAATGCTTGCACGCTGGTAGGCTGAACGGGCGTTAACCAGTTCATTTGGCGGTACCGTTGCACAGCCAACAAAGAAAGTGGTCAAGATAATCATACTAAGATAAGAGACTGTTTTCATTTTGTACTCCTTGCAAAACCTATTGGTTTATTGGTTGTCTTTCCTAAGTTGGCGTACGCGCTCCACTGCTGCCCTGGCCTCAGACTTTTCGTCATCCTTGTGGGAAAGAACGACAGCCAGTTCAGCGTCAGATTCAGCCCGCAGCAGCATTGAGGCGGCCTGTTCTTTTTCACCTTTCCCTGACAAAACCTTGGCAGCTGCCAGCTCCTCTTTGGCAAGCTGCAAATGCAGAGCAGCCTGCGGCACCTGAGCCGCCCCTGCCTCTTCGGCAGCACGGATACCTGAGCTTGAGGCTTCTGTACGCAGCGGGGCGTTTGCACATCCCGCAAACATTGCAATTGCCACAATTGCTGCGGCAAACTGCACAATTCCAATCCTGGATACCTGTTTCATTTGTTCCTCCTTGTATACGCAGATATGACGTTGTCTGATCTGAACAACGTTGGCGTTTAGTGATCTGTTTATGAATATGGGGCTATAGAGATAGCGCAACTACCGTGCCAGATAAGAATCAAGGTTAATAAGAGCACAACAGTCTGATTGTATTGGGATAATATATAAGAAAGGAGTGTAGAATCGACAAAACCGCCAACGGTATCCGTCAGGTTTAACATAACCGCCATATATGAAGGATATAGTGGTACAGGATTAAGCAGATCTGGTCTAACAGGTAAAAGTGTGCCCATGCCTGTACATTTAATCAGGCATGGGTCTGTTTACTCGTTAGACATGCTGTTTATCTGGCCTCGCTATCAGCCAGAAGGCTCATCCAGTTCTTTGATTGCTGCACGGATCACATTAAAGCTGGCGTGGAGTAATTCTTCTTCGGTTTTGGTAAGAACCGGCAGAAAAGTATCCAACACACCGTCCCCACCAACAAGATGGGGAAGCGAGACCGTTACGTTCATCCCACCCCATGTTTCGGTCACAGGGCTGCATACGGTAAGGATAGCCCGCTGATTATTCAGGATCACATCAACAATACGCGCCAAGGCACTGCCAATCCCATAATAGGTGGCTCCCTTCCCTTCCAGGATAGAGTAGGCAGCTCGACGCACCTCATGGTCAATTTTCTCTTGCTGGTCTGCATCAAGCCGAACCCCACGCAATCGGCAGAAATCTTCCAACGGTATTCCTCCAACTGTCACAAGTGACCAGGTCAGCAACTCTGAATCGCCGTGTTCTCCCAGTACGTAGCCGTGAATATGCTGCGGGTCTACGCCGAGATGTGTCCCCAGAAGGGTACGAAAACGAGCAGTATCAAGCATTGTGCCTGAGCCAAGCACCCTGCCTGATGGAATACCATGCTCTTCTGAGTAGCGTGCTGCCAGATGGGTCATGACATCCACCGGATTAGTGGCAATCACCAGTATGGCATCAGGTGCATTGCTGAGCACTTCAGGAATAACCTCCCTGAACACAGCGGCGTTGCGCTGCAAAAGCTGCAGCCTGCTCTCTCCCGGTTTCTGGTTGACACCGGCAGCTATGATGACGGCACGGCTCCCCTTTAGGTCGGCATACCTGCCTGCAGTCACCTTTAACGGCCTGGCAAATGGAACCGCATGATAGATATCGTTAGCTTCAGCGAGGCTGCGGGCTTCATTTTTATCCACCAGCACTATTTCCCGGCCGATACCCTCCATCACCATTGCATACGCAGCTGTTGAGCCGACAAACCCGGTGCCAACTATCCCTGCTTTCATGACATCTCCCATTACTACAATGTAATAACAATCAGGTACCTATATTCAAAGAGCTTTAAAAGCCTTTTCACTGGAGACGTAAAAAGCGCAATTCTGCACGCAGGGATTCAATTTCCTCGTATAGGTTGCACAAGGTTTTAAGCAAAGGGAAATCAGGACGATGTACAGTCCGAACCTGTTCAATGCGTCGCACGGCATGAATAGCCTCATCAGTGAATGACATGACCCCATATGGCTGCTGAAATACAGAACGCACAAGACCGGCCCGGCAATAGAATAGAATGGAACGACGTGGGACACCGGCTATATGAGCAGCAGCATCAAGATTGTACAGCACATTTGGTTTGGGCTGATACTGCACCACGGCAAAACATGCTCGATTGTCAGCGTCACACTGATTGCTCATGTTATTCTCCTTGCATTACATGTTGGAAAGCGGCGAGGTTTGACCCAATAGCCACCTAATACAACTATTGTGCCGGGGGAAAAGTGTCGTGCTCATCACTGCAACCACTTGTAGTTACAGAACAAGTTATAAAATGAAGTGCAGGAGAAAACGAGGAACCATCAAGAGCGACTGTCATATGTAACAAAGCCGTCAAATATGATTGGTTCTGATGAGGAATATATGATGATCCGCAAGCAACAGGGTGACCTTGTCAGCGCTTGGATCTGTCCAGATTCAGGCCATCTGACTGATGGTTTTACGAAAGCGATTCAGCGAGACAATAAAAAACACCATGCCAATGGCAGCCAATCCAAGAAATTGCGGCCAGACCACATAAAGACCGGCACCACGAAAGAGAATTGCCTGGCCAACGGCAACAAAGTGTGTTGTTGGTGCGGCAAGCATAATAATCTGCACAAACTCCGGCATGCTTTCGCGTGGGGTGAAATTACCTGAAAGCAGCTGCATCGGTAGCAGCGTCAGCATGGCTAGTAATCCAAACTGAGGCATGGAGCGCGCCAGGGTAGCCATAAAAATCCCCAGCGACGTCGTGGCAAACAGGTGCAGTGCCGTACCCGCCAAAAAGAGCAGTACAGAGCCTTCAATCGGGACATGCAATACCCCCTGTACAATAAACACCAGTGCAACGGCAGCGGATAACAACACAACCAGCCCCATGGACCAGACCTTGGCCAGCATGATCTCAAAGGGTGTCACCGGCATCACCAGCAGATGCTCAATGGTGCCATGTTCCCGTTCGCGGATCAAAGCAGCGCCGGTCAGAATGATCGACAACATGGTTACGTTGTTGATGATCTCCATCAACGAGCCAAACCAGGACTGCTCCAGGTTCGGGTTAAAACGAGCCCGCAGAGCCAGGTCAACCGGTGGCACAGTACTGCCACGGTAACGTTGGACAAACTCAGTGACCTCCCCCATAACCATCTGCTGGACATAACTGCTGCCGGCAAAAGCCTGGCTCATGCGCGTAGCATCCAGATTAAACTGGATCACCGGCGATTTTCCGGCCAATACATCCCGCTGGAAGTCTGGCGGGATATCAAGTACAAAGGTGTAGTCACCGGCATCCATACCTTTATCAATACGGGACAGCGGAATAATAACCGGCGTTTTGAAACGGGGCGGATAGAAGGCCGATACAATGCGTTCTGACAACGGAGATGAATCCTCGTCCACAACGGCGATGGGCGCCTTGTGCAGTGTCTCAGGCATGGCCGTGGCCGCAACATAAATCGACACCGTGAAGGTATAGGTGATCAGTACAAGCATGGTCGGATCACGGGCCAGACTCCACAGTTCCTTGATACCCAAGCGATAGATAGCAGCAATAAACGGCATGGTCAGGTCTCCTGTTTTTTCAACAATAGAATTGACACACCGAGAATCACCGGCACCGCAAGCAACAGTGGCCAGAACGAGGCCTGCAAGCCGGAAAAACCCAGTGCCTTGCTAAATACGCCACGACTGATGGTAAGGAAATAGGAAGCCGGATAGATGCAGCCAATGAATGCACCAAAACCTTCAAGCGATGAAACCGGGTTCAGCATACCGGCAAACTGAACGGCCGGAATAATGGTGCCGATCATGGTAACAAACAATGCTGCAATCTGGTTGCGCGTGAAGGTGGAGGCGAACAGGCCAAAACCGGTTGAAAACATCACAAAGAGCAACGCCGCCGCTGTCAGTGCCGTAAAACTGCCCTTAACCGGTACATTAAAGAGCGTGATGGCAAGCAGGGTCATCAGCCCGAAGTTAATCATTCCGAGCAGTATGTAGGGCAGCTGCTTGCCGATCAGAAATTCACTGCGGGTGACTGGCGTAACGTAGAGATTGATGATTGAACCAAGTTCTTTTTCACGTACAACGGACAACGCAGTAAGCATCGCAGGGATCATGAGCAGGAGGATCGGGATAACAGCAGGCACCATTGCCGGCAGACTTTTCACGTCGGGGTTGTAGCGGAAACGGGTTTCGATTGTGGCAAGCCCATCGGAAACATTCTGACCAAGGCGGCGTTGAGCCATATCCAGCAGCCAGCCCTGGTGCATTCCCTGCACATAGCCCTCCACTGTCTCGGCACGCGCCGGCATGGCTCCGTCCACCCAGGCGCCAATCTGCACAGGAGTACCACGCTCAATATCTCGCCCAAAGCCGGGCGGAATTTCAATGGCCAGCGCAAGCTCTCCGTCACGCATCCGGCGATCCAGCTCAGCATAATTGCTGATTGTTGGGCGCTCGACAAAATAACGTGAGCCGGACAGATTGAGCGCATAGTTCTGGCTTAACCCGGTCTGATCCCGATCCAGCACGGCATAGTTCAGATTTTCCACATCCATATTGATACCGTAGCCAAACACCAGCATTAATAGACCGGTACCCAGTAACGCCATGGTACCACGCACCGGATCACGCTTAAGCTCCAGGGTTTCGCGCAGAGTGTAGCTCCAGGCTCGCCCCGGACTGAATACTTTTGCAGGAATAGCAGCAGTCGGTGCAACCGCAAAAGATGCTTCTGCTGGCGTATCACCGGGCAGTGTTTTCTCGGCCTGTTCAGCTTCTTTCAGATAGCTGATGAACGCCTCTTCCAACGTGACAACGCCCCGCTGTCGCACCAGTTCAGCAGGGACATCCGTAACCAGCACCCTGCCGGCGTGCATCAGAGAAATGCGGTCACAGCGGTCAGCCTCGTTCATGAAATGGGTGGAGATGAAGATCGTAACCTTGTCGTTGCGTGCCAGGTCGATCATCAACTGCCAGAGGCTATCACGGGCAATGGGATCCACCCCCGAAGTCGGCTCGTCAAGGATCAACAGTTCCGGTTTATGCACCATGGCAACGGCCAGCGATAAACGCTGACGGATACCCAACGGAAGATTATCGGGCATGGCATCAATATCCGTGACCAGTCCGAAACGCCGAACCATCTCATCCACCCGCGCCGGGATATCTTCCTGTTTCACCTGAAACAGCCGTGCATGCAGCACAAGATTCTGACGTACCGATAATTCTGAATACAGAGAAAATGCCTGGGACATATAGCCGACGCTGCGGCGTGTACCGATATCCTTCGGGTCAACCTGGTGCCCCAGCAACGATGCCTGCCCCTCGCTGGGCAACAGCAGACCTGTCAGCATCTTCATGGTGGTGGACTTGCCACAGCCGTTGGAACCGATGAAGCCAAAAATTTCGCCTCGGCGGATACGAAAACTGGCATGATCCACAGCAACAAAATCGCCGAAACGCATGGTCAGATCCGTGGCCTCAATGGCGATCTCAGCGCTACCGCCATCGGCAAGCGGCGGAATCGTCACCTCACGGTATTCTCGTCGTTTTTCTTCCGGCATAAGTGCGATAAAAGCCGTATCAAGCGAATCACTGCCGGTGCGTTCCAGTATCTCAGCCGGTGTACCGGTAGCTAAAATACGGCCGCCATCCATCGCCACCAGCCAATCAAAAGACTGAGCCTCATCCATGTAGGCGGTGGCGACAATCACGCTCATACCTTTGCGCTGAGTGCGGATATGGGAGATCAGATCCCAGAACTGGGAGCGAGCCAACGGATCAACTCCGGTGGTTGGTTCGTCAAGGATCAACAGATCAGGATCGTGAATCAATGCGCAGCACAAACCAAGTTTCTGCTTCATACCACCAGACAACTTGCCTGCCGGTCGCGAAAGAAACGGATACAGGCCGGTACTGCGGGTCAATGTATCAATACGGCGGCGGCGCTCAGCGGCATCATGTCCAAACAGGCGACCAAAAAACTGCAGATTTTCCTCAGCAGACAGTGTGTGATACAGGTTTTTGCCCAGACCCTGAGGCATGTAGGCGATACGGGTACAGACGCTTTCACGGTGCTGTGCGTCCTTCATATCGCCCCCCAAGGCCTGCACACTGCCCTGCTGCACCGCACGGGCGCCAGCCAAAAGCGACAACAGGCTGGACTTGCCCACACCATCAGAACCCAGCAAACCGACCATACACTCAGCCGGAATTTCCAGGGTAATGCCATCCAGTGCCATGGTCTTGCCGTAGCGCAAGCCGACATCTTTCAGGCTGGCAGCAGGAGCCGGGCTGGATGTTGCAGGTTTCATTTTGGCACCTTGATCTCCAGGTTGGCCGGCCATACTGCCTGGGCATCAAGTTTAAGCCAGGCCACGCCAGGCAGACCTGTCTTGACCAACTTCACCTGTTTATGCAGAAACTCGCGGCTGAACTGTGCCTTAACACGAAACATCAGCTTCTGCCGTTCACTGGCAGTCTCCACGGTTTTAGGCGTAAACTGCGCCTTACTGGCAACGTATGAAACATGCGCCGGAATGACATTGAGCGGTGCGGCATCCAGAACCACGCGCACTTCGCTGCCCAACTCCACCTTGCCAGCCTCTGTCTCGGGCAGAAAAAAGGTTAAATACACATCGTTGAGATCAAGCAGGTTCAGCGCTTTACCGCCTGCAGCCAGCACTTCGCCAGGTTGCGAGACGCGATATTGCACACGCCCCTCACGTGGGGACTTCAGTTGACTATCCTGAATATCCGCCTCAATGCATGCAATAGTTGCCTCACTGGCGGCCACGTTAAAGCTGGCGCCAACGACCTGGGCTTGTGCAGCCTTGACCGCAGCTTTTGCAGCAGCTACCTGAGCCTGTGCAGCAGTCAACGCAGCTTTAGCACCCCGTAGATGAGCGAGGTCATCGTCAAACTCCTGGATTGAAACAGCCCCTTTCCGAGACAGCACCTCGGAACGCACAAATCTAAGTTGCTTGGCATCCAGCTCACTTTCTCGCTGTATCACCATAGCCTGTGCAAAAGCCTCGTCGCTTTGGCGTGCCGCCACCTGGGCATTGGCGCCAACGACTGCACTGACAGCCTGCCTGGATTGAGCGCGAGCCTCATTGCGTTGTGCTTCAAGCACGTCAATCTGCATCTGAACCAACAATTGGCCAGTCTGAACAAAATCACCTTCATTAACCAGGATCGCCTCAACCCGTCCAGCCAGTTTGGTAGCTACGTCAATCTCGGTTGCCTCAACGCGGCCATTGCCGCTGACAAAGCCAGAGCCAGGGTCGGAAGAACGGTTTAATACCATCCAGACAACTACTGCAATGACTATGAGTACGGCAACAATGACCACCAGGATCGCGACCTTCCGGGTAAACCAGGGCACAGCAGCGGCAACAGCGGAGAGAAGAGTCGTCCTGGCTGGTGGGGGTGGTGTGGGAGCTTGCGAGTCAGCCGATGATTGGGCTTTGTCAGAAGGTATAGCAGCTGAATCCATCATGAATAGTGTTCCTCCCTAAAACCAGGAATCACCGACATGGCGACATATACGTCCCGGTATCTCCGTTAAAAACGAACTGGAATCTACGTAGTAGGTGCTTCATCAATCCAGCATTTACGGTTCATTCGTGCCTCAGCGCTTCAATCGGATCCATCTGCGCAGCACGGCGGGCAGGAAAATAGCCAAACACCACACCAATAGCGGCAGAGAACAGCAACGACAGCAGATTGATGGCTGGATTAAAAAGATAGGGCACAGACATCACACCTGCCAGCCCCCATGACGCTACCGTCGCAATCATAATACCAATCAGTCCGCCCAGCGCAGATAACACTACCGCTTCAATCAGGAACTGCAGCAGCACCTCCCGTTCAAGTGCGCCAATGGCCAGACGCAGACCAATCTCGCGGGTGCGTTCAGTCACACTGACCAGCATGATGTTCATGATACCGATACCGCCCACCAACAGACTGACGGCAGCAACAGCCCCCAGTAATGTGGTCATGACCTTTGTAGTGCCGGATAACGCCTCGGCAATCTGCTGGGTATCAAGAATGTTGAAGTTGTCATCATCACCGCTGGCCAGTTTGCGGCGTTCACGCAAGAGCTGGCGAAGGCTGCTTTTAAGCCGGGTACTGTCGCTTCCATCCTGCATGGAGATCAACAGCATCGGAACAGTCCTGCTTCCGCTTACCCGACGCTGCAGCGTTTGTAATGGCACAAGCACGGTATCGTCCTGATCAAACCCCATTCCGCCCTGCCCCTTTGAAGCCAGTACCCCCACAACATCGCAACTGAACTGCTTGATACGCAGTTGCTGACCCAGACCGGTCTGACCCGCAGTGCCTCCAAAAATCTCGCGACGCACGGTTTCACCGATTATACATACTGCTCCACCGATGGTTTGTTCTTCATCAGCAAACATCCTCCCGGAAGCAAGTTTCCAGTTACCGATGCTGAACCAGGCATTGGTGCTCCCGATCACACTGGTTGCCCAGTTGCGTCCATTACCCACCACGGTGACACTGACCCTACCCTCAGGCGCCACTGAATCCACACCACCTATCTGGGACTGGATTGCCACGGCATCCGCTTCCTTGAACTGCTGGATGCCATGCCCGCCACCGCCGCTGCCACCTGGGCCCTGACGCTGACCCAGCCGCACCATCAGCAGGTTGCTGCCCAGGCTTGAAATCTTGGTCTGCACCGCCTGTGTCGCACCATTGCCAAGGGTAACCATGGTAATGACCGCGCTGACGCCGATCACAATCCCCAGAATGGTCAGAAATGAGCGTAGCAGGTTACGCTGGATAGATCGCAGAGCTAAAAGGCAGGTACTTAGCAGCATCAGGTCACCTCTGCAGGTGCAACATCTGAATCGGCCGGTGCCTTGTTGATAGGGTGCAGATTGGGCAGATCACTGGCAATACTGCCATCAACAAAACGTACCAGACGTCGTGCATATCCTGCCATGTCAGGTTCATGGGTCACCATCAAGACAGTAATTCCATGATCGGCGTTCAGCGCAAGCAGCAACCCCATGATCTCATTACTGCGCTGGGTGTCCAGATTGCCGGTTGGCTCGTCAGCCAGCACCACTGCCGGTGAGGTAACAATGGCACGGGCAATGGCTACCCGCTGCTGCTGACCACCAGAGAGCTCTGCCGGTGTGTGTTGTTCCCAGCCCCCGAGCCCAACCGACTGCAGCGCCCTGGCAGCAGCCTCACGGCGTACAGTGGCACTATCACCACGGTACAGCAGTGGCAACTCTACGTTTTCCTGAGCTGACGTGCGAGCCAGCAGATTGAACCCCTGAAACACAAAGCCCAGGTAGCGACGCCGCAGACGGGCGCGCTGGTCACGGGAAAGCGCTTCTACATGGGCGCCTTTGAACAGATACTGACCGGAACTGGGTGTATCCAGACAGCCCAGGATGTTCATTACCGTGGATTTACCTGAACCGCTGGGTCCCATGATCGCAACAAACTCACCTGCATTAATTTCCAGATCAACCCCTTTTAAGGCCATCAGTTCAGTTACACCACTGCCGTACTTTTTGCTGACGCTGTTCAGCTTGATCAAAGGCCCGCTCACTTGGCTGCCACAGTTTTCTGGTCAGTAATCACCTCCATACCAACCTGCAGATCTCCACCAATGATCTCTGTCATTTGGCCATCACTGATGCCAGGGGTAACCGCCACGGCCACAGCCACCCCATTACCATCTTTCGGCAGCACCCATACCTGTTTTGCCGCTGCCGTGCTTGCGCCAGTAGCAGCTGATTTGCGTGTGGCACCACGAGGCATAGTTGGTAGCAGACTTGTAGCGATCCCTTTTTTTGATACAGAGCCTGCACCTGGTATTGCGGGTGTAAAACGCAATGCAGTATTAGGCACCAGCAGTACATCCGTCAGCTTGGTTGCAATAATAGTGGCGGTAGCAGTCATACCTGGACGCAGACACAGATCAACATTATCTACATCCAGATAGGTTAGGTAGGTGACAACATTGTCAGTAATAGTAGATCCAAAGCCAACTCTGGTAATACGAGCCGGAAATCTGCGGTTCGGGTAGGCGCTAACCGTAAAGGTAGCATACTGTCCTGTCTTGACTGACCCCACATCTGCCTCATCCACATAGACCCACAGACGCAGCCTGGCCAGGTCTTCAGCCACGGTAAACAGTGTCACTGCCTGCAGTGAGGCAGCCACAGCATTACCAGGATCCACACTGCGCGTCAGCACAACACCATCGGCTGGCGCACGGATTGATGCTTTCGAAAGATTGACACGATCAGTGGACAGTGCAGCCTGTGCATCATTGACACCGGCATCGGCGCCGGCATTATCGGCAACTGACCGTTTAAAGGTGGCGCGGCCAGTATCGAGTTCGCTTTTGGAGGGAAGCGCCCCCCCTGACAGGCGGAACATTTCTTCAAGTCGAGCCAGATTGGCTTTGGATTCATTCAAGGTTGCAACCGTCTGGACAACTTTGGCAATGGCGGCATCAAGTACAGCTTGTGAGCGCAAGACCTGATCACTCAGCTTGGCATTATCCAGCTCAACCAGCACCTGCCCCTTCCTGATCTGGTCATTGACATCAACATTTACATTAAGCACCGTGCCGGACAGCTCACTGCCGATGTTGATCGAACGGGTTGGCTGGATCGTTCCGTTTGCCATAACTGTAAGGGTCAGATTGCCCCGTGCCACAGTCCGGGTGATATAGACAGGCTTTGCATTGGCGATTCGACGTACCTGCCAGTACCACAGGCCGATAGCAAGCAGCAGAATCAGCACCAGGCTGACCCAAAGAATCGGACGCCGGTACCATAGCCGCACTGTCGGCTCATCAAGCAGTGCAGCAAGCTCGTTCTCGTCACGAACTTCAGGTGGAGGAAGATTTTCTGGTATTACTGTCGGTTCCGACATACAGATTCCCCCTTGGCTGCATCGTTAATCAGCCATGGTGCAGGACTTCAATTTTCAGTTTTTATGGAATTTTGCAGTAAATGTGTTTCCTGTAGTCCTTTTGTCAGCAATGTGGCGAATTGTTCTGCAATCAATGGTCGACTGAATAAGTAGCCCTGCCCCTCTTCACACTGCAGTACTTTCAGAAAATCCAATTGCGTCTGCACCTCCACGCCTTCCGCCACTACCCGCTGCTTAAGACTGTTGCCCATTGCGACAACAGCGCTGACGATAATTCCATTATCTTGGGCAGAACCGATGTCACGCACAAATGATCGGTCAATTTTGAGGACATCAATCGGAAACTGTCTCAGGTAGCTCAAGCTGGAATAGCCGGTACCAAAATCATCCACCGCCAGCTGTACCCCCATCTCCTTCAGCTGATTCAGTATGACTGTGCTGGATTCAGGATCACGCATGAGTACACTTTCGGTAATTTCCAGTTGCAGGCAACCTGTTTCCAGACCAGTGTCCTTTAAAATGGTGCGCACCCCTTCAACAAAATCATTGCGACGAAATTCCAACGCAGAAATATTGACGCTGATTGAACCAAAATTGAGTCCTGCGTCTTTCCAGCGTTTGGCCTGTATGCATGCCTCGCGCAACACCCAGTTACCAATGGGGACAATCAGTCCGCAAGCCTCGGCAATCGGTACAAAACGACCTGGTAACACCATGCCCCACTTGGGATGGATCCAGCGGAGTAAAGCCTCGGCACCAGTAATTATGCCGGTTTTCAGATTTACCTTGGGCTGGTAATACAAAATGAATTCCTGCTGTTCCAGTGCACGACGCAAATTGGTTTCAATCACCTGCCGTTCCACTGCACGGACGTTCATCCCGCTACTGAAAAACTGGTAGTTGTTACGACCCTTTTCCTTGGCATGATACATCGCGGTATCTGCATTTTTGATCAGCGTTTCAGCATCTTGTCCATCTGCTGGATAGACACTGATGCCAATACTGGTCGTTACATGCAGCTTATGCGTTGCAATGGAATGACATGCTGCCAGAGCCGTGAGTATTTTGTCGGCAGTCAGAGATGCGTCTTCCGAGTTTTTGTCCAGAGTTATCAGAACTACAAACTCATCGCCACCCTGTCGGCTTACGGTGTCTGAGTGACGCACGCATGTTGTAAGTATCTGTGCAACTGATTGCAGCAGTTTGTCGCCAGTGGCGTGTCCCAGTGAATCATTGATGTATTTGAAGTTATCAAGATCCAGAAACAGTATGGCCAGATGGGTGCTGCTGCGTTTTGCCAGGGATATCGCTTGTACGATCCGGTCGTTCAGCAATACACGGTTGGGCAGATTGGTAAGGAAATCATGTTGCGCCAGATAGGCCATTTTCAAGGCCATCTCTTGTGCAACCGTAATATCGTGGAAGACAATGACAGCTCCACTAATCTGTCCATTCAGGTCATGAATCGGGGCGGATGAATCTTCAATAGAAACTTCAGAACTATCACGTCGGATCAGGATCGTACCTGCAGTCAATCCCATTGGTTTGTTTTCCTGCAGTACCAGCTCTACCGGATTTTGCTCTGTTTCACGTGTCTCACCATTAACAATCTGCATGACCTGTTTGATTGGCAGACCCCGCGCTTCATCCCGTGTCCAGCCGGTTATATGTTCTGCGGCAATATTAAGGTAATCAATATTGCCTGACATATCGGTACCGATGACCGCGTCACTGATCGAGTTAAGCGTTATCTCTGCCCGGTTTTTTTCGAGAAAGAGCGCTTCCTCAACCGCCTTGCGCTGGATAATCTGACGCAGGGATTGTGGTACAAGATAGCTTCCAAAGTAACCTTTTGAAAGACTGCCTTGTGCCCCGCGTTGTACTGCCTCCCAGGCAAGAAGCTCGTCATCCAGGTCACTAAGTGTCATAATAGGTGTGTGGGGCGCTGCAACAAACAGCTGGTCAAAAGTTTCAATACCCTGACTATCAGTCAGCGAGAGATCAACCAGAATTACGTCAATGCCGCCTTTTCTCAGCCGTTCCAGTGCTTCAGACAGAAGTGTCACCCTCTCAATACAAAAGGGTCCGTCTCGTGCGGTGTCGAGTACATTAGCCAATGCCTTGGCATCGGTGGCACTACCTGTGATAATTAACACGCACTTGGTCATGACGCTGTCACTCCTGTCGGTTTCTACCCCTTATTTAAAGGCCTTGATCACCGCATCCAGCTTCACCTTCAGCGACTTGTCATGCCTATGAACGGGCGGCACTTCGCGGTTAATCTTCAGGAGTGTATAGACTGCCGTCTGGGCTGCCCGGACTGAATACTCAACCGTAAAAACCACATCATCAGGCATCTCGACAAACTGGCTGATAAAGGCCAGGTTTTTGGAATTTTGAGGGACTGGAAGTGGCCGATCACCCTGGGCACGAGGCATAAACATGCTGGTGATGTACGGCATACGACAAGGAATGCAGATGGCGGTTGTGATTATTTCCAGATCAAAATTCAGATGCCCGCAAAGTTCCTGCAGGATTTCCGCACCGCTGCAGTCTGCCATTGGCTTGGCAACAAAGTTGCCGATGCGATCCGGGTGCAGGGCATAGCCCCAAAACACCTGTACCCCTGCAGGCTGGTTGGCAAAATGTGGCTGATGGGCAAGCACCACCGACATAAACCAGTTGGAGTCCTTAAAGGTTACCAAACCGCCGGTACCGGCGCGGTTGCCGGTAAATTTTTCCATAGCATCAAAGAAAACCGTATCTTTCAGCGTAACGGTAAATGAATGCCAGTATGATTCAGGAATGCTGCTATTGAAGGCTGCCGGGTTGCCAAAATCAGTACGGCCTGTGGCCAGCTTTTCCCACAATCTCCAGCCTCCGCTGTCCTGCTTGGTGCGGTGTTCAGGCGGGTGTGCCATGGAACCATAGCTGGAGGCATCAGTCATTGAACCGTTTTGAAAAAACACCAGATCACCATCAGCAACGTTAATGGTCTCATGTATACCATTGTGATTGCATTCCATGCCGGTAACGTTAATTTTTCCGCCTTCAGTTTTCATGATAAAATCTTCCACCGTACAGTTCATAACCACCTGTACCCCTTGCGCCTGCAGCCAGGTTAACAAAGGATTCACCAGTGAATCATACTGGTTAAAAACAGTGCGTTTAATGCCAGCCAAGGTTTCAATCCTGGAGAATTCCAGCATGAAACGATGCAGGTAACGTTTAAACTCAATTGCACTATGCCAGGGTTGAAAGGCAAAGGTGCTGGCCCAGATGTACCAGAATGTTGACTTGAAAAATCCTGGTGAAAACCAATCGGTGATACTGCTTGCCCCCAACTTGTCATCATCGGCCTCAATCAGCTTGATCAACTCCAACCGGTCTTCCATGCTGAATCCCATGGATGTCACATCTACCCTGAAACGGTTTTCATCCACCAGCCGTGCTGATGAATGGGGGATATTCTGCTCATTAAATGAAATGGTTTCTTCATACACGCTCCGCCCCGGATGGACTAATGAAGGAATAGACTTGAACAGATCCCATGTACATTCAAAATTCTCCGTGGTCAGCATCCGGCCACCACGCATGGTGTAGCCGATCTCGGAATTTCCGCCTCCGTCAAGACTGCCACCGGGAACGGGCATGGCTTCGAAGATAGTGATGGAACTTCCCGGAACATTTCCATCACGGATCATGAATGCAGCTGCGGCCAGAGAACCGATACCTCCGCCAACGAGGTACGCCTTCATACTGTTTGACATACGTTTCCTTTCTAAACTGGTGACTGCATCACAAGTGTGGTGTCAGTACGAAATACAACTAATGTGCCGAAAGGGAAGTTTTGCTTCAGGTCTTTTAACCGCATGTATTTACGGGATAAGTCAGAAAATTACAGGAAGAACAAAGGAAAGATTATCAAAAGATTCTGTCGTATATAACAAAGCCGTCAAATGTGACTGATTCTGAAATTTATCAAGAAGGAGTGTTCTAAGCCTAAAGGATTTTTTATTGATTTTGCTGGTAACAAGAAACCTGATGAGCGTTTGCACAAAAATCTAAGTGCACTATGCCCTGGCGACACTCTTTCAATAGTAACGAAAGATCATGGTGTTGAACTTATCGATATGCATGGGAATTGCATTGCAAAACTATCCAAAGATGGAATTACTTCGTGGAGTAGTCGGATCAAGCACATAGAAAGCTTAAAAATCCTCGCTATGATTCAGAGATATGTTGATGATTCTGGAGAAGAATATCGTTCCCGCTGCCAGAGTGAAAAATGGGAAATCCCTTTGGTTGAAGTTATTTATAGAGATGCCAATGCTGAACATATAAGGAGTTATGCATGACCAAAGCGGACATCGTAGAAAAAATCCAGACCACCACCGGTCTGTCCAAAAAAGATTCCGCTACCATGATGGAATACGTCTTTGCCATTATCAAGGATACCCTTGAAACAGGTGAAACCATCAAGATTTCCGGCTTTGGCAGTTATGTGGTTAATCAGAAAAACGCCCGTCGTGGCCGCAATCCCCAGAATGGCGAAGTGATCACTATAGAGGCCCGCAAGGTGCTGACCTTTAAGCCCAGCAATCTATTACGGGACGCAATCAACAAATGATATTCCACTGCACCAAGGCGCTTGCCGCCAAATTGCCGGAAGTGTCATCAACACCGCTTGCTGATGCAAATCCTCTCGGCAGCTGGCATGCGCATCTGCATGTCATTGACCGGCGGCAATGCATCATGTTCTGCCACGATACTACCCGCTTTGTGTTATTCGAGTCTGGTCTGAAGAAGGAGCAGTTCCACAATCTGGGGCAGTTGCATTGGTGGCTCTCCTGACAACACTATTCTGGCTTGGCCAGCGAGTTGAAGATGCTACCAAATTTTGCCTGTATACTCATATACCCGACAAAGATGACAAAGAACCGGGATTTGTTTCCATCGCGGGAAGTCCGGACTATTGGTGGATGAAGCCGGCAACACCTCTGCGGAAACGGATGCCTGATGAAAAGCAACAGAGTCAAGCATGCCATACGGTTTCACATTTCAGCTTATGCTCCAGTATCGGCATTGAGCAGATCATATCAGTATACATCGCCCAAAAGCATAGAAGTCACTCCAAATATCTTTTCAGTAAAGAGCCGGAAGTATATCAGTTAATGGCAACTAAATTCACCTCGCTGGTTAACAGTCGCCATGCCACCCGCTTGACTACTAACAGAATTTCTGACTACCTATTTGATGCCATTGAGCAGCACCCAGGAGCCGACCTGACAGCAGCCATGTACATCGTTGGCAGGGAACACTTTCTTGGACGCAACCCTTCCTTGTGCAGAGCCACCAGATTGTTGACAGGTTTCAGAGCTTCATGAATCCCGGCATAAAAATCTGCTCTTTTATCGAAGAATACACAGGCATCACAAACAAAATGCTTTCCACTGCCCCACCATGCAAGGATGTTATTAAAAACCTGGCAAGGTTCATACAGCAGCACCCACTGGTAGCTCACAACGCATCCTTTGACGCAAAATTTCTTGATGCTGAGCTGGGAAGAATTAACCACAAGTGCAAGAACGAATTTGCATGTTCAATGCTTGCTGCCAGAAGAATGTACCAGAACGCTCCCAACCATAAGCTTGAAACCCTGGTCCGCTATAGGCAACTAAAGACAGACGGCACCTATCACCGGGTCTTGGCTGATGCTGAAATGACTGCCCACCTTTGGTTGCGTATGATTGAGGATATCAAGGCAGACTATGGGGTCAAACAGGTCTGTTTCCAGCTGATGCGACAGCTGGGTAAGACTCCGAAGAAGAAAGTACAAGAATTTCTGGAATTGGCAGGCAAACAGTAATGTCAGACACCTGGATAACAGACATCACACATTTTCTTGATGAGGATGGTCATATTGTAACGGAACCTGCCCGGGCAAAGCAGTTGGGCGATTATTTTGCCGCGATTCTCATGATGGCGTCCTTTCCCGATCCTGACTACCCGCCAGAGTACAGGATTTCATGCCGGCGTCGGCCAAACAGAAAACCTTGTAAGGAAGAAATAGCCGGGTGGATAGAGCCTGATAGCGATGATATCTTCTGGATATGCCCCAAATGCCAGGACAGAGGGCGTATCAGCAACTGGCGGGGTACGATCGATGACATGAGCGACATCGGGGATGTTTTTCACTGAGATCTGCAGAAACAGCGGTTGACGCGGGTGATGCTGCCCGGCACCCCCACGGCCATGACAGCATCTGATTATTTCAAATACTGCAGGATTGCCTATCTGGCAGGGGGACGTGGCGATGAGACGATCAACCCTTTACTGACCGGGCGACAGATGTATGAACGCTATGCTGACGGACGTCATGAAGGACTGCTTGATATTGATCCGGATTCTGCACAGGAGTTTGCCGACTGGATTGATGGCAACCATCCCAAAAGGACACGAGGCGGACACCCGTGGGAGATCAAGCGTGGCGGTAATACCACGCATATTGGCTTGCATGTTTTTCGTTCGAATGCCTACAGCAAAGAAGGCTTCAAGGTAGAGCTGATGACCGAATCAGTTGGTCGATTGGCAGAGACGATACGGATGTTTCTGTCAATCAGGGATGCCGACCGGCCAATTTCGATCGCTGGTCATGATGTTGTCCGCAAACGTGTTCTGGGGCAGGACAGAATAGGCATTATCCCTTCATATGCCATGCAACACAGGGCTAACCAGCATTTCGCGAAGGACGATGAAGTCTTTGACGTCATGCACTATGCTGATTTCGGTCGTTTCAAGCGCAGGATTACTCCATTCATTACCTGGAAACCACTGCCGGTAATCCAACCTGTGGCGTGATGCCTTGCTTCTTCTTAACCGAAGTAACTCTTGTCTGACAGAATTCTATCCTTCTGACGAAATCCTGTGCCATACCCATTACACGAAGGAATACCGATGACCCCTCGTGGTTAGAGAACAGTTTTCAGACGGTTCCGTATGCCTTGCATTCCATCGAATACTGACTTGGCAACTTCTTCTGAAAAAGCTGCTGGTAACATACCTTTCACATTCTCAATAACAGCATCCATCTTCTCAAGCAACTCCTTGATAATAAACTCCATCTCATCTGTTGGAAACCCGCAGGCTTTTGCTGTAGACAACCAATGGCGGAGTTGAATCGTTTCCCACTGGTAGTGGTTACTTTTCCCCCTGACAGCCATTGCCATCTTCATTTTTTGTGATTCAACCTGTCTCTTTACTACGAGTGGATACGCAGACATGACATCATAGATGGGCGCAAGCCGAAAACTGCCACCTGGCAGCAGGAAGATGCTGAAGTTCTTTGCATGACCATCAATGGCGCCAAGCAACCAGAAGAGCACTTGGGTTTTCAGAAACATACTTCGATCCGCCAGTGCGTTTGCCGATCCCAAAAGCAGGGTCATGATTTGTTCAATTCCTGGGCCACCATCGCTTTCGTATTTCAAGGCCGGGGATATGTTCAACGCCTGACACATATCTTCCTGCGGCAAACGGATCAACCAAGAACGGTCGTCAGCCCACCTACGATCAAATCTTTCTACCACCAGAACCTTCAGATCCTCGAACGTTGCTATCTCTGCATTGGCGACTGGTATGCCGTAAGCCTTGAGGATCAGATGACACAGCCATTCGTTTTCCACGCTGTCAGTCAGATCCATACCACTATGAGCAATCTTGCCGATGGGAAGTTTGAATATATGACTGGTTGGGGTGACACCCAGAGGACGGTGCCATTTATCATTCAAGCGTAGTAGAGCCGTCTTTTCCTGTGCACCGGCAATTGAGATACGAAAATCATCATCGCCTTTCATGCCAAGCGGCATGGTAGCGTAGTTGCGTAAAACCCCGGCGATCTGTGTATCGGTAAGTTCCTCGGCGTCAATCCGGCGGACATCAATTTTGGCTGCATCTTCCGGAAGAAGTTGCAAGGCGCCTACGCAATCCCGGCCAACATGCCAGAGAAGATCAAAAGAGCGATTACTCTTTGCTCCAAATCGGGCCTGAATCCTGTTGCGTATTGGTTGGCTGTCCGGCAGCAGGTTGTCAAAGAAGTTTTCTACCAGATCACCGATAAAAACCTTTTGGGTGAGCGGCATGGAGAGTGATAACGGCCGCCTGAATTCAGAATGCAGCCATTCATCGCCATACTCAAAACGAAGCTGCCCAACTGCAGTCCGAGTCAGACATCCTACTTTTTGACCGTTCATAAAGAGATGAAGGTCAGCTGTGATCTTTGGCCGAGCCATTTACCAGTTATCTCCCGTATTTTCTAAGACAGGTTTCTGACGAGGTTGAAGAGTTAATTCAAGATCCAAAGCAGCGAGGAGCCGAAAAAGTGTGTTCAATTCTGTTCCCGGGTTTCCTTTTTCAATCTTGGAAATAGTGTGCTGTTCCATGCCTACGGAATGCCCGACAACTTTCTGCGACATCCCCTTATGCTTGCGTTCGGCTCGCAACGCCTGGCCAAGTGTTTCCGGAGAGCTGATTTTCTGGATCATTTCTGGCTCCTGTTACAACTGGAGAATAGCAATCTTTTCGAATAAAAATATATCCAGAAAGACATAATGTCAAAATATATTCATAAAGACATAATCATGATTAATACTCTATCGGATATAGTACTGACCTAATATTGAACACCTGGTACTTTTGCGCATAATGTCGCATAATGTCGCAGGTGAGGCAGGCGAGGCAGGTGAGGCAAATCTTTAAATCATGCTAAATCTGTTTTGACAGGTAAAATTCAACCCTAAACTCACTCAATGAGGGACAGGTTACAATCATTTTTTGAAATTCACTTTTACAGTTCTGTGCCTTATGCTTTAGTAGATCTGATTATTTTAAATGACATTAACTGTATATTAGCAAATTATATTGACCAAATTAAAAGCAGATTATATATGTATTTACAGCATGTTAATTATACATATAATATTTTCTTATAATCTATTTAAGTAACATTGCCAAGGTTGAAGTCGCGAGTTCGAATCTCGTTTTATGGCTGGTGTAGACCTTACCACAGTATCCCGCCTGATGGGCCATAAGAGCCTGACAATGACCCTCCGCTATTCCCACCTTGCCCCAAATCACCTGACCAGTGCGGTCAACGTTTTAAACACATCAATGGCAATTAGCACAGATTTAGCACAAGAAATGAAAAAGGACCTACGCCATGCGGCATAAGTCCTTGATTTTCATGGTGCCCGGAGCCGGAGTCGAACCAGCGACACGTGGATTTTCAGTCCACTGCTCTACCTACTGAGCTATCCGGGCAAAGAGTTTATTTTTATAAATTTAATCTACTGTTCTGTCAAGGTTAAAGTTTTTCTAAAATTACTCAACTGTAACGCTCTTTGCCAGATTCCTGGGTTGATCGACATCAGTGCCTTTTAATACGGCTATATGATAGGCCAGCAACTGAAGAGGGACAGATAACAGAATCGGATCAAGATCATCACTTAACGAGGAAAGTTCCAGGGTTGTTTCCGCCTTTTCCCTCACCTCAAGATCTCCCTGACTGCAAACAGCTATAACCCGACCGCTGCGTGCTATTACTTCTTCCATGTTTGATACGGTCTTCTCGTAAGTGCTGTTTTTGGGCACAAGCACAACTACCGGCACATGTTCGTCAATAAGGGCGATAGGGCCATGCTTCATCTCACCTGCAGGATAACCTTCAGCATGTATGTAGGAAATTTCCTTAAGCTTCAGAGCCCCCTCAAGGGCAATCGGGAAGTTGCGCCCACGCCCCAGATATAAGAAGTCTCTGGCATTCATATATTGACGTGCAACCTTTTCAGTCTCTTCATTCAGATGTAAAGCCTGCTCAAGAAGTTCCGGCACCCTTTTTAAGTCAGCTATCATCTGCTGTCCCTTAGCTGCATCAATGCTTGCTATAGCCCTTCCGAAACGTATGGTAAACAGATATAGGGCTGTCAACTGGGTCACAAATGCCTTGGTGGAGGCTACTCCGATTTCGGGGCCGGCATGTGTGTAGATTACTCCTGCGGCGTCTCGGGCTATGGATGAATCGAGTACGTTGCAGATCGCAATGTTCATGGCGCCAAGTTTTTTTGCCTCACGCAGGGCTGCCAGGGTGTCGGCTGTCTCGCCTGACTGCGAGATGACCATTACCAGTGTTCTGTCATTTATTACAGGTTTTCTGTAGCGGAATTCAGAGGCTATATCGATCTCGACAGGGATGCGGCAGTGCCCTTCAATGAGAAATTTGCCGGTCAGTGCGGCATGCCACGATGTTCCACAGGCAACTATTACCATTCTTTGAACAGTTTTTAAGGCATTGTCGTCATAGCCGATATCTTCGAGATATACATCGCCTTGCTGTTCCAGAAGACGACCGGCAATGGTATCACGCACGGCACGGGGTTGTTCATGGATCTCTTTAAGCATGAAATGTTTGTATCCACCCTTTTCAGCCATATGGGGAGACCAGTCAATATGTCGGGGCTTTTTATCCAGCAGTTCTCCTGCAATAGTAGAAAAGGAGGCAGAGTTCCCTTTGAATATTGCCATCTCTCCATCTTCCATAAATACCATCTCGCGTGTATAGGCAAGAATAGCAGGAATGTCAGAGGCAACGAAGAATTCCCCTTCTCCCAGGCCAACTACCATTGGAGAGCCAACCTTGGCCGCAATCATGGTATCAGGCTGTCCTGTGCAGAGTATGCAGACAGCAAAGGCACCATGCAGTTCCTGCAGCGCTGCTCTGACGGCGCCTTCAAAAGATTGTGTCTGCTTAAGTCGTTCCTGGATGAGGTGGGCAATTACTTCGGTATCGGTCTCGCTTGAGAAGTTATATCCCAGTGCTTGTAGTTGTTCCTTCAGTGATAGATAATTCTCTATAATCCCGTTGTGAACGACGACTACAGAACCTGATCTGTGAGGGTGCGCGTTGGTTTCTGAGGGGCGTCCATGTGTAGCCCAGCGGGTATGGCCAATACCTATGCATCCCGGCAGGGGCTGTTCACGGAGCAGTTTTTCAAGATTTACAAGCTTTCCTTCACTTCTTCTGACGGCAATACCATCTGGCTGAAGAGTGGCTATCCCTGCAGAGTCGTAGCCACGGTATTCGAGTTTACGGAGTCCATCAAAGATAATCGATGTTGCTTCCTGTTTACCAATATAGCCAACTATACCGCACATAGTTTATACCTTTCCCTTGAAATCCGGCAGCTGCACAACCATAAGGAAGAGCGCCAACCGATTTAACATCTCTGAGAAGTGATTGTAGTCAACAGGTTTCGTTATATAGAAGTTGCAGCCAAGTTCGTAGCATTTATTGATTTCTTTGGGGTCATCCGTGGTGGTAAGCATGATAACAGGCATCTTTTTAAGTTCTGGAAGTGATTTGATCTTTCGCAAGACCTCTACTCCATCAATCTTGGGCATCCGGATATCAAGCAATAAGAGATAAGAATCACCTGTTAGAGCCGCTTTAGCGGTTTCTGATTTGTTTGTTATGAAATCAATCAGTTGCTGGCCATCCTGAAAACGGATGATCTCATTATTGAATCCGGCTTCACGGAGATTGTCCATGATAAGCTCTGCATGCCCATCATCATCTTCGGCAATAAGCAGGGTCGTTTCGCTTCTAATGATTTTTCCCATAAATTTCTGAAACATCGATCATAGCTTAGGTGGCGGAAGTTTTACGATGAATCTGCTCCCCTCTCCTTCAGTGGATTCTACAGTTATAAAGCCGTTAAGACGATCTAGTATTCTTCTGGCTGCTGTAAGTCCCAGGCCTTCTCCTTGAATCTCTCGAGGATTTATCCTTTGAAAAATCTCCCAAATCTGTTCATGGTAATCAGGATGGATACCTATACCATTGTCCTTAACAGAATATTCTATTTCGTTATCCAGCGCCTTGCATGAGATATCAACCTGCAGTTGACGTTCAGATGAACGGTATTTGATCGCATTGTCAAGCAGGTTTGTAAATACCTGGCTTACCTGAACTTCATCTCCTGAACATGGTAGCAGCTGTTCAACAGTTACCTTTGCGTTGGCGGTTTCAATCTGATATGCCAAAGAACTTGTAATTTTGCTCATTAAAAGGTTCATGTCAAGATTTTGTACGTCAAGCAGGATTTGACCAAGACGAGAAACTCGTAAAAGGCCGCTAAGCAGTCCTTCCATCTTCTCTACACTACCTATTATAAATTCAATGGAGCGCGGTATTTTCTCTTCCAGAACGGGCAACAACTCTTTTTTACTTTCTTCAGGCAGATCAATCTCATTTAATCTCTTTGTTACAGAAGCACAACTTTTACCCAATTTGCGACTGAAACCCTGGATATTAACCAAAGGGGAACGGAGATCATGTGAGGATACATATATAATGCTTTCAAGCTCCCTGTTTTTTGTCTCCAGCTCCCTCATAAGATGGTCTCTCTGGCTTTCAGCCCTTGTTCTCTCATCTATCTCCTGTTTGAGAGAGTTATTGCTTTCAATCAGCTCAGAGGTTCTTTCCATAACACGAGTTTCAAGATCTGCATTAATCTGTGCTATCTCCATGAATTGGTGCCCCAGAGTCCTGGACATCTCTTGAGAGTTTTCCTTCAGCTGTCTTATCTCTTTAATATTACTATCCGGCCATACAAGATCCTGTTCTGCAAGACGTTCAGGCAGGTGAGATGTAATTTTTGATAGCTCCGCTAGAGGGACTGCAATTCTGCGTGAAACAGCGCATGTAGTGACAGCTCCTATGGCAAGATACAGTAACAGAGCTGCCAGAGTATTGCGGTGTCCCTCTAGGATTTCCGCCTGATACGGTGAAAAAGGGGTTTCAGCAATTGCATACATGGTTGTTGCCGGAAAATAATTAACCCTTATGAAACTGCTTTTACCTGCACGCTGCCAGAGGGGAAGCGATTCATTAAAGGAAGGTATGCTCTGGTAGAGATGCTGTCGTCCAGTTGGAAATATCTCCCCCTTTTCTAACGGATTATAATGCGTCTGGTTTTGCAGTTGATGGTTGGTTGAGGCGATAATCAATCCGTTATTGGCCATCAGGTATAAATTCATATACTGATTGGGTTGCATCTCCTTTAATATCCTTGCGGCTTTTTTCAGCTCATCCTCGCTCAACATATTTTTATCAAATTTTCTAGGAAGTACCCCATTGTACAGATTCTGACGAATATCCTGGCCGATCTGGCGTGCCTTTATCTCAAGAAGATCAAACATCTTTTGTCTTGTGTTAGCTTCTCTTTGTCTGCCTGCTATAACCATTACAACTATTGCCGGCAGTACAATTGCGAGCATAAGAAGATGAAAAATAAACTGTGCAATATTGACAGGGGATGAACAACGTCCAGGCCAGACCAGCCTCTCAAGCGAGAGCTGATTTAAAATCAGTGTCGCAACAAGGGTATTTGTAATGCCAATTGTAGCGTACATAAGTGCAGCTGCGCTTGTTCCAAGAACTGAAACCTTGAAAACCAGGAGAAAGAAAAAGAAGATTAGAGGGATTCCAATCAAAAGCCAGTAGGCCATATCAATCATTATGATTGATAATTTGGGGTGCCGTTTAAAAGCTAGGCCGACAAATAGCGGTTCAAGCCCAAGCCAGATCAAGGGATAAAAATGTCCAAAAAGCTGCCTGCACCACAAAGCAGCGATAATTGCCGCAATAATGGCAGGGAAAATTCCGAACAGCCGAAGAATTAGTATTACGCCGATGCTTCCAAAAAGGTAGTTAAAACCGGTAAAAAGCTGAGGAGCCAGGACATTTCCCATTAAAGATATGCCGACAAGTATTATAAGTAAAACAGCCTGGCGTACTCCCCAGGCTGATTCTGTTTTGTTGTCCATTTAGACCTCTTCTTAAGAACCTATATTTCTGTGTTTTACCATATATCTGGAGAAGCGCAAGCCAGAGGAGCTAAAAAGAGTAAATTAGTCCATTACTGCTTGAACAGCTTTTCCGAATAATTTATTATTGAAATACGTAAAAGGAGATTTACCGAAATGAACATTGAACAGATGAAGGTTGTACTAAAAGAGATACTTGCAAAGACAGAACTTACTCCCTGTGTTGTCGGACATCGTGGAGTTGGAAAGACTGCCGGAATCGTTCAGATATGTCGTGAGGCTAACTGGCAGTATGCCCCGCTTCGACTCGGCCAAATGGAGGTTGGAGACCTGGTCGGTATACCGTTCCGTGAAGGGAATGTAATGCACTGGTCACGCCCTTCCTGGATGCCTGCTGATAATGCCCCGCCAACGGTTGTGCATTGTGATGAGTTAAACCGTGCCCAGCAGGAGGATACCCTGCAGGCGATCTTTCAGTTTGTTGAGCCGCCTGCAGAGGGATTGCAGCGTGCCTTGCACACTCATCAGCTTTCCAGCCGTCATAAGGTGGTTGTTACCATTAACCCTCCGGATGGCACATATCAGGTTGCAACCCTCGATCGTGCGCTGATTGATCGGATGGTTATGCTTTATGTAGAGACTGATTATAACTGCTGGGCCAGATATGCCGCATCGCGTGAACTGGATACCGAGGTGCGCGGTTTTCTGGCAGGTAACAGCAGTTTTCTCTCCAAACAGGGTTCAACAATGGATATGCAGGTCGAGCCAACCGAACGGGGATGGGAGATGGTCAGTATACTGCGTAAGAACTGCCGCTTTCCGGGTGATCTGGCGATGGAGGTATATGCAGGGATAATAGGTAAGGAAGCGGCCATCACCTTCATGCGTTGGCTGGCAGACCGTGAGGGGCGTCCATTGAGAGCTGCCGAAGTGCTGGATGGCTGGAATTATGTTATTTCGGAAAGAGCTCAAAAACAGCGTGATGATCTACAGGCAGCAACCATTAACGATCTTGTTACAACTCTTCAGCTCTTGCCTGAACTTGCTTTACAGCAGGAAGAAAATCTTGTGGCATATATCTCCATACTCGCGCGTGACCTCCGTTTCGGATTTGTAAAGTCACTCCTCAGGATTCCGCCTGTTGCGCTTGTGATAAGCAAGGACAAATATGATTCGGTTATCTATGAGGCTATTAAGACTATCGGCGCAGAGGCAACAGCATCCTGATTGCTTCGGCAGCCATGAAAAGGCCGAAGGCTGCCGGTATAAATGAAATACTGCCTAAGACCCTTCGGTCATCCCATCCTTCTTCAATCCTGCCTGAGCATTCCGGGCAGGATTGTTCATCAGAAAAGACAACTCGAATCCCTTGATTTATACCAATCCGTCGCAACTCTTTACGAATCTTTCTTGCCAGACGGCAACCGTGGCTTTCTGCAATATCGGAAACCCTGATTCGTGAAGGATCGAGTTTACCGGCTGCTCCCATGCTGGATATCACCGGCACATGATGTTCAACGCACTGTTTTATAAGGGCAAGTTTTGAGCTGAAGCTGTCAATTGCATCAAGCACCAGATCATAATGAGGGATCTCGAATTCAGGCAGATTTTCAGGAGTTATCAGCTTCTGAACGGCAACAATCTTAATCGAGGGATTGATCTGCTTTATCCGCTCAGCCATTGCGGTAACCTTGGGCTGGCCAACCGTACTGGTCAGCGCATGCAGCTGGCGGTTGATGTTGCTTGGATGGATCGTATCATTATCAACCAGGGTCAGGCTACCCAGACCGGCACGGACGAGAGCTTCAACTGCGTAACTGCCGACTCCTCCGATTCCGGCTACCAGAACATTGGCAGAAGCCAGACGCCCCAGCCCCTCCTCGCCTATCAGGAGGGCTGTGCGGGAGAAAGAGCTATAGTTCATGGATCGTTACCCTCGTTTAAAACACCAGAATTAGCAGCATCAACCCAACAATTCTCGAGCCAGGTCAATGACGTTTACTTCAGAAATTTCATGGAGAGAAAAATCATTCTTGTCAAGCCTCCGCTCATTAACTACGGATGATGATTTTAGTATCCGACAGGTTGCACCCGGATATATCCGATGCGCGGGCGTAGGCCCAAAAAGAACGATACAAGGAATATTATTGGCCCAGGCTATATGCGTTGGTCCTGTATCTCCTCCAATAAGCAGATCAATCTGGCTGATTGCAGCTTTCAACTGGTTAAGATTCAACTTTGGTAAAATCCTTACAAACGACGATCTCTCTGCAATATACTGGGCAGTTTGATATTCCTGATCAGTGCCATAGCAAACCAACATATTCTCCTGTAACTCATTAGCAATGGCAACAAATTTATCCTTTGGATAATTACGACTTTCCCAGGTTGAACCGACAACCAACATAATATTTTTTTGATCTTTACTCAAATACTCGGCGATACATGATGCATCATCAGCACCATAGAAAAGAAAAGGCTGTTTATGGATCAACTCATCCTCTGTTAGCGGCAGATGTAGAGCTTGCGCAACAAGCGATGCATAGCGATGGACGGTATTCATTTCCAACGGAATATCAAACGTCTTACTGTATAACAACGAGGTTAATGGTTCTTTTGCCGTATGGTAATGGAACCCACATATCTCCCCCCCCACAAGGCGGCTGATAATCGCTGACTTGAGCATACCGTGCAGATCGATGACAACATCAAACCGTCCCCACTCCAAGAGATTGCGGTATTCTCTCTTAAGCCCTGAAAAAGAAAAATCCCTTTTCAGCTGTTTCAGCTCTATCTTAACGACATGCTCCAGATCAGGATTATAATCAAGAATATCGGCAAATTTCTTATCAGCGAACCATGTAACAGAAATATCAGGGCGATTCCGCCTGATTATCTGCAATGCTGCCATGCAGAAAATGATGTCTCCCAAAGAGGAAAGCCTGACGATAGCAATTTTCATATTATTTCCATCGCATCCCCCTCGCTTAAAACACCTAGGGGCAGTCCAGTCATCAGCATAAGAAAAAATCCTGTCTGAAATTGTAGCGGCATACCTTCACAAAGACTGCCGTTAAAGTGCTAGGAGGATAAAGAATGAAACTATATTGATTTTAATTGCGCCTGAAGCGACCCAAAAGCAGTAAAAACATGGTCTCCAAAGCGGCGATGACAGACAAACGCTCACTCAACACAACAGTGAACATGTATCAACGTACAGACAAGGCATGTTGCCGGTACAACTCCGGGTTGAGAGCTGGATCGTTGTACATTTTGAACTGTTTGTAAAGCTTCATCAGCTTTTTCCCGGTCAGGTAGTCATTCAGTAATTGCCCCAGAGCGGAATACA
This sequence comes from uncultured Geobacter sp., assembly GCA_964655435.1. Classification (GTDB taxonomy): domain Bacteria; phylum Desulfobacterota; class Desulfuromonadia; order Geobacterales; family Pseudopelobacteraceae; genus Trichlorobacter. The sequence goes on from CAZZMP010000008.1 coordinate 96,391, forward strand.
GATCCTGACGCTGTAGCTTTAGTACCGCCAGTTTATGCAACGAACGCTGACGATGTTCATTATTGATGTCATCCCGAAGGCTGTCTTCTGCCATATGATACACCTTCAGCGACATAATAGAGAGCCGGTCAACAATACTGCCGGGAGTTTCGGAGTTGATCAACTCAGTTGTTGATTCAGCTTTTTTTGCCGTCAATGCGGCAAGTATCATTTCATCCAGCTTTTCTATCTGATCATTGCGTTGCTGATTCAATCTATCAATGGTGCGCTTGACCGTTGCGATAGCACTGTCATCGACATCTGTCCGGCGTGCCTTATCCTCCTCGTGCCAGAGTAGGAAGTTACGCCAGGCCAGTTCGAGCGCAATCGGGTGTACAATCCCCTGCAGGACATCAAAACTGGTGTCATCATGATGCCAGAATTCTATAGCGCGATCAAAAGCAGCTTCAAGCCCGTCAAGTTTAAGTTCATTCAACATAATCCAGGTTCCTTTATGCATCCATAGCAGTAATAATTGCATTCATAACGGAATCGACCTTAATACTTCGGCGACATTCCTCATCACGATCACATGCCTTGCGCAAACATCTGGTACAGGATAATGGAGACTGCACAATCAGATGCTGTCTCCCCAAGGGTCCGTTCAATGAACCATCCGTAGAACGGTAGAAGGAGACAGTTGGAGTTCCCACGGCAGCAGCCAAGTGGATCGGCCCTGTATCACCTCCGACAACCAGGTCAACCCTTTTCAGCACTGCCACAAACTGTTTAAGCGACATCTTCCCAAGCAATACTGAACGATTATCCAGATGAGCTGCAATTTCCTCCGCAAGTAGATGCTCTTCAGCAGTACCCCATGACAGAAGTATTACCGTCTGAGGATAATGGAGCAGGACGGCATCTGCCAACTGCTTCCAGCCATCTGCATGCCAGAGCTTGGTTGTCCAGGTAGTGCCATTATGAAAAAGGATAAGCGGATAACCCAGCGCAAGTTCAACCACCTGCTGCGCATATGCATCGTCGTCAAAAGAGGTATGAATATCGCTACGCGGCTCAATTGATTCAAGCGGCAGAGAAAAAGGCGAGCTGACAATCCGTAGATATCGCTGAGCCGCATTTTTATCTGACGGAAGAAAACTGACCTTGCGGCTAGTAAAAAGGCCATTAAGCCATTCCTGCTGATGTTGTCTGCTAAAACCAATCTTCACCGGAGCACGGCTAAAAGCACATACCAGGCCGCTCTTGAGGTTGCCCTGCAGGTCAAAAATCAAATCATAGTGCTGTTGCCGTAACTCTTTGACAAAGGCCACCACTTCCTGCCAGGTCTGTCGAGCAAAAGGCTTCTTTTTCCATCTACGGAAAGCAACCAACAGCAGGCGGTCAATCAACGGATTGCCTGAAAGCAGATCTGCAAACGCCTCATCAACAACCCAGTCAATAGTAGCAGATGGTTCTGCCTGCCTGAGATATTCAAGTACAGGCAAGGCATGGATAATATCACCCAGAGAAGAGGTTTTAATTATAAGGATGCGCAACAGTTACCACATCTTTTCGAGATCAACTGGTTCAAATGTATGATTTCTAACAGTATAAAAAGATTCAGTTGCTTCACGTTCTATCATCAATGGGTTTTTGGTGAATATACGGAATAGGAATGCTAATGGTGTAAGAAAAAGATAAAAAACCAGAGACAGGATCAGCTTGCTGTTAAAGGTGCCTATCTTTTCAGCGAACAAGAGCCATCCCTTTGTAATTATCTGTGCCAATGGCTTAACAAAGAGCCCGATTAGCAGTAATGCAAGGGCAGCATAGAGCAGAGCCTGACGGTCAATAATTATCAGATCAAGCAGCAACAAAAATGCTGCAAGTACAACCAGGGTTTCAAGTTCCTGGGTTCGTGTCTGTTTTTCTGTACGGTTCATTACCCGGCTCCTAAAAAAGTGTGTAGATAAAAGGCGCTATTGCTGAACCGCTGGTCATCACTATCAATACACCTATTAAAAGAAGTACAATAATCATCGGAAGCAGCCACCACTTTTTACGTTCTTTCATAAACTGCCAGAAATCAACCAGTATGCTCATATTATCTCCTTGATTTTTACTTGGTTTTTAGCCGAACAGTAGATACTTGTTGTGAACCCTGCAGATACTGTTCAATAAGCATGGCTGCTGCTTTATGCCCCGCAACATTCCAGTGTTCATCTACGTCAAAAGTAAGACGATGGTTTCCGTTCTTTTTTTTGTATTCCAGTAAAATTGGAAGCATATCTAACATCTCAAGCTTTAAAGAAGAACCAATGTCGAAAAATGCCGTTCTAAAACGCTTCTCATTTTCAAGCAAATTGGGTTTGGCAGGAGAACCCTCTCCCATTTCAGCCTGTGATGGAATGTAGGCGACAACAAAACGTGCGCCCATTGCTTTACATTCATCCCTGAATAATTCAAGAAAATGACGAGTTAACATATATCTTTTATCGTTTGTTTCAAAAGCTCCCAACTTGACCTGATCTGACTGGTTTCTTTTAATTGTTCGAGAGAGTTGGTAGAGATTAACCTTATAGCTCAGATAGTTAAAAAGATAAGATATGCGCTCCATCTTGTCCTTGATGGAATTGAACGGTTTTTCTTCATTTACAATTGAGATGACACCATTTTGCAGCTCTGCATGTAACTTACCTTTCCAAACATTGTCGTCAAAGTCGTTACTAAAGAACATCAACATCACAACATCGCCTGGTCTGACAGTCCTTTTAACCTCTTTGCTTAATAGCTCGTACTGAGCTACGGTTCCGGTGGATATAATGCCGTAATTTCTGACACAGACGCCATTAAGCTCTCGATTCATCAGGTCGGTAAATACCTCACCTTGCCCAACACCCCATCCCCAGGTAAAAGAATCGCCAAATACATGCATAGTCTTTCCGCAGGAATGCTGTTTTTTAGATTCAAGAAACTCCTGTCGGCGAAAGCCGTCGGCATTATGCGCTATAGAAACATCAAATTCAGGCCGCTTGAATCTCCCTTCAAAATTCTTTTTACCACGATGCCCGGCGATCTCATCGAACTGGTGAAACGAGCTAAGATAATTAACATTTCCGGGGCTATAGCCTGCCAGTCGTAACCCTACCTCAAGCATAAGAGAGAGAGCGATCAAGGAGATAATTACTGCCATCAGAGGAAAGAGTATCCGCTTCCATAAAGAGTTCGTATTGCTGCCTGCCTCATTAGTCAAGGGCATATTCCTCCCGCCAGTCTTTCTGCTCATGCCATTTTGGTTGCTTCTTCTTATCAAAAATAAAGTTACCAAGCACAAGGTAGTCCATTTCAGTTCGCATGAAACATTTGTAAGCGTCATCCGGAGTCATTACAATCGGCTCTCCGCGTACGTTAAAACTTGTATTTACGATTACTCCGTAGCCGGTCTTCTGCCTAAAAGTATCAATCAGCTGCCAGTAATGCGGGTTTGTTTCCTTGTGTACGGTTTGCAGGCGCGCAGAATAGTCTATATGGGTAACCGAAGGAATATCAGAACGCAGATGGTACAATTTTTCACGCACCATCATGCTATGATACCCTTCAGGCAGAGGATTACGGCGTTTTTCAACAACATCAGCCACGAGTAGCATATAAGGAGAGGGCACATTGCAGTCAAAAAAATCCTGTTCGGACTCAAACATTACAGATGGAGCAAATGGGCGAAATCCCTCCCTGTACTTGATTTTAAGATTCAGCTTGCGCTGCATCTCAGGACTGCGGGCATCAGCTATGATACTCCGGTTACCCAGAGCCCTTGGACCCCACTCCATGCGAGCCTGGAACCAGCCAATTACATTCTCTGTAGCAAGATACTCTGTAGTTTGCTCACATACTTCTGCAAAAGAGTCGTATCTTTGGTAAACTGCCTCATATTTCCGAGCCGTTTGCATTATATCAAGGTCTGAATATTCTGGTCCAAGATAGGAGCCTTGCATGCTGTCATGTATACCATCCACTGATCTCTTGCTACCAAACGAGATATAATGAGCCGATAAAGCAGCGCCTAAAGCTCCTCCAGCGTCACCGGCAGCAGGCTGAATCCAGATTTCATCAAAGATGCCGCTACGCAGCAATTTGCCATTGGCGACACAGTTTAGCGCCACACCACCAGCAAGGCAAAGATGCCGAGCCCCCGTCAATTGCTTTGCCTCCTGAGCCATCTTGATTACCACCTCTTCAGCAACCTGCTGAATGGCCAAGCCCAGATCGCAATGCTCAGGCATAAGTTCAGATTCGTCTCCACGGCGCGGAAATCCAAAAAGCTGCGCCCACTTCTCATTATCAGTCATCTTTAGACCGGCAGCATAGTCAAAATACTCCTGATTAAGCCAAAGCGAGCCATCATCTTTAATATCAACCAGATGCTTCTTGATCAGATCCACATACTTCTGTACCTGACCGGAATATGGATTTCCGTAAGGCGCCAGACCCATAAGCTTGTACTCACCAGAGTTCACCTTAAAACCCAGATAATAGGTAAAGGCTGAATAGAGCAGCCCAAGTGAATGAGGAAATTTCAGCTCCTTTAAAATTGTTATGCCATTATCTTTGCCATGACAAATCGATGCAGTTGCCCATTCTCCCACCCCGTCAACAGTCAATATTGCAGCATTCTGAAAGGGAGAAGGGAAAAAAGCGCTGGCTGCATGGGAGAGATGGTGTTCTGGAAACAAGAGCTTGATTCTGTTCCGGGGAACCGGTTCAATTGCCGTCAGTTCATCAAGCAAAAGCCTTTTAAGCATCACTTTTCCCTTAATCCATACAGGGATAGCAGAAAGAAATGATTTTAAGCCCTTGGGTGCAAAAGTGTAATAGGTTTCAAGAAGTCGCTCAAATTTGAGAAATGGCTTGTCATAAAAAACAACCGTATCAACATCAGCAAGCGAAATCCCTGCATACTGCAAACAAAATTTCACCGCGTTTACAGGAAACGATGGATCCTGTTTCTTGCGGGTAAAACGCTCTTCCTGAGCAGCTGCAATAATTCTGCCATTCTTCAGCAAGGCTGCAGCAGAATCATGATAAAAGGCTGAAATGCCAAGTATGTACATAGTATTATATTTCTCCAGTAACTACGAGGTACACTACAAATATTAATATCTTAAATCTACCCCAACTTTATCAATAATCAAAAGGCTTGAGTGACCCTGTTTTGAAAGGCGAAACAAATGAGATTTATGGTCTTTCAGTACATCTTCCACCAGAAGTCCCTGTACTCCGTTTTGCTTTACATCCTCCCACCTGATATTCTTAACAAGACGACCATCCAATGTTCTAAATTCTATAGCATCAATTCTAATATTCATACTGCCTGTTGTATCAAGAATAACTCTTAGCGAGCTAATCTCCTGAGCAGGAACACGACATTCGTAAATAAGACTTTGCTCTGATGGTATAAGGTTAATAACTCCTTTATTTCTCCATTTTTCACGATGATTTGATTTAATGGCAATCCATGCTACACCGGTATTATCAGCCTGTGCATGAATTACAACTACACCGCCAGCCGGCGGTGAAAGATAGTAAGCATCTGTTATACGGAAAACAGATAATATTAAAAAAGATGTAAGGCCTATAACAACAAAAAAACGTAAAATTCTCATTCTGAGTATTGACTGACCACGACAACCTAAAGCCAAAAACACTAACGGTAAATAGGGGATATAATAACGTCCTTGAACTCCATCGAAACCCTTGGCACCAACCGGAGTCCAATAAAGGTACATTATTAGTGGTATTGCTATTAATGCTGATAAGAAAGTAATAAAGGAAATTAACTTAAATTCAGACAATGCTTTTATTTTCCTATCCAAATAGAAAGACATTATAATTAATGTATATCCAATTAAATACATCCAGCTAGAAAGATATAAATTGGTTTGACCGAATACTGCTGTGGAACCTCTTAAAAGATTTTGTCCCCTTGTTCCATAACCCTTAAGAAGTACGCTTGGTATGCGCAAAGGATCCTCAAGCAACAATTTTAATTGGGCAGAAGAATTTACCTGAGCCAGAAAATAATTTGCACCGCTACCTGCCGCTGATTGAGTATTTAAAGGCTGTGTTTTAATGCTGGGCATAGTTAGAACGATGGGGTGGTATTTAAGAGCTAAAACAGCAAATCCCGCCATACATACAAAAAAAAGCACAAATCCTGCCAACATTTTTTTTGAGTTCACTTTTCTAAACACTAAGCAGATCGGCAAAAACAACAAAAGACAATACATAGATTTGGTCAAGGCAAGCGCAACTGCCACAAAGACCAACTCAACAAGGTTGCGTGGGGACAGGAGATCGTTCTTGAGCAATCTGGCAAGTATTATTGCTACCCAGAGTAGAGCCAATGCACTCGTAATTGCATCGGGAGAAAAAGATGCCATAAGAAACAGGCGCGTTGGCATAAGCGCCAAGACCACAAACAACCAACGACCGTAGGGGGTTATGCATATTGCATAGTACGTGATTGCCAAAGCAGCCAAGAATGTAGCAAGTCGCGCAACATACAAAAAAACAGCCAAATTAGGCTTTAGGAACATTAAAGCCTTTACGGATGTTGCTGCTGGCAAATAAGGTAGTGGCGTGTAAGATTCTACCAACCCTTTATCGTCTAAAGATCCTCCCGGAGAAGTCAAAAACATCTTTAACTGTGTCTTAAGGTTCTGGGATTCGCGATCAAATCCAACAAGATTACAAAGATCGCAGTAGGCGTCTAAGTCAGGTAGTTTTATCTCAGCTCCAGAAAAAAATGTCCCTTGGGCTATCCTAAATATACGATATAGGTGTACTGGTTCATCAGGTACAGCACAAGGTGGGCTTGTGACTAAAAAGGCTAGGCCAAACAGCAATGCAATAACAAGATATATTTTGGCTGGTTTTCTGAGGATAGACAGTTTTGCAATGCGTAATGCTGACGCAGAAAGTATTTGACGGAACTTAGAAATAATATTCATCTATTCGTCCTTCATCTTACAGGCTGCGACACACAAAGTCACACCCCACGAAGGTATAAATTTATTAAACAGCGTTGAACAGTTGACATTATTTAGTTTCCGGCGAGTTATGATCATTGAGAACTGTTTTTGCGAAATTCTTTTATTACGCAGCAGATCAAGGTTTGTAGAAATAGATCGGATTGTACGATTAAAATGTGACGCAACCTTAACCTCTGCAAAACCACACGAAACAAGCAAAGAATTAAGCACTTGGCCTGAAAAAAGATGCCTGACGTAAGGAGCCAGCAAATAGCTCCAGTAACCTTGGAAAACTCTACCTACAAGAGAATCCGCATTAAGCGTTTCAATATAGAGTGTTCCACCTGGCTTAAGATAAGGATGCACGTTTTTCAACAACTGCCCTGGATTATGGACATGCTCAAGGACATTTAAAATAATGACAGCATCATATTCCCCACTATGGTTGGAAGGATACAGTACCTCTATTCCCCCATCAGCTGTTGCTTTGGCAAGAAAGACCTTAGAAGAACTTACACAGATATCATCATTATGAGTGATATCTGTCCCAACAATCAGGAGGAGATTTGATTGAGCTTTATATATCTCTCCAACAGAGCAAATGGCACCAAGAGTCTTTTCATCTTTGGCGTTCTCAGGTGCGACTATGGATCTCGCCGTCTGGTTTGAATCCTTAAGCCAAACGATGCCACAGGCTTTTGATGTACACCGAAAATAGTCATAACGCTCAGTATCATGAAGGTTTGTAAAATTCCTCACCCCCTTACGCCACAACCTTCCAGTTGTCCCGCAAACAGGGCAGCTTTGAACAGCAGCATACTGTTTTTCATCTGTCATCAATGGAGCTGGATAACCCAGCTTTTGCACCAATGGCACTACTATATCCATTTTGACTTTACAGTTCCTTACAGCATCACGTTTCAAAAATGGACTACCAGCCTCAAGCAGTTCTACCGCAAACTTGACCGAGGCATTATCTTTTCTCCTAAGACGCTTTCCGGCGGCAGTACAAAACTCACCAATACGATCAAACGGACAGAGCACACCCGCCTGAAAACCTGACTCAACCAACCACTGCGTTAGTCCCACCTCATAACTTTGGATGACCTGCATCTTGTTCTTATATGGCAGGACTCCATGCCAAAAGGATTGAAATGCTTCTGATCTGATGACTTTCTGATTAAAAACCAGAAAATAGGTCTGTATATGAGGCTGTATCTGAAAGCACTCAGTAATTCCCCAAAAATCACAGGAAAGTTGGCTCATCTGCACAAAAGCCGCATCCATATCAAAAAGGGGGCCAAATACACTGGAGTTCATCAACACCACTTCATCGTAAAGCGATAGTTCAACAGACTCAAGACCAAGCTTCCACATATAAAAGTCATAACCAGTATTGTTATTGACAATAATAGTTGAACATGACTTGGAAAGCTGTGCCCTGTCTTGGTCTGTCAAAGGAGAGTTAGAAATAAAAATAAGGTCAACGCAAAGAGGCTGGATTACCTGTAGGGCATGCAGTACAAACGGACGCACTATCCCGTTTGCATCAAAGTGGGCATAGCAGATGAGGCGTTTCATATCGAAACCAATTTACGACGTATGTGTCCTAGCCAATAGCTTGTTTTAAGTTTGACTAATTCTGAAAAGGAAATATCCTCACGGAGCTCGTCCCTCATCTTCTGCATAAGTTCAAGCCTTGAACATGTAGTTGTCTGTCCCTTTTTACCCAACACAACATAAAACTCACAAGCACGGGTCGGATAAAATGCAACCTCCTGCATCGGAGTTAACCCCAACTGGTACAAGTCATACATAATTAAACGAAAGGAATGAGGTGTAAAACACCAGGAATGATAATCAGCATACTCTTTTGCCGAGCCGTGACCGGAAAAAATAGTACGCGCAGAATCTACAGAATATGCAGGAATAAATGGCTTTCTTGTCTTCCCGTGCCCCCAGGTCATTTTCCCTTTACTTGAACAGTATGAGGCACAATACTCATAAGCTGTGCCTAGTGAATGCATTGTTAACTGGTTAATATTGGCATCGATAATCTGGCCAATACCTGTCAACGGCCTTAAAAAGTCAAAACAGTATCTAGCGTCAGGTATTGCTAAAGAAATCAGCCCATCATCTTTAAGTACCTCTGCACAGCTGTTTATAAATTCTACAAGGTTAGGGGTATGCTCTATTACATGTGATGCAATTATCCAGTCATAGTAGCTGGTTTTGCCTGTCAATGCAGCATACGATTCTCCGTGCCAGATGTGATCCACTTCTTCAATACGCTCAATTGCCACGCCATGAGGCCTATATTTCTCAATTAAAGAATTTCTGTCTGCATGATCAACAACTTGCACATTATATCCATTTGCCTTTGGAGCAACAGGTGCATGGCTGGGGCCGATCTCAAGGCCGAGCCCGTCTTTATTTATATGTTTGAGAATAATTGTTTCACGCTTCACAGTTAAAAAATCTCCGGATCGTCAACATGGTTGTTACAATGTTCCATCAATTTATTCAGTTCATCATCGAAGTGCAAACCGATCCCCCAACCTCGCTCTCGTGAACTTAGCCGGTTATTTCTGTTTGCAACGCGATAACTTACAAGTGTTGGATCAGCAAAACGCCAGTGTGCGCCATATAGTTTTGTTTTGGAGATTTTGGGTTTATTAAACACCTTGCTTAAAAATCTCATTATCTTGTTTTTAGGCCTTGCAAACTTATGACAACCGCACTCCCAGCGAAAATCAAGTCCTGCCCGTACAACACATGGCTTGGTATACAATGGGTCTACAACTTGGTTACCATGACGACGTTGAAGAACAACGGGAATGGAGCAAACATCTAAGTCTCGATCAGCTCTATGTCGATAAACATCCCATATTTGGGCGTAGAACAGCTCTCCACGTTCCTCACGAGCGAGAATCTCTTTTATACTGATTTCAAAAGGGAGTGAAAAAATCAACTCATCACTATCAACCGCAATTACCCAGCCATCTTGTATGGATGTATATATTTGATTGATTTTATCAATCTTGATTACATCGTCAAACTTATCAGGGAATTCTATGCGATGTAATACAATATTGTGGTAGTTTTTTAGCAACTCATATGTTCCATCACAGGTATCAGCATCGACTGCAATATGTATTGCATCAGCAAAACGATAATGCTCAAGAAAAAAAGGGGCAAGTTTCTCTTCGTTATACCAGACAGAAATAACTGATATTTTCACATCGTTACTTTTGTGACATGCAAACATTTTACAACCTCCTGAAACACATCTTCCGCACTCAATTGTTCTAGACATTCCGGCTTGTTGGATTTGCTAATCGTACACCACTCTTTATTGCAAGGAACACACTCCCAGTCCTGTTGTATTACGGTAATGTTGCCACAGCGCTGGACGCCTCTGCCAGATGAGAAAGGAGAGGGATTTTCACAGTCATTTGGCCACGGCCCCCAGTAACGGGTTAGAGTAGAGCCGTACAGTGCGATGACAGGCAGATTCATAGTCGCTGCAATATGTGTGGCAGCTGTATCAATTCCTACATACAGTACAGCTGTTTCAAGAGCTGCTGCAAACTGCGGTAGTGTACAGTGAAAGGCGATTGTTTCCTTAGGTGAATGGAAAAGTATAGCATCCAGAAATGCTATATCAGACGGTGCCGGGGTTGCGGTAAATACAGGTATGCAGTCTGTTTTTTCCCTAATCAGGTATGCTAATCTTCCCCACTTTTCTGCTGCCCAGTATTTGAATTGTTTCATGCTGTAGGGATGTATCAAAATAATTTTATTTTCAGAAAGATTGTCTTTTACAAATTTACAGTCATCATCATCGTACCCCATAACAACTTTAGCCACTGGTTCAACATCCAGCATTCTCAACGGCATAAGTACATTATGCACAGCATGAATTCTGTCGTAGCAGACATAATGCATACTCAGAATCAGAGCCTTCCACCACTCCCTTCTCCAGCCATTCGTAAGACCAATTGCATACTTTCCCGTTAGGGCAGCTGCCAGGGTGTTGCGATCTGAGGCGTTTGCGGCAATCGCTACATCGTACTTTTTAAATAATGAAAACAAAACGCCAACTCCGCTTGTCCCCTTCTCTACTGTATAAATTTTTCTAATAGCCGGATTTTTTACAAGTACCTTCTCCGTACCCCTGAAAACCAAATAATCGATAACAGCATCTGGCTCTGTATTCTTTATGGAGCTGACAAGAGAAGTAGTTATCAGAACATCTCCGATATACCGGCAACAGACTATCAGGTATGACTTGGGTTGCTTATTCATAGCTCAGTTGCCCGTCAATCCATTTTTCCATCAGAGTATGTCCATAAAGCTGCTTCTCCCTGATACTATGCAGCCGGTTTTTCAGCTTGCTACATGTACGCTCGGACAGCCGTTTCCACCAGGGTAGCTGCCACTTCCGGCTGAAGTAGGCCTTGTTCGCCAGGGCGTAATCCCGCGTCTCACGGCGCGCCCCCACAGCCTTCTGGGTAACAGAACCGAAGTGATGTATAAATGCCGCCCCGACAGTACCCAGCCGGAAACCGGCTCGCCGGGCACGGAGAAAGAGGTCTTTGTCTTCATATTGACCGATACGGAAGTTTTCATCAAAAACCCCGATGGTTTCAAAGACTTTGCGATTGGCCATAAAACAGATACCGTTGACAGTACCGGATCTGACAACCGACTTCATCCTGCTGGTCAACTCTTCTGCATATCGTTCAAGATCGTAATTCAGACTACCTTCACGAATGGCCGGGCTGACCATATCAAGTTTGTGTTCAGCGGCAGCTGACAGCAGGCCCTGCAACCAGCCGTTACTGAGGATAACATCGTTATTCATGACTACGATCCACTCACCCGATGCCGCCAGAATCCCCTGATTACAGGCACCGGCAAAACCACGGTTTTCGAGGTTCGCAATCACTACCAGATCCGGCATGGTTTTCAGATAGTCAGCAGTCCCATCGCTTGAGGCATTATCCACCAGAATCAGCTCAACATCCTCAGAGGTTGTGCGGCGCAGGCTTTCAAGACAGTCACGGGTATACTCCAGCTGATTATACAGCGGAATCACTATACTAACCATTGTAGCTATACGCTCGTTTACCTGCCCCATTACAGCCACCCAGTATCCACAGTTTGTTCGAGCTCAAGCCCTGCCAGATCCTTGCCCAAAACAACGGTATCGCTTCCGGTACGACCAGCGGCTCTCCAGCGCGGCAAACGACTGCCATAAATATTCATCATCCCGATTCCTGGCTCTATTCTGGTTGCCCCGGGTTGGGGAACCAGACAGGTTGCCGGTACACCCAGCACATTAGCTGCCCAATGGGAATAGCCGGAAATCGGTGTTGCCAGTATTACAGGGCAGCAGGCCAGGGCAAAGAGATCAGCCACCGGATTGATGAGGGAACGGTGATCATTACCGGCATTCTTATAACCGTAACTGGATATCTGGTTAAGAGTGACTATGTCAAAATTTTTCATCAACGACTCGTAGCTGGCAGGGTCACCGGTGCAGGAGAGAAAAAAACAGATGTCCCTGTTTTTACGAACCAACGTTTCCATAGTCCTCTCATACCACCAGATTGGAACAGCTGGCCACTCATAGCCATCAATACGGTAGCTGTCAGGATCGATAACCTGAAAATCACCGTGTCTGATATGTACTCCAACCACCGGTCGGCCAGCCGTCTTGGCAAATGTTTTCCTGACCGCATCAGCAAGATGTTGCTTCAGACGCAACTTCAGCGGGATCTGCATATAGATCGGATCCAGCCGATTAGGGGGACCATCCAGTGAGCGCAGCAGGATCTTTTTCCCCCGCAGGCCGTTAAAGACCGCCTCATCACAGTTCCTGACCCGTTCGGCTCCCAGCTTTGTCAGCCAAGTCACACGTCCCTGCGTGGTTCCCTCAACCTCAAACGAGTCCAGCTCCCGCCAGTCAAGAACTATATCGTGGCCAAACTCCTGCTGGATGGCAAAAGCCAGCGGTAGCGTCTCCAGACGGTTGGTTATTCCTACAAATTCTTCAATATAAAGTTTAGGCATTAATCGGTTACTTTCGTGATTTGTTCAACATTCAATTCTGAGAGCTTTGCATATTTGCAGAAGGTGTAGACCGCATAAAGCAGTGACAGCACCAAACCGATCCGGCCATCCAGAAAGCCCCTGCGCAGCAGATACATCTTGATAAACGTAGCAACCGGCTTGATCAGCATCTGGAACAGTCCGGCGGTTTTTCCAGCGCGGTGGTACTCTTCTGCTGCCAGCGTCGAATACCTGTTCATGCGCTCCAGGTAATCACTCACGCCGTTGTAGGTGTAGTGAACCAGATGCCCCGCAAGAGTGTCAACCGCTCCGTCAGTCTGCAACGATTCATGCACTGCACGTTCGCTGAATGAACAGGTGCACCTATCATACAGACGGGTGGAATAGTCAGGGTACCAGCCGCAATGCCGAATCCAGTGCCGGCCAAAGTAGTTTTCCCGCGCCATACGTGCCGCTGCAAAACTTCTGCTGTCAAACTGCTCGATTGAACGCCGCAGTTCCGGTGAAACCCGTTCATCTGCATCAAGATTCAAGATCAGATCATTTTGGGCTAGTTCTGCAGCCCGGTTCTTCTGCCCCCCATATCCCAACCAATCCTGATGATAAAACCGGACTTTGGAGTGAACCCGGCACAGCTCTTCTGTTTGATCGGAGCTGCCGGAATCAAGCACAATAATCTCGTCAACAAAATCAAGGCTGGCAAGGCAGTCGCCGATGTTCTTTTCTTCATTCAAAGTGATGATGGTGGCGGATATCGGCATGACCTGTCACGCTAAAGTAGCGTCGCCCTTCACCGGCTGATCACTGAACTGCAGAGCGTGCAAACGGCTGTAGAGCCCGCTTCCCTCAACAAGATCTGTATGGTTGCCACACTCAACAATCCTCCCTTTCTCCAGCACCACGATGGTATCGGCATGCAGCACCGTTGAAAGCCGGTGCGCAATAACAAAGGTGGTGCGGTTAAGCATCAGATTATCCAGTGCCTTCTGTACCATCTTCTCACTCTCAGTATCCAGGGCGCTGGTAGCCTCGTCCAGAATAAGGATAGGGGCATTTTTGAGGAGAGCCCGCGCAATGCAGATCCTTTGGCGTTGTCCGCCAGAGAGCCGCACCCCGCGATCACCAATATTGGTCTCATATCCTTCCGGAAGTTCTAGAATAAAATCATGGGCAAAGGCGGCCTGTGCAGCTGCCTCCACCTCTGCATCGGATGCATCGTTCCAGCCATAGCGGATGTTATTTGCAATCGTGTCGTTAAAGAGGGTTGTTTCCTGATCAACTAGCGCAAACTGGCGATTCAGCGATTCAAGTCTGATCGAACGCAGGTCATGCCCATCCAGCAGGATAACACCACTACTTACATCGTAAAAGCGCATCAGAAGAGCTGCCAGTGTAGATTTGCCACCACCGGATGGACCCACCAGAGCTACCATCTGACCTGGCTCAACAGTCAGGCAGATATTCTGTAACACCGGCTCGTCGCCGTAACCAAATGAAACATCAAGCAGTTCAACTCTGCCACTGACCGGCTCCAGTTCAATGGCAGTATCCTTGTCAGCAATTCGGCGATGTTGATCCATCAGTTGAAATACCCGCTCGGCAGCTCCAGAAGACCTTTGTACTATATTGTAAGAACCCTGCAGCTTTTTTACTGGATTAAAAAGCATAATCATTGCGGTAATAAAGGAGAATAGCTCAGAGGCAGACATCCGTCCTGACATGACCTGACTCCCCCCAAGCCAGACAACTGCAGCAATTCCTAACGAAATGATCATCTCGGAAACCGGCATGGCAAGTGATTCGTATTTGATAAATCGTTTGTATTGGTTCAGAAAAGCCAGATTTTCTTCTCTAAATCTGGTTATTACCTGCGTTTCGAGACCAAAAGCCTTGATTACCTTGATACCTGAAAATGTCTCCTGAAGAATTGAAGAAATCCCACCCATTACATCGAGGCTACGCCTAGCTGCATTTTTGATCTTTTTACCGATTAGCTGCGCCGGGTAGATAGTCACTGGTAAAACGATAAAACAGATAATCGCGAGTTGCCAGTTACGATAGAAAATGACACTTAAAAGAGAAACAAAAGATATCAGATCACGGAAAAGTCCACAGACTACGTTAGACATCCCCTCCTGCATCATGCCGATGTCATTAGTCATGCGTGACATCAGTTCGCCTGTGGCCTGTTTGTTGTAGAATGCCATATCCTTACGGATAGTGCTGCTGTAGAGGTCGTTGCGTATATCCTGAATCGCCTTCTGACCTGCCAGCTTAATAGTAGTGTCGTAGGTGAAACGGCAGATCCCCCTGAAAATGAATAGCGCAATAATTCCCAAGGGAACCAGAAGGAAGATGTTGTTATCCTTTCCGGCAAATATTTTTTGTAGAACCGGTTCAACGAGGTAGGCAAAAGCCCCGTCCATTGCACCTACAACTATGGAGCAGGTGGCGGACAAAACCAATAGAGCCCAGTAAGGCTTAAGATAGGCAAGTGTTCTTATAAGGACTGAATTCATGTTGTTTTATAGTTTCTTTCGTACAGCTGTCTGGATGCTTGTACTACATTATCAACTGTTACAGAAGTCATACAACGATGGTCGGTCGGACATACCCGCAATTTGCATGGAGCACAGTCAACAGCCTGGCGGACAATAATCGCATTGTCAGAACAGGGAGCTGTGCCTGTATGGTCAGTTGAGCCGAATATTGCTACAAGCGGGACTCCAAAAGCTGCAGCAATATGCATCGGACCGGAGTCATTTGTAATAAAGAAGTTACATCTCTTAATCAACGCCATCAACTGACGTACTGTGGTTTTACCTGCCAGATTCAGAGATCGTCCCGGCAACAACTGCTCAATCTCAGTAACGATGCTAATCTCTTCCGATCCTCCAAACAGGATAATCTTTGCATCCCATTCATCGGCAAGAAGATTCCCCACCTCGCCGAACCGCTCCGGATACCAGCGTTTGGCTGACCCGAAGCTGGCTCCTGCATTGATGCCCAGAATGGTCTCGTCACTTTTTATTCCGTGATTATAAAGGAATTCTCCGGCGGCAAGATCTTCTTCAGCGCTTGTGCTTAAAAACGGCTTTAGTATATTGCCATGAATACCAAAATGAGCAAGTAAATCAAGGTAATACTGCACTTCGTGAACTGCGCCAGGTTTGGCAGATTCCTGATAGGTTCTGGTCAGCAAGAGGCTGCGACCGTCACTGGCTTTGCCTATCCTTTCAGGAATCCTGGCAAGCCAGGGAACCAGAGCTGAATCAAAAGAGTTAGGTAGAATAACAGCCAGTTCGAACCTTTCCTGCTTCAGCTTGCGAGCCAGCCGTATTTTTCCGGAAAACCCAAGATGTTCTTTCTTTCGATCAAAAATAATTATCCTGTCAACAGCCGGATGTCCATCAAGGAGTTGGGCAACCATTGGATTTGCAAGTAGTGTAATCTTTGCTTTGGGAAAGGTTGTCCTTACAGCGGCCAGGGCAGGGGTTGACATTACGGCATCACCTATCCAGTTAAGCGCTCTAACCAGCAGTCGTTCTATCTTTCCAGGATTAATGCTTTTCATGTTTGAGCAGTATGCCCTACTCTGTTCTTGCTTGAAAGCAGTTTATCCAGGTTCTGCTTGAGAAGCTGGCCGCCATCCTTAAGCCTTAGTTCAAGACGGGCTGTAATAATCTGCTGCATCCGGTTTTCACCTGAGCCTGCCAGCTTAACCCCGTCTTTTTCTGTGGTTAGCAGACAGTCTGCTGCAGAGGCTTTAGCAAACTGCTCAAGAGCCATCATCCCTTCTGCAGAGTATGGTTCATGGTCAGCCAGAGAAAGGGTTGCTACCAGAGGAATCCCCAGAGCCCGTAATGCCTCGAAAAAGGCGTCTGGATCGGCAATACCGGCAAAAGCTGCCACTCGTACCTGTTGCAGTTTTTCAAGAGAGATCTCTTCAGCGCTTTTCAGATAATTAAAACCGGCTAAACGATGTTCTGAACAGCAGTTGGGCAGACCAGGGTCAGGAATAAACTGTCCGGAACGACACCTGGTAAACATTACAAGATCAGCTCTTTGTAAAGCAGATAGCGGTTCTCTCAGCAGACCAAGCGGTAGAGTCCAGCCATTTCCAAACGGTCGGGTAGCATCTAGCAATAGAATGTTTAAATCCCGATGTACACGGATATGCTGGAATCCGTCATCAAGAAGAATAAGATCCGGCTGAAACTGTTCCAGCGCTAACAGACCTGCCTTATAGCGATCTGCCCCGATTACTACTATCAGCCCGGGCACACTCTTGGCTATCAGACAGGGCTCATCACCGGCCTGTTCGGGATCCAGCAACAGTGAATCACCATTACTTACGACAGCGACCTGCCCCTCAAGGGAGCCACCGTAGCCACGAGACAGAACCGCTACACGATACTCACGTTTTTGTAACGCCTGAGCAACCAGTATCGTTGCAGGCGTTTTACCTGTTCCACCTACAGTAATATTACCTATGGAAATTACCGGACAGGGCAACCTGTGGATAGCCAGGAAGCCCCTTTTGTACAGCAAGGCTCTGAACCTCAGCAGCATACCATATAACAAGGCAGATGGAGCCAACAGCAGCTTCATACTCAGACTTGTCAGCCCATTGTTACTTCCATCAGCAATGCCACGCCACCAGGCGGCACGACTCATTGAGCCAACACCTCTTTCAGCATGGCAAGATGACGTTCCACTGCACCACCGCTGTCACGCATCAGCTTTAGGCCATTTGCGCCAATAACCTGCCGCAGTTCAGAGCTGCGCAGAAAGTCAGCAACCGCCTCCTTGAATTCGGCCGGATCAGCAACCTGAATACCGGCACCATACTCAAGCGCCATTTTTGTTATTTCGAGGAAATTTTCCATATGGGGGCCGAAGATGAATGGAATCCCCCTGGAGGCAGGTTCCAACAGGTTGTGGCCTCCGGTAGGAACCATACTGCCTCCTACAAAAGCCAGATCCGAAAGTGCATATATTTTCATCAGTTCTCCCACCGTATCAACCAGTAATACCATTCCTGCAGCAGCCTGGAATTCAGATTGCTTCTCCAGAGAAGAACGTCTTATTACTGCAAAACCTGACTTACTGGTTAAAGCCTCAATCTCGGAGGTTCTCTCGGGATGGCGTGGAACCAGCAGCAGCATGAGGTTTTTCGACCGCTCTGTAAGTCCCTTATATACCTGAAGTAAAAGTTCTTCCTCTCCTGAATGTGTGCTGGCGGCTGTAAATATGATTAAATCATCAGGGATATGATAGTAGTTACGCAACTGTCGTCGTTCTAACGGCTCCACGGGACTGAATGGTATATCATATTTGAGATTGCCTGCTACCTGGCAACGCTCTTCCGGAGCGCCTATTGCCAGAATCCGCTCCAGATCGGCATTGCTCTGCATACCCAATCCGTTAAAACAACGGAGCACCGGCCTAAAAAACCAGGCAAAACGGAGATAGCGAGGGAATGAACGCTCAGATATCCTGCCATTTGCCAGTAATAGTGGTATACCGCGTTTTCTAGCCAGAAAGGTGAATACAGGCCATATTTCAGTCTCCATTATTATTATGGCTTTGGGAGAGGCAATGTCCAGCAGACGGTTTACTGCCAGGCTGAGATCAAACGGGAAGTAGGTGATCATATCGGCGAGAGCATCTTTGTCTGCTACTTCCCGCCCTGTTTCCGTAGTGACTGTAAGTAAGATCCTGTATTCAGGAAAGCTGTTTCTTATCCCCTTTATAAGAGGACGTGCGGCAATAACCTCTCCAACTGATACAGCATGAAGCCAGATTACTTTCTGAACCGAAATCAATTTCTTCTGTTTGTTGCTCAAGATTCCGAACCGCTCTGAAAATGCGCTCTTTCTCCCCCTGCTTATTGAACGGTACCAGTGATACAAAATGGCAAACGGAAGTGCGAGTATAGAGAGGAGGTTATACAGATTTGCCAATAAGCTGCTGTTCATAGCCCTTCCGTTCGCTTCCAGCGGCGATGAACCCAGTACCACTGAGTTGGATTGGCTATAATAAAGCGCTCAATTGCAAGGGAGTAAGTCTTTACATCATCCTTCCAACCCTGCTCATCCGGTTCACCTTCAAACTGGATTGGGGGATGAATCTCGATAATATGCCTACCTTCCTCCCGGTGAATAAATGCAGGCAAAATCGATACCCCGGTTTTACGGGCAATAAGCACCGGAGCTTTTGAAGCCCAGGCAGGTCTGCCCAAAAAGTCAATCAAGTAACCTTCATCCGGAAATACAGTCTGATCAACAAGCAGTCCTAAGGTTCCATCCCTGCGAATAACGGAGATCATGTTCCTGAGAGCATTGTCTTTATAGATAACGGTATTGTCGTAGTGCATCCGCATCCGCTCTACCATAGAATTAAGGTATGGATTATTCTGACGCCTGGCTACTACAGAAAGTGGCGTTTTGAACAAACGTGCATATGCAAGAGCCATCAACTCCCAATTTCCACAATGCCCGGTCAAAAATATCAGCCCTTTCCCCCTGGAGCGGGCTTCATTATAATGCTCCATGCCTCTAATCTCAATCCTGTCAATTAGCGCATTTCCCTTACCGTGATATAAACGGCAGGTTTCAACGAGAGAAAGCCCAAGGTGGCAGAATACCTCCCGTGCAATCCCTTCTGCGGTTGGAATACTGCAGTTCCATTCAGGCTGCGAACGCATATAGTCCAGCACCCTGCTGATATTTTGCTCTGCAATCCGGCGACGGCTTCCCAAGACTCTGTGAAACAAAAGACCCACCCATATACCGAAACGTTTTGACAATCTTTCTGGAACCAGAGATACAACCCATGTAAAACAGTATAATATGGCTACCTGTAAAACCCATGTAAATCTCTTCATAGATGCCGCTCCAACATTGAACTGACCAGTTCAGCCATCCGATGATCAGCGCCACCGCCGCCAAGCCGTTCTCGAACCAGTAAAAGCCTGGATTTGATTGATCTACTTAGAGTTTCATCAACAATAATTCTTTCAATTTCTTCAGCTATATTCTCTGGTGAAGCATCATCCTGAATCAGTTCTTTTGCGACTGTCTCACCGGCCACTATATTGCAAAGTCCTATATGCTCAACCTTTACAAGTCGTTTAGCCAACTGGAAGGTCAATGGCGACAGCTTGTAGATAATTACCATCGGCGTACCCACCAAAGCTACCTCAAGCGTAACAGTACCGGATACAGAAATAACCACATCACAGGCTCTTATCAGATCATGAATACGCTCATGGATTATTGTTACAGGCAGGTCTGGATCAGGCAATGCAGGTGAAAGATCCTGTTCCTGCAGT
Source organism: uncultured Geobacter sp. (assembly GCA_964655435.1). Lineage (GTDB taxonomy): Bacteria > Desulfobacterota > Desulfuromonadia > Geobacterales > Pseudopelobacteraceae > Trichlorobacter. The sequence goes on from CAZZMP010000008.1 coordinate 116,812, forward strand.
GTTGATGCAAGAGGCAGGACGAGTTGCAGCTCAGGAAATCGTTTTTTTAGAAGTCTGGCAGCCCCCAGTATGGTTGGCAGCAGGCGCAGGATCTCGCTCTTGCGGCTTCCAGGGAATAGACCAACTATTATTTTTGAAGAATCGAGGGCAAACGAGGATGCAGCTTCTTCACTTGTCTTAGTCACCCTTACCAGATCTGCCATCGGGTGCCCTACAAAAGAGACTGGAACTCCGGCTTTTTCATAAAATGGCACCTCAAACGGCAGGATCACTGCCATATAGTCAACCAGGCGTCTGATTTTATGAACCCTGCCTTGACGCCAGGCCCATATTTGCGGGGAGATATAATACAGAACCTTTATTCCGGCTTTCCTTGCCACCTTTGCAAGGCGGAGATTGAAGCCGGGATAGTCTATAAGGATCAATAGGTCAGGGGGATTTTGCAGTAGTATGTTCTTGAGTTTAAAAAAAGCTGAGGCAATTACACCAAAATGTTTAAACACTTCAACCAGACCTACAACTGCCATATCAGCGGAATCTACAACTGTATCAACCCCCTTTTCCCGCATCCGCTTTCCACCAATGCCAAAAAAGAGAACGGCAGGATCGGTTTTCTGTACAGCATCAACCAATCCTGCCCCGTATATGTCGCCGGAGGCTTCGCCGGCAACGATCATGACCCTCTTGGGTCTCGCTTCAGGCATCAGCCAGCCAATGCCTCTCTTACCGTTTCAATTACCTGATCCACCAGTTCATTTGCCATTTCTGGATAGATTGGCAAAGAGAGGCAGGTCTCAGCAATCATTTCGGATACCGGCAGTGAAACATTGCTGCACTGTTTTGCAAAAACATTCTGACGATGAAGTGGAATCGGATAGTAAATCGCAGAGGCTATCTGCTTTTCTGACAATTTTTCCATAATCTTGTCACGACGATTCGTAAGCAGCGTGTACTGATGATAGATATGGTTCCCTTTTTGATCTTCAAAAGGAACCGCAACCAGATCTTTTAAGCCTTCTGAATATCTATGGGCAACCCTGCGGCGTTCCTGGTTGAAGCTGTCAATATAACGAAGCTTTACACGAAGAATTGCCGCCTGAATATCATCAAGACGGCTGTTTAAGCCGATTACATCATGATGATAACGTACCTTGCTGCCATGGTTCCTTAACATTTTAACTATATCAGCATTATCAGCGGTTTTGCAGCTCACAAGTCCGCCGTCTCCGTATCCGCCAAGATTTTTGCTGGGAAAGAAGCTAAAACATCCGAAATCACCAATTGAGCCGGTCTTATCTTTGGCTATGCCTGATCCGAAAGACTGTGCACAGTCTTCGATAAGCATCAGTTTGTGGCGGTCACAGATCTCTCTGATTGCTGTCATGTCTGCCGGTTGACCAAACAGATGAACTGGGATAACAGCTTTTGTCCGAGGTGTTATAGCTTTTTCAATAAGTTCAGGAACAATATTGAAGGTTTTTGGATCTACATCCACAAAAACTGGCGTGGCTCCTGCATAACAGACAGCCTCGGCAGTGGCTATAAATGTAAAAGGGGTGGTGATTACTTCATCGCCTGGCTTGACCCCTGCTGCAAGAACTGCCAGATAGAGTGCATCAGTGCCTGAGGCGCAGCTGACGGCAAAAGGACTGCCCAGATATTCAGCCACCTCTTTTTCAAGATTGGTGACATTGGGACCAAGTATAAACTGTGTACTCTCAAGAGCGTCAAGAACTGCCTTGTCAATCTCACCTTTAAGCTGGTGATATTGAATCTTCAGGTCTACCATTGGTATCATTTGAGTATCCTGTTCAAGCTTTCATTTATTTTAAGAGCTGTTTCCAGTGCCATTCGTCCATCACGGCCACTTACCTGCGGTTGCTTTCCGGTAAGGATAGCCTCTACAAAAGAGCTTATCTCAAGAAGTAAAGGATCTGACTGTCCAAGTTCCTGTTCTTTTACCTGGACATTCGGAATACCTGGCAACAGTTCTCCTTCACCCTTTTTGGCTACCAGAACCTTTTTGTTCTGGAAATCAAGAGTCAGATAGGCATCCCTCTGAAATATTCGCATCTTCCGTTCGCTTTTAAGGCTGATCCGGCTGGCTGTAACATTTGCCACGCAACCGTTCTCAAAAGCGATTCTGGCATTTGCTATATCCTCTTCAGCTGTAAATACAGGAGCTCCTATTGCATCAATCCGAGCCACAGGAGATTTTACCAGATGCTGGATTATCTCTATGTCATGTATCATAAGATCCAGCACAACATTAACATCAGTGCCACGCGGTTTGAACGGGGCTATCCTGACTGATTCAACAAAGAGCGGTTCAATCAGAACTGATTCCACAGCCATAAGAACCGGGTTAAATCTTTCAAGGTGCCCCACTTGAAAGAGAAGTTTTCCGCTGTCAGCCAGGCTTATCAGCTCATCAGCCTGCTCTATTGTTACGGTAATCGGTTTTTCGATTAATACATGTATGCCATTTGATAAAAAATCTCTGGCAACCTGGTAATGATGCTGGGTCGGTACAACAACACTGACAGCATCTACCTTGCCTATCAGTTCACGATAGTCACTGAAGGCGGCACAGTTACAGTTTGAAGCGACCTCTGCAGCCCTTGCTGAATCAGAGTCAACAACGCCTATCAGCTCGACGGAATCCAGGGCTGCGTACTTTTGGGCATGGTAATTTCCCAGATATCCAACCCCTATGACTGCTGCTCGCAGCTTACTCATCCGCGACTGATCCCCCGTTCCGATTTTTCAATAAAGTTAATCAGGTTATCCACTTCTTCACAACCCTGGATCTCGGCTCTTATCTTTGCAATTGCATCGGCCTGTTTCATCCCGGCCATAAAAAGTGTTTTATAAGCCTTTTTAAGACTGCTTATAGCCAGTTCACTGAAGCCTCTCCGTTTTAGACCTATAAGGTTCAATCCACGAAGGGCGGCATCCCGTTTGCCACCAGATGTTGCTATCATGTACGGAGGTATATCCAGACCTACAAGAGTCCCACCACCAAGCATTGAGTAGGCACCAATAGTTACAAATTGATGGATTGCCACCAATCCTCCCAGAATTACATTATCCTGAATGGTAACATGACCGGCCAGGGTTGCGACATTGGCCATAACAACACCATTTCCGATGCGGCAGTCATGTGCAACATGGGAGTAAGCCATCATCATATTATTATTTCCCATAACAGTTTCTGCATGTCCTGTTACAGTCCCACGGTGGATGGTGGCAAATTCACGGATAATGTTGCCATTACCAATCCTCGTCCAGCATTCTTCCCCCTTGTATTTAAGATCCTGAGGAGGAGCTCCTACTGAAGTCATCTGGAATATCTGATTGTTTTCACCAATCTCAGTCCATTTACCTATAACTGTATGGGCACCGATACTGGTGCCTTTGCCTATCGTTACATTTTCTTCAATAATTGCGTAAGGCGCTATCTCAACACCTTCGTCAATTTTAGCGGATGGATGAATAATTGCTGTTGAATGTATGGCCATTTGGCTCCCCTTATGATTCTGCCGGTGCGAAGGTAGCCTTCAAAGAGGCTTCTGTCACAAGCTTGCCGTCAACAAAAGCCTTGCCGTCAGCGCCCCATATTCCCCTGCGATTCATTGTGGTAGTTATCTCCAGCCGAAGTTGATCTCCTGGCACTACAGGTTTACGGAACCTGGCATTATCAATAGCCATAAAATAGCTGACCTTTTTTCTTGTCTCCTCATCAGAAGCCAGATAAGCCATAATTCCGGCAACCTGCGCAAGAGCTTCAACTATCAGAACGCCAGGCATAACGGGATGACCAGGGAAATGGCCTGTAAAGAAAGGTTCATTCACAGTGACATTCTTGATACCTACACAACGCTTGCCCTGCTCCAACTCAATGATCCGATCCACCATCAGAAACGGATAACGGTGTGGCAGAATCTTCATGATGGCGTTAACATCCATAGGTAAAACCGGTTCCATAATTTACTCCTTTGCCAAACGAGCTTCAAGAAGGCTTATTTTCTTCTCTAACTCGGTGATTTTTTTGCGCATATCAGGAAGTTTTGGCATAACACCCATAACTCTAAGCCATTGTTTGTGCGGCATGGCAGGTGAGCCACTGTAATAGTCATTGCCAGGCAGAGAACCAGGAACACCGGATTGTGCTCCTACAATCACGTTGTCTCCGATAGTCACATGTCCGACCACTCCCACCTGTCCTGCGAGGGTGACATGATTCCCTATCCTGCTGCTCCCTGCTATTCCGACTTGCGATACAATCATGCAATCTTCGCCGATCTGACAGTTGTGAGCCACCTGAACCAGATTATCCAGCTTGGTACCCCGTTTAATAAGGGTAACTTCCAGGGCTGCCCTGTCAACTGTTGCGTTGGCTCCGATCTCTACATCATCTTCAAGAACAACAATCCCTATCTGGGGTATTGGGTAATAGGACTGCCCATCAGGCGCATAACCGAATCCATCACTACCGATGATTGCTCCAGGCTGCAGCTTGCACCTTTTACCTATCCTGCATCGTTCTCTGACAACTGCATTGGCATGAATAACAGTGTCATCGCCAATACTGACATCATCATATATTACAGCGCCAGGGTAGATTACAACTCTGCTCCCTATACTGACATTGTTTCCAATGACCGCTCCAGGATAGATGTTTATATCCTCACCTATAGTTATATTTGTGCCAATGACTGCTTCAGGCATGAGACCGAGCTTTGGATGGGGATGAGTATAGAAAAGGGTTAAAAGTTTGGCAAAACCCAGATATGGATTGGGCAGCTCAATAATGTTACGACCGTAGGACTCACCGCCGGGAGGCATAAGCACAGCTCCGGCTTTGGTCTCTGCCACCTTGGTTGCATATTTGGGGTTGGCAAGAAATGTAATCTTGTCAGGAGTGGCTCCCTCTAATGGCGCCAGACCATTAATCTTGACGCCAGGATCACCATGAACAGTGCCACCCAGATATTCAGCCAGTTCCTGCAAGTTTTTTGTTATCATTGCAGTAAACTCCCGATTATTTCTTGGAATTTTCAGCATTCAAGACCTTCATGATCTCGTCTGTAAGATCAACTGTCTTGTCTGCATAAAGCAACCATGCTCCCGGGGCATTAAATATCATTGAATAGCCGTTTTTCTTTCCGTAGTCATAGACAATCTTTTCAAGCTTTTCGAGAATCTTCTTTGTAAATTCAGCATCACGAGCCTGGAGATCCTCTTCTGCATCCTTTGTAAATCTTTGAAAATCCTTTAATCTTTGTTGGTAATCCTTTTCTTTTGCAGCCCTCGCAGCTTCATTAAGGGTCATTCCCTGCTTTTCCAGGTCATTCTTTAGTTTTCCCAGATCTGCCTGCTTGCTGTTTATCTGTTCCTGATACTTCTTCAGTTTTTCCTGTAACTGGGATTTGGCTGTTTTGCCAGCCTCGGAAAGATTAAGGGCTCGCTGCATATCAATGTAGCCAAGTTTTGCATCTGCTGCCCAGGCAGTGCCTGTCATCATTGCTATTCCCAAAATCAATAGAAATAAACGTTTCATCAACTCTGTTCTCCTTTAAATTACAGTCTGGATTAGAAAAGACTTCCTATTGCAAATTCAAATCTACCACTTTTATTGTCGCCTGGACGTGGATTTATCGGAATACCGTACTCAAGCCGAAGGGGACCCATAGGTGACGCCCATCTTATGCCGGCGCCATAGCTCATAAGGATGTTTGGTGGTTTATAGCCACCTACTGTCCAGGCATTGCCGTAGTCGAAAAATCCGACTCCTTTAATACCAAATTCAGGCAGCAATGGAAATTTGAACTCAACATTTCCAAAAATTTCTTTTTCCCCTCCTATATAGTTGTTGTAAATGTCTTGAGGGGAAACTGTTCTGGCGCTGTAACCACGAATTGTGCCTATCCCACCCAGATAAAACCTTTCATCAATCGGTATCGGTCCGCCGGCCTGCTGTACCAGTCCAAGCACAAGCTTGGTGGAAACGACAAATTTCCACCAGAGAGGGTAGAAAAATGTATTATCAAGAATTTCCCTCACATATTTGTTATCTCCGCCAAGACCGGCATACTCAACGGAAAAGGTATTTACCATTCCTGATGACGGATCAAAACGGTAGTCAGTTGTGTTGTTTGTGATACTTCCGAATATAGAGCTTGTAGTGGTTGTATTCAGCGGATAATACTCGGTATATGCAGGATTGTTATGGGCAGTCAGGTAAGCTAGAGTAGGATTGTAGATATCTTTTATCTCATACTTGTACATCCAGAAGGTGCTTATAAAGTCAGTAATCGGATAGCCTGCCTTTATATCTCCGCCTGTCAGGCGCCTGCTGAAGTCATCATAGTCCCGCTCTGAACGGTATACATCAGCGCCAAGCGTCCACTTTGTGTCAAGAAAGTAAGGGTCAGTAAGTCCGGCGGAATATGTATTGGTATTCCCTCCGATTGCAGCGGAAAGATTTCCCTTTAGCCCCAATCCCAGGAAGTTTGACTGGGATACAGAACCCTGGAATATCAGCCCGTCAAGTGAGCTGTAACCTCCGCCAATGGTGAAAGCTCCTGTGGCCTTTTCCTTCAGATCAATGTTAACATTCAGTTTGTTTGTGCTGTCAGCTTTGGCAGTGGAGACGTTTGCCTCTTCAAAATAGCCGGTGTTCATAAGATTCTGTTTGCTTCGCTTGAATCCGGTTGCGCTGTAAAGCTCGCCTTCCATAAGGCGCATCTCACGTCTTGCAACCTTGTCGCGGGTTTTTGAGTTACCCATTATTGATATCCGGTTTATATAGACCAACTCTCCCTTTTCAACCTCAAATGCAAGATCGAGAGTCTTGTTTTCAGGATGCTGGATGGTTTGCGGGTTGACGTTATTGAATGCATATCCCTTGTCGGCAGTCATGTCGGTTATAGTCCCGATATCGGCACGCAGATTGGCGCGACTGAATACCTCACCGGATTCAGTCTTCATGTTCTTGCGGATTTCGCCTTCAGGGTAAAGTATGTCGCCTTTGAAGGCTATCTCACCAATCCTGTACTGATCTCCCTCGGTTACCACTATATCAACAAGCAGTGACTCCTGATCCTCTGCCAGCTTTACGGTAGGCTCGCTCACTTTTACGTTTATGTAGCCGTTATTCATGTAATGATCGGCAATCAGCAACGCATCGTTTTTCAGCACCTCTTCCTTGTAAGTGCCTGCGCCTGTTAACCAGGACATGAACCACTTTTCCTTTGTTTCCATAACTCCGCGCAGTTTGCGAGGACTGAAGGCAGAGTTTCCTTCAAAAGTAATCGTGCTTATCCTTATCTTTTTACCTTCTTCAACCTTGAATACTATATGGTACTCTGTAGGGGTTCGCTGTTCCACCATCGGTTCAACCACTACAAGGTAGTAGCCCTCATCCTGATACTGTTTCTTCAGCTTTAAAACAGCCTTATCCAGTTCCTTTTGTGAAAAGATAGCATTGCTGCGAACCGGCAAACCTTCAAGCAGTTTTTCCTGCTTAATCTCCTTATTCCCTTCAAAACGAACCGCTCTAACTATCGGTTTTTCAATTACCGAATATACGAGAGCCACTCCGTTTGCGACCGGTTCTGCTGAAACGCCCACATCCTGAAACTGCCCCATCTTGTAAATAGAACGTATGTCGGCATCGGCTTTGTCGGCATCAACCAAATCTCCAACCTTTATACTGGTTGCATTTAGAATGGCGGAAGCCTCTATCCGCAGATTTCCTTTAACTGAAATACTGACGATTTTTTCGCCGTCGGCATAGACAGTTTGAGATACAAGCAGCAGAACTGCAAGCAATGGTGTTGTCAAATATCTATAAAAGGTCACATCTCCTCCAGAGCACAAGGTTGGATCTGTCCATCCAGCAGGCGCACAACACGTTCCATTCCTGATGCGATTCTCTCGTTATGAGTAACAATAACCATGCTCACGCCGGTTTGTTTCTGTATTTTGTTAAGCAGTTCATGTATTGCCTCGCTGGTTTTTGCATCGAGGTTTCCGGTAGGTTCATCTGCCAGAAGCAGTTCAGGCTCCATAACCAGAGCTCGTGCCATGGCTACCCGTTGTTGCTCTCCGCCAGACAACTCACCGGGACGGTGTTGAAGGCGGTGTCCAAGTCCTACCTCCTCAAGAAGCGTCCTGGCTTTTTGTTCAGCCTGCTGCCTCTCCTGTCGTGCAATCAAGGCAGGCATCATAACGTTTTCAAGTGCCGAAAATTCAGGAAGCAGATGATGAAACTGAAACATGAATCCTATGTTTATACTCCTGAAATCAGCCAGTTCCCTGTCTGATTTTTTAAATAGTTCCTGCCCTCTGTATTTTACTGTGCCACTTGTAGGGCGATCTAAAGCTCCCAGAATGTGGAGAAGGGTGCTCTTACCAGCTCCGGAAGCTCCGACAAGCGCTGTTGTGGTGCCTGGCATAACAACCAGGTCTACACCTCTCAAAACCTGAACCGTTTCGTTACCCATCCTATAGCTTTTGTGCAGGGCAATAATTTCCAGCAGGCTACTCATACCTGATCGCCTCTGCCGGAAGCATGCGGGAGGCCTGCCATGCCGGATAAAGAGTTGCAACAAAAGAGATAAGTATAGCCGTAACAGAAATAACCACCACATCTGATAACACTACATGGGATGGAAAGTGATCCAGATAGTAGATCTCCTTGCTGAAAAAATTCTTTCCTGTAACCTTTTGAATGAATCCAATAATCGGCTCCAGATTGTACGAGATCAACAGACCTGATAAAACCCCTAAAGCTGTGCCAACAACACCTATAAGCAAACCTTCAAAGACAAAGATCTTCATTATGCTGCCTGAACGTGCTCCCATAGTCTTGAGTATGGCTATATCACGTGTTTTTTCCATTACTACCATGAACAGGGTGGAAGCGATTCCAAAGGCGGCAACAAGGACAATCAGGGTCAAAATTATAAACATTACAACCTTTTCGGTCTTAAGGGCAAACAGGATGTTTTTGTTCATCTGCATCCAGTCGCGAGCATAGAGAGCAGGTCCAAATTCACGATTGATCTGTCTGGCAAGATCGGTTGTGGCGTAAACATCTTCAACCTTCAACTGTATTCCTGTAACTGAATCGCCCAGATCAAAAAATTTCTGTGCCTGTGAGATACTTATGTAGGCCAGAGTTGAATCGTATTCAAACATTCCGGTGTTAAATATGCCGGTTACCCTGAAAGGTTTTAATTTTGGCATCATACCCATTGGTGTGATTGTGCCAGTAGGAGATACAACGTTTATCCGGTCGCCTAAAAAAAGATTTAGGTGTTTTGCCAATTCTCGACCAATAAGTATTCCTGGATCAGGATTTTCAATCATGTCCGGATCTAGTTTTTCCATGCTTCCTTGTACTATTGTACGTGAGAGCCTTGTGACCTTCTGATCGGAAACAGGATCAATACCCCTGAGCACAACCCCTGAGACATTGCGTCCGGTTGAAAGCATAACCTGATTGTAAATAAAAGGAGTTGCAGCCTTGACCCCTGGCAGGCGGTTCAATTTTTCTGCAATCTCCTGATAGTTTTCCATTGGCGCGCCGCTCCGTATGACTACAAGATGGGCGTTGGTGCCAAGTATTTTTTCCTTGAGATCCCTCTCAAAACCAGTCATCACGGCAAGAACTACAATCAGAGCCATAACACCCAGGGTAACCCCTGCGGTTGATATAAAGGTTATGATGGATATAAAGGTAGACTTTCGCTTGGCCTTTAAATAGCGGAGTCCAATCTTCAGTTCAAAAGGCATTGACAAGGTTTACTTTGCCTCTTTGCGGAGTTGCGGAAAGAGGATTACATCCCTTATGGAAGCTGAATCCGTCAGTAGCATTACAAGTCGGTCAATACCTATTCCCTCCCCTGCGGTCGGAGGGAGACCATACTCAAGAGCCCTTACATAATCTTCATCCATGTAGTGAGCCTCTTCATCCCCTTTATCTTTTTCTGCGACCTGAGCAAGGAAACGTTCCTTCTGATCGATCGGGTCATTAAGCTCGGAGAAGGCATTGGCTATCTCCCGCCCGCCAATCATAAGCTCGAAACGGTCAACTATTTCAGGGTTATGGTCATTCTTGCGTGATAAGGGGGAAACCTCGGTAGGATAGGCAGTAACAAAGGTCGGCTGTATAAGCTTGTGCTCAGCCACCTCCTCAAAGATCTCCATCAACAGCTTGCCGTATCCAATATCGTCTGGTAGATCGAGACCGATACTACGGGCGTAGGCAAGAGCCAGATCATGATCCTCAAGTTTCCTGGCATCAATGTCACCGTATTCAATGATCGCATCTTTTACGGTAAGGCGGCGCCAGGGACGTTGAAAACTTATCTCCAGCCCCTGATAGGTAAAATCCAGGGTTCCCAGAATCTGTTCAGCAATATGACAAAACAGCTCTTCCGTAAAATCCATCAGATTTTCAAATGTAGCAAATGCCTGATAAAACTCCATCATTGTAAATTCAGGGTTGTGACGAACAGAAATACCTTCATTGCGAAAGTTCCGGTTTATCTCAAATACCCTTTCAAATCCTCCTACAACCAGACGCTTAAGATAAAGCTCAGGAGCTATTCTGAGATACAACTCCATGTCCAGAGCGTTATGGTGAGTAACAAACGGACGAGCCGTTGCACCGCCCGGAATCTGGTGCATCATAGGGGTTTCAACTTCAAGAAAATCCCTGGATGTCATAAAGTTACGGATTAGATTGACTATCCGTGAACGCTTTATGAATATCTCTTTAACCTCAGGGTTTACTATCAGATCAAGGTATCGTTGACGGTATCGTGTTTCGACATCGGTCAGACCGTGAAATTTTTCCGGCAGCGGCAGGAGCGATTTTACCAGCAGACGGACAGTTCGAAGATGTATGGAGAGTTCTCCCGTCTTGGTTCTGAAGGGAAATCCACTGGCGCCTATAATATCTCCGATATCAAAGGATTCAAACTGGGCATAAACCTCGTCTCCCAGGTCATCTTTGCGTATATAAAGCTGAATTCTGCCTTTCCGATCCTGGAGTTGGACAAAAGCGGCCTTGCCAAATGAACGGCGGGCGATGATACGTCCAGCAATAACAAAATTCTGATCCCCTGCATCAATCAGCTCTACTGAGCTATACATATTGTAAATATCTGCAGAAGTGTGTGTCGGTTCAAAATCATTGGGATAGGGATTTATTCCTGCAGCCCAGAGCTCATTGACTTTTCTGCGACGTTGAAGAAGCAGTTCGCTTAACTCTTCCATTATTGACAGTTTACCTTTCGATTGCATTCCATAAAAATGGTTTAACGACAAAAAGTAGCCTACAGCAGTTAACCCGTCAAGCTATTCTTCTTTATCTGGCGCTACCTTCGGTTTTCTTGGACGACTTCTTCTTGCAGCTGTTTTTTTCTCGGTATTCTCGACTGCTGAGTTAGATTCTGTTGGTATTCCAATAGGCACAGTCTCTTCTGTTGTTTCAGGTTTTTTAAGCGGCCTTTTCCGTTTTTTAGATGCCGGAGAATTGATTTTGTTTAACTCCGGATCGGAAGCGGCTTCTTCCGGTTTTTGTCCCTTTATCTTTTTTCCGGAAAGGTGGGCTGTTTTTTTTGTTTCCAGAACAGACTTTCCGGACTCTTCTGGTGGAGTCTCTAATGGATTATTTCCTGTATCTGCAACAGCTTCGGATTCAGTTGATATCTCTGCAGGCTCTTCCTTCTTTTTTGAACGGGAGCGTCGAGGTCGTTTTCGTGTAGTTGCAGGCTGCGTAACAGGCTCTGTCTCAGTAACTATTGAAACAATATCGCCGGCTTCTTCAGCAATGTCGAGAGAAGGCAGTTCTGTCAGCGCAGTCTCTTCAGAAATCATCGTTTCGGAATTTTCAACAGCAGGCTTCTTCTTGCGCCGCCGTTTACGCTTCTTCTTTCCGGTTCCCTCTTCTGCTCCAACAACTTCCGGAGTTGTATCCTCTTTAAGGATAGTCGGCGGTTCATTTTCGAACGTTTCCTGAACAACAGATTCTTCTGGCACAGTTTTTTCTCTTTTAATCAGCTCAAGCTCCAACTGGTTAAGCAAAAAAGAAGGTTTGCCTTTTACTGTTACAACTATATCGTAATCGTTTTCAATCTGTGCAAGTTCCCGTTTTTTACGGTTAAGAAGATAATACGCAACCTCAAGCGGCAGATTGCCACGGACTTCAGCAATTTGTCCTTTGGCTGCGGAGGCATGAACTTTCCTTAAGAATGAAAGTGCCATAGCCTCTACAGATTTAACCCTGCCTCTCCCTTCACAATGAGGACATTCCAGATGAATTGCATCATTTATGTTTTTTGCAATACGCTGTCTGGACATCTCCATTAATCCAAACTGGGATATCCTGCCCAGATTGACCCTGGCCTTATCCATCTTAAGCGCCTCTTTAAGGGTCATTTCAACTTCCTTGTTATGCTTGAGATCGCGCATATCAATAAAGTCAATCACAACAAGTCCGCCCAGGTCTCTCAGGCGGAGCTGTCTGGCAACCTCACTTGCGGCCTCAATGTTTGTCTTGAAGGCAGTGTCCTCAATTCCCCTTTCACCGCTTGATTTTCCGGAGTTTACGTCAATTGAGACCAGTGCCTCGGTAGGCTCGATTATCAGCGAGCCGCCAGAAGGAAGGGGAACACGTTTTTCATACAGTTGGTCAATCTGTTCTTCCAGTTGATATTTTGAAAAGATGGGACGTTTTTCACGGTGCAGCTTGACTCTGTTCTCACAGCCGGGCATGATATCCTTGAAGAAATCAATAGCCTGCTGCCATGCCGCTTTGTCATCAACTAGGACTTCATCTATATCGTCAGAAAAATAGTCTCGTATCGTCCGAAGTATAACGCCGGCATCCTGATAAACCTCTCCGGCTCCCTTTATGCCTGCAGCCTGCTGTTTTATCCGTTCATAGACTCCTGTCAGATATTCCAGATCCTTTTTCAGTTCATCAATGCTTCTCCCAACCGCTTCGGTTCTAATGATATATCCGAAGCCTTTGGGCACCTCAAGCTCTGCGACCATTGCCTTCAGCTCCTTGCGGATGGCATTATCTTCTATCTTGCGCGAAATGCCAGTTGCATTATCTCCAGGCATAAGGACCATATACCGTCCAGGCAGGGAGAGATAGCCGGTCAGCGCTGCCCCTTTCATATCCCTGGCATCCTTTTCTACCTGAACAAGAATTTCCTGTCCCCGTCTCAGAATTTCCTGGATTCTGGGTCTCCGCTTCCGCTCTTCCTCTGGCTGGTCTTCACGCCATTGCCAGCTGTCCGGATGCAGATCTCCCATCTGAATAAAGCCAGGCTTGTTGAGACCAATATCAACAAAAGCCGCCTGAAGACCAGGTTCAACACGGACTATGACCCCTTTATAAATGTTGCCTTTGGTCTGCTCTTTGCCGCTTATCTCAATATTAAGATCCATCAGGCGTCCATCCTGGACTATTGCTATCCTTGCCTCCTCTGGATGGAGTACATTTATCAGCATTTTTCTACTCATCAAAATAATGATCCTTTCATATGACCATTTATAAAATGAGGAGATTATAGCGACTTATAAGTTGCAAGCCAAGTAAAAGAATGTAATTAATTATGGATTAAAAATTGAAGCTGAGTGAAACCGTATCCGGTTCTGGTATTAAAAATGGCTGACAACAAACGGTACAAAACATTTAATGATGAGCTGCGCTTCCGTTTTGGTTGCCGTGTGCAGAGAGTATCCCTTGATGCCGGATTCAATTGCCCCAATCGAGATGGTAATGTCGGTACAGGAGGCTGTACCTTCTGTACTGAACGTGGTTCTGCTGCTGCTGGTGTGCAATCCGGGCTCGCAATAAAAGAGCAGTTGCAAAAGAGCAAGGCTTTTCTTCGCACAAAATTTCGTGCAGAACGTTTTCTTGCTTATTTTCAGGCATTCAGCAACACATATGCCCCGCCAGCCATTCTTAAAAGCCTATATGATCTTCCTCTGCAAGACCCTGATGTTGTAGGGCTGATAATAGGAACCAGACCAGACTGCCTCCCTGAACCGGTAATTGAACTGCTGGCAGAATTGCATAAGCGCACATATCTGTGGCTTGAGATAGGGATGCAGACAATGCATGACAGAACACTTGCAAATATAAACAGAGGACATAATCATGCCTGTCTTGTGGATGCGGTAAAGCGTTGCAAGGATGAAGGTATCAGGGTCTGTCTTCATCTTATTCTTGGCCTGCAGGGAGAAACACGGGAAGATATGATTCAGTCAGTTCTTGAACTTAACCGTTTAGGGGTCGATGGTGTAAAGCTGCATCATCTTCATGTAATAAGAGGGAGCAAACTTGAGCATGATTACCTTTCAGGCAATCTACAGCTTATGGATCGAGCCGAATATGTACAGCTTGTGGCGGATCTTCTCGAACTTATCGAACCCCAGATAATGATGCATCGTCTTATGGGAGATGGGGGCAGCCAGCTGGTCGCCCCTGACTGGTCAAGACGAAAGCTCGAGGTATTGAACCTTATTGACAATGAACTCGCAAAAAGAAACAGCCGGCAGGGAAGCCGGCTGTTGAGTGCTATTTGAAATCAGACAGTTTTTTAGAACCGTGCTACATATTGTTTTTCTGTAACCGGCTATAGGCTGTAAAATCATTTTCTATTGCGTTACTAAAGTAATGGAAAACATTGTAATGCTGTAAGGCCATTACAACCAGACCGGAAATAAAAAGTGTATTGACAGCCTGCCCAAGTCCACCTACTACAAAAAAGAGTATATAAAATCCGATTCTGAAGCCCAGATGGGAGAGTGTAGAGGAAGGTTCTGTTGAGTGGTAAAGCCTGCCAGCTATTATTATCAATGCACTGCATGTTGATATCCACAATACTATGTTAGCCATAAACAGAGGTGGAACAGGTCCAAGCATCTGCATTGTCTTTGCCGAAACAACACTCGCAAGGCTCAGATCTCTGAAATGATATGCAATAATACTTGCCGCCAGATAAAGTAATATCCCCCACAAACCACCGCGCGACTTTTTGTGAAGTTCATCAACTGAAAAGGTTTGCTGTTGAGTTTCTACTGCTCTTCTACTTGTAGTTTGTTTTGTTAACATGGCGGTCTCTCCTTTTTTCTGCTGATGATTCTTTAAAAGCAACAGTCATGCCAATAATTTTAGACATCTGCCCAAAACAATATTCAACATGATAATCAACAATTCCGGCATGTTATCTTGGTTGTTCTCAAAAGGGATATTACTGTTTCAAAAGAAATTTATTGCAGGAAAGGAATTTGAGCTTACAGCAGGAGGAAATCCGGCTGAAAATAAAAAACAGCCGACAAGTAAGCCGGCTGTCTAAATTTGAATTTAACTAAATGCAATAAAAGGATTATCAGGCCTTTGGGTCATCATCCTTTTTGGGTTTTATTTCAATTTCATCCTTACCATCAGAGGCACTCTTGAAATTTTTTATACTCTTGCCGAGTGCAGAGCCTATTTCAGGCAACCTGCCTGCGCCAAAAATCACAAGAACAATTAACAGTATTATAATTAAAGCCGGCATGCTGAATCCAAACATAAAACCTCCTGTTTATAACAACTGCCGGTTATTATGGCAGTAAAACCTGTAAAAATCAATACTTGGTATCAGCGTAATCTACCCATCCTCCTGCCAGAACCAGCGCCTTGTCAAAAGGGGACAGTTCAAAACTGAAGGTCTCTTTTCTTTCTTTTGCAGAGATTGTCAGTGACTGTGCTTGAATATCAATAGCCATGATTGGGTTATCTTCATTTGCATATGAAAAAATAATATCCATCTGGGCTTTTGAAAGCTCAATTGCAGCCATGCCGCAGTTAAACATGTTCTGGCGGAATATTCTTGCAAATGATTCAGCCACAACAGCCGTAATATCGTTTACCTCAAAGACCCAGGGGGCATGTTCTCTAGAGGAGCCGCAACCAAAATTCTCACGGGAGACAACAACTCGTGCTGTGCGGGTTCTTTCGCTTTTGGGATCAAATCCCTCCAGCTTCAGATCCTCGAGTATATAAGGTTTAAGATCCTGCTTGGTTATCTCTGTCAGATACTTGGCAGGTATAATCTCATCTGTATTGATATCGGCGCGATCCAGAAAAAGAACCGGCCCTCCGAAGGTTTTCATAGAGTTGCTCCTTGTCTAAAAAGTCGTTCTTACAGATATTTTCTTGGATCGACAATCTTGCCTTCAATAGCTGTAGCCGCTGCCGTAGCAGGTGACATCAGGTGCACTGTGCCGCCCTTGCCCATCCTCCCGTTAAAATTGCGGTTGGTTGTTGAGGCACAGACCTCGCCTTCAGCCAGAACGCCATTGCTCATTCCAAGACAGGCTCCGCAGGTTGAGTTGGTAACACAGAAGCCTGCATCGAGGAATATATCGATTAGCCCCTCTTTCATTGCATCACGATAGATCTTGGGTGTTGCAGGAGAGAGTATGCCACGCACGTTTTCAGCCAGTTTTCTGCCCTTTAGTATTCCGGCGGCAATCCTGAGATCTTCCAGGCGACCATTTGTACAGGAGCCCAGGTAAATCTGATCGACCTTTGTTTCCTCAAATTCTGCCGCTGGTTTTACTTGATCCGGTTTATAGCCAAAGGTTGCAACAGGCAGCAGTGATGTTGCATCAATCTCTATAATCTGATCATAAATTGCATCACCATCAGAACACCACTTTCTGTATTCTGCAAGGGCAGCCTCTTTTGAAGGAAACTCCGAAGCAATAAATGGCCAGAGATAGTCAACGGTAATCATATCCGGCATACAGATCCCTGAAGTACCACCAGCCTCAACCGCCATATTGCAAAGCGTCATTCTGGATTCCATGGTTAAGGCATCAACAGTGGAGCCACAAAACTCTATAACCCTGTCGGTAGCACCATTAACCCCGATCTTTCCAATGATTGCAAGTATCAGATCCTTGGCATATACCCCTTTGGGGAGTTTACCATTGATGTTGAAGCGGATCGTTTTTGGCTCACGGAAGGCACAGACACCCTTCAGTATGCCGACCTCCAGATCCGTAGTACCCACTCCTGCAGCAAATGCCCCGAAGGCACCGTGTGTGCAAGTGTGAGAATCACCCATTATTACTGTGTTTCCAGGACGTATAAAGCCTTTTTCTGGAAACAGCGCATGACAGACTCCGTTTGCCCCGACATCAAAGAAGTCCTTAATTCCGTGACGATGAGCCCAGTCGCGCAGGATCTTGCCCTGAGTCGCGGTCTTTGAATCCTTTGCAGGGGTAACGTGATCAATAACCGCTTTAATTTTTGATGGATTAAAGACCCTGTCTTTGCCCCGCTCAATCAGATCATCAATGGCTATCGGTGTTGTTATTTCATGGCAGAGCACAACGTCCAGCCTCAATACTCTGGTTCCGCTAAAAGGCTCATCCACAAGGTGGGCTGCAAAAATCTTTTCGGCTATGGTCTTGCCCATTACAATTCCTTCCTTTCCTGTAATTAAAGCTGCACAGATCTATCAGAAAGAACTCTGCAAGTCTACTGCTTTGGTGCGGTAACATGTTGTTTTCGTATGAATAAACAACATGATTAACCGGACTTTAAAAAACTTATAACAATTATCCGGCTGATAAAATGCTGATATGGTGCTATAAGTGGGATAAAATATAATATTAAAAGAACTGTTTTATCTTATATGAGGGTTCAAGATGTCTGAACAGACTAATGGAAGTATTTTAAAGAGAATTGAAGAAGAGTTGAAGAAGTGTGTAAAGTGTGGCACCTGCCGTTCCAACTGTCCTGCCTTCAATACCTTCGGGCGTGAGCCGGCAACGGCAAGGGGTAAGCTTGCTCTTATAAAGCACCTTCTAAAAAATGATATCAATCTGGATGACCAGACCTATTCTGCGATGTCAAAGTGTCTTTTATGCGGCAGTTGCGTTGATCGTTGTCCGAATGATGTCCCTACTGATGAGATTGTAATTGCAGCGCGCGAAGCACTGGCTCAAAAGCGCGGTCTGACGACATTTCATAAAGCGGTTGAACAGGTCATTCAGAATCGCACAAGGATGAAGATGGGGGCAAAGGCTGCCTCTCTGCTGGGGCCTCTGTTTTTCAAAAAGGTGCCGGAAAACTCCGGATTAAGGCTTCGTTTCCCACTTCCGTTCATAGGGAACAAGCGCTATATCCCTGAAATAGCCAAGAAAAGCTTTATGGAGCAATACCCTGAGGTGATAGAGGGTCGGCCTGATAAACCTCGTATAATCTTCTTTGTAGGCTGCATGATCAACTTTGCATATCCCAGGGTAGGGGTTGCTACTGTCAAACTGTTTCAGCATCTTGGCTGCACCGTAATTATTCCAAAAGATCAGCAATGCTGCGGTCTGCCAGGTATGTCTGGAGGAGATATCGAAACCGTTAAGGTTCTGGCAGAGAGAAATCTTGACGCTCTGGAACGTTATGAAGCCGATTATGTAGTCACTGCCTGTGCTACCTGCGGTGGGGCGTTGCATCGTCTATATCCGTTGGTGGTTGGCAAAAGGAATCCGGAACTGAGGGAAAGGCTCGACAGGCTTGCGGAAAAGGCTGTTGATGCCTCACAGCTGCTTTTTAACCTTGGACTTGATCCGACTGAAACAGGTGCAGGCGCAAAAGGCAAGATTACCTACCATGACCCATGCCATTTGCGTACACGCAAGCTCTCGGCACAACCACGGAATCTTATTTCCTCAACCCCTGGTCTTGAGTTGATAGAAATGGAAGGAGCAGACCGTTGTTGCGGGCTTGGCGGCACTTTTAATGTCTATCACTACGGCGCATCAATGGATATTAATGATTCAAAAAGCAACGCTATTATGGCAACAGGAGCTGATGCTGTTGCAACCGGATGTCCCGGATGTATGATGCAGCTTGACGATGGCCTGAAACAGCATGGTTCAAAGGTAGAGGTGGTTCATACGCTGGAACTGCTTGCCCGTCAGCTGTTGGGATTGAAATAAACTGAACAGTATGAGGCAAGCTATGGAAAAACCGATTGTTGCTCTCACCATGGGGGATCCTTCAGGCATAGGTCCTGAGATTATCGTTGCTTCACTTGATGATCCGGTGATCAGATCTCTCTGTTATCCGGTTTTGCTGGGTGACAAAAGGGCTATGGAGCGGGCTATGGCGGTTTATGACAGTAGACTGGAGATTGTGTCTGTTCAGTCACCATCAGAAGCTGCCGGATTGCCTGATTCAACGATACCGCTAATCGAGGTTTCAACACTCAGTGAATCCGATATTACCTACGGAAAACCATCATTGCATGCAGGAGATGCCGTTTACAGATATATCTGCCATGCTGCAGAACTCTGCCTTTCAGGTGAAGTTGCCCTGATGGCGACCGCGCCTATCTGCAAGGATGCCATGTACAAGGCTGGACACCATTACCCCGGTCATACCGAACTCCTGGCCGAGATCTGCCATTGTGATGATTTTGTTATGATGCTAGCTGGAGATGTTCTGCGTGTAGCGCTTGTAACCATACATGAAGCGATTGCCTCCCTTCCAGGGCTTATAACAACTGAACTGGTGCTAAAAACTATAAGGGTTACTGCCAAGGGTGTTGTTCCGCTTTCCGGAAATAAAAACCCCAGAATTGCCGTTTTGGGATTGAACCCTCACTGTGGTGAAGGGGGAATGTTTGGAAATGAAGAGGCACAAGCGATCATCCCTGCAATAGAAGCGGCAAGAGCCGAAGGGCTGGATGTTCATGGTCCATTTTCGGCAGACACCTTCTTTCACTTTGCAGTTCAGGAACCTGCTCCATATGATGCAGTGGTTGCCATGTATCATGATCAGGGATTAATCCCACTTAAAATGCGTCATTTTGAGGATGGAATAAATATTACGTTAGGACTTCCTATTATCAGAACTTCAGTTGATCATGGAACTGCATACAATCTGGCAGGGACAGGCAAGGCCTCTGCCTTAAGTATGAAGGCAGCAATATCCTGTTATCTGTCCAGAAAAATGGTAGCCTGAATATGTCACTAAGCAGATTAAATCCCAAGACGATAAAGACCCGTATACTTTACGCATTAATGGGTACCGCACTGCTTTCTCTAATCGGTTTTGGAGTTGTATCATTCTGGGGTATGATCACAATAGCCAAGTCATCCATCAGAGGGACATCCGGGCTAAGCAATGATCTTCTCAAGATCAGCAAGGGAACTCTGGAGTCTCTGACACAGGAAGGTCTGCTGAAATCCACTGTCGATCAGGCAGCCCTTATAGATGCTCAGTTCAGAGATGTAGAGAACGACCTTATCATACTTGTGGATACCGCACAGAGGATTTGGAAAAATCCTTCGGCATATCCACGGAAACATTCCCACTCAAAAACGGATCCCCCCTCAGACCCCAAATCAGCTTCAGTCTGGCAGATCCCTTCCAGTGTAATACCCGCGTCAGTTGCACAGGAACTACAGATCTCATCATCTATGGATGACTTGATGACCTCAGTCTTGAAGAGCAATCCAAATATAAACGATTGTAATATTGCTACCCCTCGCGGACTCTTTCGCCGTTTCCCCTGGTCTGCCAATATTGATACTTCCTACGATGTGCGGAGCCGTGACTGGTTTTTAAGAGCATTAAAGACAGGAAGTCTGGGTTGGAGCGACCCTTACGTCGGGGTTATAGCAAGAAACCTCAGGGTAAACTGTTCCGCCCCTGTTCTGAACAACAAAAAGATTGTAGCGGTTATAGGACTTAATGTTCCGCTGACTACCATTCAGGACAGAATTATAAAGATGCGAATAAACGGTCAGGGAAAGGCCTATCTTGTTTCAAAGGATCGTAGAATCATAGCGCGGGAAGGTCTTGTAACCGACAGTAACAACTGGAAAGATAAACAGACAGGAGAATTTTTTTCTTTTGATGATGAAAAGGCTCTCCCATTGCTGGATCAAAGCCTCGTTTCAGGAACCCCTGGAATTATAAGAGGCGTTTTGAACAAGCAGGACAGCTTTGTTGCATATGCGCCAATCAGCACAACAGGCTGGTCAGTGCTTTTTGCCCTGCCTGTTGAGGCGGTCTATGCCCCTATTCGTCCTACTGAAATTGCTCTTACAACCCATGCTGAAGAGGTAAGCAGTCAGGTCTATAGGCATATAGCCATAACCTTGTCTATAATGGTTCTGGTCTTTCTTGCGATGCTTTTAATGGTAACTATTATCTCTCGTAGAACAGCACGGCAGATAACCGCCCCTATTCTTGAACTTGAAGAAGGGGCAAGGGTTATAGGCAACGGTAATCTGGAGTACCGTTTGAAGCTCTACAGTGGTGATGAGATACAGCAACTGGCAGAGACATTCAACAGTATGGCGGTAGATCTTTCACGTTATATTCATGATCTGACTGAAACTACAGCTTCAAAAGAGAAGATCCAGAGTGAGTTGAGGCTGGCTACAGATATTCAGGAATCTCTGCTACCTCGTATATTTCCACCATTTCCGGAAAGAAGCGAGTTTGACCTGTATGCACTAATGAACCCTGCCAAAGAGGTTGGGGGTGATTTCTATGATTTCTTCTTTGTAGATGAAACTCATCTCTGTCTTGTTATAGGCGATGTTTCAGACAAAGGGGTTCCGGCTGCCCTCTATATGATGGTTGCTAAAACCCTTATTAAAAGTGAAGTTATGAGGGAAGCAGACCCATCGAATGTTTTGGAAAGGGTTAATTCAATTCTTGCTCTGGATAATAAAACATCAATGTTTGTTACTGTATTCTGTTCAATTCTTAATACTGATACTGGCGAAATGGTCTGCGCCAATGCTGGTCACCTTCCGCCCATTATCCAGAAAACAGATGGAACTGTTATACAGCATCCATTTACGCCTGGATTCGTATTAGGCCCAATGCCGGATATAACCTACAAGAAAGAGTCAATATACCTTGAACCTGGTGAACTTTTTCTGATTTATACTGATGGTGTGAATGAAGCGATAAATCCTGAACTGGAAGAATTCGGGGAGGCAAGATTGATTAATTGCGTGAACCGTTCTATCTCAGGCACAGCCGAGGATATAATTCACTCTGTAAGAGATGAAGTTCATAGCTTTTCAAACGGAGCGCCACAATCCGATGATATTACAATGCTTGCCATCCGATATCTCGGGAAAAAGCTGTGATTTATCGTATTCTGTTCTCTTTCTTTTCTGTTTTGCTGTTGTTTCCGATAGTAGTGGAGGCTAAAGAACGGGTTCATGTCGCAATGGTTCTCTGGCGTGGGGAGACAGAGGCTGAAAAAGGGTTCAGGGAAAGATTGGCAGAATCAACGGAGTATGATGTAGTCATTACAACCCTTGATGCTGGACAGAATAAGGAAAGACTGGATTCCATACTATCCTCACTTAATCACAGACAATTCCGTTTTGCATACACCTTTGGAACAATAATAACGCAGGCTGCACTGGCTAAAAACTCTGATCTCCCGATTGTATTCAATATAGTACAGAGACCGGTGGAAGCAGGAATAGCAAAAAGCATGGAGCACCCCGGGGGGCGGGCGACTGGTGCATCAAACCTTGTGCAGATGGAGAGTGCATTTAAAACACTCAACACCTTGCTGAATATCCGAAAGCTTGGATTTGTCTATTCAGGTAATGATCCTGCTCCGTTATACCAACTGGCAGATATCAGAAAGCAGGAGCAGCGGTTTGGGTTTCACACGCTTGATTTTCCTATAAAGGGGGTTGAAGGAATAGCTACGACAATGAAAAAGGTTATAGATGCACGACCTGACGCCGTTATATTTCCATCAGATTCCTTTGTGAAGGCTAATGCGGGGCGGATAGTGGGCATACTCAACAAACACCGGATACCCAGTATTGTTGTTATACCACAGATGGTGAAGGATGATGGCGCGCTTATCTCAATAGGCCCTGATTACAGAAGATTGGGAACACTTGCCGCTGAGAATGCCCTCCTTATTCTCTCAGGCAAGAATCCAGCGGATATTCCGGTTAGAACCGTTTCACAACTCTCCATACTGATTCAACTCTCTACTGCAGATCGCCTTGGCATACATATTCCTGTTCAGCTTCTCTCTGTTTCTACGGTTGTAAGGTAGCCGAATAATGGGAACTACTGCCATGATTGCAGGATCTGGTATTGTGGCGGCTGATATGCTATCGCTCCGAATGCTTTTAATCGCTTCGTTTATCATAATGGCAGGAGTTCTCCTCGCACGATGGGAAGGAGGGGCACAGCAAAAAAACCTTACAATACTTAATGACAAGATATTTATTCCATGCCTCGTATTTACTGCGATTAACAGAAATCCGCCAGCACTCTCTGAAATAATTCTGATAACGGCTGTTTCTGCCTCTCTGGTCTTTTTCTCTTATCCATTGGCGCGCTTTTGGGTTAGGAGAGAAGCCGAAGTTACTGCGGCAGGCTATATCCCGATGCTCTTCGGGAGTACAGGCACACTTCTGCTTCCATTGTCATACCTTCTCTTTGGAACTCAGGGGTTATCAAAGGCAGTTTTTTTTCATCTTGCATCCATTTTTCTGCTTTCTACCTGGGGTATGAAAATAAGTGGCCAGCCTTCACGCTTTTTGTTTTTTCTCAAGATGCCGGTTCTATATGCTGTGATACTTGCATTAATCCTTGAGTCTCTGAATATTATGCTTCCTCTACAGTTTCTTGAACTTGTATGGCTTGTTGAAAAAGGGATAGGCATGATGGCTTCGGGAGCCATTCCGATACTTTTGATGAGTCACGGTTATGCCCTCTACTGTATTCGTACTACCGGAGGGGCTGTCTGGTCTCAAGTGGCTCTGCTGAGGATGATCTGGTTTCCTGCCACAGCGGCAGGGTTGATATTTATTCTTCGAATAACAGGAATTTCCGATCTTGATAAAGGATATGACCTTTTGAAATATCTGGATCTTCGTACTACCGAAGCAATTATACTCGTTGCATCCGTACTGCCGTCAACTATTTCAACCAGATCTCTGACTTTGGACAAGTCTGTTCTGAACCGCTTAAATTCACTGGTATTTTCATCCTCTTTACTCTCGTTTCTTGCCTTTGTTGTCGTCCTTTTTATGATAAACCGGTACATCTTCAATAGCTGAAACAGGATTAATAATGTTTTCAAGACAGACCTTTCTTATATTCAGTTCCGTCATCCCATCTTTTGCAATTGCGTTTGCAGGCTTCTGGCTGGGAAGACTCGATATTGCCCACCAGATAAACCAAAAAAGTGTTTCAAATCTGGTCTACTACTTCTTTGTACCTTCACTGATATTCTCTTCAACACATAAACGTTCCTTTGACCTTTCAGAATTTTCACTCCTTTTTGTTTCTGTACTGGCAATGATCCTGCTGATGCTGCCTGTCGCACTCTTGCTTAAACGGCGCACAGGTGTAAAACGCCACGGTTTTATCCTGCCGATCATATTTATGAACACAGGCAATATATCGCTTCCTATAGCGCTTCTCATGTTTGGCAATGAAGGACTATCCAAATCAATAATATTCCATCTCGCCAACATCTTCGTGCTTTACAGCGTAGGTGTCTTTCTGGTTAGCGGGGAGACCGATATTAAACAGTTTTTAAAGATACCAGCTCTCTACGCCATGATTGCAGGTGTGGCTGTAGCAAGCCTGAAGCTGCCGGAAATTCTGCAACCAACGCTTCATTTTGCTGGTAAACTGACAGATATCCTGGGGTACGCAGCAATCCCCCTTCTGATACTCAACCTGGGATATTCCATGAGTGATATCCGTCTGGAAACCCTTAAGGCAGGTCTTGAGGGCGGGGTTGCCAGATTGCTGGCTGGCCCTTTGTTCGGATTCGGTCTGGTATTTGTCTGGCGTATTTTTGGATGGACATCGCTTGATCCATCGCTTGATCCCCTTGTCTTGCTCGGATTCAGGACTTCCGAAGCGATCATAATCCTTAATGCCTCCATGCCGGGGCCTGTTATGTCATATATGCTAAATCTCAAATACGATAACTGTCCTGAGCAGGCCGCTGCAATGGTGGCAGCAGGCACTCTGGGAGGAATCGTCACAATTCCAATTGTCCTTCATCTTGTAAGTAGATTTATAATGGGGCAGGGTTGATAACCTGGGTTATCAACAGATTATGATGAGTCAGAATAATCGGACAGACAGATTTCCATGGTCATGCAATTCTCTTCCGCTAATGCTTGCTCCCATGCAAGGGCTTACAAACAAGGGACTGCGAGAACTATTTGCCACCTGGGTTCAGCCGGACACGCTGTTTACTGAATTTATGAGAGTAGCAGGTGGAGAGAGCAGAAAACCGCTTTCACCTTCAGATCTTAATGAAATAGGATCAGACGAAGGAGTAATTCCTCTGGTTGTCCAGCTTATCGGTCATAGTACTGAGTCTCTGGTTGCCGCAGCCAGAACGGCGGAGAATGCTGGTGCAGCCCATATCAACCTTAACCTGGGCTGTCCTTTTGGACGGATGAACAGCGGACTGACCGGAGGGGGAATACTGCAAAGAGCAGATCTCTTGCATGAGCTTATCCCTGCAATGCGTAATGCTATTAAAGGTACTTTTTCTGTCAAACTTCGCGCTGGCTATGATAATCCGGAACAAATTTTCTCGCTATTATCATTGTTTGAGTCTGCGAAAGTTGATTTTTTGATTCTCCATCCACGTACTGTCTTGCAAGAGTATGAAGGAACTGCAAATCATCTTATAACGGCCAGAGTTGTAAAGGAGTCCGCATTGCCGGTTATAGCAAATGGTGATGTCAGAACAGCAGAGCAGGGACTGCGTCTGTTGGAGCAGACAGGGGCAGCCGGACTTATGCTTGGACGTGGGGCGATCGCAGATCCTCTGCTGTTTCAGAGGATCAGAAGAGGCATTATTGCTTTGCCGGAGAGATCTGAGAAAATGGCCATGCTCAAGCATTACCTCACAGAACTATTGACTCGCTATCAGGGGATATTTTGCGGTGAACAACAGATCCTTGGAAAGGTGAAAGCTGTATTTTCAACCATGGATGAGCCTGAGTTTGAAAGAGTGATAAAAAAGCTTGTAAAAACCAGAACTGTACGAGAGTTTATATTGCTTAAAGACGCTATTTTATAATTTCCTCCTTAAAAAGAAGCGAATCGCGTAATACGAAAACGGGGTGTCTGCCATCTGGCGGACACCCCGTTTAGATTCAACAATTAGTTCTTTTCA